>VGJW01000012.1 GCA_016867265.1 Candidatus Tanganyikabacteria bacterium
CCCTACTGGTTCGAGACGGGCACCCCGACTTTTCTTGTCGAACTGTTGGCCCGGCGGGGGTTCTTCACGCCCCGCCTCGAACGCCTGCGAACCGACCAGGACTTCCTCTCGGCCTTTGATGTCGACCGCATCGAACCCGAGGCCCTGCTGTGGCAGACGGGCTACTTGACCATCCGTGAAACTCGGCAGGCCGGAGAGGAAGAACCCGTCTACTTCCTGGGCTATCCCAACCGGGAAGTCGAAGTCAGCTTGAACCGCAGCCTGCTGCTGGGTCTGGGCCCGACGTCGGAAGCCGTCAAGGATGTCCGCTTCGACCTGCCCGACGCCTTCCGGAACGGCGACCTCGAGGCGGCTCGTTCCATCCTGCAGCGCCTGTTCTCGAGCATCCCGCACGATTGGTACCGTAACAACCCCATCGCGCAGTACGAGGGCTACTACGCCAGCGTCTTCTACAGTCACCTCGCGGCGCTCGGCCTCGACCTGCGGGCCGAGGACACGACGAGCAAGGGTCGTATCGACCTTGTGTTGCGGGTGCCCGGCAGGGTCTACATCCTCGAGTTCAAGGTGGTGGACGGCCCCGCCGAGGGCAAGGCGCTCGACCAAATCCGGGAGCGGGACTACGCAGCCAAGTACCGCGCGCCCGGCATCACCGTTACGCTGGTGGGCATCGAGTTCAGCAAGGCCGAGCGTAACGTCGTGGGGTTCGAGGTGGGGCAGGACAAGGCTTAGTCTCGTCCTGCCGGTCTGTGCCTTGGCAGGTGTTACCGCACACTTGCCCCGGTGCCGGGGATTGACCTGTTCTTGAACAGGTCTTGAACAGACCTTGGGTTTCAGGCAGAATGAAACCATGCTGCCGTTTTCTCGCCTCGTCACGATTGGTCTTGCGCTGACGCTTGCCGGTTGTGGCATGGGTACCGGACCCGCACTCAGGGTCAAGGGCATTGCCGTTCGCGCCTCGGGCTATGTCGAAGCTGTCTCCGCCCCGGGCTTTGTTGACTTGCCATCGCCCAATATGAATGACCGTCCGGAGCAGGTCCGGCCGGACTGCGTCGTCTGGCACCACACGGCCTCCCGGGCTTCGGCCCGCCAGACCGGCCGCTACTTCCAGAATCCCGAGGCCCAAGTCAGCAGCCACTACACCGTGGACCGCTCCGGCGAGATCGTGCGTTCGGTTGCCGACGACCGGCGGTCGTGGCACGCCGGCCCCAGCGCCTACCAGGGGCGCAACAACGTCAATGACTTCTCGATCGGGATCGAGATTTGCAACCTGGGTGACAACGGCGAGGCTTACAGCGCCGCTCAGGTCGCGTCGGTTGCACACTTGACGGCTTGGCTCATCGAGACGCACGGCATGGGTCGTAAACGGATCACGCGCCATCGTGACATTGCCGTCCCGGCTGGTCGAAAGACCGACACAAGTGACAATTTCCCCTACGTCGAGGCATTGGCGCAGGTGGCAGGCTACCTCGACGGCAAGATTCAACCCATTCCCGTTCCTCCTCCGACCTCGGTGGACCTTGCCCCGGATCGCGGCTTCAGGACAGTGGTGGTGCCCCCCGGGCTGGCGACGTGGGAAGACCTGGCGGATGCGATGCTCGACAGCCCCTTCCGGGCAGACGAATTGCGCCTGCTGAATCCCGCGTGGCCGGCGCCACACGCCGGATTGCCGGTGCGCATCCCCACCGATTACCGTCATTTCGACCGGTTGCATCCGGGCGGACAGTTGATTCCGCTGTTCCGTTGATCACCGGGCGCGCCGTTTCTTCAGCAGGACGCCCCTCGGACTTCTCGGTCCGGGGGGCGTTCGCTTCGTCGGTCGTCAGCGGGCGGCGTCCATCGCCTTGCGCCGTGCCTCGTCCATCATCTCCTCGCGCGTGACCGGGTCCTGCCAGCGTGCCTGCGCTTCCGGAGACAGGCTCTTGATAGGGTCGAAGTACATGAACATCTGGCCGGGCTTGACGCTGGGTGCCACGTATACGGCGATGCCGTTGTCACGGTCGTAGTACTCGAAGCTGTGCACGTCCCGCTTGCCGCCGCCGCCCGGCGCGTCGCAGACGAAGGTCGGCGTGTTGAAGCCCGCCGTCGAACCCCGGACATACTTCTCGATGTCGAGGGCCGTCTGGACACGAGTTCGCAAGTCCTCGACCCCGGCCACCATGTCGTGCATGTAGACGTAGTAGGGATGCACGCCAATGTGACCCAGTCGCTTGACCAGCAGGCGCATGGTCTCGGGGTCGTCGTTGACTCCGCGGATGAGGACGCTCTGGTTGCGGATGTAGACGCCACGGCTGATCAGCAGCTGGATGGCCTTCTGCGTGATCCAGGTGATTTCGCTAGGGTTGTTGAAATGGGTGTGCAGGGCCACTTCCTTGCCCATGGAGCGCGCCAGTTCGGCCATCTCGCACAGGGCATCCGTCCAGTCGCCGTGGGTCAGGATCTTCATCGGCATGACGGCAGGACCCTTGGTCGCGAAGCGGATGCGGCGGATGTTGTCCATCTTGAGGAGCGTCTCGCCGATCTGCCGGATGTTCCGCGGGGCCAATTGGTAGGTATCCCCACCCGACACCACGATGTCCTCGAGCTCGGGACGCGAAGCGATGTACTTGAAAGCCTTGGCCCAGCGCTTGGGGTTGACGCCCAGCTGAACCTTCTCGACTTGCTCGGTGTCGAGGCCGACCGCATAGGAGCGGGTGCAGAAGCGGCAATAGACGGGGCAGGTATCGAGGGGCAGGAAAAGGGCCTTGTCGACATACCGGTGGGTCAGGCCCGGGACCGGGGCGTCCTCCTGCTCGTGAAGGGAGTCCAGCTTGAGCATCGGATGGTCCGGCGACAGTCGGCTACCCACGGGGATGAACTGGGTCCGGATGGGGTCGCGGTAGGGATCCTGCCAGTCGATGCAGGCAATCATGTAGGGGGAGACCCGCAAGGACATCGGAGCCTTGGCAAAGCCATCGCGCACGTCGTCGACGAAAGCTGCCGGGGCCAGACCCTTGATGGTTTCCAGAAGCTTGTCCGGATGCGTGACGGAGTTCTTGCCTTGCCAGATGTGATCGAGGAAGGTTGCTTCGTCGACTTCCTTGTAGGCGGGAATCTCGCGCCAGAACTCGCCCTCGCGCAGGTGGCGATGCTGCAATTGTTCGGGCTGGACGGCCGGCTTGAGGGGAGTGACCTCCTCATCCGTGTAGGGCGGCATCGTGGGATCGATGACCTGAGTCATGGCTGGAGCCTCCGGTAAGGACGGGATGACGTGAAAGGGTCGGGCGAAGGGGGGTGGCGTGCCCCTGTTGGCCTGAGCCTCGTCAGAGTCCGTACTGGGGGCCGTCACCGCGCCGGAAGGCAGCCGACGTCCGGGGCGCGGACTTCGGCGCGGCAGCCGCCATGGCTGCAACTTTTCCAAGGCGCATGATCGTCTTCATTAAACCGTCCGGGCCGTCGTCCCGCAAGCGCGGGGCCCTACTGGAAGACCTTACCGTCCTCGTTCTTGATCCAGCCCGCATCGAAAGGCTTGTTGGCCTGATGCGTCCAATGGATACCCTTATCCCCGCCAGTGTAGAGCGTGCCCCGGATCGTCAGGGCGTCACCGATCTTCAGGTTCGTGACCTTGGATCCGTGGTGGGTGTTGTTCGAGACCTCGTAGACCCCTTCGCTGGCACCCTTGGTGACGCGTACCATGAACAGCTGGTGGGGCAGCCCTTGGTTGTCATCGGGCAGCATCTTGGTCACGACGGCCCGAACCGTCAGGAACTTGTGGGCCGGCGGTATGCCAAGGCTTTCGACAATGTTTGTGACCGACGTCGTGCGGAGGGTTGTCGGAGCGGGCGCTCCGCAGGCCGTGGGGGCCAGCAGGGACAGGATGGAAGCGGCAATCCACTGGCGCAAGTTGTTGTCCTCGGGCGGGCGAGGGGGGATGATGGAGGGTTGTAGGTCGTCAGGCAGGCAAGGTTGCTTGTTTTGGCCAACATTTAATCTTGCGTTAGGTCTACGCGGAGGTGGTGCATGACGGTTCCTCAGGCTCGATACCTGACGGGTGCCGACAGCATGGATCGCTGTCCTCCCTCCGATCAGCCTGAAATCGCCTTGGTCGGCCGCTCGAATGCGGGCAAGAGCTCTACGGTCAACATGCTGACCCACCGTCATCGCCTTGCCCGCGTGGGTGCGAAGCCAGGCGTCACGACCCTGCTGCACTTCTTTGCACTCGACGGGGGAATCAGGCTCGTCGACCTGCCGGGCTTCGGCTACGCGCGCGTCTCCAAGGGGGCCCGCCAGGCTTGGCAGGGGCTGATCGAGGCCTACCTCAAGGAGCGGCCGAACCTGGCAGGCGTCCTGTGGGTCGCTGACGGGCAGAGACCACCGGATGCCCTGGACCACATGATGGTCGGGTGGCTGCGGGCCCACGACCGGCCCTTCCTGTTGCTCCTGAACAAGGCCGACAAGATGACGAATGCCGAGCGCGGTCGGCAGCAGAAGGTCTGGGCCGAATCACTCGATCTCTACAGCCAGGACGAGATGCTGCTTTTCTCGGCCGAGAAGGGTACCAACAGCCAGAAGGTCTGGTCCTGGATCCGAGCCCGGTCGGCCAAGGGCGGCACTTAGGTCTGGGAGTCGGGGACTGGCACATCCGCGACCGGATCTGCTTGCGCCACGGGCTCTCCCGAGGGGGGGGGCGTCTGCACGGCAGCTGCCGGAGCGAAGCGGACCGGCGGACGTTCACCCCGCCGGAAGGCCCACGCGAGAAGCGCCGCACCTCCGAGGACCATCGGCAGGCTCAGCAACTGGCCCATCGAGAAGGGGCCCAAGACGTGGCCGGCGGGATTGGTTGCGGTGATGAATTGCGGATCCGGGTTGCGGAAGAGTTCGATGGTCATGCGGACACTGCCGTAACCCATCAGGAAGATGCCGATGAGGGCGCCATGCGGCAGGCGCCTGCGACCGAGCAGCAGCATCACACCCAGCAGGAGTACCCCCTCGAGCAGCAGTTCATAGAGTTGCGACGGATGGCGGGGCAAGGGACCGCCCGTGGGAAAGACCACGGCCCAAGGCAGGTCCGAGGGCTTTCCCCAGAGCTCACCGTTGATGAAGTTGCCCAGGCGCCCGAGGCCCAGGCCCGCCGGGACGCCCACGACGACGGCATCGCACATCTGCACGTAGCCGACGCCCTTGCGTCGGCACCAGAGCCAGCCGGCCACGAACGTGCCTACAAGGCCGCCGTGGAAGGCCATGCCTCCGTGCCAGACCGCCAGAATCTCGAGCGGGTTGCTCAGGTACTGGGCCGGGTTGTAGAAGAGGATGTAGCCCAAGCGCCCCCCGAGCACCACGCCCGAGATGGCGTAACCAAGGAAGTCACCAATCTCATCGGCGTCCAGGACCAAGCCGCGCCAGCCTGTCGAGGCCTTGAGGATCAGGTACTCGCACCAGAAGGCCAGCAGGTACATGATGCCGTACCAATGAACCTTGACGGGGCCCAGGCTGATGGCGACGGGGTCGATGTTCGGGAACGGAATCACGTTTCCATGGGGCCATTCGCACCCGGGTGCGTCAAGGGATCAGGCGACCCGCAGGCCGGGACTCTGCTCTTCCCAGGACTCCGCAAGGCGCAGGGCCAGGTCGGCCAGCGACCGATTGGGCGTTCGCGACACCAGGCGGGCATACCTCCGAAGAACGGCAACCTTGCGGGCCGTGTCGCGACGGTTGTCGAAAATCAAGTCGGCCACGGCATCCCAGAACGCGACGGTACGGGCTGTTCCAATGGGATCGGCCATGACAGAGATCGCGATGGCGCGGGGCAGGGCGGAAACTTGGGCGGTCTTGGCGTTCATCTGGGTCATCCTCAAGCCTCAGGTTAAGGGAAGGTTGTCAAGAAGCCGACAAGAGAGCGTCAAGTGATGATTAAATTCACCGTAAGAAGTTAACCAAGCCTTACCTTTGGCGGTGCGCTGCCCGTGATGCCGGAGGCAACCGCCCTGTCCGGGCAAGGATGCCTCGACACTTGGCAATGAGGATGCGCGGGTCGATCGGCTTGACGATGACGTCCCACGCCCCTGCCTCATAGGCTGCCACGACGTCGGACGTCTCCATGTAGCCCGAGACGATCAGCACGGGCGTCACCTCATCGAGCAACCCCTCTGCGCAGAGCCGGATATGGGCAGCAGGACCTCTCTCGCCCGGAAGCTCGGCATCGAGCAGGAGCAAGTCCGCCTCATGGTCTGCGAGCCATTCCCCGAGACCCGCGGCAGTCCTGAAGGTAAAGGTCTCGAAGCCGGCGCGCTCGAGCGACGTCGCGAGGCCCCGTGTCTGACGGGGGTCGTCGTCAACGAGGACGATCGTCGGCCGTCCCGTTCTCTTTGTCACGCACCACAGACCAGGATCAGGGTGATGTTGTCCCGCCCCCCCCGTTCCAAGGCCAAGTCGACCAGATCCCTGCAGACATGGTCCGGGTCCTCGTCCTGGCTGACTGCGGCCAGGATCTCCTCGGGGCGCGCGAAGCGGGTCAGGCCATCGGTACAAAGGACGAGTCGATCCCCCGGGCGCCAGTCGAGCGTCAGGATATCGACCTCGATGCTGGGATGCTGACCAAGGCTTCGCAGGATGGTGTTGCGGAGCGGGTGGGTTTCCGCGGCCTCGGCAGGGATAGCCCCGCGCTTCACCAACTCCTGGACCATGGAGTGGTCCTCCGTCAGTTGGATGATTCGTTCTTCGCGAATCAGGTAGACCCGTGAATCGCCCACATGGCCGATGGCACAGCGTCCTTCCTCGATGAGCGCCGCGACGACGGTGGTCCCCATACCCTTGAGCGAGGGGTCGAGTCCGGCCGACGTCGAGATGCGCTGGTTGGCCTCGACCACGGCCGCGAACATCGCATCCGCTGCGTCCTGCCCGGGCGCGCGATCTTCCAGGCCGGCCACGATCGTGTCCACCGCCATGCGGCTGGCCACCTCTCCGGCCGCGTGGCCTCCCATGCCGTCGGCCACAACAAAAATGCCACGCTCGAGGTCGAAACCCATGGCGTCTTCGTTCGTCTTTCGGACCTTGCCGATGTCGGTCCGTCCGCCGACCCGCACACATGCCTCCTTGATGGCCCAGTCCTACCGAGAATAGCAGAAACGCATCGGCCGCTTGGTGACGCGTGCCGCCTCGGTGTACGCTCCCCGGTATGAGCCATCGGCATTTCATGGAGGCGGCCCTCGAGGAGGCCAGGGAGGCCGGTCGTGCTGGCGAGGTACCGGTGGGTGCCGTTCTGGTCCGTGGGGGGCAGGTCCTTTGCCGATCCGGCAATACGCGGGAGCGGGACCGCAATCCGCTCGGGCACGCGGAGCTCGAGGTTCTGCGGGAGGGAGCGCGCCTGCTCCAGCGTTGGCGCCTCGATGACTGCATGCTGTACGTGACGCTCGAGCCTTGTACCATGTGTGCCGCTGCGGCAATCCAGGCAAGGATCGCGACCGTGGTCTTTGCAGCGGAGGATCTGGAGCGCGGGGCCTGCGGCAGCGTCTGGAACCTGCCGGCCGCGTCCGAGATGGACCACCATCCCGAGGTGGTCGGGGGCATCATGGATGAGCCAGCAAGAGGCTTGCTGAACGAATTCTTTGCCGGCCTCCGCGGCCGACGGCAAGGCTGACGGGTCCGTGTGGTAGGATAGGTGCCCGCCCGGAGGGTAAGCGAACGGTGAGCGGGCCGCCTCGAAAGCGGTTGCCGGTGATGAGCCGGTTGCGGGTTCGAATCCCGTGCCCTCCGCCTTGAGCAAACGGTCGCGCCATACCACGCGGGTGGCGCGACCGTCTGCTTGGGGCGTTTTCAGACAGCCGAGCTGCCGTGCACCTGAATCAGGCAGTCGAACTGATGGTTGATCGAGATCAAGGTGGCGTGCACGACCTCGGCCTGTTCGTCCGGCTTCAGGGAGGCTGCCGGCTGGATGACCGGGGGCAGCAGGCCGGCGTTGCGATTCCGGACGCTGAGCTTGGCCGCGATGTTGCCGCAGATGATGTTCACGAACTCCTGACCGGCATCCTGGACCAACTCGTCCACGGTCTTGAGATCTTCCTCGAGCATCAGGCTTGCCATGCGCAACAGCAGACCCTGCGGGACATTCAGCGAGAAGGTGGCCTCGAGGTCACCCGTGAATCGCTGCGAGATCGTCCAGTCGCGCGCCATCCAGCTCTCCGTACCCTCGCGGCAATCCTCGATCAGGACGTTTTCGTGCAGGACACGCTTGAACATCTTCAGGACCGTGTCGAGCACGTCGGCCACCATCTCGGCATCCTTGAGCCGGATGAGGGCGCCCCGGATCATCATCTGGCTGGCTTGCTGATCAGCGCGGAACTGCGCCAGCTCGGCCTCGACTTCTTTACGAGTCAGGAAGCCCTTCTCGATGAGCGCCTCGCCGAGGAAGATACGGTGGGACTTCTGCAGCTCGATGAGCTCGTGGAGCTGTTCTGTCGTCAGCAGGCCCAAATCGACGGCGAGGTCGCCGAAAGGCCCAAATCGACGGCGAGGTCGCCGAATAGGCGATCGGTCGTGCGCTGGGCCAGATTGATGCGTTGGACCTGGGCCTCCGTCAGGTAGCCCTTGCCCAATGCCAGCGTTCCAAGGCGTGCGTTGGTGACATTCTGATACTCGACGGCAGCCAGCAACTGCCTATGGTCGATGCGACCCCGTTCGAGCAGGTATTGCCCGAAGAATCGTACGGTGGTGACAATCATGCCTGCACCGTACCTAGCTCTTGCCCTCGTAGGCCTTCTGCAAGGCCTGGAGGAGGGTGTCGCGTTCGAAAGGCTTCATCACGAAGTTGCGTGCGCCCTTCTTGATGGACTCGAGGACCTTGTCCTTGCTGCCTAGTGAGGACACCATCACGACCCGGGCGTCAGGGTCGAACGAGAGGATGTTGGAGAGGGCCGTAACGCCGTCCACCTCGGGCATGACGATGTCCATCACGACGAGATCCGGACGAACCTCTTTGTAGCGTTCGAGCGCCTGATCCCCGTTCGCGGCCTCGGCCACGGGTTCGAAGTGCGTGTTCTGGATGGTCTTCTTGAACATCATCCGCAGGGTCATCGAGTCATCCACGATGAGCACGCGAATCTTGGGAGTGTCCATGGGGCGGGCGGTGTACCTGACAAATGTGGTCGGCGCGTACCGCGCAGACCGGGGTTCACGTCCACCATACCCACCCTTGGGGAGTCGTGACAAGAACGCCGGCCCGGCACCCAGACGATCGGGTGCCGGGCCGGTCGGACGCCGCTCAGGAGCGACGCGTCAGGAGGAAAATGCCCCACCGGGAAGGCGCGAAGAGGTAACCGTTGCCCTTGGAGTCGGTAATTGCCGGACGAATGGGCGGATGGACCGGATGCATCCACATGGGCGTGACCTGTTCTCCCCTCGGGGAAACGGCCGCTACTGCGACGGTGACGATGACGAGGCGGGTAGCCTGATGCGACGGTGGCCGGCGGTGGTTCGCAGGGATGCGCCGTTGCATCCGGGTCGACCACCGTCATCAGGATGGCAGGCCTCCGTGAAGGAACTGTTCCAGAGGCATTGGGGAACATTTGGTCGACGAACAAATATTTGGCAAAACCACGCCGCACTTGGGTCGAAACGTCCGCCGATGCTATGCTGGAGGTCATCAGGAGGGTGCTGCGATGATTACTTTGCTTCCCGATGCGAAGAAGAAGGTCCGCGAGTTCCTCGCCGCGCAGGACCGTGACGACCTTGCCCTTCGCATCTTCGTGAAGCCCGGCGGTTGCTCGGGTTTCAGCTACGGCATGGGGCTCGACGAGCCCAAGGCGGAAGACCACGTGACCGAAGTCGAGGGGATCCGTGTCGTCGTCGACCCCGGCAGCCTCAAGTTGGTGTCGGGTGCGGTCGTGGATTTCAAGAACTCGATGCTGGGCGGCGGCTTCGCCATCACCAATCCTAATGCCGCCTCGTCCTGCGGCTGTGGTTCATCGTTCCGTCCCAAGGACGAGGATGAGACCGTGTCCGAGGATGATGCCGTGCCGGCTGGCGCCGCTTGCGGGTCGGGTGGCTGCGGCTAGCTGCGGTTTCCTGGCGGGCCCGGACCAAGCACGGTCCGGGCCCGCTTCGTTTGGGGCTTCGTGCTGGCGAGGCGGCGGGGCAAGGTGGTCGCAAGGTGCCCGGGGCAGGCGGGATGCGTACTGCCCGCGCGGAGGTTCTCGTGGCTGTTCGTTCCCGTTTCCGTCGTTTCTTCGTCCCGGGCGTCGCCTTGGCCGCCTCCGGCTGTGTCCAGGGTCCTGATTCGCCCCCCTTGCTGGCCGTGGGTGCGTAAGGTCCCAGCCCCGAGGCGGTGCTCGTCCAGACGAGCGGCGACGTTCCGCTGCTCGGTGGCGAGGTCGTCGCACCCGGTTGGCAGCGGATTCGTCCCGCAGAAGGCAGCACGGCGGAGGAGACCTGGCGATTGCTCAACGAGAAGCCGGGCGTCCTCCGGGCTGAACGGTCCGTTCGCTATCGGCTCCTGGGATTTCCGACACCGGCCGTGCCTGCTCCCCTGCGCATCCTGACGGCGCTTGGCGACCCCGATGATCCGCGCCTCGTCGACTGCTGGGGACACGCTCGCATCGGGGCACAGGCAGCGTGGGGACGGACCCGAGGTGCTGGCGCCTTGGCGGTCGGTGTCGTCGATACCGGCATCGAGGCACGCCACGAAGATTTGGGCGGCTCGCGGATCGAGGCTGGGCCCAATCTGGTACGACCGGGCCACGCGCCCGATGATGAAGTAGGCCATGGTTCCCACGTGGCGGGCACGATCGGGGCTACCGGCAACAACGGCGTTGGCCTCGCCGGCATTGCCCACGGTGTCCGTGTGTTGGCCGTCAAGGTCCTTGGCGGCGATGGGTCGGGCAGTGTCGATGACATCGCGGCGGGCATCCGGGCTGCTACGACTGCGGGCGTGAGCGTCATGAACCTCTCGCTCGGGGGAGCCCAGCCGTCCCGACTCCTGGCCGAGGCCGTCGCCGAAGCGGTCAGGCATGATGTGGTCGTGGTGGCGGCTGGCAACGATGGCGATGCACGCGTGACCTATCCGGCGTCATTGCCCGGCGTGTTGGCTGTGGGGGCAACGGACCACCAGGATTGACGCGCGACCTTCTCCAGCAACGGCACCTTTATCGGTATCGCCGGTCCCGGGACGGATATCCTGTCAACCGTCGGTGGGGGTTACAAGACCTATTCCGGTACCAGCATGGCGTCGCCGCACGTAGCGGCGGCGGCCGCACTGCTGCGCAGCGTGAGGCCTGACCTGCCCGCGGCGCGCATCATCGCGCTTCTCAATGCATCGACCGCCCCGGCCACCGGTTTCGGCTTTGTCGTGCCCCGTCTGGATGTGGCACTGGCGCTGACGCTCGCCAATCAGGAGGCGAACGGCGGTGCCCCCGTGGTTCCTGAACCCGGCCAGCCGCCCGTCGTGGCACCCACCCCGGCTCCGGCGACGGGTGATCCGGACAGCCTGATCTCGGCCATTGGCGCGAGACGGGAATCGGGCTGGTCTACGGCCCTGTTCTGGACCACGCGCTCGTCCGGCCATTATGCGCTGGGCATCCGCATTGCCGCGGGTACCTCGTGGCGGGTGCAGGCCCGGACAGCCGATGGCTGAAGCCATCAAGTCACACTGCCTGGGCCAGTCAAGACGCGTGGCCTGCTGGTGCGGGTCACCGCAAGGCTTGCAGATGGGGAGCGCATTGCCGGTCCCCGGACGGCCCTCGATGCCGGGTTGGAAGCGGGGGGCTAGTCTTCCCCGCCCGGGCGCGCACGTTTGGGCTTGCGCGGTGGGGCGGTGCCGGCTGGCCGAGGGGCGGCAAGGTCCGGGAGCGCCTCGGTCGGGGACAGGGGTGAGGGCACGGGACGGGGGGCGCGTGCTGCGGCCTCGGCGAGGCCGGTCACCGTTGCCATGGCGCCTACGCCCAGCCACGCGGCATAGGCCAGCAATGCGAGGAAGTAGAACTGGGGAGTGTCCGGAGTGACGAGGGCATCGGCCGGCATCTGGCCCCGCAGCAAGGCATAGGTGCCTGCCCCGGCACCCAAGCCGGCACCCAGCCAGAGCAGACCCTTCGTCGGGTCGCCGGAGAGCACCTGGCCCGCACCCGGCACCACGAGCGAGGCCCACGGCGCGGCAGGATGGACTGGTGGGGGTGTCGGTGTGGCGTCGGGAACAATCGGGACAACGAGCGAGGCGCCGAGTGCCAAGGTCAGGATCAAGCTCTTCACAACCGGCAGCATAGCGCAAGCCGGGTTGCGGGTGGCATCATGGTCACCTGCTACAGAAGGGGAGGGTCCGGTGGGAACCATGACCGGCTATCGCACGCCCGTGCTCAACTTTGGTCACCTGCCGGCCGAACTGGCGGATCCGGCGACCGCCAAGGTCAACATCCTGCCCATGCCTTACGAGGGCACGACCTCGTATCGGGGCGGCACCAAGGATGGTCCTACCGCCATCCTCATGGCTTCCCGCCAGGTCGAGCTCTATGACGACGAACTCGATGCCGAGCCCTGCAATGTCGGCATCGCGACCTTGCCGGAGGTCGAACCTTCCCGGCGGGACTACATGGCGCCCATCGAGCAGACCTATGAGGCCGTCCGCGAGATTCTCGACCGGGGTCGTTTTCCCATTGTCCTCGGCGGCGAGCACAGCATCAGCGCCGGCACGATCCAGGCCATGCTGGAGCGCTATCCCGACTTGTCCATCCTGCAGATCGATGCCCACGCGGATCTGCGCGATGCCTACGAGGACACCCCCCAGAGCCACGCCAGCGTGATGCGGCGTATCGTCGAGATGAAGGTCCCTCTGACTCAGGTCGGCATCCGCAACATCTCGGCGGACGAGATGGCTTTCTGGAAGGAACATCGCCCATCCACGATTTTCTGGGGCAGGGATTGCCGTCCCGGACGCTTCGACCCGGCCGCGATTGTCGCGACGTTGGGGCCCCGTGTATTCCTGACGATCGACATCGACGGGCTGGACCCGACACTGGTACCGGCTACCGGCACTCCGGAACCCGGCGGCCTCGGCTGGTACGAGGTGCTGGACCTGCTGCGCGAGCTGTTCCGCACCCGCGAAGTCGTCGGGGCCGATCTGCTCGAGTTGGCGCCCATCCCTGGTTTCGTGGCCCCGGACTTCCTCTGCGCGCGCCTGATCTACAAGATCATCGGCTACAAGTATTTCCTCGGGGACACGCCCGAAGCCTGACGCGTCCGGGACGCCTGACCCGCAGGTTGCCCTCAGCCGCGAAGGATGCGGAAGATGTGCACGAGGCACATCTGGCTTTCGACGACGATCAGGTGCCCGCCGCCATCCAGGGCAAGTGCCTCGGGCGTCGACTGGAAGGGGCCCGAGCCCTGACCGCCCATGTCCAGAACCGGCAGCCCGTCGCCATCGAGGACCTGGATGCGCCGGTTGCGCGAGTCCGCGACGAACATGTGGCCTGAGGCATCAACGGCGATGTCACGTGGCGTCTGGAATTGGCCCGGATTGCTGCCGGGGCCGCCGTACGTGGCGAGCAACTGGTTGCCGTGGTAGCGGTGGATGCGATTGGACTTGGTGTCCGTGACAAAGACGTGGCCTGCGTCGCCAATCGCGATACCCCACGGGGCCTGCAGGCCTTCTGTCAGGACCGAGGCGATACGGTCCCGGGTGTCGATGATGACGACCCGGCCCTGAGCGTTGTCGGTCAGCAGCAGTTCGCCATTGGCCGTTGCTTGGATGCGGGTTGCCGGCGGCACGGGCTCCATGGTGACGGAGGTTCGCTGGGTAATTCCGACGGAGACGCCGTTGGCATCGACCTTGAAGAGCCGGGTATCCTCCGCGTCGGCGATCACCATGACCCCGCGGGGCAGGAGGGCCATGGACCGGGGTGCCGTCGGCACGCTCGTACCCAGGGGCCTGACGAAGCCCTTGAAGCGTCCGTTCAGGTCAAAGGTCTGGATTCGTCCATTGCCGGTGTCCGCCACATGGACCCGCTTGCTGCGATCCACGATGACGCCACGCGGGCTGTTGAACTCACCGATTTCCTTGCCACGCTTACCGAAGGTACAGACCAACTCGAGTCCGCGGACCGGACCCAGCGTCTCTGTCGTCGAAGACCGGGTTTGACGGACACCCACGTCCTCGGCCATGGCAGCGTTGAGCGCCAGCGCGCCTGAGCCAATCCGCTCCGGAGGCACGGCCGCCGAAGGCGTGATGGGCGGCAACTGCCCGGAACGGGAGGGCATCGCCAACTGGGGCTTGTTGGGCAGCTGCAACTGGGGCCCGGCTCCGCCCGGGATGGGGGCTGGCGGTGCAGGCGGCTGCGAAGGCGTCGGTTGCAGGGGGTCGAGGCGACGCGCCACGGCTGCCTGGGGCAGCGGCGGCGTGGGACCCAAGGGTCCCGTCCCGCCAAAGTTCGACTTGCCGCACGAGGGACAGACACGGGTGCCCTGGGGCAGGGGGGCCTGACAATAGCGGCATGGAACGAGCTGCGGCGGTGCCTGCTGCTCGGGGGGCGGAAGGGTCTTTATGGACTCCTTCAAGGCATATTCCATCTCTGCGGCGCGGCGGAAACGGTTCTCCGGCTCCTTCTGGAGGGCCTTCATGATGACACTCTCCAGCCTGTCGGGGATGGCAGGGTTGACCTCCCGCAAGGGCTGGGGCGCCTCGTTCATGATCTTGAGAATCGTGCCGCCCAGGTTCCCCGCGTCAAAGGGCGTCTTGTACGTCAGCATCTCGTAGAGCAGGGCCCCAAGCGAGAACAGGTCCGCCCTCCCGTCGACGTTGCGCGAATCCGTCAGTTGTTCCGGGGAAATGTACGCGATGGTGCCAAGGGTCGTTCCCGTCTGCGTGAGGCTTGGCAGGTCGGACTTCACGCGGGCTACGCCGAAGTCCATCAGCTTGACGGAGCCGTCACCCCGGACCTGGATGTTGTCGGGCTTGATGTCGCGGTGCACGATGCCCGCCTGGTGGGCATAGTCCAGCGCCTTGCATATCTGGCTGCCGATTTCGATGACCTGCTGGAAGGACATCGGGACCCGTTGCTCCAGCAGATGCCCGAGCGATCGACCCTCGACCAGCTCCATGGCCATGTAGTAGCGGTCGCCGTCGTTGCCCATGTCGTAGACGGCCACGATATTGGGGTGCCTCAGACTTGCCGCTGCCGTGCCTTCCCGCTTGAAGCGCTCGATGGTCTCGATCTTTTCGGATTCGGGCAGGGCCGAAGCCATGACCAGTTCCTTCAGCGCGACCGGATCCGGGCGACTGTCGGTCTTCGCCACGTAGACCACGCCCATGCCACCACGACCCAACTCGCGGAGGATCTGGTAGGGGCCGAGGCGGTCCGTCATGGCCTTGGGGCGTTGATTTTCGTGAATCAGGCGGGCAACTGGACGAGGACGATGGTGATGTTGTCGTATCCGCCGCGCTCCATCGCCAGGTCCAGCAGGCGCTGGCACGCGTCTTGCGGATCGGCTTCCTCGAGAGCGACGTCCCGCATCTCGTCGTCGTTGACAAGCCCGGACAAGCCGTCTGTGCAAAGCAGGACCCGGTCACCCGGCTGCCAAGGAAACTGGTGCGTATCCGGCTCGAGGTCCATCTGCATGCCGAGGCATCGGGTAATCACGTTGCGATACGGGTGATGGAGGGCTTCGAGCGGGGTGATGGCACCGGCCTTGAGCAACTGGGCCACCACCGAGTGATCCTCGGTGATCTGCTCGATCTCGCCGCCCCGGATGAGGTAGGCCCGCGAGTCGCCGACGTGCCCGATGATGACCTGATCACCCACGACCATCGCCATCGTGGCCGTCGTGCCCATACCCCGCATGGTCGCATCCGACAGGGAAGCCTGAACGATCTGGCGGTTCGCCTCGAGGAAGGCTTGGACCAACGCGGGTGCGTCTGCCGTACCTGAGCCCACACGATCGACCATCGTGCTGGCGAGGACCTCAACGGCCGTCTGCGCGGCCTTCTCACCGGCGAGATGCCCCCCCATGCCATCGGCGACAAGGTAGATGCCGTCTTCGGGACTGCAGGCAAAGCAGTCTTGGTTGACTTCCCGGACCTTGCCGACATCCGTCGTGCAGCCCAGCAGGATGGTCAGGTCATCGCTCTGTGTGGTCACGTCGTTCACCTGTGGCTCGGCCGCCGGCGGAGAGCCTCGTTGACCTGGTCCTGGGTACAGTACCCACCTTCCAGGAGGATTTGCGCCAGCGGTAGGCGCTGTTCCGCCTGATGGGCCAGCGCCTGGTTCAGGGTTTCTTCTGTCAGCGCACCCATCCCCACGAGCAGAATACCCAGTCCCGAGGGACCGGCAACGGTCGGAGTCGTGGGTAGGTTCTGGAAGTCGAACGAGAAGTCCGTCTGGAACGGGTCGAAGTTGAAAGTGTTGCCGTCGGCCACGTCAGTCCTCCTGACCGTCGTCTGCGACCATCGGCGCCACGCCGGCGATACGGTCGTCGTCGCCGAGGCGCTGCAGGCGGACGCCCTGGGTCATCCGGCCATAGCGGGCGATGTCGGCGACCTTTTGCCGGATGACGACACCATTGGTGGTCACGAGCACCACCTCGTCCTGATCGCTGACCACCAGGATATTGGCCACCTTGCCGCCCCGGTTGACGTTGAGCTTCATGTTGATGAGGCCCAGTCCGCCGCGGCCCTGGGGCCGGTATTCGGCGACCGGCGTGCGCTTGCCGTAGCCGTCGGTCGTGACGGACAGAAGATCGAGGTTCTCCTGGGCCATCGCGAGGCCGACGACCTGGTCCTCGGGCCTGAGGGTAATGGCGCGGACGCCGCGCGCCGGGCGTCCGAGGGGCCGCAACTCGTCCTCGGGGAAGCGGATGGCCATGCCTTCGGCCGTGGCAATGACGACGTCGCTGTTGCCGTCCGTGGCGACGACCCAGCCCAGGCTGTCGCCCTCATCAAGGTCGATGGCGATGATGCCGCTGCGGCGGATGCTCGAGAAGGCCGTAAGGTCTGTCTTCTTGATGGTGCCCTTGTAGGTCAGCATCAGCAGGTAGCGACCCTCCTCGAATGCCTTGATCGGCACGACAGCCGTGACGACCTCGCCCGGGCCCAGTGGCAGCAGGTTGGCGATGTTGGTGCCCTTGGCTGTACGGCTGGCCTCGGGGATCTCGAAGGTCTTCAGCGAATAGGCCTGGCCGCGGTTCGTGAAGAACAGCACGGGTTGATGCGCCGTGCCCACGAAGAAGTGACGGGTGAAGTCACCCTCGCGGATGTTCATGCCCGTCACACCCTTGCCGCCGCGGCCCTGGCGCTCGAAGGTGTCGGCAGCGAGCCGCTTGATGTAGCCCTGAGCCGTGATGAAGACCGACATGGGCTCGTCGGGAATAAGGTCTTCGCGACGGAAATCGCCAGGGTCGTGCTCGAGCCGCGTGCGCCGTTCGTCGCCGTAGCGAGCCCGCACCTCGGCCACCTCTTCCTTGATGAGGGCCAGCACCTTCCCGCGGTCGGCAAGGATGGCGCGCAGTTCTTCGAGGCGCGCACGCAACTGGGCCGCTTCGTCCTCGAGGCGGCCACGCTCCAGCTGGGTCAGGCGACGCAGCTGCATCTCGAGGATGGCGTTGGCCTGAATCTCGGAAAGCGCAAAGCGCTCCATCAGGCCCGACCGGGCGGCATCCGTGTTTTCGGCGCCGCGGATCAGCTTGATGACGGCGTCGATGTTCTCCTGGCAGATCAGCAGGCCTTCGACGATGTGCAGGCGCGCTTCGGCCTTGCGGCGCTCGTAATCCGTCCGGCGGGTGATGACGACGACCCGGTGGTCCCTGTAGTGGCCCAGCATCTCCTTGAGCGAGAGGATGCGGGGCTGGCCCTCGACGAGGGCAAGGAAAGTAATGCCGAAGGTCGTCTGCAGGGCCGTCTGCTTGTACAGGTTGTTCAGGACCACCTGGGGGACGGCGTCACGCTTGAGCTCGATGACGACGCGGATGCCCTCGCGATCGGATTCGTTGCGAAGATCCGAGATGCCGTCGAGCTTCTTGTCCTTGACCAGGTCGGCAATCTTGGCGATGAGCGGGTCGGGGCCCACCTGGTAGGGGAGTTCGGTCGCGACGATCGCCATGCGGTTGTTGCGGATCTCCTCGATTTCGCACTTGGCCCGCAGGGTGATCGAGCCTCGGCCGGAACCATAGGCTTCGATGATCCCGCGCTGGCCGAGAATGGTCGCGCCCGAGGGGAAGTCCGGTCCCTTGATGTGGGCCATAAGGCCCTCGGTGTCGATGTCGGGTTGGTCGATGAGTGCGACCAGGCCATCGAGAACCTCGCGCAGGTTATGCGGCGGGATGTTCGTGGCCATGCCGACGGCGATGCCCGCCGAACCGTTGACCAGAAGGTTGGGGATGCGGCTGGGCAGCACGCGCGGCTCGTGGGCCGTGCCGTCATAGTTGGGGGTGAAGTCGACCGTCTCGGCGTCGATGTCGGTCAGCAGCTCGCTGGCAATCCGGGAGAGGCGGGCTTCGGTGTAGCGGTAGGCCGCTGCCGAGTCGCCGTCCAGTGAGCCGAAGTTGCCGTGGCCGTCGATCAGGGGATAGCGGATGTTGAAGCCTTGGGCGAGCCGGACCATCGCATCGTAGACGCTGGCGTCGCCGTGCGGGTGGTACTTGCCCAGCACGTCGCCGACCACCGTCGCGCTCTTGCGGTGCTTGCGATCGCTCGTCAGGTTGTTCTCGTTCATCGAGAACAGGATTCTGCGGTGGACCGGCTTCAAGCCGTCGCGGACATCAGGAAGGGCCCGGCCGACGATGACGCTCATCGCGTAGTCGAGGTAGCTCTGCTTGAGTTCCTCGCGGAGGCCGCGCGCCAAGACCCTGGATTCCGACACCCGTGACCTCCGTCGCCTTCGGGAAAGCCCTCCATGGTACCACGCGGCCCTTACCCCACGGGGCTTGACGGGTGCGGGTCAGGGGGGCAAAATGACCCCTGTATTCCCCGCTCGTCTAATGGTAGGACCGCAGTCTCTGGATCTGCTTGTGGAGGTTCGAATCCTTCGCGGGGAGCCTCAAACGGGGTCTTCGGAAGTTCACTTCCGGGGACCCCGTTTTCGTTGGGGGTTGCCGTGATGACGTCCGGTTGCGGCGGCAGCTATACGTGCGGCGCCGGTACCACCGTCGGTGAGGCGGGCATCTGGTTTCTCGCAGGCCATCCGGGTTCGGGCAAGACCTCGGTCGGGCCCTTCCTTGCCGCGGAGCTTGGTTTGCCCTTCACGGATCTGGATGCGTGGTTGGCGGAGCGAGAGGGACGGTCTGCGGCTGCCTTCATCCGCGAGCGTGGCCTCGAAGCCTTCCGGTCAGCCGAAGCAAGGGCGCTGGAAGCCTTGCCGACGGCAGGTGCCCGTGTTGTCGCCCTCGGGGGCGGGACGCTCGAGCATGCCGCCTCGCGGGCCGTCGTGGCGCGTCGTGGCACGGTAGTTTGGCTGGATGCGCCACAGGCTACCCTTGCCCGTCGTTTGCGGGAAGGCGATCGCCCCCTGCTCGAAGGTCCGGATGCATGGCGTCGCCTGCTTGAGGCCCGGGAGGGGACGCGGATGCGGCAACTGCGTCGCTTGCCGTTGGGGCGTCGCCAACCGGATCAGATTGCGAGGGACCTGGCGTGCGGCCTGCGGCCTGGCTGCGTATCACTCGCGGACGCCGCGCCCCACGAGATCCTGGTGGGTACGGGTGCGCTCGACCATGGCTTGCGGCTGACGACGCAGAAGGTCGCGCTCGTGACCTCGGCGCCCGTTCGACGCCGGTTCGGGTCTGCCGTGGAGGGCCTGCTCGCCGATCTGGGCCGGGACGTGCAAGTCCTCGAGGTGCCCGATGGCGAACCGGCCAAGGATTGGCGGGTTCTGGGCCGTCTGGTCTCGGAACTGCTGGACCTGGGCTTTAACCGTCACGACACGCTGGTGGCGCTTGGGGGCGGAACGGTCGGGGACGTTGCGGGGCTGGCGGCGTCGCTCGTGGGACGCGGCATGCCCTGGGTGGTGCTTCCCACCACGCTGGTAGCTCAGGTGGATGCTGCCATCGGCGGCAAGGTTGCCGTGAATCATGCGGTCGGACGCAACTTGGTGGGTGCCTTTCACCAGCCCGTGGCCGTGGCTGTCGAGCCCGGGTTGCTGGCTACGCTGCCGCTGCGGGCGTGGCAGAGTGGCCTCTCCGAAGTCATCAAGACCCTGTGGCTGGCCGGGGATGGCGGCATCGTCCGTCTGCGCGCCCTCCCTTCAGACCCGCGTGCGTGGGCGCCGGGCCAGCTGCATGGGGTCCTCGAGGCCTGTGCCCGCCACAAGGCCCGCGTCGTGGCCGCTGATCCCGACGAGCGCCTGGGGCCCCGCCTGAGCCTGAATCTCGGGCACACCGTCGGGCATGCGCTCGAGGTCGCGGCCAGATTCCGGGGCCTGACGCACGGGGAGGCCGTGGCGGTGGGACTCCGTGCGGCCTTTCGCATCTCCGAGGCCGTCGGCGTCGGCAATCCCGGCATTGAGGATCGTCTTGCCGACACGCTGCGTCACTTCGGCCTGCCCGTCACGCACGGCCTTGACCCGGAAACGGTGGTCGCGGCCCTGCCGCACGACAAGAAGGCCATCGGCGGTCGCTTGCGCTGGGTGTTGCCGGTGCGCGAGGGCCAGGTGACCGTCTCGACCGACGTGCCTCAGAACCTCGTGGCGAGGGTCGTGGCGGACCTGGCCGCGGCGCCTTCCCGCCGGTAGGCGCGGAAGTCGATCTCGGGGAAGATGTTGTCGAGATACTCGACCTTGGCAAGCCAAGGCTCGTCGACGCGCCCGGCGCGCACCTGCTCGTAGAGGCGCCGGAAGCGCAGCAGGTGGGTTCGGGTCCGCTTGTTGGCGTAGTCGACCATTGTGCCCGTCTTCATGATGAACGCCCAATCCGACGACTGGGCCAGCAGCAATTCGCGGGCCATCTGGTTGAGCGCCCGCTCCTCGAGTGGAGAAAGCCTCTCGTCCGGATAAGCGGCGACCTCGATCATCCGCTCGGCCGCCTCATGCAGGTGCGGGTAAATCCAGGCGTTGGTGTCGTTGAGCCAGAACGAGGCATAGCCCTCGGCGCCCCAGCTGGACAAGGGCGGCGTGGCCACCTGCTGGACGGGATGCTGATCCAGATACTCGGCAGGGGTGGTCAATTTGAGCAACGAAGATTCGGTCGCGGTCTTGCGCAGCAGGTAGTTGAGGAAGTTCGGACCCTCGTACCACCAATGGCCATAGAGCTCGGCGTCATATGGCGACACGACGATCGGGGGACGCCCCATCGAGCCGGCCAGGTATGCAGCCTGCTGCTCGCGGCACCACATGAAGTGGCCGGCATGCTCCTTGGCCCGCTCGTCGGCGACATGGGGGTCATAAGGCAGCTTCTGGTCGGTCTTGCCCGTGACGCGGTAATACTTGATGCCGGTGTTCTTGCGATCGCCGGTCGGCTGGATGTACGGCGCGATGTACTCGAGGGGCAGGTCGTAGCCGACATCCCGATAGAATTCGCGATAGTTGTAATCGCCGGGATAGCCGTCATCCTTGGACCACACCTGCCTGCTGGACTCGGCGTCCCGTGCAAAGGCCGCGACACCCGTGCCGGCACAATAAATGGGGGCATGGGCGCCGTGCCGGGGGCGTGGCGTCGCGTGGGTGATGCCATGGGTGTCGGTGAAGAAGTACTTGATGCCGACCTCGGCAAGGTAGGCATCGACCCCCGGGAAGTAGCCGCATTCGGCGAGCCAAATGCCCCTGGGGCTACGGCCGAAGTGATGACGGTAGTGGTTCGCGGCCACGAGGATCTGGGCACGGACTGCCTCCGGGTTGACCTGCATGAGGGGCAGGAACCCGTGGGTGGCGCAGCACGTGACGATCTCGAGGACACCCAGGTCCTGGAATTTGCGGAATGCCGTGATCAGGTTGCCCTTGTACTGGTCGACGAAGACGTGGCGAATGCGCCGGAACCGGTCGAGGTAGAAGTCGGCCAGACGCTGGAAGGCATCGTCGCCGCGCGTGCGGACCTTCTCCTTTTCGGCCAGCTCGATGAGCTCGTCGATATGGCGGACGTAGCGGCGCTGCAGGAGGGGATCCGTCAGCATGGCCACAAGCGGCGGCGTCATGGACATCGTGATGCGGAAGTCGATGCCCTCGCGGACCAACTCGTCATAGATGCTGATCAGCGGGACATAGGTCTCGGTGATGGCCTCGTAGAGCCAGTCCTCCTCGAGGAAGTGGCTGTGCTCGGGATGGCGGACGAAGGGCAGGTGCGCGTGCAGCACCAGCGCAAGGTAACCCTTTGGCATGGGGGGAAATCTCCTGGTTGCCTCGGAAGGATCGATCAGGCCTGGCGTCGGAGGTTGACGCGGCCGTCGCCTTCCGTCTGCCGTCCGACCGTGATGGTGATGGCGCGCTCGTCGTCATCGTCTGCGTTCACGGCCCGGATGGGCATGGGATGGGTGCCATTGGGCAGGTGGAAGTGGAAGCGGAAGGTTCCGTCGGGATTGAGCGCGATGCGTTCGCCCCGGAAGGTCACGACGGCATCGGGCTCCGTGGCGCCGTAGACGATGACCTCGGCATCGGCGACCAGCCAGAAGCCCTTGGGGCGTGCGCCGACGCCCGAAGCGAGCGGGGCCTGCTGGGACGGGGCCCAGGCGTGGCTTGACAGGCTGGCCGAGCTGGGGCCTCCGGGGGCCTCGGTGTCTTCCCCGGCTTCGACCCACGGGTTGCCCGCCGACGAAGGGTTCTGGACGCGCGGCACCAGGCGTGACCGCATCAGGCGGCTGGGCATCTCGGGCATGGCCGGGGACGGTGGCCCATGCGCGGCCATGTCGTCGTCGGCCCAGTCCGGCTCAAGGTCCCCGGGCCATGGGCCTTCGGCCGTCGTCCACTCGTGACGCGGGGGCAGCGTCGAGACACCATGGGGTCGGAACGAGGGCTCTTCGGCAGGGTCCACGAAGCGATCCGCGACAATGGGGCTGGGGCCGTCGGCCGGCACCTCGACCAGGTTGGAGACGGCCACGGTCTCGAAGCCGCCGCCGCGGAACTGCAGGGCGACTTCGACGCGATAGCTGCGTCCGTCGCCGGGCAAGCGCAAGTACCAGCTGCGGGCCGGGCCGGGAACCGGCACGTCGTAGAAGTATCCGGGATGCCGGCCACCCGGCACCCACTCCTGCACGCGCAGGATCAGGCGGTGGTCGCCGCGCGCACGTGCCTTGTCGAGGGTCGTGCCCGACAGGTCCCAGTACGCGTGGATCCAGTAGGGATCGCGGACGAGCAGTACGGCTCGATCGATATCGTAGCTGGCGGGCAGGTCACCAAGGTCCTCGTCGACCGCCAGCAGATCGTCGATACGTGTCGTGGCCTTGAAGGCCGGGCGCGCAGTGTCGACCGACGGTTCCGAAACGGTATCCGGCGCATCATGGGCACCGGGTTCGCCGGCGGCGACGAAGGCAGGGGCATCGGCCTCCGGTGCGACGTCCGGGGTTGCCTCGACCGCCTCGGCTGCCGGCGTCTCGGGGACCGGGGGAGCGACGACCGAGGCCGCAGGTGCCCCGGAGGGGGAGAGGCCGGTATCGGGCGGCGCCACGGGCGACCCCAGCAGCACGGACTTCGCGGCATCCACGATCGAGGCCAGCAAACCACGGCGCCGCGGTGTTGCGGTCGCGGCGCCGTCGGCATCCGGAGCAATCTGTTCGGGGGTCGCGTCGCTGCGCGGTTCGTCCACGGAATCCTCCTGGGCACGCGGGCATCGTGCCGGTAGTTATGAAAAAACGGCGGGACGGGTCCCACCGTTGGAAGTGGAATCAAAGTTACCACCCAAATGGGCTGCATGCAAGTGTTCACGCAGTGTTCGGGCGGCGGCGCCGCGAGGGGAAGTCCGGGATGGGTACATTGTCAGGGATGCTCCGCCCACCTCGCGGCAACGCCATCCTGATTGCCACCATCCTGGTCTCGGCGATGACCGTGACCACGCTGGGTGTTTCGCGCATGCTGATGCGTCGCCTCGACCAGGAGCGGGTCTCGGGCCAGCTTCTGGGGGCCCAGGCACATGCCTGCAACATGCGCGCCTATGCCGAGTACGCCCGCCTCGTGGCGTCCGCACCGGCAAGCCTGCCTACGGCCGTCGTCGCCCCTGTGCCGGTGGTCTTTGCCGATATGCCGGACCTGACGGCACCCCTGACATCCTCGCCGGCGCCGGCTGGGCCCTCCCCGACGCCCGAGCCTGTCGGCGTGGCGACGGCCTCGGTGCTGCGCGAGATTGTCGATGCCACGACCGAGCAGGTAGGCAGCAATGTCGTGCGGCGCATCGTGCGCATCCGCTTCTCCTGCTCGCTCAGGACCCGTCAGGACAACAGCGAGGTCGGTCAGGTGTCGCGAAGCTTGCTGACCGAGTTCGAGAGCGTGCCCATCCAGGGTGGGGGCACCCGCGTCACGGCCCGCATCGTCGATGGGGGCAACGCGCTGTGAGGGTGCGTCGTCGGCCCCCGGGCGGATTCAATTTGCTCGAGGCGATGCTGGCCGGGGTCATTCTGGCCGGTGGAACCGTGGCCCTGGCGCAGATGACCCGTGTCGTGTTCCGGCAGGTCGAGGCCCTGGAGCGGGAGGAAGGCCACGCCACCATTGTCGAGCGCCTCGTCATGCAGCAGATGTACGCCATTCTGGCGCAGACTCCGCTCGAGAACGGGAGTACTTTTTCCGTCGTGCCACCGATTGTCGAGCCGTCCGGTCTGGTCTATGAGGCGCGGGTCACGCCTGCGGCCCAAGCCGGCTGCCTGCCCGATGCCTTGGTCGCAGGTGGCAACCACCGGTGCAATCCGGTCTCGGTCTACGTCGTGTTGCGGCAGCCCGATGTGACGACGGGAGCTTATCCGAACATGGTCCGGCTCTACAGGCTGGGTGAGGGAACCTATGTGACGCCGAGGGTCACGGTTTGGCCCAGGAAAGGATACCCGTGGTTGCTGGGGTTGCAGTAGGCGCGGAGCGGGGCCGGCGAGCGGTCGTCCGCGGCTTCAGCCTGCTGGAGCTCTTGCTGTCCACTGTTACGCTGGCCGGTTTGATGACCGGTTTCATGTTGGTCTACCGCAGCCAGGAGACGGTCCAACTGCTGACGATCGATGCCGTTCGCCTGCCTGACAGGGCAGGCAGGGTGCTCGCCCGACTGGGCTCCGAGGAGGGCCTCGGGGGCGTTTGCTGGCCGGACGGCTACCGGGCCCAGGGCGGTGGCGAGGATGCCTTTCGGGAGAGGAGCGGTGCAGGTTCCCCCAATACGCCAAACTGGAATACCCTGGCCAGTCCCCTGCCCGCGACCGTGCCTGCGGATCTTGAATTCGCAGCCGAAAGCGGCCTGGTGTTCGGCGAGGCGGCCGTCACCTTGCCGCGACTCAGGCGCGAGTTCTCGCCCCTGGGTGGCTCGGGATACAGGACCCGGACCGTACGCTTCGTCTACGAGCCCGGCAATCCTCTGCCCTACCGGCAAAGGCCGGGTGGCCTCATGGTCTACGACGAGTCAGCCACGGCCGGTGTCTGGCTGACGGGTCCTTCCGAGGTCGCGACGATGTCCTTCTATATCCCGGATGCTTTGCGGGTCACGGCCGTGACCGGGGGCTCCGTGAATGTCCTCGGAGCCCCCGGGGGCGACTATCGTGCGCGTCAGGGCGTGGGCCCCGCCATCACCGTCGGGGCCGGCAGCGTGCCGACCTTCACGCTCCTGGGCGTGTCCAATATCCCGCGGGGCAATACCGAGGACCTCGTGACCCTGGGGGTCGAGACCCTGCCGGATCGCAGCGGGGTCTGGTTTCGGCCCCTGACAGGTGGCTACAACGCGCCAGGCTCGGCCGTGCCCTTTGCTGCCGGCAAGCTGTTCCGCCTGGATATCGGCGGCAAGGTCGGCACGGTTTGGGGCAACTGGGCGCTGCAGCCTCCTGCAATTGGCTCGGCCTCGGTGACGCTGCGGATGTATCCGATGAACAACGAGCAGACGCTGCCCACTTTTTCCGTGGGTGTCTGGATGCAATTGCGGGGACGGCCGCGCAGTCAGCCTCTGCTGGTGAGGGATGTCTTTCCTGTCGTGGTCAGCCACGTGGCCCAGTAGGGCCGGCGTTCAGGTTCCCTGGCCCAGCTTCCGCAGTACGGCTTCCAGATCCCCGACAAGGAAAAGCTCGCCTTGCTCGGCAGCGAGGTCGAGTTGCCTTTCGACGGCGGCCAGCAGCCGATCGCGCTCCGCGGTCTCGAGCGCCAGTCCCGCCTCGTGACCGAAACCCTGCGTCTCGGCGGCTTGCAAGAGCCGATTGATGAGCGGGTCCATCGTCTCGGCCGGTAACGCTTCTGCTTCGGCTGGGGACAACTCGGGCCGTTCCGCGATGAGTGCGGCAGTCAGCAGTCGCAGTTCGCTCAGGTCGCGCAGTTTCAGGAACAAGGTGAGGGTCCTCCGGTTACGGGCGCCCGAGGGCCCGCAGGCTCCAGCCTGCCAGTTCGGGGCCTCTTCGGGCAAGCGCCGCGACCACGTCCGATCTCGCGGCTACCCGGCCGGCCAGCAACAGCACAGGGGTCGAACGCCTGGCCAGCAGGCTCCCGGCTTGTGCAAGCGTACCCCTGCCGGTCCTGTCCTGCGCGACCAGCACCGTCACACCGGCCTCCACGAACGGTGCGAGGGATTGCGGACTTTCCGCGAGGCCCCTCAGCAAGGCCTCGAGCGCCGCGTCATCGGCCCCTGCCACGGCGTCCAGAAGTACAGGCAGCCACGCGGTGCCGACCGCCACGGCGGCCTTGCTCCGCGCAAGGCGCCCCAGCCAATCGGGAAAGCTGCCCCACCACGCGGCAGGTTGCCTGAGCAGTGTTTCGGCGAGGGCGGCGGTCGGTCGGACGAGGTCAAGGCGTGCAGACGGGCCATGCCGTGCCAGAGCATCCAGCAGCGCGACCAGCAAAGGGTCTTCCGGTGCCCGGAACGCGAGTCGCCCGAGCAGGTCTCCCAGCCAAGCGAGGCCGGGTTCCGTCATGAGCCACGGCACCAGTGCCTCGGCCAGCTTGCCAAGGTCAAGCCCTTCGAGGTCGATGCGGTAGCGGATCACGTCGCCGAGGCGCGTCGCGGCTTCGAGGCCATCCGAGTCGGATTCGGCTGGCCAAGCGGCGTCGAGCAGGGAAGCGAGCAAGGGATGCCCATCGCCAGCCAGCAGCCAATGGAGGGCCTCGGGCAGCCAGGGGGCGACGGGGAGGGGAAGCTCCCGGGCAGCCATGGCAAGGGTGGCTTCCAAGCGATCGAGGTCAGCCTTGCCGTCAGGCATCCACTCGGTGATGAGGCGCCGGCGAAGGGCGGGCGTCTCGCCTGCCAGCATGAGCCGGGCGGCCGCGGGCAGGGCGACTTCGAGGAACTTGAATTCCGGCCAGGTCTCCAGGACCATGCCTTCCATGGTGCTGGCCGTACGTACGAGCGTGGCCAAGGTGTCCGGCAGATAGAACGGCTGGTCCTCCAGAATGACCATCAGGCGTTCGAGGACTTCGCCCAGCGGCAGCATGCGCGTGCCCTTGCGTCCGATTTGGATGTCGACCATGTCCTTCAGGAGAGGAATGAGGCGCGTCCGGTCGACGTCGGGGGGGAACATGCCAAGCCCGGACAAGCCCGTCACGAGGCCGTTCCAGTCTTCGCGAACCAGATCGAGGAAGCAGCCCACGAGGGCCAGGCGGAGGGATGTCGGGAAGGTCGCGACCAAGCCCCAGTCCAGATAGGCTACTTCGCCCTGCGGCGTGACGAGGATGTTTCCGGGGTGCGTATCGGCGTGAAAGAAGCCATCCTCGAGCAACTGCTGCACGAAGCACGTGACGCCAAGCCGGACGGGACCTCGGAAGTCAACGCCCAGGCGACGCATGCCCTCGAGGTCATGGAATTTGACGCCGTCGATCCACCCCATCACGAGCACGGCCGACGTCGTCAGCTCGTGGTAGGGGCGGGGTGCCAGGATGCCGGGCTGGCCTGCCATGTTGGCGCGGAAGCGATCGGCATTGGCTGCCTCAGCCTTGAAGTCCATCTGCGCGACGAGGCCTTGCGCAAAATCCCTAGCCATGGATTGCCACGGAAGGGCCTTCAGGCGCAGCATCCCCGGCGGCAGCCGGGTGCCGGGATGGTCCGCAGCCAGTCCGGTCCACCAAGCAAGCAGCGATGCCGACGCCTTGAGCAGCGCGCCGTCAAGGGCAATGCGTTTGGCGAGGTCGGGACGTCGGATCTTGACGGCGACCGGGGTGCCGTCGAACAGGCGCCCACGGTGGACTTGCGCCATCGACGCCGCCGCGTGAGGCACAGGATCGACGGTCACGAGGAGGGTGCCCAGCCGATCGCCCAACTCCCCGCGCAGCAAGGCCATGGCCGTTTCGGGAGGTTCCGCCGGCACGGCGTCCTGAAGTCGTTGCAGCTCCGAACGCCAGCTTCGTGGCAGGACGTCGACCCGAGTCGAAAGCATTTGGCCCAGCTTGATTCCGACCGGCCCCAGCCGGACCAGGCCGTGCCTCAGTCGACGAACCGCCTTGAGCTCCGAAGCTTCCGCGCGGTCTGTTGCCCCCAGCTTCGCCCACAGGCGAGCACAGCCTAGGGCGAGACATACCGGCACGCCGACCCTGAGCCACGCCAGGCTTCGTCGGAGAAGGGCGCGTCGCGAGGGCGCCGGGGCCGGGCCCATCGCCTCAGGTTCCCGCGCCTGCCCGCTCTCCATGCCAACAGGGTACCGGGTCGCTCCGGTTCTGTGAGGCATGTCCTAGCGTGGCCGGTCTTCCCGCAGCAGGATGGTGCTCTGGAAAGGTAGCCCTTCACCATGCGCAGCAGCTCCCTCGGGATTGGCCTCTTGGTCCTCGGCCTCTTGATCAACGGCCCTGCGGAGGCACGCCGGACCCTCAAGGCACCGGCAGCCGAAAGGCAGGACCCTGCGGCACCCGGAGGCGAGGCGCGCGCGGGCCAGCCTGCCGATGAACCCGGCTCGGGCGATCCTGCCTTGCAGGAGGCTTACCCACGGGTCCAGGCGCTGGCTGTCACGCAGGCCCGCCTCGTGCAGGACGTGCTCAACCAGACGGTGCAGTTGATGCAGGGCTTTGCCGATGGCAACCCGCATGAAGGCGACAAGGCCACGCTGCGCTGGGCGGACAAGGCCACCGATGGCGTTCGCGTGACGGCATGGGGCCCGGGCGATGGCATCGTGCCGGCCACGCTGGCCTCCTTGGGCACGGGAAAGCCTTGGGTGGGCATGCACGTTGTCGCCGGGCAGTCACGCATCCTCGTCGTGGTGCCGATGGTGGAGCGCCAGCGCCTGATTCGTGCCGAACTGGTCGCAGAGCGGTTGCTCGCGCCCTTCGGCTCGGCCCGGATTGGCGAGGGTGGTCGCATGGTCTTGCTGGACGGCAGAGGTACGCCGCTCTCGTCGCTCGCCGGGGGCCCCCTGGCGTTCGGACCGGATGCCTTGCTGCCCGCCATGGTGCAGCCGCAGGGCACGTTCGAGAGCAGCCGGGCCATATACGGCCTTGCACGGATCCAGCCGGCTGACTGGGCCGTGATGGTCGAGGCCCCGAAGGCCGCCTTGCGTGCCGGGGGTGAGTTGCCGGACGAGAACAAGTTGCGGGCGGCTTGGCCCGTGGATCCGCCCATTACCCTTGAGGCCGAAGGCGGACCCCTGCCGTGGCGAACGATCGCGGGCAGCATCCTGGTGCTTGCGCTCGGGGTGGGTGGATGGCGGATGCTGGGCTCTTGGCGCCGTCGCCGCCCGGAAGAGCCGGTCACGCTCGAGGGCAACTGGGAGGACGTGCCGCTTGATGCCGATGCGGCGCCTCCGCTGGCGGCCGTGGCTCACGATGCACTGGCCGAGGCCCATCGCGATACGCAGCGGGCGTTGCCCGACGAAGGCCAGGTCCTGCGGCAGGCCGTCCAGCAGCAAGGCCGGGATCATGAGCGGATGCTGGGTCAGTTGCAGCAGTCCCTCGAGCTGACGATCGAGGAGACGCGGCGCCAGTTCCACGAGATCCTCGAGGTCCACCAAGGCCGAATGAAGGCTCTGGCACAGTCGCTCGAGGCGACGCGTGCCGATCTTGCCGGCAAGGCCGAGGGTGAGGTCCTGACGGCAACGCTCGAAGAGTTGCGCACCCGGATGTATGAGGCCGAGGCCGATCACCGCCAGCAGTCGGCTGGCCTCGAGAAGCGCTTGTCTGCCGTCCAGAAGCGGCTGGGTGAGATGGACCAGACGCTCGGTCGGGCCGTCGACGACCTCAAGGACAAGCTTTCGGATGACCTGCTCGGTCGGCAGGAGGCCATGGCACGGGACATGGAGCTGCTCGAGGGCAAGACCCGCGAGACGCTCAGGCAGATGGCTCAGGATGGGGCACAGGCCAAGCTTCACGGTGCCCAGGCCGCGGAGCGGGCGGCCGAGCTCGAGGGTCAGTTCCAGCAGATGCGGGGCAAGGTCCTGTCCGAGGTCGAGGATGTCCGCCGGCAGGCGTTGACGGATCTTTCTTCGCTGCGCCAGCAGATGCATCAGGTCGAGCTTGCTCGTGAGGAACTCAAGGACACGACGGTACGCTTCGAGGCGACGCGGGCCGAGTGGGAGCAATCGGGCGCCCTGCTGCACCAGCGCATGGCGGATGAGTTGTCGGCTTTCCAGGACAGGCTCTTCGAGCGCGAGGGGCAGGTCGAGAAGTTGCGCATCCTCGTCGAGGATGCCGTGGCACGCTCCGAGCGCCTGTCAAGCGAGGCCGAGTGGAAGCGCGAGCGGGCAGACAAGGATCTGGATCTACTCAAGGGCAAGGTCTTCCTTGCTGCGGAAGGCCTCGAGAAACTGGGCGGGCGCTTCGAGGAGTGCCTCGATGACGTCACGGGTCTGCATGCCCGGATGGAGCAGCTTCAGCAAGAGACCTACCGTGGGCGCGAAGACCTGAAGGACTTCCGCAACCAGGCCCAGCAGGAGATGGCGGCCATCCTCGCGGAACAGCGGGAATCGCAGGGCCGCCTTCTGCAGTTGGTCCAGAGCTTGGTCAAGCAGTATCAGACGTCCCGTGATGCCGAGGACCGGGTCTCGCAAGCCCTCGAGGACCATGACCGGCGCATGGCCTCGATCAACCAAGACCTGCTTGCCATTCGCCATGTCGTCCAGGCGCGTCCTGGCGCCGCGTCGGGTTCCGTGTCTGCCCAGGCACCCGGGGCGCCGAGGCTGTTGCCTTGAGCACGGACTCCGGTGCAACCCCCGAGGTCACCGGAAACAACCTGCGTGCCAGGTTGCTGGCCCACGGCCTGACCTTCCTGTTGATGGGCGTCGCGCTTTGGGCCGGCGTTTGCGGCGCGCGCTGGGGCATTGCGAACTTCACCAACGACGACGGTACCTATTGGGGTAGTGCCCTTGCCCTGGAAGCCGGGCGTGGCTATACCATCGACTTCTCGCCGACACAGGCGGCCGTCGATCGTTTTCCGCCGGGCTGGCCCCTGTTGCTGGCCATGGTCTTCCGGCTCTTCGGCCGCGGGGACGATGGGATCATCGCCGCTCAGGTGCTCAACCTTTTCATGTGGGCGGGTGCGCTGACCCTCGCGTACCATGCGGTCGTCCGGCGCACGGGACGTCCCTACTGGCTTGTCTGGGGTGCCCTCGTGCTCCTCGCCGTCAATCCTCTGGCCATCGAGACCGTTGCGTTGCTTATGTCCGAGCCGCTTACCGTCCTGCTCGTGACCCTTGCGCTGATGGTCTGGCATCGCAAGCCGACGGGCCTCGACCTCGGGGTATTGGGCCTGCTTCTCGGCTATGCCGTCCTGACCCGATATGCCGTGCTGCCCTTGCTGCTGGTAGCCGTGGCCGATGCGGCCTGGCGCCTGCGGGGACGTGCCTGGCCCATCCTTGTCGGTCTTGCCTTGCCGATGCTGCCCTACGCCAGCTGGTGGTGGGCTTTTCGAGGCCTGGGATATGTGTCCCAGGCGGCCTATTGGTCGTCGGCCGGCTGGCTCGTCCAGATCGGGTCCCTACTGATCTCGCTTTCGCGTACCTTCCTGCAGGCCCTGCCCTCTCTGGTCCTGCCTGGCCTTTTCCTGGCAAGATACCCGCTCGATACGGATCTGCCCTGGTCGCAACCCTTGTTGGTCTTGCTGGCCCTGGCGTGGGACGTCGTGTTTCTGGTGGTGCTGTGGCGCTCCCGTGCGCGCACCGGATGGGCTGGTGGCCCCCTGATCGGCATCCTTGCTTACCTGGCGCTCGTGACGGCGTGGCAGTCCGCGTTTCTCAACCTGAAGGAACACTTGCCTTTCCGTCTTCTGATGCCGGTCCTGCCTGTTCTCCTCGTTTGGGCGGGGGAAGGGATGGCTCTGGCGATTCGTGATGTCAAGGGCAAGTTGCAGAGGGCAGGGATTGCCTCGGCACTCGTGGTGGCTGCCGTCTCGCTGCACGACGCCTTTGTCGCGACATGGTCCATCCGCACGCACAACGAAACGGTGATGCATCGGACGTACGCCGTTTTCGACCAGGTCCGTCTCGATCGCACCCTCTTTCCCAAGGATGCTACGGTCGCCACGGATTTCGGCGGCCTCTATCATCAGGCCACGGGTGGCAAGGTCTTTGCCCTTACAGGGGGGATTGACCCCGAGATCGACCGTATGGTTTTCCTGGCAGGGGTCGATCTCTACTTCATCATGATGTCTCCCAAGGAGAAGGTTGGCGATCAATCCGTATGGTGGGCCATGCCGCATCTCAACGCGAGATATCCGGGCTTGGTGGTGCCGAAGCGTCGCAAGGACGGTACGGTCACGAGTTGGTACACCGTGGACCCAGCCGTGCGTGCCGCGTGGCGGCGCCGCTTGCTGCAGCGCGTTAGTCGCGGCTGAGCGGCCGAATGCCCCGGATACGTTAGTTTCGGCGGGGATTGGGGGCCGACGTTGCGCGTTCGGTCCGGTCTTGGCCGCGAGGGGACGCATCCGGGGCGTGGCCCCCCGGTGTCCCGTCCGAGGGTGGGTGCACGTGCGGACCTGACCCGTCTGGTCCGCGTGACCATGTCAGCAGGGACCTGTCCGCACGGCGCCTGCGTTCGCGGCGAGAGGCAAGGCGGTGCGGCGTGGATGCCCAACAACAACCGGGGCCATCCTGTCGGATGACCCCGGCATACCGGAAGCCGGCGGCCTGCGCCTTAGTTGTTAGGCTTCGGCCCGACGGTGAAGTTGGGGAAGCGGCCGACCGCATCCACGATGAAGCAGATGTAGCCCTTGGCATAGACCGATGAGTTGGTGACCTGGTCGTTCTCGACCACGATACGCTCGTTGTTCGGGGTGGACATGTAGACCAAGCCTCCCAGGACGGTGTCGCCCTGAAACGTGTTGAAGGCACGGACGTCGATGGCGCCGTCGTGCGCCGTGTTGTAGCCGCTGTAGGTGCCGCCGGCCCCGACGGTCACGGAGCCGGCGTAGCCGCTCGAGGTCGTTAGCGTACGGGCACCGTCCAGAGCAGCGGCAGGTGCGGCCTGGGTGCCCAACGTCACGATGTTGGCGATGGTCAGGACACCGATGCCTTGCGCCGCGGTCAGAGTATTCTGGTAGTTGAGGTGCGCCGAGTTGGGGCTATAGGACGTCCCAATGACACCGCCCCACGGGCTCTTGTTCCAGTCATCCGGACGCTTGCGGACCCACAGGTCGTTGATGTCACGCATGCTTGTGGGGTACACTCCCTGATTCTGGGCAGCGAACTCTTCGATGACCTGCTGGAACGCGACGACCTTGGAGCTGGCGCGGCTGTTGCCGGCCGAGTTCTTGGCCTGGTTGTAGATGAGCGTCGCGCCAGCGATCATGACGATGCCGATAACGATCGCGAGCGTCACCTCGATGAGTGTGAAGCCCTTCTTCTTGCGCGTAGCGTGTGAGTACATAATTCTCCTTCCTCCGGATGAGGCACATCCGATTGTGCCCCTCGTGCTGGGGTTCCAAACCTGGGTGACGCCACTGTACCGCGTCAGGAAAGCTTCAAACAGGCCTTGAACGCTGGGGGAACCGGACTGCGGATGGAGTTCACGATTCGTTACACTAGCGGCGCGGTGTTTCTTCCCGCAGAAGCGCGGCTTGACCTTCCTTCTTCAGCCAGTTTGCAGCACAGGTCCGCACGGCCTGGGAAGAACTGGTCCGCCAGATGTTGAGCCAGGTCGCGACTGCGAGGTCCCTGCGGTCGGAAGACAAGTGCATCCGCGCTGCAAAGAAGGCCGCGGCGGGATCGGCGCCCGGCAGCGCCGCGGCGCGTTCGAAATAAGTCGCGGCCTCGCCATGACGGGTGCTGTAGAGAAACAGGAGCATGCCCGCCTGGAAGGGGAACCACGAATCCTTGGGTGAGGCTTTGGCCCCGCGTCCAAGCAGGCGCAAGGCACCATCGATGTCTCCCGCGTCACCGAGGGCGACCGAACCGATTTCGTAGGCTGACCGCAGCCTGGGGTCCAGGGTGACGACCAGATCCAGCAGGGACGCCACGTTGTGGAAGGCGCGGCCGTGGGTCAGCCAATAGCCCCAGTAGGTACTGAAGCGGATATAGGCGAGGTCCGCGAGGAAGCCGTCGAACCCGGCCGCGATCGCCTTGGCCACCGCGGGCGAAGGGACGGACTGGAGGCCGGGCAGGCGCACGCGGGCATCCTGCCAGCCTTGGTGGGTCCATTGGATGCTGGTGAATCCGACCGCTGCAATGAGCAGTGCTTGCAACGAGGCGCGCACGGGGTCAGACCTCGCGGCGCAGGATCGACAGCGTGGCCAGGCCCAGGAACAGGAAGGTCCAGGCAAGGCCGTAGCCCCCTGCCCACAGCGCATCCTGCCAGCGGAGGGGATCGCCATAAACGACCTGATTCTTGACGTCGAGGACCTCGAGGTTGGGCACCACGCGCAGCATGAACTCGCCGAACCAGCGCACGGCCTCCGGGGTTCCTGTCTGCTGGGTGAAGGTGTGGATGGTCGAGGTGGTATGGCCGACCAGAAAGAGCCCCAGGCAGTAGGCGAGTCCCAGGGTTGGTGAAGTCAGGCTGGAGAACAGGAGTGCCATCGCCGTGAAGACGGTCGCCTCGACCAGCATCAGCGGTATGGCCGGCAGGAGATGCAGGGGAACGAAGCCACCCAGAAGGCCATGGATGGCCACAAAAGCCATGGTCATGGCTGCCCCCAGCGCAAGCAGGACGGTCCCGATGCCCAGCAGTTTGCCAAGCAGGTACTCTCCGCGGCGGATGGGCTTCGACAGGACCAGGAAGATCGTGCGGCGCTCGATGTCACGGTGGATACCCTGACTGCCAAGCAGGATGCCCACCAGCAGCAGCAGGATCTGTATGAAGGCGAGTGCCATGTCCCGAACGACCTTGGCTTCCGACCCTGCCGACAAGTTGCCGGCGAGGAAGGCACCCGCCATCAGGACGAGCGAGAACAGTCCCACCAGATTGAAGACCCGGTCGCGCAGGGCTTCCTTGAACGTGATGGAGGCGAGATGGTACCAGCGCATGTTCGACATGATGTGGGATGAGGGCCGGCCCTCGCAATGGCCGTGTCCGGAGGCCGCGCCTTACTCGTCGCCCGCGCTCGTCGTGGACACGGAGGTCAACTCGAAGGACAAGGTCGGCGTGTCACGGACGTTGTTGAGCGTGGAGTTGAGCAACGTGGCGGTGACGGCACTTGGGTACACGGGGTTTTCTGCATCCAACTGACCGTCAGCGAGTCTGTTGTTGTCTTCAAGCTGCAGTTTCTGACCCGTCAGAAACACCTGGGCATCCTTCGGGTCGCGGGGATTGAGCACCCGGGACGGTGTGCCGTCCGCACGAAGGAACGTGAGCCTGGTCGTCGTGGTCAGGTTGGTCTGGTTGAGATTGTTCTCCCAGACTGCCTTCAGAAAGTAGTTTCGCTTCTTGTTGTACGCAGATTCGGCGTTGGCAATCTCGGCATCGTTCTGGGCCAGCTTGGCCAAGGGGAATGTGTAGATGCTTTCCGTGGAAGCCAACTGGCCCTCGGGGAACACTGAGAGCGTGCTGTCGCCCGTCAGGGCTCCGGGGCCCTCGATCTCGAGAATCCAGTACAAGATGGTCGGGATCTGACCATCGACGCCGGTCACGGCAACTTGCAGCGGGTTCTCGCCAAAGGTCGTGACCGGAGCCGACCCCGACGCGAGGGTCTCGGTACGGATGGCCGCGGGACGGCCTCTGAAGGGAGCCTCTTCGACAAAGCCCAGCCGAAAGGTCGTGGCCTTGAGGAAGGGCAGGGAGTAGACCTGTGGAAACGTCTGGGCACAACCCACGATCGTGGCTGCTCCGACCAAGCCGGCGAGCAGCAGGCCTCTGGAACTGCCGGACGAAGAGCGGCTAGACATCGGGTTGGATCTCCGGGGTGATGTAGATCTGGACCTCTGACTTGCGCTTGTTGCGGGTTTTGTTCCCCGTACCGAAGATGAAATCCCAAGCCCCGCGTGCGAGGGCCTTGGTACGCGTCACTTCCAGCAGGTTGGTGACCAAGGGCAGGTCGAAAGGCAGGTTGTCCTGCGTGGACGTGGCATCCGATTCCTGAATCAGGCCCGCGATGACGATGGTTTCGCCGTCCTTGACGCGGATTTCGTCCGATTGATAGGAACGCTGGGTCGTGAGCGTGATGACCTGATTGGCGACGTTCAAGGTCTCTCCAGGGAACGAGATCGAGGGCTTGACGAACAACGAGACCGAGTTGTCCAGCAGGATCCGGGGCGTGATCTCGAGATCGATGCCGACGTTGGCCGTCTGGACCGTCTGGGTCACCTGGGCCTGCTGGCCCACGCCCGTGGTCTGGACCGTGACGCCCGCGAGCACTTGTTGCGTACTGGAAAGCTTAGAGGTTCTGTTGTCCATGGCTAGGATGGTCGGGCTGGCCAGCAGCTTCGCCTTGGATTCCTGCTCGAGACGCCGGAAGACATAGTCGAGGCCGAAGTTGTTGGGCACGACCGTCGTGTTGACGCTGGTCTCGCCTCCGGGGGCGTTGCCCTGTTGCAAGGCCCTGAACGCGGTTGTCGTCATCGGCATCCCGGGCAGCTGAAGGTTGTTCAGGATGCCAGCAAGTTCGCGCTGTCCGTTCTCGTTCAACTCGACGATCTGGGTTCGCAACAGGACCTGGCGCCGTCGCTTGTCGATCCGGGGCAGGATTTGCTCGACCAGATTCAGTTCCTCGCGGCTGCCAATGACCAGCAGGTTGTTGTCCCGAACCAGCGGTACGAAACGGGGCGTCGCTTCCGTTACGCCAGGGTTGACCTGGGTCGGGCGCGATCCCCGGCCAAAGTCAAGGTCCTGAACCGTGAACAAGGCGCCGCCACCCCCGGCTCCACCCGAACCGCCGGCTGCGCCCGCTGCGCCCGCCCCGGCACCAGCACCCGCTCCACCACCCGTCACGACCGTATCCTGGACCACGCCCGCCCCGACGAAGTAACTGTTCTTGAGCAGATTGATGGCTTCGACCGGCGTCAGGTAGGTGAGCCGGAAGATCTTGCTGGGCATCAGCACGTCCATGCGCTTGACGAGGCGTTCGACGATTTCGATGTCCTCGTTGGTGCCGTGGACGATGATGCTGTTGGTGCGCGAGTCGGCGATCAGCTTGTAGGCAGGGGAGAAGGACGAGGCACCCGAGGCACCCCCCGTCGTGTTGCTGGCCCCCGAGATGCCGCTGTTGCCAACAATCGTCGTGATCTTGGTAATCATCGTGCTGGCCGGCGCGAAGTGAACGGGCACGAAGCGGATCTGGGCCTGACCGTAGCGGCCGCTGCGGTAGATGATGTAGGTGCTGCCTGTCTTTTGCATGGTCAACGCATTGGTCGCCAACAGCGTTTCCATGATTTGGTTTAGCGGAATGTTCTGGAAATCGACCGCAACCGTGCCTGTCACCGACGGATCGATAATCAGGTTCAGATTCTTCATTTCGGCAATCGTGCCGATGACCTCCTGGACCGGCAGGCCCCGGGCTCTGAGGAAAAGCCGCTCGCTGCCACCAGGTAGGTTGATGCGGGTCGCGAGCGTGATGTTGTCATCTGCCTTGCCTGCGGGCAACTCGATGGTCTCGACCCCAACGGGCGCCGGCGTGGCTTGAATCAGGTAGGAGACGGGCCGGTTCGGACCCTTGGGCGCCGCAGGCTTCAGGATGGGAACGGCCACCACCGAGCCCTTTACGGGCTTCACGGGCACGGCCAGATTCTTGCCGGTCTTCGTCGCACGACCCGCTGCCGGCTTGCGGGGCTTGTGCCGGGCGGCAGCCACGGCAGGGTCTGCGACGGGCCCCAGTGCCAAGCCCAGGGCGAGGGCCAGCAGCAGCGGTTTCGTGGGAGGACGGCGCAGCATGAAAAAGCCTTCCGTACGGGGCACGGATGACCTCATCCGTGGCGACAGGCGCCTATACCCTGTATGCCTGATCCTCTAACGGCGGCTAAAGGCGGTTGTTGCCGCTCCCGCCGGAACTGCCACCCACCCGGCCCGAGAAGCCGCCGCCGCTGGTGCTCGTAGAACCGCCACTACCGCTTCCTGAGCTGCTCCCGCCACCGACGGCTACTGCCGAAGTCGTGTCGGCGGCCACCGAGCCGTCGGCAAGAAAGACCGGCGGTCCGGAAGGAAAAAGAAAGCGTCGGCCTTGGTTGTCACAGTAGGCCAGCGCATAGGTGTCGAAATGTTTGTAGGCCTTCGTCGCATTGTCAAAAATCATGATTTCTGGACTTCCCGGATTTGTCAGTTCTCTAGCTACCCGGAAGTAGTAGAGAAGCCCACTGTCCCCGTGGTTCGTTGTCGCACTAACGAACCGTGGCGTACCAGCTCTGAAATGCACGTGGCGCATCGTGAATCCGTTTGCAGCCAATGATGGCCAGCATTCCGAGTTTGGTGGATTTTGCGCTCCGCGATCCGGACCGCAATCGGATGGCCCCCCCCACGGACTGTTCGCGTGGTCCTCCCGTCGGTTGGCGAGAAGTAACTCATAGAACGCATCGCGCGACGGTGGAATAGCTTGCTGGGTCACGACGCGCTCCACCAGGGTACGGGCGGCCTGGACGCGTGCCTGGGCGACGGCAAATCCAGCGGATTCCCGCAGCTGGCGAAACATGACTGCGCCCGCGCCGAGCACGATGGCCCCGATGATGATGACCAACATCGTCTCGGCCAGCGTGAAGCCCCCGACGCGCCGACTGGGCAGATGCATTGAACCTATGTTGGGCTTGCTCATTGGCTGGTCGTTCGCATGAAATACCAACGGCGGTAGTGTTTGCTGATAGCGATGGCGTAGTTACGGCACTTGACTTCCGTGGTGCCCTGCGAGAGGTCCGCGAAGGTTCGCGTTACGGTAGCCCTCCCCGGTTGGGCCAATCGCACGTAGTAACAATAGTCGGTGCCCCGGGGCACGCCGCCGGTAGTCGGTTCACGTGTTGCGGCGGCTGAAGTAAGTGGGTCAGTTTCACCCTCTGGATTGTCATAAAAGTAAAGTCCGTTCACTATTTCCGAACTGTTGTCGACGACAGCCCCGCCCCAAGGGGACAGGTTGGCGTCCTGCCGCCTCGCTCCCCAGGCGGATTGCGCCTCGGTCGCGTCGGGGTAGTAGCCTCTGGTCGAGAACGAGGCCTCGACCATGGCCTGCAGGTCGCCGACCTTGGCCGCGGCGCGCGAGTCACCGGCAGCTTCCTTGGCCGAGTTGTAGGCGAAGGCCGTCGCGGCAGCGAGGATGAGGCCCAGGCTGATCGCCAGGCCAACTTCCAGGAGGGTCATGCCCTTGGACACGTTGGTGTCTCTCACTCCCTTCTTGTACCCGGAACCGGGCGTTGTGACGATCCACCGGTCGCAGGGTAACAATTAAGGGACCTTAGCGCCCCTCTCGTCGACGCAGGGCGTGCGTCCCCGTCTCCGCAGGCCCTCTGGCCGAGGAACCGATGCCCAAGCTTTACGAGTACACGGCCCACGCCGGCAACGCGATCCGCAAAGATACGATCGAGGCCGAGAACGAGAAAGAAGTTCGCGCCAAGCTGCGCGAGATGGGCCTCTTCCCGCTCGAGGTCCGGGTCGCCCCCAAGAAAAAGGTCGACATCCGGAAGATGTTGTCGTCCAAGAAGGGCGGGGCTGGGGACGACGGCGAGGGCGAGGGCGCCACCAAGAAGCAGGACGCCAAACCCGAAAAAATCAAAATCCAGAAGAAGAAGACGTTCGTCTACACGGCAACTCCATTCATGGGCGGGGCTGCCTCATCCGGCGAGATCAGTGCCGTCGACGAGCGCCAGGCAAGGCAGTTGCTGCGCGACCGCAGCCTTTTCCCGACCAAGTTGGCGGTCAAGCAGTTCTGGCACGACTACATGCCGGGCAGCGCACAGGCCAAGTCGGCCGACGAGATCCGCAAGCAGCGCATGGCCGCGCAGTCTCCGTTCGAGAAGCTGATGGAGCGGCTGCTGCCGGGCTTCATGAGTGGCAAGAAGGTGCCGACCAAGGACATCGTCTTCTACACGTCGCAAATGGCGACGATGATGGATGCCGGCCTTTCCATCGCCCAGACGCTCGAAATCCTGGGCGGCAGCGTCACGGATCGTCGCCTCTTGATCATCAACCAGACGGTCCTCGGCAAGATCTTCGAGGGTATCTCGCTCACGGAGGCATTCGGCGAGCACAAGGAGTTCCTGCCGGACGTCTTCTGCGAGCTGATCCAGATTGGCGAACAGTCCGGCAACATCGAGGAAACGACCAAGCGTCTCGCCGAGTACCTCGAGAAGACGGCGGAGACGCAGTCGAAGGTCAAGTCCGCGATGACCTATCCCACGGTCATGCTCGTGCTGATTTCGCTCATCGTGCTGGGCTTGATGCTGTTCGTCGTGCCGACGTTCATCAAGTTGTTCGATGACTTCAAGCTCGACCTACCCGGGACCACCAAGTTCCTGATTGCTTCCAGCAAGTATGTGCAGAGCTATTGGTGGACCTTGCCTCTGTACGCGGGCGCTGCCTGGTGGTCGGTCAACTGGTTCAGGCAGACGAACCTGGGCTTAATCCTCAAGGATCGCTTCGAATACCGGGTGCCGATTCTCGGCAAGCTGAACTACAACGTGGTGATCGGTCGCCTCCTCTACAACATGGCATTGTTCATGCGCTGCGGCGTGCCCCTGACGACCACCCTCGAGAGCCTCAGGGACTCGACGCGCAACGCGATTACCGCATCCAAGATCGAAGACATCCGCCAAGGCATCATTCAGGGTGCGCGTCTTTCGACACTCTTCGAGGCTTCTGCGCTCTTTCCCGCCTTCGTCAATCACCTGCTGGTCGCAGGCGAGGAGTCAGGTGCCCTGGATGATCTGATGATGAAGGGGGCCAAATATGTCGACTCGGAGATCGAAGCCTCGATCAAGAGCATGATGGGCGCCATCGAGCCGGCCATGACTGTGGTCATCGCGGGCGTCGTCATCTTCATCCTGGGAAGCCTCTACATGCCGCTCATCGGCCTGATGTCCAACACGAACAAGGCGGCGCAATGAACCTGCTGCGAGGCGGACGGTCCCGGGGCCTCTCCCTGCTCGAGGTCACCTTGGCGGCCGTCGTCGGCCTGATCCTGCTGGCGGGCAGCGTGGCTGGCGTCCGCCAATATCAGGCTCAGGCCAGGATCTCGACCTGCAAGATGCACCTGGCCGCGCTCAGGCAGTCGATTGGCTTCTACAAGTTCAGGACGGGGTTCTGGCCCCAGCTGTATCCGGGTGGCAACGCCGCCGACAGCGACCCCGGTTACGTGAACTGGAGCAGCTCGGCCACGTCTCCCCGGGCAAACCAGACCACCCTGGTGGTCGGCGCCTTGCCGCCCTCCGGCACGATTCCCGCGGGCGCCCACGTGGTGCTGACGGACGACGCGGGCTCCATGTGGGCGCGCACGACGGCGGTCGCGAACTCGCCCACCCTTGCCATCGCGCCGGCATGGTCACGCGATGGTGCGGGCACGGCGACGGTGCAGTTGGCGGGGCTTTTCTCGAATCGCGACGATAGCGGCAATCCATTTCTGGACGTGGCCGAGCCGCCGGGCACGAACCCGTGGGGCAGGGGCCTGGGCGATCGATGGACGGGTGTCGCGGTGGTCCGCAACTGGGATGGTGTCTCCCTGCAATGGCGAACGCAGACCGGCTTCGCCTACGATGGTGGCGGCCTGACCCGATGGGGCGGCTTGGCCTATAGCCCGAGGAATGGTGAAATTCACTACTACCTGCCGTCGACCGGAGACGATGCTTCCGAGATCGGCAACTTCAGCGGGGATCCTCCCTTTCTCTGGGGGCGTTGAGACGTGGCCAAGAAGCGCAATTTCGTCGGACTCTACATCAGCCAGCGGCGTATCGAGGCGGCGTACTTCGAGAACGAGGACGATCCGCAGCCCGAGATCACCGTTCAGGCCAGCATCGAGGTGCCCGAGGGCATCATCACCGATGAAGGGGATGTCGCCGAGATCGACCAGCTGGCGGACCTCCTCAAGGAGCTTTGGGAAGAGGCCAATCTCAAGGTCTGGAGTGCCGTCGTGGTGTTCCATTCCAGCAAGGCCATCGTCCGGCAGTTGCGCCTGCCGCACATGGCGGCATCCGCGTTGCAGCAGACGGTACTTTCCGAGGCAGAGCAGTTCGCGCTGTTCCGCAAGGAAGATCCGCTGGTCGACTTCTTTGTCTCCGACCAGGAGAGCGACTTTGTCAGCGTGACCTTCGGGGCCGTGTCCTCGGAAGTGGTCAAGGGCTACAACGAGGCGTGCACAGCTGCGGGCATCAAACTGCTGTCCTGTGACTTGCCCCAGTTGGCCGGCCAACGCGGCATTGCCTACTGGTTTCCCCCGGAGCTCGACTACTGGACCGGCCTGATGCTGCTGCCGGGCAAGCTTTTCGTTACCTACTGGAAAGACGCGAACCTCCAGAACATTCGTGAGGTCGCCCTGCCGGAGCGAGAGCAGATGACGCTCGAAGTCATCGCTCAAGCCCACGTGCCGGATGCCGTACGGCCCATCTCCAACGATCCGGAGTTCTTCGAGGACCCGCACCTGATCCTGGGTTGCGACACCGTGCAGGAGGCGCAGGAGCTCGGCCATCACATTGCGATGTCCTTCGGTTTCCTGTCCAAGATCGCGGCGCACGATGAGGAAAATGCGCCTGTTCGCGCACCAAGGGAAAGCGAGGGCGAAGGCGAGGGCGAAGGCGATGACGAGTCGTCCGGACCCGTGATCGGCCAGCCCATCACGGTCTCCTACCTGGCCGTGGGGGCGGGGCTCTGGAGCAACAAGGGCGCGGTGGCTTCGTTCAACCTGACGAAGTACGCCAGCCGCAAGGCTCTGGCGGGCCCGCTCAACATCCAGAGCCTGCAGCGTCTTGCCAAGAACCTGCCCATCGTGCCGATTGCGGGTCTGGTCGTCGGGTTCGTGCTGTCCGGCCTGATCCTGGCGGCATGGGTCGCCATCCGCGGATCGACCCTGACCAAGCTCGAGACCCAGATTGCCGACTTGCAGAAGGTCGTGGACACCCAAGCCCAGCAGTCGGCCAACCTGAAGCCCGAGGAGGCGATCGTCAGCGCTTGGATTCCCAACGAGGATTCCAAGCAGTTTGCCGTCGGCTTCGTGGGGCGCCTGCGCGAGGTCACGCCCGAGGATCTGTGGTACTCCGAGATGGAATACCAGCGCGGGAGGTTTCTGAGCCTGAAGGGTGGTGCGCTCAAGAATGCCTCCTGCCTGTACCTGGTCAAGGAGCTGCAGGGCCTGAAGCAGGTGTCGACCGTCAACCAGAACAAGCTGATCAAGACCGGCACGCATTACCAGTTCGACTTGGTCGCCAAGCTGGTCCGGAAGAATCCTTAAGGTCACCTGATGAATCCGCTTACACGCAACATCCTCTTTGTCGGGGTCATCCTGATCCTGGCGATGCTTGGCGCCGGAATCGTCACGTGGGTGATGCCGCTCGAGTCCAAGATCTCGGACATGAAAAAGCAAATCGACACCAAGATTGTCGAACGACGTGAGGCGCTCAAGTCGATGCAGTTGATCGAGGCTTCGAGCAGCGCGCTCAAGAGCCGCATGGCCGAGATGGGCGAGTTCGACCTGCGCAAGGAGGAACAACCTGCCAACGCGCTCGACGGCCGTGCCAACGCGGCGCTCATCAAGCTGTCCTCCATCATGGAAGAGGCCTCGCTGTCGGTGCTGGCCATCAGCCCTGTGCCGAAGTCGATGGATGACATCGCGCTGGCGACGGGGTCGCCTCCGGTCGCCAGCGTCATCAACACCAACTACACGGTCCACGTGCAGGGCAACTACACCTTCATGCTCGAGGCCCTCGCCAAGTTCGACACGCTGCCGCCCACCCTCGAGGTCGAGGGCTACCGTTTGAAGTACATCGAAAAGGACGGTCTGGCGGCGCGCTGCGACCTTGAGCTGGACCTCGCCTTCAAATTCCTGACACCGCCCTCGACGGGCGCCATCAACCCGTCGGAGCAATCCGGGTTCGACGAGTTGTTCCAGGACATCCGCCAGAAGGCCGAGGAGAAGCAGGGCTGGCTGCCGGACGATCCGGCCGCGTCTGTCCTGGCGTGGCTGGTACCGCCTGCGATGGCTGCAGAGCAACCCGCAACGAGCCTGCGTCGTCCTCGCGCCGTTGCCCGTGCGGGCGCTGTCCGGAAGGCCCTTGCCCGAAAGCCTGTCGGTTCGGTGACGGCCGTTGCCGCGAAGGATGGGGAGCGGTTGCGTCCCGTTCAGGTCCATCGTGTTCGTGAGCGGCTCGTTCCGGTCGAGGCCGGTCCAGTCGTGGCTTTGGCGCCCATCTTGGCTCGTGCCTCGGTGCGTTCGGGCTGGGGCCTGCCGCTTGGGGCCTTGCCCGGTGCGGCAACCGCGACGGACAGTGCCTCCGGAAGCACCACGGCCTCGGCAAGCGCGCTGCCCGGGGCTGCAGGCAGGGGACTGCCCGGGGCCAAGGGCAGGACGTTGCCCGGCGGTCTTGCCGCGGCGCCTTCGGGCAGCCGCAAGAAGGATGGTCTCGTCATCGGCAAGGCCGAGCCGTTCTGGCCGATCATTGAGGCCTCCGACGACGTCGACCTGATCAACGTACCGTCGGCGTCGGCCCCGATGGGCTTCGTCACGCGGCCCGCCGCGCCCATCCTGCCCCCCAGCCTGCGGGTCAACGGTCAGGCCATCGAAACGCCGACGCCGTCTCCGACGGCAATTCTGGTGGTGGCGACTCCAAAGCCTTTGCCTACCATCCGGCCTGTCAACACGATTGTCGTCCGCGGCATCGTGATGGTCGGCAGCCAGTCCCGTGCTATCGTTGTCATGGACGGCATGACGCGTCGGGTCAGGGAGGGGGACTTCGTGGCCGCGGGGATCAAGGTCCGGACGATCGACCGGTCCGGCGTCGTCTTCGACGGACCCGGTGGTGCCGTGCGTCGCGAACTCAGCCGAACGTGGAATCCGACATCGTCAGGTAGTGATACCCAGGGTGGCCTCCAGATGCCGGGTGCCCGGGCGGGGACGCTGCCCGTTGCGGGTGCTGGCGCCGGGCTAGCACCGGGGGTCGCCTTGCCGCAGGGCGGACAGTTGCCCGTGATGCCCCTCGGGTTGCCTAATCCGGCTCAGTTGCTCCCCGGCGCGGTCAGTCAGCCTCCGCCGCTGCCGGTGCCGCAGAATCCGGGCGGATGACGCGTCACCCGTTGTCTTTCGGGTTGATCCGGGGAACATAGAATCAGGCATGCAGACGCAGAATCCCATGACGGGGCCACCCGGTCCGCCGAGGCCTCCTCAGGTTCCGGGAACCGCACCGCTGCAGGGTGTTCCCGGGGCCGTGGTCAGGCCGCCGGCTGCTCCGCCACCCGGGGCACCACGTCCCGCGGGGCCTCCGCCCGGTTTTCCCCAAGGACCTCAAGGACGTCCGCCTGCCGGTCCACCGCCGGGTTGGTCCGGTCCGCCGCCGGGCGCAGCCCCGCAGGCTGCGTCTCCTGCCGCAGCCCCGCAGGCTGCGCCTCCTGCCGCTGCCCCACAGGCCGCTCCGGGATGGGGTGGAGCGCCGCCTCCCGCAAAGCCTTCCGGCTTCGGTCCCCCGTCGCCGGCAGCCCCCAAGCCAAGTGGTTTCGGGCCTCCGACGGCCGCGTTCGGCAAGCCGCCCGCTCAGGCGGCCGCTGCGTCCGATGGTGCGCTGAAGCGCCTGAAGCTGGGTGAATGGATGGTCATGCTCGGCCTCCAACCTCAGGACAAGGTCAATGAGATCATCACGGCCCAGCAGGGTACGGGACGCAAGATCGGCGAGTTGTTCGTCCAACGGGACATGATCAGCGAGAAGGATCTCGAGGACCTCCTGATACTTCAGGATTTGCTGGGCAACCACGCTTCCATCTCCCAGATCACGATCGAGCCCAAGCTGATGCAGATGGTGCCGGCGCAGTTTGCCAAGCAGAACGGCGTCATTCCCTTCGGCAAGATCGGGCGTCGCCTTGTCGTGGGCATGAGCCGTCCTGACGATGTCAAGACCTTGGACAGCTTGTCGTTGCTGACGGGCTTCCTTGTCGTGCCCGTCGTCCTGAGCGATCAACGCATAAAGGAAGGCTTGTCGCATCTCTTCGAGAAGAAGTCCGAGACCTCGAACCAAGATGCCATCGCCAGGGCCGTCAAGTCTGCGGGCAAGGAAGACGCCCTGTTGGCCGCTGCGCGCAAGATCGAGGACTTGGGCGCGACCAATTCGGAGTCGGATGCGCCGATCATCGAGTTGGTCAACTCGATCCTGAACGACAGTATCGAGTCCGGGACGTCGGATATTCACCTGGAGGCCCGTGAGAACTACCTTGAGGTTCGTTTCCGCATGGACGGCGTGCTCACCAAGGTCCTCGAGGTCCCCAAGTCCATCGAGATGTCTGTCTGCACCCGCTTCATGGTGTTGTCGAACATGAACATCACCGAGAAGCGCCGCCCGCAAGACGGCCGCTTCTCGGTCAAGTCGCGGGCGGGAGACAAGATCGACTTCCGTGTCTCGATGATTTCGACGCACTTCGGCATGAAGCTGTGCTTGCGCTTGCTGCGTCCCATGAACATGAATCGCAGCCTGACGGAACTGGGCTTCGATCCGGATGACGTCGCCAAGTACCAACGCCTGCTGCACGCGCCGTCGGGCATCGTCCTCGTCACCGGACCCACCGGCTCGGGCAAGTCCTCGACCTTGTATGCCAGTCTCGGCATGATGAGCAAGGACACCGAATCCGTCATCACCATCGAAGACCCTGTGGAGTTCCCCTGCGATGGGATCAGCCAGATCCAGGTCAACGCCAAGATTGACCTGACGTTTGCGACAGCGCTCAGGACCATCCTGCGTCAGGATCCCGACGTGATCATGGTGGGTGAAATCCGCGACCATGAGACATGCGAAGCAGCCGTGCACGCCGCCATGACGGGTCACTTGGTGTTGTCCACCCTGCACACGAACGACGCCGTGCAGACCATCAACCGTCTGATCGAGATGGGTGTGCCGCCCTACATGGTGTCTTCCACGGTCACGGGCGTTGTCGCCCAGCGCCTGCTGCGTCGTGTCTGCCTCAAGTGCAAGGTCGAGTACCAGGCAACCCCGGAGGAGCGCGAGTTCCTGGGCTTGGCCGACGGCGAGCCTTGTACCTTGGCCAAGGGCGAGGGTTGCGAACATTGCAAGCAGACGGGCTTCAAGGGGCAGTTGGCGATCTTCGAGATCTTCATCATGTCCAAGCGGCTCCAGACGCTCATCAACAATGGTGACTCCGTTCTGTCCATCACCGAGGTAGCCAAGGCCGAAGGCATGACCACGCTGATGGATGTCCATCACCGAGGTAGCCAAGGCCGAAGGCATGACCACGCTGATGGATGACGGCAAGCGTAAGGCTCTGAAGGGGGTGACCACCGTCTCCGAAGTGCAGCGCATCTGCGGCCTTGGCGAGATCTGATCCCCTTGGCGTCCGGGCAGCGGCGTCGTGGATTATGACGCGAACGTCCTTGGTTCGGCTTGATGATGGGGCGCTGGTCAAGCTGGTCCGGCGCTGGCTGGTCGAAGGCCCCCCCGGTCCGCCAAACTGGGGCGACGGGTGGCACTGGCGTGGTTCCGATGCCGATACGGCCATGTTCGTCGTCGTCCTCGACACGCTGAACCATTGCTTCTGGCCGGGCACTCCCAGATGGTCGGTCACGGGGCCCGATGGCCAGGCGGTCAATGGCTACAGGGCCTTGTCGCTGACCTTGTCGCGGCTCGCACGCGAGGGCAGGCGTGACTTGCTCGAGGCGAATCGGCTGGCCTCCATCGCTGCCGGAGACCTTGCCGCCTTGCTTGGTGGCACGGGTGAGTTGCCGTGGCTCGAAGAGCGTGCGGCCCATCTGCGGGATCTGGGCAGGTGGTTGCGGGACGACTGGAACGGACAGTTCCTGAGGGTGTTGGAAGAAGCCGAGGGTTCTGGCGTGGCCTTGGCGCGCACCGTGCTCGAAGCCCTGCCCTCCTTCCGCGACGTGCCTGTCTGGCAGGGCAGGCAACTGCCCATGCTCAAGCGATTGCAAATCCTGGTTGCCGACCTCGCTGCTGCTTTCGGTGGTCGCGGGCCTGCCGCAGGCCTGCCGCTTTCACCGACCTCGACGCCTTGACGGCCTTCGCGGACTACAAGGTGCCCCAGGTCCTCGAGGCTCTAGGCGTCCTCGACTACGCCGCTCCCTTGAAGGCATGCTTGCGCTCGGGGGAAGAAGTGCCCTGGGGCTGCGAGGCCGAACTTGCCATCCGGGCCGGTACCGTCGTGGCCGTGGAGGCTCTGACGGATGCCCTGGTCCTTGCGGGCGTGCCCGCTCGACCGATGGATGTCGATGTCCATCTCTGGACCATGGGCCAAGAGATGGCGATGCCGCTGCCTTACCACCGCACGCGCACTTGGTTTTATTAGACAGAACTTCTCTTGGTTGGCTGAAATTGCAACACGTCTGAAAAGTGTCTAGCCTAATTTAGTTTTACTGTTGTCCTGCTTATGCCCACGTGCAAGGAGTGTCCCGTCCAATGGACCTGAAGAAGGCCTTCGAGGCCCTGGGGGCGGGTGGTGGCGAATGGGTCCTTTGGGTCCTGGTCGCCCTGTCCATCCTCTCCATCGCCATCGTCCTCGATCGTGTCTGGTACTTCTGGTCCAACCGCGAGCAAACCGAGGTCGTGATGGGCCAGGGCATGGGCGCTCTGGCGACCGGTCAGTGGTCCATGCCGTCGGTCTCCGGCAGGGGGCCTGTCGGCCGCATGTTCCGCCTGTCCGGCGAGGATTGGGCCCTTGGTTCGGAGCGTCTGCGGGCCCGGTTGGTGGCCCAGCGCCTCCAGGAACGGGCGGCCGCCGAGCGGGGTCTGGTACTGCTGGGTACCCTCGGCAACAACGCGCCGTTCATCGGACTTTTTGGCACTGTCCTCGGCATCATCAAGTCCTTCCGGGACCTTGGCACGGCATCCACGCAGGGTCCTGCGGTCGTCATGGCGGGCTTGTCCGAAGCCTTGGTCGCCACGGCCGTCGGCATTCTTGTCGCCATCCCTGCCGTCATTGCCTACAACCTCGTCAACCGTCGTATCCGGGTCATGGACTACCGCCTTGAGGAAGCATCCGAGGCTGTCGTGGCCCTGGCTCGCGCCACCATGGGTGAGGCACGGGGCGTCGCGTCCGAGGAGGCCGGCCGTGCAAGGGGCGCGTGACGAAGACGCCATCGTCGACATCAATGTGACGCCCCTCGTGGACATCACGCTGGTGCTCCTGATCATCTTCCTGGCGACGAGTTACCTGATCGCGCAGCAGTCGCTCAAGGTCGAGTTGCCCAAGGCCAGTCGGACGCAAGCCATCGAAGCTCGCACCGTGGCCATCATGGTCAAGGACTCGGGCGAAATAGTGATGGACGGCAAGGTGGTCTCGACCGAGATCCTGCGGGAGGATCTCGAGGTCCTGAAGCAGCGTCGTCCGGACCTGCAGGTCGTGGTCGGAGCCGATGCCGCCGTGCCTCATGGCCGCGTGGTTGACGTCATGGATGCCGCACGCGTCGCCGGAGTCGAGAAGATTGCCTTCGCCGTCGACCGACGCTGAGCGTCAACCCGCGCCAGCGACGCCGGCGTGGCGGCCGGCGGGGCCGCAGCGGCAGGGCCGTTTGGGCCGCGTCGTCGTGGTTTCGGTTGTCGTTCACGTCCTGCTGGCGTGGTTCCTGACCCAGGTCGAGTTCGGTCGGCAGCTCGTCCAGAAAGTCGTGAGCGTGAGCCTCGTCGAGCGCAAGCGTCCGCCCAAGCCGCCTCCGCCCAAGCCCAAGGTCCGGCGCGCGCCGCCCAAGGCGCAGCCCAAGGTGCCTCCGCAGGCACGCCCTCAGACAGCCCTCGCACCAGGCTCCGCCGGTTCTGCAGGCGTCGGCATCACCGACGACGGCGGCCAGACGGGCACGGTTGAAGTCCCCGTCGGGGCTGGTCTGGACCAGCCGGCGACGCCGAGCGCACCGCCCCCCTTGGTCATCGATGCCGGGGATGGCGAGGGTGTCGCCGCTGTCAGTCGCCAACCCGAAGCCATAGGTGGCTTGCGCATCGCGTATCCGGAAGTGGCCCGGATCGGCGGTCTGCAGGGTGAAGCCGAGGTGCAGGCCTATGTGGATGCTTCCGGCTTCGTTCGGGTTGCGACATTGCGTCGGGCGTCGACTGCCCTGTTCGGCCGGGCCGCCGTCGAGGCGGTGCGCCAGAGCCGCTTCCTGCCGGCGTTGCGGTTGGGTGTTCCGGTAGCGGCGACCATCCGGGTTCCGGTGCGGTTCACCTTGAATGCAGCGAGGGTGCTTGAGGCCACGGCCAGCCTCGTCGTCGAGGGGGATGACCGGGATGCCGATGAGGCATCGGTGTCAGGAGTGGCGACAGCTGATGCCGAAGCAGGGCTTGCGGGGACGATGCCTCCGGCGAGCTCCGAGGCGTCCGGTTCGGTATCGCTGCAGGCCTTTCCGGAAGCCTCGGCCTCCGTGGTCCCGACGACTCCCGGGGCGACTGCCTCCATCGAGGTGACGCCATGACGGTCGGCCTGAATCGGGGCTCCCTGTCCCTGGCCGGGACCGTGGCCCTGCTGTCGGGTTTCCCCGCGGTGGCCCTTGCGGCCGACCTCGAGGGCTCCGTTCGCGACCGGGCGACGCGCCAGCCCGTGCGGGGCGCAGTCGTGACGGTCGTCGGACCCGGGCAGTCGGTGCGGGTGACAGAGGACGGCACCTGGCGCCTCGGAGGTGTCCCGGAGGGCACCTGGCGCGTCAAGGTCGAGGCAGAGGGCTACGTTTCCTGGGTCTCCGACCCTCTGCCGTTCCGCGATGATCGGCCCGTCGTGCTCAAGTTGCGCCTTCGTCCCGGTATCGTCACGGTTCCCGGCCAGCGTGTCGCGGCGGACAGACCGTCGGTTCTCGCCCAGACTCAGCCGTCCCGGCGCTCCTTCACAGCCGAGGATGTCCGGCGCATCGCGGGTGCCCGAAACGATGCCGTCCTGGCCGTGACCAACTCTGCCGGGGTCAAGACCGGAGGATTCGGGGGCAATCTCGTCATCCGTGGCGGTGGGCCCAATGACAACCGTTACTTCTTCGACGATGTCCAGATTGGCAACCCCTTTCACCTGGGTGGCTTGCTCAGTGTCTTCAACAGCAACACGATTGCCAAGGTCGACCTGTACCAGGGCGCCATTCCCGCGCGATTCCCGAATGTCCAGTCGGCCGTCATCGACATCGAGACGCGGCGGCCTGCCGAGGACGGCGTTCATGCCGTCCTCGAGTCCAACCTGCTCTATTCCGAGGGCCTCATCGAGGGCCCGATCGGTGGGGGCGTGCTCCTGTCGGCTGCGTTGCGTCGCAGCTACATCGATCTTGTCATCGGCCGATTCTTCGAGGAGGGCCAGATTTTCCCCTACTTCACGGACCGGCAGTTCAAGTTGCTGGCACCCATTGCGGGGGGCGGACAAGTCGAGCTTACGCATCTGGGTTCGGTCGACCAAGCCCGCATCAAGGTGCCCCAGACCCAGGACTCGACCTCATCCATCGACAGCTTCGGCCTGGACACGGGCTTTACGGCCACGGGGCTGTCTTGGCGCCAACCCCTTGGTGACCAGGTCTCGAACAAGCTCATCTTGAACTATCAGGATCCTGCGACGGACTTCAAGCTGGGCCGGCTGGTCAGCGTGAACGAAAGTCGCTACACCTTCTCCGTCATCAACGACCTGGTGTGGCAAATCGATGCCGGTCGCCAACTGCGGACCGGCGTCCGGTACGACACCATCAACTACCTTTCCCGCCGCACACAGCCGGACCTTTCGCTGTTGCCTCGTGGCCAAGGGGGAGGTCCTCCGGGGGCGGGCGGAGGCGGAGCCTCCGGCAATGTGGCGGGTGTGGGCCGGACGGCGGATATCGAGCGCCTGCCCAAGGTCACGTCCGAGACTGCCGGGAACCAGAAGCAGTACGGCCTCTACTTCGAGGACGAATGGCGGCCCACCGAGACCCTTACGGTCGCGTACGGCGCCCGCGCCGAGCACCTGAACCCGCCGCAGGAGAGTACCGGCCAAGGCATCGATACTCTGGGTCCCCGCGGTGGCGTCACGTGGCGCGTCGACCCCGACAACACGCTCCGTCTGAGTCTGGGACAGCAGCACCAGTTCCCCGGTGTCGTCCAGACCTTGCCGACCATCGGCAACCCTGATCTGCAGAATTCGTGGGTCAACGACCACATCGTGGGCTGGGACAGGCAGATCAATGAGTTCTTGCTGGGGCGCTTCGAGGGTTATTTCCGCGAGCTCAGGAACCTGTCGGATCGCAACGATCCCGGTGTTCGCCCACCCTTCATCAACTCGTTGAGCGGTCGCGCCTATGGCCTCGAAGGCACGCTGGACCTGGCACCCTATGAGGGTTGGCAGGGCAGCCTTGCCGTCAGTTTGTCCCGCGCGTTCCGGACGGGCCGCAGTGGCGTGGAGATTCCCTACGACTTCGACCAACCCGTGACGCTCAACCTGACCATGGTGGCTCCCGAGACGTGGGGATGGAAGCCCTCACTGAAGTTCCGCTACGCGACAGGCCGCCCTTACACGCCGGTGGTCGATAGGCGTCTCAACGCCTTTGGCGAGTACGACGGCATCGCTTCCGACAAGCCTAACTCGGCGCGCTACCCCGACGGCTTCATCTATGCCGGACGTATCGAACGACCTGCCCCAACGTGGGGCAAGAAGGGCTCCTTCTACATCGAGGTCCAGGCGCAACAGGAAGTGGTCAATGTCGACTATGGCAAGGATTTCGAGAAGATCGGCAACCCGACCTTCCAGTTCGGCCTGCCGGCCATTCCCTACCTGGGCTATACGATGACGTGGTGATCATGGCGAACGACCATCCGCATCGGGCGAATGGCCGTTCGCGCCACCAAAATCACGCTGTCAGGATCGGGCGCCGGCAGGTGCCTTGGCCTTCTCGAGGAAGCGTGCGCAGAGGTGATTCAGAGCCACCGCTGCCATCTCACGTGCCAGCAGCGAGTCCTTGATTTCCGACAAGCGCTCCAAAGCATCGGAGAGTCCCTTGCCGTCCTTCATCGTCTCCTGGAGGGTAATGGCGAAGAAGGCGTCGATGGCCTTGCGCTCGTCCTCGATCAGCTTGGTCCAGACGCCCTGGAAGTCCACGACCCGCTGTTGGAAGGGTGCCTTGGCATCCCGGGGCACATTGAATCGCTTGCTGAAGTCCGTCCGGATGTCGAGTTCGATCTCAAGTGTCTCCTTGAGCTCGTCAAGGCTGCCCGGATCCACCAGCATCCACGTCTTGGCGGATCGGAAGAACTCTAGCTCGGACTGCGTTTCTCCAGCCTGCTTGCTGGCCGAGGCCATCTGGCCCTGGACATCGCCCAGCCTCGAGGACATGTCCTCGATCCGGCTCTCCAATTCTGACTTGACCTTCTGGGCCTCGTCGCGGGTCCGGAGTGCCGTATCGAGAGACGCCTTGGCCTCGGTCAGGTCCTTGGTCAGCCGTTCGCCCTGCCTCAGCGCATCCTCGAGGTCACGCTTCAGCTGCGAGATAGGCTGGTTTTTGGAGGACATCTCCTCCTTGAGGCGACGCTGATCATTGGACACGTCGGCGAGCTTGCTCATGAGCGCTTCACGCTCCTTGCGCCATTGCTCCTCGGCCTTGGCGATGTCGCCCTCGCGCTTCTCCTTGGCCTGATCGAGCAGCTTCTTGACCTTGTCGAGCTCTGCGCGGACCTTGCCGACTTCCTTATCGTGGTCGGCCTTCAGACGATCCAGTTCCTTGGCATCGACACCGCCGACGACGGGCTCGGCCTCGGGTGTCTCGACCACCGCAGGCGGGATGGTGGCGAGAACCTTCTCGGGGAACTCGAAGGGACCCACCCACGCATAGACCTCGACATTGCGGTTGCCGGCCTGCTCGATCCAGGTCTTGAAGGCCTTCTTGAGCGCCGTGACGGCCTTGGCTTCCGTGGAGATGACACGGGGCTTCTTGCCCTTGCTGTCGTCTTCTTCGGCGTATTCGGTGAAACTGGGCACCTCGCCCAGTTCGGCCTTGGCCTGCCAGGCCAGGAAGGCCCGTTGGCGCAGGGGGAAGTCGTCGGCGACGGCCGAGGAGAGCCAAGCGTCGATCATCGGCTCCTTGGCCTTGTCGGCGCCCATCTTGCGCTCCATCTGGAAACGCATCTTGGCCTTGTCATCCTCAAGGATCAGCTGCCGCTTCACCTTGGGTTCGAGGTCCGCGAGCAGGGCTGCGACCGCCCGAGGGAAGGCGTCAGTAGTCAAGGCGGAGCTCCTTTCGGCAGAAGGGTACGAAAATGTTGGCCAAAGCCTGGATGTCGACCTGCAGCTGTCTCCAGTCCTGCAAGGCCAGGGTTTCCCGGGCGATCTTGAGGCTGGATTGTTCCTTCAAGCCAAGGTCGATGGCGGCCCGGAAGTCTGCGGCAGCCTCGTCGACGAGGCCCTTGGTCCGGTACAGGGCACCGCGCGCGAACAGGGCAATGGGATCGCCAGGCGCCTTGTCGACGGCAGCGATGGCTTCCAGAAGGTCGGCGTCACGGGCCTGGTTGCGGAAGGTCAACGTGCCGAACACGTGGTCAGGTGCAATGGCGGGGATGGTGCCCACCACGGACACTTCGGCGATGTCCCCGAGGTCATCCTTGAGTGCGATCTCGAAGTGTTCGCGGCGCTCGGGCCGCCCCTCGCAGGTCAGGTCCTCACGCGCAAGCACGCGCCCGTCCGGACCCTTGACCTGCAAGCGGATGACATCCCCCTGAGGGCCTTCGTAGGCGATGGACAGGCGAATACGCCGGTCCTGGACGTAGGCGACCGAGGCCTCGAAGGAGGTCACCCGCGGGGCCCACATGACGGTCAGCGGAGTCATCCGGCGGTCGCCCACGAACGGCACCAGCTTGGTGGCGCGCCCCGTGATGCGTTCGGCGAGCTCGGCCAGCGATACGAAGGCGTAGCCCTCATAGAAAGGTACCGAGCGGACGACCTGATCCCCCAGGATGACGCCACCGGTTTGGCCCAGATTGGTGAAGAGCACCAGGCCGAACCGCGCGAGGTCATCACGGCCGATCACGACCTTGCGCTGGAAGGCTGCGGCGGGTTCCTGGCTGTCGGGGGCGTCGTCATACAAGCGCCATCCGCAGACAGGTACCTCGAAGTGGGCCTCGAGGTTGAGGCGCGGACGCTCGAGGGGAACCTGCGCCACCACGGCAGGAGGTACGAACTCGCCCACGCCCAGGGAGCCCGGGTCAACCTGCACGCCGGGCAGGGCGACCCGGCGGCGCACGGCATCATCCGCGAAGCACTTGACCCTGCTGACGACCATGAACGAGATCTCCTCGCCCTCGAGGAAGGGCTGGGTCGGCAGGTCGTTGAGTTCGAGGTAAGGCAGCACGGTGAAGGCGGCCTCCGCGACCACCACGCCCGCTGTCAGCAACTCGAGGCGGAAGTGTCCGGAAGCGGACTCGCCGAGGCCGAAGGCCTTGCGAACCTGCACGCCGTTGAAGGGCCCTGCTCCGGCTCCGACACCGGCAAGTCGGGCCGACATGGCAAGGCTCTGGGTGGCGACTACCGCATCGTTGGCGAAAAGGCGAAGATCCAGGTCGGCTGCCTGGCTGATGGAAGGCGCGGGCTCGATGACCAGCGTCAGGTCTTCCCAGCGGCGTGCCGCGACGCCGTACTGGGCAGGCACCTTGAAGAAGGCGTCGCTTTCCTCGGGCAGGCGAGCCTCGAGCGCGAATGCCGAGGCCTTGGCGAAGGTCCAGGACAGGTCGCCGCCGAACGACAACTCGAGCGGGCGCGACGTGTCGGTCCACGTGACCGTCCAGCAGGCGTAGGCGCCTCGGACGCCTGAAGCCTCTACCTTGAAAGGGGCATCCTCGGGGGCCACGAAGGGCAGGCCCACGGGCGCATAGAAGAAGAGGACATTCTCACCCCGGGCGTGTTGGCCGGGCGGAATCTGGACACCGCGCCGCGCCGAGAAAAGCATCGCCCCGGGCATGCGGATGGTCCACGTCGCTTGATGCCCTCCCACCACGAGGCGATCCTTGCTGTCGCGCTGACGCAGGAAGAGCGTGGCCTCGCCCGCCTCGGGCGCGGCGAGGAGGAAGCCCGCGACGACCTGGCTTCCGTTCCCTTGGCGGTCCGTCTGGACGCCGGGCAACTCCTCTACAGGTACGATGCCGCCGGGAACGTCCGGGATCAGTTCGAGCTGGCGGCTGGCAAGGCGCGGATCGTGGAGACGCAGGCCCTGGATACCCAGATGCAGACCGTCGGCCCGATGCTGCAGGCGCAGCTGGCCGTGGACGCCCTCGTCCGGCTGGCGATCCTGCTTGGCGACGCGTACCGGGCGGTCCACCGGCCGATGACGCCACCAGAGGTAGCCGAACGACCGACCTTCGACGTAAAGCTCACGCGGCGGAACGGGGCTGTCGGCATCGCCCTCGAGCGGCTGGAATTCATCGCGAGACTTGTAGAGCACGCGCTCGCCCAATCGGCCGAGCGCCTGTTCGGGAATCTGGATGATTTCCTCTGGCGTGACGAGCTCATTGGGCATGACGAGGAAGCTCTGCGTGCCTGTCCGGTACCGACCGTAGAACGGCACGTCCGAGGCCGTCTCGATGTCGACCTGATAGCCGTTCGGGAGCACGACCCGGGCACCGGCAGGCAGGCCCTGGAGGACGCGGCGGAAACGCTCGGGCCCGATGGCATTGGTATAGCGCTCGGCCAAGCGCCGGAGCGCGACCTTGCCACGCATCGCCCGGAGGGGATGCACACCGCAGGCTTCTTCGACCCGTTCGGGGCGATCGACAAGGTCGAGTGGCGTAAGATCTTCGCGGACGCAAACCACCTCGACGGCTACGGCCAGATCCACGATGGCGCGGTGCACCGCGGTGGGCATTTCCCGGAAACGGTCCGCAAGCTCGCGAAGGCGGAGATGCTCGTCTTGCAGGATCTGGACGCGCTTCTGCTCGTCGGCGGTGCCGCGCATCAAGCGAAGGGTCTCGCGGATATCCGCGGGGTGGAAGTACTTCCAGTGGATGGCGAAGAGGTCCGCGAGGTCCTGAAGGAGCCGGCCAGGCTGGCCACTGGCTGCGATGAGCGCGTCGACGTACCACGCGCCCCGCTTGCCTTCCTTGTCCTGGGCTTCGGCGCGGACCACACCCTCGTCTGCGAGTGCCTTGTCGAGGATGGACTGGATGCGCGTGTCCGAGATGCGGCCGGTCCAGTCTTTGTAGATGGACCAGAAGTCGCTGGCCCGGTCCGATCTGACGCCTTCGTACTCCTCGCGAATCAGGGTCAGCAGGGCGGCAAGCGTGACCAGCCGCGCCTGACCGCGCAACGTGCTCGAGACCCCGGGCACGCTCTGGCCACCATACTCCTGGTGGGTTGACAGGGCCACGTTCATCAGGGCCTGCAACTCGTCACCCAGCTCGATTTCGGCCAAGGGGGCCCGGGCCTCCCCGTCTGCCGCAGAGCCGGCCACCGAGGCCCGCCGGGTCGCGGTCAGCGCATGCAGGCGCTCGACCTCGGCCTTGTAGGCTTCGAGATCAAGGAAAGTAGCCTTCGTCATCAAACGTCTTTCGGCAAGGGAGGGCTGGCTGGCGGGCATGGCCACGCAGTCCACACGAACCGCCATTCTAGCATGAACGCATGCTTTGACCCTCGTGGCCCGTGGCTGGTAGGCTGGCGCCATGCCTGCCCATGCGACTCTCCCCGTGGACGCGCTCCGCGAACTGGCCCCGCGCATCCGTGCCGATGCCCTGCGCATGATTGCCGCAGCGAACTCGGGTCATCCGGGGGGCTCCTTGTCCGCCGTGGAGATCCTGCTGACGCTTTACAAGGGAGTGCTGCGTCACGACCCGGCGAACTCTGAATGGGATGGCCGCGACCGGTTCATCCTGTCGAAGGGCCATGCCTGCCCCGCCTTGTATGCCGTCCTGGCGGATTGTGGCTACTTTGGCCGCGACCTCCTGCCGACCTTTCGTCGTTTCGGTTCCCCGCTGCAGGGTCATCCGGAGCTCGGCAAGCTGGCGGGTGTCGAGGCTTCGACGGGCTCGCTCGGCCAAGGACTTTCCATCGGGCTTGGCATGGCGCTCGGCCACCGCATCCGGGGTGTCGATGCCCGGGTCTACGTGCTGATGGGAGATGGCGAGATCAATGAGGGTCAGGTCTGGGAGGCCGCGCTCTCCGCCGCGCATCTCAAGGTCGATCGCCTGACGGCCATCGTGGACATCAACCGCATCCAGCTGGACGGCTTCACCTCAGATATCCTCGAGCTGGAGCCGCTCGCCGACAAGTGGCGTTCCTTTGGCTGGGAGGTCGTCGATCTCGACGGCCATGACCTGGATGCCCTGGCTGGAGCCTTTGACCGGATGCGCTCGGTCGCAGGTCGGCCTCAGGTCATCCTGGCCCGTACGACAAAGGGCAAGGGCGTCTCCTTCATGGAAGACAACCCCGAGTTCCACGGTGCACCGCCGAGTGCCGGCGAACTGGCCCGCGCACTGGTCGAATTGGGAGTAGCCGATGCCTGATCGTCCCGAACGCGTGCTGGGCAAGGCCACCCGCGATGCCTATGGCGAGACGCTGGCACAACTGGGTCGCGAGAATCCCCGGATTGTCGCGCTGGATGCGGATCTGTCCAAGAGCACCAAGAGCGTGGTGTTCGGCAAGGCACACCCGGAGCGCTTCATCAACGTGGGTATCCAAGAAGCCAACATGGTCGGCGTGGCTGCAGGCTTGGCAACCACCGGCCTGATTCCGTTCGCTTCATCTTTCGCGACCTTCCTGATGAGCAAGGCCTTCGACCAGATGCGGATGGCGGTTGCCAATCCCGGGCTCAATGTGAAACTGGTGGGATCCCACGCCGGTGTCAGCATCGGTGAGGATGGAGCCTCCCAGATGGGTGTCGAAGACCTGGCCCTCGCCTGCGCCCTGCCGAGATTCACCGTGCTGGTGCCGGCCGACGCCCGGGCAGCGGCAGCGCTGACGCGTGTGGCCGCCGAGCACGTGGGGCCGGTGTTCCTGAGGACCGGACGCGCCAAGGCCGCCGAAATCTACCCCGAGGGCACCGCCTTCCGGGTGGGTGGGTCGGTAACGCACCACCTGGGCCGGGACGTCAACATCCTCGCGTGTGGCCTGATGGTCTTCGAGGCGCTCGAGGCCGCTGCCTTGGCCCGGGCCGAGGGCATCGACGCGGGTGTCGTCGACCTCTACAGCCTCAAGCCCGTCGATGCCGACGCCATCGTCGCTGCCGCGGCTGCATCCGGGAGGCTGGTCGTCGCCGAGGAGCACCTTCGGCACGGGGGCCTCGGCAGCATCGTGGCTCAGGTGTTGGCGGAACGTCATCCGGCTCGCGTGGTTGCCGTGGATCTTGGCGATCGCTATGCCGAGTCGGGAACGCCCGAGGCCGTGCTCGAGGCCTACGGGATGACGAGCGCCCGCGTCCTCGAGGCCATCCGAAAGGCCGCTGCCGTCTAAGGCCAGATGAGGCCTGCCTCGGCCATCTGTCGCGTGACGTACGGGGCCCATCCTGTCGGCCCCCAATGGCCCCGGGTTTGTGGACTGGGATGGATGATGGCGACCAGTCGGGGGGCTTGCCCCTCCAGGTCGCGCAGCGTGGCGCACGCCACCGAGAGTCGCCCGGCGGCGTAGAGTCCGACGCCGACGACCCATTCGGGTGCCATCATCCGCAGCCAGCCAAGCAGCGCCGCGTCGCACCACGCTGTCATCGCCTCGGCGGCCGATACTCCCTTGCGAAAGTCCGTCGGAATGACGTTTCGACCGTTCGCGTCGAAGAACAGCAAGGGGCAGAAGTTGACGACGCAGGCCGTTCGGAAAAAGGCGTCGGCATCAGGAAAGAGGCCTCGAGCCCAGCCATAGAGGTTCTGGCCCGAGCTCTCGCGCCGCGTCGCGTGGAGGCCGATGACGGGGCGGTCGCCCCGCATGCCCTCGGGGACGACGACGGGGGAATCGATGCCCATCCACGTCCGTACCAGCTCGGGGTCTCCGAACGGGATGCCGGTCTGGCCCATGCCCCAAGGCCCCGGGTTCATGCCGAGGAACAACGCCTTGCGCATGCCCGGCTGGCCGTGGCGAGAGAGCCAGGCTTCGAGCGGGGCCGAGGCATAGGCCTGAGGCCTGTAGATGTGCGTGAGGTCGTCGAACCCCTTGCGCAGGCTGCCTTGCTCCGGAAAGTCCAGGCCGCAAAGGGCTTGGTCGAGCAGCCGGGTCAGCCGGATGGGGTCACGGACGTGGGTCAGCGATTCTGCTGTCAGGCCCGTGCTGGCACGTCCCGCAGGCGGGACGAAGGTCACGCCGTCTGCCGGCCCCGAATCAGCAGGAGGCCCCCCGCAGCGGTCATCAAGGCCTCGAAGGCCCACAGGCTGCTCAGGAAAGGCGTCGGCATCCCGGTCAGGGCGGCATCGACCGTACGGCCTGCCACGAGTCCGGCACAAAGTGTCGTCAGCAGCACGAGGGCAGGCCTCGTTGCTGCAGGACGCAAGGCGCCCATGGCCAGCAAGCCTGCGAGGGCGAGGGATTGACCTCCGTAGGATGCCCGCAGCTCGTTGCTGGCGCCGGGGCGGTCGAGCCCGAGCCCGACCGAGGTGGCGAGTCCCGCAGGATCGGCCAGACCCTTACCGGCCACCAAGAGGAAGGAGAGAGCCGCGAGGCCAAGGAGGAAACGTGCGCGCATGGGCATACTATTAGGGTTGTTCCCGGAGGTATGTCAATGAGTCCTTTGCCCGAAGCCCTGTCGGCTCCCGCGGTGCTGCGCGAGGTCCTCGAGACCTACGTCGCCGACCTCGCCCCGATTCGCGACGGCCTCGCCGGCGTGATGGCCACTTCCGACCCTGCAGACGTCTACGCGCCCATCTGGGCAAGCCTGGGCAGCGCCGAACTCGCCGCCCTGACGCGTGCGTTCGCGGCGGTCATCGAGCGCAACAACGCGCGTCTCCTGGAGGAGCTGGGGCGCCGCTGAAGCGTGAGGCCCTGCTAGGCAGCCAAGGCCTTCTCAATGGCGGCTTCGATGTCGGCAGGTGTGGTCGCGCTGGCAAAACGCTCGATGACGTTGCCGTCCCGTCCCACCAGGAACTTCGTGAAGTTCCACTTGATGGCTTCGGTGCCCAAGATGCCCTTCTGGGCGCGCTTCAGGTGCTGGAAGAGCGGGTGGGCCGTGTCACCGTTGACATCCACCTTGGCGAACATCGGAAAGGTGATGTCATAGGTCAGGCTGCAGAAACTGGCAATGTCCTCGGGTGATCCGGGCTCCTGGGCCCCGAATTGGTTGCACGGGAAGCCCAGGACGACGAGTCCCCGATCGGCGTACTTGCGCCAGAGCTCTTCGAGGCCCTTGTACTGGGGTGTGAAGCCGCACTTGCTGGCGACGTTGACGACGAGCAGCACCTTGCCCTGCCAGGTAGCCAGCGTCGTCTCGTCACCCAGCAGCGTCCGGACAGGGATGTCATTAATGGTCGTCGTCATGAGGCCTCTTGCGTCAAAGGAGTTCCGGAAGCAGGTTGCGACCCAAGATATCAGGCCCGTGGGCCCCGCGTCACCGACGCAGGACCGTGGGTGCCTCGGAGGCTTCGAGCGTGGCTTCCCGGACGGCCCGCTGGCAGGCCTGCTCGCGGGTGTCCGCTTCGATGCGGGCCGGGCCCTCGTCACGCAACACGAGAACGGTCTTTGCGACGGCCGCGGCTGCTGCCGCCATTACGAGGCCGGCCTGACCTGTCTTGCCCAGCAGCGCTCCCAGCCTCGAGCCGAGCAGGGCACCGCCCGCAGCTGCGCCACCGGCCGCGAGGTTGGACGGCGTGTCACCCAGCCAGCGCAACAGGCGGCCGTTGACGAACTCGCTCTTGAGCGCTCTGTCCTCGACGGCCACGACCGTTGCGTTCTGGTTCCCCTGGCGAACCTGCGTCCCGACACTCACGCCACGGAGGGGCAGGTTGCAGCCGGCGATGAGCAATCGGTCTTGGCCTCGATCCAGCACCATGTAGTCGGCGGCGCCCACCAGCCTTTCCTCGTGGCGCCGGCTGACGGGATCCGCCGGGTTCATGCGGCGCATCACGGTCGGGGCGGTCCGGGGGGCCGGGGTCAGGAGCGGCATGGTCTTCCTTGGGTGGGCTGGCCGGCGTGGGGGCAGCAGGTAGGGGTGATGGTCCTGCTATCGCTTGGCGGCGGCAGGGTCAAGGTTAAGGCAAGGTAGCAACGGGCGAAAGAAACGATGAAGGCGCTTTCGCGGGCGCCACCGCAGACTAATGATTAGCTTGTCCCCACCTTGGTGTTGCCTTTTCTGATGCCTTTCGTCGGCAGCCGGCCCACGGCAGCAATCGTGCTCGCGAGCCTCGCGCTTGCGGCTTGTGGCCGTGCGGCGCAGCCTGCCCTGCCGGTCGGAACGGGAGATGCGATGGCCTCTGCTGCGGCCACCCGCTTGCAGGCTGGGTGGTCTCGTCTGAAGGTTCCTGCCGTGGCTTGGGAGCCCTTGATCCGATTGGGGCTGGACCTGGCCGAAGACGTGGATCGCGATGCCGGGACCGTTACCGCCCGTTTGCGTCCCGGTGACGCCGATCGTCTTGCCGGGCTGGGCATCCGCGTGCTGTCGGATTCCGGGGCCGTCAAGGAAGAAGCTTTCCGATTGCCCGAGGGTTACACGCCCGTCACGGGCATCCAGCGCCGCGTGCGCAGTCTTGCCGAGCGGCACCCGGCGTCATGCCAGGTCCGCGCCATCGGTCGGTCTGTCGAAGGCCGGCTCATCGAGGCTTGGCGGCTTTCCGGCCCCAGCCGCGATGCACGGCCCGTGGTGGTGCTGCTGGCCGGCGTCCATGCGCGCGAACTGGCACCGGTCGAGGTGGCCCTCGCGTTGGGTGAGCATCTGACCGAGGCCTATGGTCGGGATGCGAACGTCACACGCCTGCTGGACATCCGGGAGGTCTGGGTCGTCCCGCTGGCCAACCCCGATGGCCGGCTCAGGGTCGAGGCCGGTGATCTCTACTGGCGCAAGAATGCGCGTCCGCTTCCCGACGGCCAGATAGGCGTCGATCTCAATCGCAACCATGACGTCCATTGGCATCTCGGCAACGCACGCACGACAGACGAGGACTACCGCGGCCCCGAGGTGGCTTCCGAGCCGGAGACCCGCGCCGTCCGGGACATGGTCCGGCATCTGCGCCCACGCCTTGTCGTCGACGTTCATGCCTTTGCCGGCATGGTGCTCTGGCCACCGGGTGTCGACCGCAGCTTCACGCCCGAGGAGAGCCTCTTCTCGCGTCTCGCAAGGCCTGTCGCCAATCGCCTTGCCTATCGTTCCGGGACACTTGCCCGCGTCCTGTACCGGGTCACGGGTGATGTCGGTTCCTGGGCACTTGCCGAGCGGGGAGCCCTTGGCCTGACGGTCGAGTTGGACGACCAGGGCTTCCAACCGTCCTTTGCCCAGGCGATGAAGGATTGGGAGGACTGGCGTTGGCCGCTGCGCTGGTGGTTCGACATGGCAGTCGATCCACTCTCGGCACCCCTGGCGCTGCCGCCCGAGCCCAAGCCTTTGAGGTTGCCGGCCTTCGGCTTGCCCGGCCTGTCCTAGGCCGTCCCCAGCACGCGACCTGCAGCGTCCAAGCCAGAGCGCAGGGCTCCTTCGAATCGTCCGGCCGGCCCTACCCAGGCGTCGCCGCATACCGCGAGTCGTCGATCGGGATCCCACCCGTGCCCACCGGCGAGGGGGCCGCGCGGACGGGCAAAGGTCCAGCGGTGCGCGTGGAGGACTGTCGGGGCGGGGCCCCCGAGACGCTCCGAAAGCTGCTTGCTCATTTCCGCAGCCCAGGCCGTGACCGGTTGATCGAGGCGGGGATGGCTCCAGGCCGCGCTGGCATGCACCACCCACGGTCGCCCCGGCCTGCGGACGACCAATGCGAGCAGGTCGTCGTCATGGATATAGCAGGCCACGTTGTGCTGGGTGCCCATCAGGTCGGGCCATGCGCCGTCGGACACGTCCAGCGCCGTGACGAGGCAGGCATCGTTCTCGAAAGGGGCACCCGGGCAGTCGGCCACCAGTCGGCGTGCCTGTGGCAACGGCATGGCGAGGATCAGGAAGTCGGCCCGTAACCGCGTCTCGTCGGTACAGGTCACGACCCAGCTCCCGGACGCATGCGTGGCCGCGGTGGCCGCAAGCTCCTGCAGGACGGGAACGCCTTCCGCCATGGTGGCGAGGAGCGCACCTGTCGACGGTGCTCCCGTCCAGCGGGGGTCCTGCTCCGGGTCACGATAGGTCAGGCGATCTCCTGTTCGATCCGCCACGAGCCCGGGCCAGCGGACGATGCTGCCGCGGGCCCGCAGGTCGGCCGTCATGGCCTGGACGCCAGGATCGGTCAGGCGAAACAGCGGGACGCCGAGATCCACGGTCCGACCGTCGGCGAGGTCCCGGCTCGAGGCGCGTCCGCCGGGGCGACGACCCCTGTCGAGAACGATGCAGTCCCGACCCGCAGCCACGAGGGTCGCCGCACAGGCAAGGCCCGAGGCGCCGGCTCCGATGATGACCGTCTCGACGTGCTTCATGAGCCTTAGTGTCCGATCCAGCTGGAATCGCCGTCGAGCATGCCCAGCAGCAGCCCGCCGAGGCAGCCCGCCCAGAACAGGGCCCCAGCACCGACCCGACGTGAGGCAAGCATGCCGAAGGCCACTGCCGCCCAGGCCAGGCTGGCGGGTTGGTTGGCAAGGACAGGCAACCAGCCGCAGGTCGTGGCGAGGAGCAGGCCCACGGATGCGAGGCCCACTCCTTCCAAGAACCGGGTGGCGCCCTTGTGGTGCTCGATGCGAGGCAGCAACGTTCCGGCAAGGCCCACGACCACAAAAGCCGGCAGGAAAATGGCGACAGTGGCAAGCAGGGCGCCCATGGGACCGGCGATTTGCATGCCGAGGTAACTGGCGGTCCCCAGGATGGGGCCCGGCGTCGCCAACGACAGCGCGAAGGCGTCCGCAAGCTGGCTGTCCGTGACCCAGCCCAGTCGGGTGACGAGGCCTTCGCGCAGAAGGCCCACGATCACGTAGCCGCTGCCGAAGAGCATGGCACCGGCCTTGAGGAAGGGCCAGGGCACTTGCCAGAGCGAGACGTCCGAGGTCGGGACCGTGGCAGGCACGAAGGCCATGGTCCTGACCGTGCTTCCTGTGAACAAGGCGCGCACCAAGCCTGCGGCCAGCAGGACCGTCGCCTCGGGCGCCCCGAGCAGGGCGGCGGCGGCGGCCCCCGCGGCAACCAGACGGGTCGGCAGATCCCGGGCGACCTCGGGCAGCCAGGCACGCAGGGCATCGGCCATCACGGCCAGCATGACGGGTCTCAGGCCTGCCAAGGCTCCCGAGACGCCCGGATGGGATGGCAGTTCGGCCTGAGCCCAGGCGAGCATCGCCAGAAGCAAGGCCGATGGCAGGATGAAGGCGCTGCCAGCCACGACCATGCCCGCGAGGCCAGCCCGGTGACGACCTATGAGCATGGCCATCTCCGACGAGTTGGGTCCCGGGATGAGCTGGACGGCCCCCAGCCAGCGCGTGAAGGTCGCCTCGTCCATCCAGCCACGGCTCCGGACGCACTTGTCGCGAAAGACGGCGATGTGGACGGTCGGCCCCCCGAAGGTTGTCGCGCCAAGGCGCAGGAATTCACGCGCCAAGTCGCCCAGGACACGCCCCTGGGCCGTCATGGCCGGCTGTCGCCGTAGCGTGCCCATGCCTCTCAGAGCTCCCACGCCGCCACACCCAGCAGGACGCCCGTCTCGAGGCTGTCGGCTCCGATATCGGTACTCAGGTTCGCGCCCCGGCCGGTCGTCAGCGCGGGCCAGACCTGACAACCGACAAAACCCCCGAGGCATCCCGCGGCGAGGGCACCCACCGAATGAAGCGCCAGCTTGCCCCAGTCACGCTCGAGCGCGTAGGGCGAAGCTCCCAGCGGCAGGGGAACGCCAACGGTCTGGATGGGGTTGGCCCCGATCTGGGCGAGCAACAGGCCGGAGCCGGCTGCCGCCAGCGGGAACAAGGTCAGCAGCGGTTGCTTGTCCGGCCTCGCCGGCAGGGTCAGGACCGGGGGCGGAGGCGAAGGTTCCATGGTCGTCAGGACGGCTGCAAAGCCTGACTGTTGGCCCAAGCCGGCCACCAGAGTGAGCATCGGCAAGGCTGCAGGCCTGCCGGCACTCCATCGTGCACGTGGGTCCGCCATCGCTGTAGGATACGCCTTGATGCGTGCGGATGCGAGATGGCTGGTGCCGGTGGTCCTGTCGGTGACGGGATGCGCCGTCGCCGACCCCGCGGTGACGGCCCGGCGTTGGTTCGTGGCCGCACCGATGCCCGAGGCGCTGCAGGCGCTTGCGGGGAACGATCGGGTCCAGGTCGAAACGCGTGAAGGTCTGGTCTTCAGGCCGCGCGAGAACCCCGGCGGGGCCGGCCTCGTGGTGCATGCCGGCGGTTACGCCGATCCGCGGGCCTATGCACCGCTGGCACTGGCGCTGGCCGCGCGCGGGCACGTCGTTGCCCTGCCCCGCATGCCCTTCGGCCTTGCCTTCTCGAATGCCGATGCGGGTACGACGATTCGCCAGGCCTTCCCTGAGGTCCGGCGGTGGGCGGTCATTCGCTGGGAGGGGTGGTCGCGGCCAGCTACGCCGAGGCACATCCGGACCGGGTTGCCGGCCTTGTGCTGTGGGCGCCGTATCCAGCCGATGGCACCGATCTCTCGGTACGGTCGCTGCGGGCAGGGGTGATGGCGAGGCGGGCGCAAGCGTGCCCGCGGGCGCAGGTGGGGGTGTCGCAGAGCCTGAAGCCGGCAGGGTCCCGGGTGATGCGGGCGCAACGGATACGCTTGCGCTTGGCTGGCATGCCGCCACGAACACGAGCGGCAGAAGGCCATGCGCCAGTCGCGCGCGTGCACGATGGGGACGGGGCGCGCGCCACGGCGGCACCGTCTCAGTGCTTCCTTGTCGTAAGGCCCAGATCCTTCATCTTCGAGGCCTCGGCATCCGCATAGGCGAAGACCGCGCCCACGGCCGCCGCGATGGCGGCAACCTCGCCGATGCCTGTCTCGGCCAGCAGGCCACCGATGGCCGAGCCCCAATCCAGGGCATTCGCCTTCCAGTATTTGCCGGCGGTCTTGCTGCTGACGCGGGGATCGAGCGTGGCCTCCACGGCATCCTTGCTCCCCCAGACGGCAAGCCCGACGCCGACGATCGGCAGGGCCTTGGCGATGCCCCGGCTCAGGCTCTCGCCGACGATGCGCGCGGCAGCCTTGGCGCCCAGTTCGGGATGATTCGCCAGGGTCTTGGCGAGGGCCTTCTCGAAGACCTGCCCGATCTGCCCGAGGCGTGGCAACAGGACTTTGCCGACGAGACGGTTGGCGGTGACGGCCTTGAAGAGCTTTGTCGCAAGATCCGGCGCCATCTTTGCCAGGTCGATGGCCGACTTGATGATGCTTGCCTCGAGGCCTGGATTGGCCTCGATGACCTGGAGGAGTGCCTTGGCGGCGTGGGGGGCTTCTCTTTCGAGTTCGGCAAGGACGCGGGCGACGTCGGTCTTCAGATGTGCATCATGGACGGAGTGGCGGTTCTCCTCGCTCAGCAACCTGTCTGTCTTGGAGGCTTTGAGGGGTGCAGGTTGCCCGTGGCCGGCATCGCGTGGTTCTGTCTTGCCGCGCTTCAGGACCGCATCGAGTTCCGCACGCATCGCGCCCGTATCCGGCGCCGGAAGTCGCGTGACCGTGTCTTGTCTTGCCGGAGCCGCCGCAGGGACGGGTACAGGTGTCCTTGGGGCGGCGGGCAGGGGGCCGGAAGGAGCGGCCGATGGCTTCGCGGGCTTCGGAGCAGGCAGGGGATGCTGGGTGTTCAGGGTCTTGGCCATGCTTCACGCGTGCCCGGAACATGACCCTCGCTACCGCGTTCCGCGCCGCTACCGCGATGGAGGGGCGTCCTGGGACAAGGCTTCATGCATCGTGCGGGCCAGGACCCCCAGGGCATCCCCCAAGGGAGCCCCGCGTCTCCAGGCGAGGACGAGCGTGCGGACAGGCTCCGGTGCGGCAAGGCGCCGGAGTGCCAGCGAGGCCCGCGCGGCCTCAGTCGGTGCGGCCAACTCGGGGAGCAGGGTGATGCCGGCTCCCGCGGCCACCATCTGGGCGAGGGTTGTCAGGCTGGTTGCCCGGTAGGCCTGCTCACGCAGGCTCGTGCGGCTGCAGAAGCTGAGAATCTGCTCACGCAGGCAATGGCCGTCATCCAGCAGAAGGACCTCGCGATCCTGCAGGTCCTCCAGCCTTGCAGGTCCGGGCATCGCCCCCAGGGGATCCCCGGGGGGCGTTGCCAGCAGGAAGCGGTCCGTGGCCACGGGTTCGTGATCCACGGGCCCCAGGTCGGCCTCGAGGGCCAGCAGGGCGGCCTCGAGGCGGCCTGACTCGAGCATCGTGCGCAACGACGATGTCCGGTCCTCCGTCCAGAGGATGGTCAGGTCCTGATGGCGCGCGCGGACCACAGGCGTGATCCGGGGCAAGGCATAGGCGGCCACGGTCGGGATGACACCAAGGCGGAGCGTGCCCGAAAGCGGGTCCGTAGCGCGTCGTGCCGCGGCCTCCAGATCACCGGCGGACGTGAGCAGGGCGCGTGCCCGCTCGACGAAGACGGCTCCCGGCACCGTCACGAGGACCCGGCGTCGATCCCGTTCGAAGAGGCGGATACCCAGCGCGTCCTCGACCTGGGCTACCTGCGCGCTGAGGGAGGGTTGGGCGACGCGGCAGCGCTCGGAAGCCTTGCTGAAACTCAAGGCGTCCGCGACCGCCACGATGTATTGCAGCTGGCGCAGGGTGAAGGGATGGATGGGGACTTCTTCGTTCGCCATGGCTTCCTGAAAGTAGCACACGGCCTTGCCTGCAGACGGTCCAGGTCAGCTGGCGGGCGGGACAGGGGGCTGCGGCGCGCCACCTCCGGCACGGATATGTCCTGCCGCCATGCGGATCGCCTCGCGTTCTGCCTCGTCGAGGCGCGCCAGGTTGCGTACCTGCATCACCATGCGCGGATTGCGCGCCAGGCGATCCTCGTGCTGGTCGAGGAAGGCCCAGTAAAGCGTCGTGAACGGGCAAGCGTCGGCACCCACACGTCGATCCGGGCGGTATTTGCAGGTGCCGCAATAGCCGCTCATACGCTCGATGTAGCGACCGCTCGCGACATAGGGTTTGCTGGCCATGCGCCCGCCGTCCGCGAACTGGCTCATGCCCAGCGTGTTGGGCAGTTCGACCCAGGCGACGGCATCGACGTGGACGGCCAGGAACCATTCGTGAATGGCGTGGGGATCGACGCCCAGCAGCAAAGCGTAAAGGCCGGTGACCATCAGGCGCTGGATGTGGTGCGCATAGCCCACATCCAGTGTCTGGCGCAGGGTGTCCGCCAGGCAGGCCATGTCGGTCCGGCCTGTCCAGTAGAACGCCGGGAGAGGCTGGTTGGCCCCCAGTTCGTTCAGGTGCTCATACCCGGGGCCGCCCAGGTGGTGAATGCCCCGGACATATTCGCGCCAGCCCAGGATCTGCCGGATGAACCCCTCGACCGAGGCCAGGGGTGCGTGTCCTTCGCGCCACGCCTGCTCGGCGGCGTCGCAAACCTCTCGCGGATGCAGCAGCTTGAGGTTCATGGCCGCCGACAGGTGTGCGTGCCAGAGCCAGGGCTGGCCGGGCCACATGGCGTCCTGGTGGCGCCCGAAACCCGGCAGTCGTTCGCGGATGAAGCGCCCAAGCGCCTCGAGCGCCTGCTCCCGGGTGACAGGCCAGGCAAAGGCCGAAAGGTCGCCCGGCCGATCGGGGAAGAGCCGGTCAACGATTTCCAGCACTTCGCGGGTCGTGGCGTCGGGCGGGAAGCGCGCGGGTTCCGGTACCGCACCTGGGCCTTCGGGCCCGAAGGCCTCGCGGTTCTCGGTGTCGTAGTTCCACTGGCCACCCACCGGTTCCCCGTGCTCCATCAGGTAGCCTGTGCGACGGCGCACCTCCCGGTACCAGTACTCCATGCGGAGCTGCTTGCGGCCGCGGGCATGGGCGCGGAATTCATCGAGCGTCGACAGGAAGTGGCGGTCGACCCGGATATCCAGCGGCAGCCCCAAGCGTGCCGCCGTGGCTTCGAGGGTCTGGGCGACCCGCCAATCTCCGGCCTCGACCATGACGAGGCCGACAGGCTTGCAAGCCTGGACGGCATCTTCGAGGGCCGAGGATAGCGAGGGCCTTGCAGCCAGATCGTCGATCCGCTGGTAGCGTAAGGCCCACCCCCGGGCTTCGATCGCGGCGGCAAAGTGCCGCATGGCGGCGAGGAAGAGCGCGATGCGGGGCTTGCCCGAAGGCACGTGATCGCTCTCCTCCCGGACCTCGGCCAACCAGACGAGATCCTGCCCCGGGTCGAAGCCGTCGAAGGCCGAGGAATCCGGATCGAGCTGGTCGCCCAGCACGATGACCAGGTGGCGTATGGTCTTAAGGGCCATAATTCAACTTCCCGCGAAGACCTGCCGCCCGAGGGCCAGCGCTTCGCGCGGGCCGACGAGGTAGGCAAGGTCGCCAGCCCGGAACCTGTGGTCCTCGGGCAGATCGAGCATGAGCGTCCCGTCGCGGCGGCATGCGACGAGACGCAAATTCTGGCCCGTCCGTTGCAGCAGGTGGTCGACGGATTTGCCGACCAGGCGGCTGCCCTCCTCGACGCGGGCCGGGATCAGCTGCAAGTCCTCGTCGGTCGGCGCCTCGTCGAAGTCGGTCTTGAGCGGCCCCGTGCCAAGGCGTCGGGCCGGGTGGGCGCCGGTGCGGATGGCCTGAACCCGGTTGCCGATGAGGGTCCTTGGTACGCCCACCCAGCGCAGGACGCGCGCGATGACCTCTACGGCGCCCTCGACCTCCTCGGCCACGACGTCCTGTGCCCCGAGACGCAACAGGGGCTCCCTCTCCAGCAGGAACCGGGTTCGCATCACGATGGGCACGGTCGGCGCAAACCGGCGGATCGAGGCGATCACGCGCTGTGCAGCCTGCAGGTCGTTCATGAGAAGCACGACCATGCGTGCCCGAGGGAGACCTGCGTGGTCGAGGGCTTCGGGGCTGGTGGCATCGGCATAGTAGACGGGCAGCCCCGTGGCCCGACCGGCCTTGACGCGGTCCGAGTTGAGCTCGAGGACCACGACGGGTATGTGGCTGGCCTGCAGGGCTTGGGTCGTCAGGCGTCCCGCCAGGCCCATACCCACGACGATGACGTGATCGGCGAGCGGGGTCTGGGATTCGGCCATCTCGTCGATGCCGCGCGCGCCCATCAGGCGCTCGAGGCCGGAGAGCAGTCGCTCGCCCGCCGTGATGTGGGGCGCAAGCCGGGCCAATAGCGGAGTCAGCACCATCGACAGAATGCCGGCCGCGAGCCACGGAGCGGTCTCGGCTTTGGTCACCACGCCTTCTTCCTGGGCGACGCGAATCAGCACGAACCCGAACTCGCCGAACTGTGCGAGCCCGACGCCGGCCAGCCACGCGACCCGCGACGGGAATCGCATGACCACGGCGGCCAGGGTCGCGAGGATGCCCTTGCCCATCAGGAAGGCCAGCAGCAGGCCACCGACGAGAAGGGGCTCGCGCATCAGCATCGCCGGCTCGAAAAGCATCCCCAGCGACACGAAGAACAGGCTGACGAACGCATCTCGCAGGGGCAGGATTTCCCCGAGGGCGCGATGGCCGTGCTCGGTCTCGGCGACCATCATGCCGGCCAGAAAGGCTCCAAGGGCAAGCGAGAGCTGGAACTGGGCCGTCAGCCAGGCGGCACCTGTGCACAGCCCGAGGATCGCCAGCAGGAACACCTCGCGGCTGCGGCTGCCGTCCACGAAACTCAGCAGGCGGGGGATCACGAGCCTTGAGGCAACGACGGTCCCCGTCACGAGGAGGGCCGCCCTCCCAAGGACCCACGCAAGCTCGGTCCATGGAGCGAGCGAGCTTCCCTGAGCCGTTCCACCTGCCAGCAGCGGAATGACCAGCACCATCGGCACGACGCAGAGGTCCTGAAAGAGCAAGGTGCCCACGATGAAGCGACCGTGGGGGGCATCCAGCTCACGCCTGTCGGAGAGCGCGCGCAGCACGATGGCCGTGCTCGACAGCGCCATCACAAAGCCCAGTAGGATGGCCTTGGACCAAGCCAGCCCTAGCGATCCGGCGAGGGCGATGGTCACGCCCGTCGTCAGCGCGACCTGCAGCAGGCCGCCAACCGCAACCTGGCGCAGGATGTCCTTGAGCCGGGCAAGCGAGAACTCGAGGCCAATCGAGAACAGCAGCAGGACCACACCCATCTCGGCAAGGACCTCGATGGTCTCGACCGAGTGGGCCCAGCCTAGACCGTAGGGTCCGACCAGAGCGCCTGCGGCAAGCAGGCCGGCCGTCGTCGGCCACCGCAGCCGCGCCAACAAGGCCGTAACCCCCACCGCCACGAGGGCGACGAGGGCCAGTTGGTCAAGCAGGGGAATGGACGCCAAGTCAGGCCCTATAGGTGTCCATCACCTTCCGGACGTAAGCCTGCGTCTCTTGGAACGGCGGGACGCCCCCATAGTAGTCTACGTTGCCCGCCCCAGCGTTGTAGGCGGCAAGCGCGAGGCGCGTGTCGCCTCCGAACCGGTCGAGTTGCTGCTTGAGATAGGTCGCGCCCCCACGGAGCGATTGCCTCGGGTCGGACGGGTTGGTCACTCCCACCTCCCGCGCGGTCTCGGGCATCAGCTGCGTGAGGCCCCTGGCCCCGACCCAGGACACGGCGTGGGGATCGCCATGGGACTCGGCCTGCACGAGCGCAGCCAGCAGCTCCGGCTCAATGCCTGCACGCTGGGCCTCCTCACGAATCATGGGCCACCAACGGCGGACGGCAGGCTCCAGATGGGCTGGCGCGTCTGTGGTGCGGGCCTTGCCGGCCTGCGACAGAACCATGGCGTCTCTGTCCGGCTCGCGGCGCTCGGAGGCGTCGGCCCCGGGGATGCGCAACTCGTCCCCCACGGCAACCACGTGAGGGTTCGCGATGTGAGGGTTGGCCGCCGTCAATTCGCGTAGCGACAGGCCATAGCGTCCGGCGAGGCTCCAGAGCGTGTCACCTTGCTGGATGCGGTGGTTCACAATCCTATCCTCGCGGTCGGGAACGGGGGTCCCTTATGCTATCGGGGGACAGTTACAGGTCCTGTGAAACATTTCACGGATGCTTAATACAGTCTGTCCATGCCGGAGATTCCGCCCCATGCCCGTTTCCGTCGTCTGGTTCAGGCAGGATCTGCGCCTTGCCGACCATGTTCCGCTGCAGAAAGCCGTGCAGTCGGGTCTACCCTTGGCTTTCGTATGGGTTGAGGATCCGCGCTGGTCCTTGCAGGAATCTCTGGGGTTCCCGCGTATCGGGCCTCATCGTCGCCAATTCTTCGCGGGTTGCCTCGCCGCGTTGGATCGGGAGCTGGAACGCGGGGGCCATGCGCTCCACGTGCTGCGGGGCGAACCCGCCGAGGTCATCCCTGCCTGGCTGGAGCGTCTGGGTGGTGGGCAGGTCTTCGCGCACCGCGAGCCGGGTACGGAGGAGGCGGCGCAGGAGGCGGCCCTGGAGCGCGTCCTGCCGGTCGACTGGGCGTGGGGCAAGACGCTGGTCGACCCGGCGGACCTGCCGATGCCGGTGACAGATCTGCCCCGGATTTTTACGGACTTCCGTCGCAAGGCCGAGGCTGTCGTCGGCCGGAGTCCCGTCCTGCCTGCTCCGGATCTGAGCGCGATCCCTGCCGCGCCCCTTGTGCCCACGGAAGCCCTGGCGGCGTGGCCTGTAGTGGGCGGGGCCGGCTCCGGTGGACCGGGTGCGGGCGCCCAGGCGCAGGGCAGGCTCGTCGCCTACATGGCGGATGGCGGGCCCATCATCCGCTATCGGGAGACGCGCGATGCCCTTATGGGGGAGGACTCGTCCTCGCGTCTCTCGCCTTGGCTGGCGTCGGGGACGCTTTCCGCGCGCGAGGTGAACGCGGCGCTCGTGGCCCACGAGGAGCGTTGTGGTTCCAGCGAGCACACGAAATGGTTCCGGATGGAGCTCTTATGGCGGGATTTCTTCCAGCTCGTTGCCCTGCAGCAGGGGCGGCGCCTGTTCCTGCGCCGCGGATTCGCCGGAAGGTCGACTGTTGCTTCCGGGGCCGCGTCGGAGACCGCGCGCGCCCGATTCGATGCGTGGCGCGCGGGCACCACCGGCCAGCCGCTGGTCGATGCGGCGATGCACGAGTTGGCGGCAACGGGCTGGCTGACCAACCGGGCCCGGCAACTGGCAGCCTGGTACCTGGCTCGGACCCTCGAGGTGCCTTGGACCTGGGGGGCCCGCTGGTTCTCGTCATGCCTGATCGACGACGATGTGGCGAGCAACTGGGGCAATTGGGCCTACCTCGCGGGGGTGGGCAACGATCCGCGGCCGGACCGGCACTTCGACCTTGCGTGGCAGACGGCCAGGCACGATCCTGATGGGGCTTACAGGCGGGCGTGGGGGACGTGGGCCGAGCCGGGTTGAACCAGACCGTCGAGGCTGACCTTCAGGTACCCAGGCCGCGCAGGACGCGGACGATGGCTTCGGGCGCCTCCTCGGGGACGTGATGACCGCAGCGGGGCAACTCGTGGACGATGGCCCCGGCGTGGGCCTCGCGCCACCGGTTGAGCGAGGCTCTGCCCAGGACCGGGTCGCGCAGGCCCCAGATGATGTCGAGGGGCAAGGCGTCCAGCTTGTCGCGTGCGCTCCAGAGGCGCGCGAAGTAGGCTTCGTCGTTGACGCGTGCGCGGGCCAAGGCATATTGGCCTTGCCGACGCGCCGGTGTCCGCAAGGGTTCGTGGTAATGGCGCGTGACGTGGCGGTGCAGTCGCTTGCCGCCTATCGAGAGCGGCATCAGGATACGTTCCGCCAGTCCCGCCTCGAGGTACGACCAGCGGCCGACCGAGCTGTTGATGAACCTTCGTGCCAGCGCATGCCCCGGCTGGTGGCCAAGCGGCCAGCACCACGAGTTGGCCACGATGACGCGCGAGACGGGAGTGGTCTCCATCAGGGCAAGGGGCAAGGCTACAGGTCCCCCGAAGCCATGGACCACGAGGGTGATGTCGCTCAGGTCCAACCGTGCGACGAGTCCGGCAAGCCGGCGGGTGTGGCCGCCGAAACCTTCTTCGCCTTCGGGCAGGTTGTCTGACAAGCCGAATCCCAGCATGTCGGGGGCCACGACCCGATGGTCGACCGCCAGGTCGGCGATGACTTCGCGCCACGCGAAGCTCCAACCGGGCGTGTCGTGGACCAGCAGGACGGCAGGGCCTTCGCCCTCGTCCACGTAGCGCATGACTCCGGCGCCGGTCTCGAACCTGCGAACGGCAAACGGGTAGGCCTCGGGATCGAGCCACGCCTCCCAGGGAGGTCTCCGGCTCATGACCGGTGGATGACCTTCTCCCTGTCGAGGCGTAACTGTGGGCCCCACGTGCCGTCGGGCGCCGAGCGCCCGACGGCGATGACCATGACTACGCTCGCGGCGCTGCCCAAGCCGAGCATCCGGCGGACGCGCCACGCGTCGAAGCCCTCCATCATGCAGGTGTCGTAGCCTTGGGCCGAGATGGCGAGAACGAAGTTCTCCGCAGCGAGCGCGGCTGACTTGATGGCGACCTCCTGACCGTCCCGGCGCGTGTGCGGGCCGCGCGGCATGGGCCTGAAGAGGCCCGGCAGGAAGCTGATCAGCCACTTGATCGGGGCCAGGCTGTTCAGGAAGCCCCAGCGGTAGGTGAACGGTATGAGCTTGTCGTAGTAGACCTGCACGGGACGCGGTGCCCCGACGCTGCGGACCCATGCCTGCAGCTCGGGCAGGCTGCGGCGCCACGTCCGAGGATCGGCCACGATGACCATCAGGTCGGAGGCGGTGCGGGCGGCTGATTGACCGAGGCACAGCTCGACCAGCCTGGCCTTGCGCTCGGGGGTACGGACCCAGTGGAAGTCCCACGTCTGGGTGTTCGAGGAGTTAGGCGCCAGAATGGCGGCATCAAGCGCCTTCTCGATGACCTCCGGGGGCACGGGTTCCGGCAGGAAGCGCCGGATACTTCGGCGGGCGCGAACGGCATCGAAGAAGTCCATAGATGATGCCATTCTAGCCTTTCGGGTGAGCGGGCCCGCTCCCGCCGGTCGCTTCGCCCCCGATCGGCACGTAGGTGCCCTGAAGCATGCCGCCGGACAAGAGCCGATGGCCCGAGCACGTCAGGCTGCTTCGCGACGCGACGCCGGCAAACAGCGGAATGCCCCTGCCGAGGATGCAGGGAACGAACGTCACGACGAGTTCATCGAACAGGCCGCCATCAAGCGCCTGTCGGATGATTCCGCCGCCATCCAGACAGAGATCCTTGCCCCCGGCGGCAGCCAGACCCTGCCGGACGAGACTTGCGATGGGGTCCGCCACGTCACGGCTCGAGGCGTGGCCGGGTGGCAACGGGTGATGGGTGGCCACCAGGACGGGGAGGGTGCCGTAGGGCCACGGCCCCTCGAAGCCTGAAGCCACGTCCCGGGTCCTTCGCCCCATCAGCAGGGCACCGATCTGCCCGAGGAAGGGCCCGAAGCCCCCGTCGTCTCCCGAGGAATCCGGTCCGGGCAGCCACGAGAGGTCGTCATCCTCGCCGGCGATGAAGCCATCGAGGCTGGTGGCGATGCTGACCCAGGTGCGTGCCGTCATCATGGATGCCTTACCCTGCCGGGCAGGCACGCAGCCCGGCTCGTCGGGCGGGGTACCATGCAAGCCCTGCTGACCCGAGGAGAAACGCCATGACGCTGCACGAAGCCTTGCTGACCTATTTTCAGGGCGAGAAGGTCGAGGCGCTGGTCTTCATCCTGCCGTTGGGCCTGCTGAGCCTGGTCTTCGGGACGTGGCTGATTCTGGATGGCCGCGAAGCCTTCATGCGCGGCGTGGCCCTGCCCTGCCTGGTCTTCGGGGCCGTGCTCGCCGTGGCGGGGGGAACTGTCGGCTTCCGTACGCCTGCGCAGGTCGAGCGACTCGAACTCGCGCTCGAGCAAGCCCCGGCCCCGGCCCTCGTGGCGGAAATCCAGCGGATGGACAAGGTCAATCGGAACTGGTCCCGCTATGTGGCGGCGTACGTTTTCATGGCCGTGCTTGGCCTCGGTCTGCGCCTCGGGTTCCGGTCCGAGTTCGCGCACGGCTTGGCTGCCGCCTTGGTACTGTTCGCGGGTGTCGGCTTCGTCATCGATGGCTTTGCGGAGCGGCGGGCGATGGCCTGGACCGAGACCCTTCAGCAGGCCGCCTACGAGGGGCAGGGCGAGGAAGCGGATTAGCCGGGCCTCGGCCCCAGCCAAGCGGACGCCTCAGCTGGCGAGGATGACTTCGCTCAAGTAGCTGGCGAAGCCGGTCGCAATCCGGTCCAGGTTTCGCGTGATGCAGGTGTCGGCCACGTACATTGCGGCAAGGTCGTGGTGCCGTTCCCGGGAGCAGGGATGGAACCACGTGTCGATCTGGTCCCGGTGGCGGAGGACGAGCGCTTGGACCTCTGCCTCGTGGGCAGCCGGATCAAAGTCTCCGAAGCCGGCGCAGGCGCACGGGCTCAAGATGGACTGCCCGTGGTCTGGCGTACGCGCACCCTGAGCCAGCGCCGGACGCGCTCCATGGGCAAGGGGAGGTCGTGGGGCAGTTGGACCGCGCCCTTGCTGTGCGGCAGGTCGCCCAGGTCGTCGGCGATGGAGGACATCCCCGTACCCGTCGGATAGAAGCCGATGTGTTCGCGGCAAACCGCAAGGTAGACCAAGGGCTTGCCGCCGACCTTCCAGGCCGGCATGCCGTAGGACCGGGTCAGCAAGGCCTCGGGAGCTTCTTCGGCGATGAGTGCCGCGAGCGTGCGCACGCGTTCCTTGACCTCCGGGGAGGTCACGTTCGCGATATGGTCGTCGAGAATGTCCACGACCCCAGCCTACCCGTTCGGCCGTCTTCTCGCCGGGGACGGCGAGGGCGTGGTGCGTCACGGTGGCGTGTGCCTTCGGCTGGTCTGGACCGGAGAGGCGCTGTTCGGGATAGCCATCGAGGAGGCAGATGACTCTGTTCGGGAGGACCGTCGCGCCCGTGCCATCTGGCAGGCAGTCCGCGCTGCGGCGGCCAAGCCTGAATCCCTGGCGGTCTGGCTCGAGCCTGCCGGGACGCCGTTTCGCGCCGACGTTCGCAAGGCGCTGCTGCAGGTTCCTGAGGGCAGCATCATCACCTATGGCGACCTGGCGCTGCGTATCGGTCGCCCCGGGGCCTGCCGGGCCGTGGCCTCGGCGGTCGCGGCCAATCCCTATGCGGTCCTGGTGCCCTGCCACAGGGTGGTCCGGGCAGACGGGACATCCGGTGGCTACAGGTGGGGCGTTGAGGCCAAACGTCGGTTGCTTGAGGGCGAAGGAGTCAGCCTCTGGCACGATTGAGCAGGGCATCCCGAAGCAGCGGAGCCATGGCCTCCGTTGCGTAGCGTAGCCCCTCTCGAGTCAGGCGATTGCCGTGTTCGTTCAGGAATGAGAGGACCGGTACGGAATCAGCCTTGGCCAGTTCACGCAGCAGCCACCCCACGCCGGTGTGGATGAACCGATCCCGCCGGGCGAGGGCCATGGCGCACGTGTCCAGCATCTGCGCGGTGAAGCCCGGGAAGTTCTGCTCTCCCCGAGCGGCAAGCTTGATGAAGCTGACGAGCGCCGCCCGGATGCGCCAAGGCCCCGGTGCATCGACCCAGCTGGAGAGCGTCTGGCTGGGGCCAGGGTCTGGCAGGGCGCGTTCGGCAATCTTGCCGAGCACCTTCAGGCACAGCCAGTCGCACGTGCTCCAATCGGCAACGTGACCGCAGTCGAAGACCTTGGCCAGAGCGGGGAGGTGGCCCGCTACGACTTTCTCGCCCGCGATTTCATCGAGCAGCAGGATGCCGGCAACCTTGTCCTCGCCGTACGTTTGACCAAGCAGCGCCAAGGCCACGGGAAGGGGATCGGGACACTGGCCCTCGTTGCGCCACCAGTCGTGGACCGCGCGGCGGATGTCGCCCATGGCGACGCCCCGGTAGGGCAATACGCCCTTCATGTAGCGATTCCAGAAGGCGTGGCTGCGGTCCGTGCGCGCGGCCTGGAGGCGAGCCTGCAGGGTCACGATGGCATCTGGATCATGCATGGGACTTACCATACTCCGGGTTGGTGGCCAGCGGGTCGAGGGTGGTTTCATGGCGTCATGCCAAAGCCCTTGATGTGTCCGGAATCTCTCCTGCAGACCGACTTGTCCGGTCGCGTCTATGTCGTCACGGGAGGCAACTCCGGTATCGGCCGGGTTACGGTCGCGCAGCTGGCACGGCAGGGGGCGCACGTCGTCCTCGCCTGTCGCCGGCCGGCAGAGGGTGAGCGGGTGCGTGCCGAACTGCTGGCCGAGGGCCAGAGGGGTTCCATCGAGGTCGCTGCACTGGACCTCGCCAGCCTCGAAAGTGTTCGCGACTTTGCCGCCGGGATTCGCGAGCGTCACGCCCAGGTCCATGGGCTCGTCAACAACGCCGGCGTCATGAATACGCCGATGGGGCGCACCCGGGAGGGTTTCGAGACCCAGTTCGGCACCAACCACCTCGGACATTTCCTGCTGACCGAGGAGTTGCTGCCGTGCATCCGTGCCGCTGCTCCGGCGCGCATCGTCAATGTCTCCAGTTGCTACCACGACATGGCCCAAGGTCGGCCCGGCCGCATCGACTTCGAGGACCCGAACTTCGCGCGGCGTCCCTACGATGGCTGGGCGGCCTATGCCCAGTCCAAGCTGGCCAACCTGCTGCACGCCCGGCATCTGGCCCGGCGCCTTGAGGGCAGCGGCATCTCGGCCGTCAGCGTCCATCCCGGCTGGGTCCGCACGGCGCTCGTCAAGTCCTTTGCACCGGTCTGGTTCCAGGACGTGCTGTTCCGGCCGCTGCTGCGGCTGGTGGGGATGATCGAGCCATGGGAAGGAACGCAGGTCACGCTCTACGCCCTTCTGGCGGCCGAGGTCGAGGCCCATCCGGGCGCGTTCTTCAGTCAGCTCGGGATGTACCGGGATGCCCGCGCCAATGCCGGGGGCCTGCCGTTGCATTCGCCCAATCCCGAGGCCCATGACGACGCTGCCGCCGAGCGACTGGATGCGCTGAGCCGACAGTTGGTCGGGCTTGATGCCGTAGTGCCGACACCCGCCACCTGAGTGCGCAAGGTTGCGTGGGGCTGGATTCAGCCCAGCAACGCCCATAGGCCCCACGTCAGTTGCGCCAGCCACAGCACGTGCACGACGGGAATCCCGGCGCCGAATGCAGGCCCTCGACCCCCGACGACCAGCGTGCCGTACATGAGGGCGTATACGCCCGTCGTGCCGGCGACGACTTCCTGCTGGATGGCTTCGGGCCACGAGGCTGCACGAACCATCAGGAAGCCCAGGCACAGGTTGCAAGCCCCGGCCCACGTCAGCCAGAGCCTGCCGAGCGGGGGGTGTTTCCAAGGATTCGCCAGAATGCGCGTCCAGACATGCAGCACGGCGTTGGCGATGGCCTGATGCAGCATGGCCAGCAGCACGACCGCGCCTAGCAGGTTGTACCAGCCGATGACATGCAGGAAGACCGTCACGTCAGGATGCCCCGCTGATCTGGGGCGTGCGGCCCTGCCACGCGGATGACGGCCACTTCGGGACCTCGAGGGCGTCCAGCATCCACCGCGCGACATCGGCTCGGGAAATGGCGTCGCCCATCCCGAAGGCCTCGACCACGCGGACCATGGCGGAGGCGGGACCCTCGCGCAGACGGGTCGGTCGTGGTGCCAGCCAATCAAGGCCGCTGGCCGCGTAGACCTCCTCCATCCGGGCCAGGTCCCGGTAGGCCGCCCCGATCATCGTGGCCGCAAGGAAAAACCGCACGAGGGCGTTGAGACCGCCTTGGCTATCCCCGACGCCTGCGGCACTCACGGCGATGATGCGCCGAGCGCCCCGGCGTTGCATCGCCGATACGATATGGCTTGCCGTGCTGGAGGTCAGGTCGGCCGGCGAGAGGCTGCGTGACCAGGGATTGGCAGGGTTGCGGCGTTGCATGCCGATGCAGGACAGCACGGCGTCGGCCCCTTGCATGGCCGCGTCGAGCACCTCCGGATCGTCGAGAGGGCCGCGGACGATGCGCCAGCCTTCGGGCTCCGGAGTGGACGACGTGGGTCGAAGCAGTACCGTGCCCGAGTGTCCGCGCGCGACGGCCTGGCTGGCCAGATGCCGTCCGACCCCACCTGTGGCGCCGAGCAACAGCAGGCGCAAGGTGGCCTCAGGCTGCGGCCGGGGCGGGCACGCCTGACAGCTTGCGGTTCTCGGGACGCAGCCACCAACCGGCCAGGACGATGGCCACGATGACGACGGGGGCCACGGCCTTGGTGGGTGGGTCACCGGCCAGGACATGGCTGGCGACGGCACCCGACATGGCAAAGAAAACGCCAGCGTAGGCCCACTCCTTGAGGCGAGGCAGGCCGGGAGCCGCAATGGCTGCGGCGGCCAGTACCTTCCATGTGCCGAGGATGACGGGGAGGTACGCTGGGTAGCCCAAAGCCGCCAGTGCTTCGACCACCTGGGGCGCGCGCGTCAGGTTGCTGAAGCCCGATCCCGCCAGCATCAGGCAGGCGGGGGCGGTGGTGATCCAGTAGAGGATGGTGCGGACCTTGGTGGACACTTCGGGACTTCCTTCTGGGTGAGTGTTGGACGCCGCGTTACCGTCGGGTCCTTTGCGCGAACGGAAGCCGGTTTGACGTGCTGATGGGCAGGTGGGGTGCTTCCAGCCGAACGCAGGCAGCAAAGCGTTCTGCTCTCACACTACATTGGCTTAGCCGAGTAGTAACCATGTCCAGCCGTCTCTCTTTCCTTGCAAACGGCATGGCCCGCGGCGCAGCCCTGGCCCTTCTGGCCATGACCTTGTCCGTCGTGGCCTGCGCCCCCGCCACCACGACCGCATCCTCGGCCACCCCGACTCCGGCACCCACGGCGACCGCAACGCCAACCCCGACGCCTGCACCTAAGCTTGCCCCGCCCAGCGCGTTGATCGCGTTCGATGCGGCGATGGGTGAGTTCGCAGAAGGCCTCACGTTGGACAATGAAGGTCAAAATGCCTACGTGGCAACTGCCGCGGGCAAGATCCTCAAAGTTTCGCTGGCGACGAAGACCAAGACCGAGTTCGGCACGCTGCCCGGGACCATCCCCTCGGATGGGACTGTCTATGTGCTGGGTCTGGCCTTTGACGCCGCCAAGAACCTCTATGTGGCCGTGACTACCTGCGGGCCCAAGTACCAGATCGGCATCTACAAGGTCGGCAGTGCAGGCGGAGAGGCGACCAAGCTCGCCTCGGTCGCTGGCTTTGTCAATGGCATCGCCGTGGGTTCCGATGACAATCTTTATGTCACCGAGTCTTCTGGTGGCAAGATTCTCAAGGTGACCGCTGCTGGTGTCGTGACAGACTGGGCGTCAGGCGCTGCCTTGGCAGGAGGGGATACGGCTTCCGTGTGCGCGACCGGGTTCGGTATCGGTGCCAACGGCATTGTTCTGACGGCAGACAATGCCTATGTGACGAACTCGGACAAGGCCAGCCTCGTCAAGGTCATCTGCAACACGGACGGTTCAGCGGGTGCCGTCTCGGTCGTCCGGGCGTCGGATTGCGACACCTTCCGCGGGGCCGATGGTCTTGCCGTGGGACCCGATGGCAGCCTCTACGTTGCCTCCAACGCTCAGGAAGCCGTACTGCGCTACAATCTGGCGGACAAGACGTTGACTACGGTCGCGAGCGGGTCGTTGTTTGCGTTCCCGTCCAGCCTCACCTACAACGGGACCGATGGGGCTCTTTATGTGGTCAACGCCGCATTCGGAGAGAAGAAGACGCCGGGCATCGTCAAGCTGCCCATCGTCGTCAAGTAGCACTCGGCCAATGGGGGCGGGCATCCTCTCGAGGATGTCCGCCCTTCTTGCGTCCGGCAAGGTGTTCCGGGGCGGATGCCGGAACGCGTGATGCGTCAGGGCGCAGGCGAGGCACTGGCCGTGAGGGCCTCTACCGGAATCCGCTTGATCTGGCGGTTGCCCATGTCGAGGAAGTAGAGGTCGCCATCCGGCCCGAAGACCGGGTCCCGGGCGCCGGCGACACCGTCATCTACCCCCGAGCCCGTGAAGAACCGGCCCGAGGGTCCGGTCAGGGCCTCGATCACGCCCGTTGTCCGGTGGCGTCGGACCAAATCCCCTTTCCAGCCCGTCAGGCCACCCTCGTTGATGCCCAGGCCCTCATAGAACCAGCCCGTGGCATCGACGGCTTCGGGAAAGATGGCGTCTGCTGCCAACGCGGCCTGCACCTCGCCGTCGCGGATAGGCAGGACCTTGCGGGTACGAACGTAGTCGGGCGCACTGCCGATGGTGCTGTCCTCGAGATGAAGCGTGCCATCCTGATCGAAACCGACCCGGCTCAGCGCGAAGTAGGGAGCGGACGCACCCATGACTTCCCGGGCCTTGCCGTTTCGGTCGATTGCGACGACGCGCTTCGGGCCCAGGAACTGGTACTCGGTGAGGTAGAGGTCACCGTCGGGACCCACGGCCATCGCCCAGATGCCCGTTGTGGTCTCGTAGCGTAAGGTCGCCTTGCCGTCCGCGGCCACCTCGTAGATGCGGTCCTTGGGGCCGTCGGAGCTGACGTACCCGGCCACGTTGGCCCTTACGAAGATGCGTCCGTCCCGCGGATCGGTGACGACGGCAAGGGCTTGGTGATTGCTCGCTTCCTGTGACGTCGGGTCGAGCTTGCCCTGCGGCACCAGCGCGATCGCACTCTCGCCGGGACGCTGCAACACCAGGTCACTCCCGTCGACGATGACGAGACGACCATCCGGCAGCACCGAGAAACTGCGCGGATCGCGTGCGCTGATTGCCGTTTCGCGGTCCGGTTGCCCTCCCACGCCGGCGATGACGGACCACCTGCCGTCCTGCAGACGCAGCACCTGTCGGTCCTGCGCGAGGACAAGCCGACCTGATCCGTCCAGCAGGAGGGGCGTCCAGCCAAGCAGGAACTGCCGTGGCAAGGGTTGCAAGGCCGATTGGGTGTCCGGGCGCTCCAAAACCCGGAAAGCTTCGAAGCCCTCGGTCAGGATCACCCGGCCGTCGGGCAGCAGGATCGGGCCCGGCAGGCGGTGAGGCTGTCCATCGAACCAGCGCTCCATGGTGCCGGTCCGGGGATCGATGTCGAGGACGCGGCTGGCCATGAACAACTCGGTCGCGAGCCGCACGCGGCCGTCCGGCAGCAAGGCCGCCTGCGTGATGGCCGGCGGAAAGCCGGAGAGACTCCAGTCCTGCGCCAAGGAAACCGCAGATAGCCGACGAGGGCTGCCGCCCGCTTCGAGTTCCCAGAAGGTGGCCATCTGGTCGATGGCCGTACTGATCAGCAGGAGGCGGTCGGTGTCGAGAGGCAAGGCTGCCTCAAGACCCTGAATGCCGTGCGGGATGGCTTGCAGGGTACCGCGCGGCGTCAGGCGCCAGAGCAACGGGATGTCCCCTGCCTTGCGATCCTCCTCGAGCAGGATCAAGCTGCCATCCGGACGTGCCGTCATCTTGGCCACCATGCCGATGTCGGGAGTGTCATCCGCCGTCGCCGTGCCGACCCTGCCGACAAGCGCACGCAACGTGCCGTCGGGCTTCAGCCACCAGATGCGCTTGTCGTCGGGGCAGTTCAGGTAGAGGCCGCCATCAGGTGCCTCGAGCAGGTCGCGAACCTCGGACAGGGCGACGCGGGTGGCCGGTTCACCATCTCCGAGGTTGGACAGGCCCGCCACGACAAGCAATTTGCGCAAGGTCTCGAAGCTTGTCTTGACGACCTCGTGCCGGGTCTGCAGCCGGTCGACCGCCAGCGCCACGGTACGGGAGTCCAGGCTGGTGCGCTCGGCCAGCAGGTCGGCGGCATCGGCCACGACGGCACGAGTACGTGCGACGGTATCGGCTTCGATGGCCGCGGGTACTCGGGCGAGAGCCGCCTCGGGATCGGGTTGGTCCGACACGTATTGCTCGAGGCAATAGCGTGCAACGAGCGTGGAGCCCAGATCGACATCGGCCTCGGTCGAGGAACTGCTGGCGAGGTCGGCTGCGACCAAGCGCCCGAATGCCACGTCTCCGCGGTCGCCCACCAGCAGTCGCGCAGGGCGACCCTCGGGCGGGCGGGGCAGGATGTAGCGGCCTGCTGCGTCCGTGCGTGTCACGAGGGTCACACCGGCAACATCCTGCAGCGTAACCCCCCGAGCATCCACCAAGGCGACACGGACGTTGGCCAAGGGCTGCTGCGCAAGGGCGTTCGTGACGACTTCCCGAGTGGCGCGCGCGCGGGGCACCGAGGCAGCGTGGCGACCTGCCGCATCCGAGACCAATCCTCCTGCCGCGTTTCCGACAAGTCCGCCCGCGTTGTTGCCGACAAGGCCGCCGGCTGCGTTGGCGACGAGGGTGCCGCCGAGCACCCCGGCAAACGCAGGGGGGACCCGGACCTCGCCTCGAAGCAGGCGCTGCGGGACAGGCAAGGGCTGGGCCGGTAGCGCAGTCGGACTCGAGGATGCTGCCGCCGTTCCGGCAGGAAGCAACGCGCTGAAGACCGCACCGCGGGTCAGCGTCTGGCCACCCGTGGCTTGGCATCCTGCCACGGCCACGAAGGCGGCAAGCAGGCAGGCATGGAAGGGAGACTGCCGGCAATCCATCCCGGGCTTCATACCCTGTCGGGCGAGGGGGGTGCCTTTGGTCACGGAGGCGGGCTTTGTCCGGGTTGGCTCCTGCCGTCGTCGTCACGCGATATAGGATTTGCAGACATGAGCGATCTGCCCTACACCCCACCCGTCATCCCTTCCGGCTGGGTCGAGGTCCAGGCGACGACCAACCTGACGGCTCCTGACAGTCCGGTGAACGGCTATCGGGTCGTGGGCGGTCGCACGGGCTTCAGCCTGGCCAATGTCGTGCTGGACCTGCCGTGGGATCGTGGTGCGGTGCGCGGGCGCCTGGCCCTGCAGACGGGCCTGACGCATTCCTCGTACTACTCGGCCGAACCCTCGTGGCGTGCCGAATTCGGCGTGGGACCCAGCGATGCCACCCTGTGGCGCCACCTGCTCGAGGCTTGGGCCGGCGGCTCCGTGGCACCCGATTGGGCCTTGGACGCGGGCTTGTTCCTGTCCCCCATCGGTCCGGAAAGCGTACCCGTCCGCAGCAACGACACCTAGTCGCGCTCGAACCTTTTCTACGCGTTGCCCTACTACCACACCGGCATGCGGGCGACCTGGGACGTGGCGCCCGGTCACGGGCTGGCCTTCTGGATGACCAACGGCTGGAATGCGGTCGTTGATGGTCCGCCGGGCTTGGCCCCGATGGCGCAGTGGACGAGTCGGTTACGGGCCGGCCTCGATACGTCGCTGTTGTTGGCCTTGAGCCAGGAGCGCGGCCTGGATGCGCCTGAGGGACGACCGTGGCGGAGCCTGCTTGATGGTCACGTGACGTGGCGTCCCGACCGTTGGTGGAAGTGGATCGCCCACGCGAACGTCGGCAGCGAGGCAGGATCGGCGGGGTGGGTGCAATGGCAGGCGGCGGCCGTGACGACGGTGGCCTCGGTGAACGATCGCCTGGACTTTGCGGTTCGGCTCGATGGCTTCAGGGAGGAGCGACTAGGTATCGGAGGGCGCGTTCCCGGGGCCATCTTCTGGCCCGTGCCGTGGGTCCGCTCGCTGACGGCAACAGCCACGTGGAAACCTCACAGGGATTGGCAGTGGCGCCTCGAGGCCCGACATGACGAGGCTGCCGATGCCCTCTTTCCGGGGTGTCGAGGCCAAGCGTCCCCCGTTCAGGACACGCTGACGGTGGGGATGGTGCAGGGGTTCTGACGGTCGGTGCCGAGGCAGCAGTGATGACGGATCAGGCAGGGGCCACGAAGCCCCGTCGCACTTTCTCGACCGCGTTCTCGGCGGTCTATCCGCTCGACGTGGCCAAGGTCGAACGGAAGGGCCGCACCAAAGATGAGCAAGATACCGTGATTCGTTGGCTGACGAGTTTCGATGAGGCGCAGTTGGCGCATCATTTGGAAGCGGCCACGACATTCATTGAGTATCTCGGGCAGGCACGCCTGCAAGCAGAGGCAGGCGCCATCAAGGGCGTGGTCTGTGGTGTCCGGGTCAAGGAGGTTGCGAACCCGTTGATGCGCCAGATCCAGATGCTGGACAAACCGGTCGACGAGCTGGCGAAGGGGCGGGCGATGGACAGGGTGCTCAGAGTGCGTGCCGACGGCTGAGGGCCTAGGTTGTATTGCCTGCGTGGGCCGGGCCGGGCGATAGGTGGTCGGACTTGATGATGCAGGGAGGCGACCGGAGGGCATGATGCGAAGTAGCCTCTCGGTCCATGACAGGATTTCTGACCATGAAACGATTCCAGCTTGTCCTTGCGGCATCATGCCTGGCCTTCTCGCAAATGGAACCGGCATACGCCGCCAACGGGCCGGTTCTGGGTATTCGCAAGGACGAGGCCGTACTAAGCATCGGGTTGCTCGGCGCCAACTATGACCGGGATCTGGCCGACCAGTTGAGCGTCGGTGTCTACGCCAACACGAACGTTCTCACGAGCACCCTTGGCCTGCGCACGACGTGGACATGGATGAACCTCGGCAACGGGCCTGACATCGGCCTTCCGGCACGTTCAACTTGATGAACACCGTCTTGGGTGGCGGCACCATGAACCTCGAGGTGATGCCGGTTGTGTCCTTGCCGCTCAGCAACAGTCTGACCCTTAGGCTTCGCGGGGGCTTGTCGCTGGTCTATGCGCCCGGCTATACCTTGACGGGTGGACCGGACGGCGACAAGGTCAGCCAAGCCAGGCTGGCGCCGTATCTGGGCCGTGCCGTTCGAGCCATTCTCGCTTTTCAGTCTGGTCGAGGTCGGCAACAAGCTGGGCAATCAAGACGAGCTGACGGTGGGTGGCATGAATCTCGTCGGCTGGCGTCGTCGCCTCCGATGGGTGCGTGAGCCGTCGGGACGACTGTTCGTGGGGGCCACCAGACGCGGCAATGTCGTTTATTCGGGAGCCTCGGCGTCATAAGCCATTTGGCTACCCCGTTGCAAAGAGGGCATAGACCATGTGGGTAATGTTGCGTGTGGCCTTGATGGTCGCGCTTCCGATCCTCTGGCAAATCCAGCGGTTGTCCTATCGGCTGCGGCCAAGGTATCCGGTTGCCTGGACATGCGAGGGCACCCCCGTTGGCTTGAGCCGGGTCCTTGAGCCCCGGACGCGTGAGGTCAGGGGCGCCAAGTTGTCTGTGCCCATGAGAACCGCCGTGCACCTGACGCTGAGGCCCCAGGGCCTGATGGATAACCTTGGGCTGAAGCTGGGCCTGATGACCGAGCAGCAGACGGGCGACTTGAATTTCGACGAGGCCGTCTTCCTCGAGAGCGATGACAGTCGGGTCGGCGCGTGGCTCAGTCGGGACGAAGCCTTACGGGGGCGGATCCTGCGCTTGTTCAAGGAGAGGCAGGTCAAGAGCATCCGGACGGATGGCATCCAACTGCTGGTGGAGATGGCGTGCGACGAGGACCCCGACGAGTCCGTGGCGCAGGAAGTGGCTGACCTCGGTCGAGTGATGGCGCGGCTGACCCGGGCGCGGGCCTATCGATTCGATGCCTTTTTCTGGCGGGTCCTGTTGATCGAGTCGGCCCTTGCCTTGCCGGCGGGTTATGCCTTGGGTGCACTTGCGGAGGCCTCGGTACTCGGGGCCTTGGAAAGTGGTGACCTTGGCATTTTATGGGCCGACTACTACCTCGCGACCATCCCGCTGTACGGCCTGACCTACCTTCTGGCAACGACGTGGGCTGTCCTGAACTTCAAGGTTTGTCGGAATCTCCTGGGCAATTCCTCAAGGGGAAAGGTCGTGCTCATCGAGGCCCTCGTCGTAACCCTGCTTGCCGTCCCCGTGGCATCCCTGCGTATCCTGGCGGATGTCAACGAGATGCACCGCATTGTTGATCCATTTGTTTTCCGATGTCGTGTCGTCGAGGTTACGGTGGATCGGCGTGAAACCTACGAGTATCCCCGGAGAGGCGACGGAAGGAGGCGTGCCCCCGACTGGCTGCGCGATCTCACAGGGGAAAAGAGGAAGTTGGTTGTCCGGTTTACGTACCGCGTTGAACTGGACAACTCGGCTTATGTCTACGGGTACCGGACACCAAAGCACTTCAGGCTCAAGCCACCGTTGAACCAGGTATGGCCAAAGGGAACCGTGGTCCAGATGACGTATCAGCCGGGTTTCCTGCGCCTGCCTTATCGGACGGAATTGACGCTCGACGGGCACGGGGAGAGGAAGTGGGATTGAATTTGGTTCGGGGGCACAGGTATCGGTCACGCCCCCGGATCTGGTGCACATCCTCTGACGATCTCTCCGAGGTGGCGCAACGCGTTGCCGACCGCGTTACCGCCGACCTCCTGCGCTTGCCGGTCGCAAAGGCGATGGACCCGGGCGAGCAGGTATCAAACGGTCGCGTGGTTCGAGGCGGGTGGTCGACTTGTACCAAGAGGCCATGACGCGCATCCGAGGGGAGTATTTCGGTATTTTGGGGACACTGAGGTGCTCCTACCTATGCTTGCTCAGGCACATCAATACACGTGCCTTAAGTGCGTGTTTCTGCAGAAGATGGTCAGCGATGTCCTCCGAGAGCACGTCGCAAGCGGCCGGGATGAGCGGGTCCGTCAGGCACTCGTTGATTTCCGTGCGCGAACATCGTAGCCAGCAGTAGGTCGTTCGTTCACGGACACCCGGAGGAGCAGCCTCGCCCGGGCCTTGCTGTCGTGGATGCCGACAGACGCTCGGAATCAGCGGGGCCACGCGGCCATGGCGTGCAGGACTGCGTGCCGGAGTGTGCCGTGGAGCGCCGTGGGGCCTGCGGCTACGCCTGAACCTACTGCTACTGCGCGCAGGGCCCACAGCCCGACGGTCGCACCCCCTACGGTTGCTCCGGCCGTGGTTCCGGTAGCCAAGGCCGAGGCTTAAGGCGGAGGCTGATGCTTCGAAAGGCCACCCTCTACTGCGCGAAACTTACACCTGAGGCCACGCCACCGGCAATCGCCGACTTGGCGACGACATTCTTGGCTCCGCCGAGGGGCCTCACGAATCTCTTGCCCCCGTCGCCAGCTTAGTTCAACTGGTCATCCACGGCGACCACGGTGCCCTGACGTCCCTCGACGACCATCCGGTCGCTGAGGCGGGTCCGACTCAGGCCCATTCAAGTTCTTCGAAAGCTTGTCGAAGATTCGGCTGCCCGTGCAATGCGCGCGTCCCGCCCAAGCAGGATGTGCCTGCAGTTGGTGTTCAGCCAAGGAAGCGACCTCAGGAACGCTTCGCCGAAGCAGATGGCCTCGGGCCACCTGAACGGGCGTGACGACGCAAGGAAGTCGTCCCTAAGGAAGGACTGCGGAAGTTAGGCCACGAACTGGCACTTGACCCGCCCGCGCTTCGGGCGTGGTCGGCAAGTTGCCGCCGAGGAAGTCGCGCTAATGCGTCGCATTCGAAATTGCCTCAGATGCCTTGTTGTTTATCGGGTGCAACCTATCCATAAAAGGCAACTTGCGAACAAAGTTGCCTCGCTCTATGCCGGTGCACGAGGCGCGAAACATGTCCGTATCCGACAACAGGCTGATCCGCGAGGGGCTCCAATAGCTTCGACGTCGGTGCCCCCCGGCTGGTCCGCGAGCGAGCCCCGCGCCTCGGCAACCGCCACCACGGTCGAGGTCACTGCGCCCGACCACCGCGTCGGGACGTTCGCGTTGGAGGTCCGACAGCGCCTCGACCCGAAGGGAGTCCGCCCTTTGGCCGAGTCGCTGGTCGGCTCACGCGAGGCCGCGAAACCGTTGGTCGTCTCTCCCTGCCTCAGCGAGGGCACCCGAGCCCGCCTGCGCGACGGAGACGTCGGTTACTTCGACCTCACGGGCGACGCCCGCATCGTGATGCAGACCACAGAGGTGACGCATGTCCAGTGGCAGGCCCGGATGGGCAACAACCCTTCGCACTTCACGGGCGACACAAACCGTCCTGTCGAGCGGGTGAGTTGGTATGACGCTGTAGCCTGCGCCGATGCCATGTCCCTGGCGGATGGTCTACACCGGGCTTAGAACTTGTCCAACGGCTCCGGTACCTGGAGTTCAGGCAACTACCGTTGCAGCAATGTTACGTTGACGGCTTCCACCCCTTATGCGACCAAAGGTTGGCGCTTGCCCACCGAAGCGGCGTGGGAATATGCCTACCGCGCCGTTGCCAGCACAGTCTGATACCACGGTTCCGACTAGGGCCTGCTGTATATTTGGCGCGGGTAGAGGCGGTGTCTCCTGGTCTCGTAGCCCAGAAGCAACCCAATGCGTGGGGCTTGTACGACATGGCGGGCAATGTGTGGGCGTGGTGCTGGGACAGGTACGACGACTATCCCGGCACGGTGACGGATCCGGTGGATCCCGCATCAGGCTCGTACCGGGTCCTCCGGGGTGGGCTGTGGAGCAGCGACGCGTCGGCGGCGCGGGCGGCGAGCCGCAACAACGGCGCCCCGGATAACCGCAGCAGCGGCATCGGCTTCCGCCTGGCCTGGTCGAGGCCATAGGCCGAGGGCTTGTCCCTTGGCTCTTGATCCCTTTGTCCCTTGACCCTACCGCCCCGGTCCGTAGCGAAGCCGGACAGGGGCGCGGAAAGCGGCTTTCCAAAGAGGCCTGGAGGGCGTTTTCGCTTGCCGGATGGGGTGCTGGTACCCCCGCTTCCGGGCCTCGAGAACCATCAGTCCCGGCAAAATACAAGAATTGTCCGTCGCGCAGAACCACCTCGGAGACGACCGCATCCCCAGCCGGGCTGCGTCCGTCTTCGGTCTCCATTAGGGGCTCGAAGGGCTCGCCCGGACCTCCCACGAATACGAGCTGCCGCTCCGGCCGATCGCGATAGTGGGGTGGAGCTCGGCGATTAGTCGCTGTCGCCACCCATCTAGGCCTGTCTCGGGAATGCCGCAAAAGTCCCCGGGAGAGGTGAACCCCCAGGGCGCCCGCCGTGACGCCGCCTTGGCACGACCTCCAGCGATGAGATTGTCGGCCCGCCCGATGGTCGCCTCGCCGACCGTGCAGCCCGCGCGTGAAAGGACCCACCAGTCCGCCGTGCAGACCTCGACTTCAGCAAGAACCTCGATGCGAGCGGCGATGTGGTCTCCTCGTCTGTCGTCCGGCGTGTTGCTTGCCACGACCCAAGGGTTGTCCGTGTTGCGAGGGACCGCGGGCGACACCGCCCGCTGCGGCGGGTGCAATCGCCCCTGCACATCCCTGGCGGGTGGTACCCCGTTGTGCTTCCCCAGCCTCTGCCGCACCATCTGCCCGACGGGCACCACGGCCTGCCCGACGGCCTACTCCAGACTTACCACCCACGCTCGCAAGTGCAGCGCCTGCGGCCGGGTGTGCCGCGCCATTCAGGTGTGCCGCAATCGCCCCTGCGTCGCGCTCTGACGGAGGCGTCGTGGGCGGTTCTGTTGTCCGTCCCGCGCGCGGCACCGCGGACGCAGTTGACAGCACATTGCATCGTCGCCTCCCATCGCCGCCGCGGCCGCCGGTCGGAGGCCGCGCGACCATCCCTACTGTTCCTCAAGCGACGCACCCACGCACCTCCGCACGCTCACGATTCACCCCTTCGCCTCGTTTTTATCCCGGCGGATGGCCGCGCGGACTTGCATCGCCGGTGCTTGAGCGCGCCTGCGTGACTCGTATTCGTGGCGGCGCTCGATGCCGCTTGCGCCCGACCTTCGCCGACGGCGCCGACGGTGCTGCTCTGAACGCGCCCGATGCCACGACAGCGAAGGGGCGAGTCGTACCGTTAGAGTGGACAGAACATGCGCTACGCGCTATGATGATGTGGTGGTGATCGAGCGGCCTTGATAGAGGGTCGCATTGGAAGCCCCACTCGCTGGGCCTTGCCCTAAAGTTCGGTGGGGAGGTCTTCGGTCCCCCTCTCGCACCTTCCGCGCACTGACCGCGACCAACCTGAAACGTACGATTTACCTATGTCCATCACCAAAACTGAACTCACCGAAGCCCGGAAGATCTGGGGCGACGCACTGGTCGCCATTTCCAAGGCCTACGATACCGAGGGAATTGAAGCGGCAACTAAACTAGCCAACGCGGCTTTGGACGGGGCCTACGGCTACAGCTTGGGTCCGGTTCTCTTCAAGCCGACCATGACGAGCGGAGAAAAAACCTTCCGCCCCACCCGCGAAGGAGCGCTCTCGTACTTTGTCGGACAAAACCCCTTATTCCCTGATACAGGCTTCGCCCTCAAGGGCTGGCGTTCCGTCGAATCAGAAACCGCCGCCTGTTTCATCGAAGGGAATGTGGCCCTGTGGATGGGCTGGGTCACCTTCACGGACAAAGACGGAAAAGTTACAAGAGTCGACAAAAGCTGGGGCTACAGGAAAGACGAGGAGGGGACGTTGCGCATCGTTCTTCACCACTCCTCGCTGCCCTACACCCCCTAATTCTGGGTTGCTGGGCGCTCTGCTTCCAGAGTGCCATCCGGTATCCTTCGAGCAGGGGAATCACCGCTTCCGGCCTCAAAATCCGGGCCAACGCCTGAGATGTAGTTTTTAGAGATATCCTTGGGGCGACCATCTTTTGTATGGAGCATCGAGGATACTCGGTAGATCAAGCCGCTCCGATGGGGTCAAGCCTCAGCTGCAGAGGTCGGACCCAAGTCTCCCGCTTACCCACCAAGAGTCGTACGTCGGTCTGATGAGGCCAGCCTCAAACGACTCTGATTCACTCCTGCCGTCTCCCCGGCGTTGCCCCGCAGCAAAAAGCGAGTCCCGGCGAAATCGCCGAAACCCGCTTCGCTCTTAGCTCCGGTCTCGTAGCCGCTCACCAACCCGTTCGCACCGCTCTCTGCGGTACGGGTTCTCACCGTTCGCACCGTCCCGAAGACGCGAATCGATGCGAATCCGATGGGTTGCGCGCAGCGAGCCGGGACGCTCTCTCGCGTTCGCACTGTCCCGCGACGAACGCGGGGGCCGTTTATCGCGTACCTGCGGCCGGATGCCTGTCGCGGCGTCAACGGGCGGTCGGCAACTCCCCGCATAGCCCGACCACCGTGAAGTCGAGCAGCGCCTCCAGGGCAGCCTTCCGCTCTCGCTGCGTGGGCGTCGCCGCGAGGCCGTCGAGCGAGAGAGACGCGAATCCGTGGACGACGGTCCACGCCTTCAGCTCCGCGCCCAGGCGGCGCTCGGGACGGAGGAATCCGTCGGCTACCAGCGCGTCGAGGGACTGGCCGAGCAGCGTCCAGGGCGTCTCCGCTTCCGGGTTCTCAGGCTCGGCGCTCCGGCACTTGGCCCCGCATTCGCCGAACATCACGCGAAAGATCTCCGGGTGGTCCGCGGCGAACCCGACGTAGGCGCCGCCAACGGCCTTGAAGCGAGCGATGGACACAGGCTCGTCTCCCCGACCGGCAGACGCGCTGGCCATCGCGCGCCGCATGCGCTCCGCGAGCCGCGCGAAGCCATCGGCAGCAACCGCGGTGATCAACGCGGACTTGTCGTCGAAGTGGCGGTACGCCGCGTTGGCCGAGACGCCGACCTCGCGTGCAGCCTCGCGCAGGCTGAAGGCGCCGGGCCCGCTCGCCTCGATGAGCCGCACCGCCGAGGCCACGAGGGCGTTGCGAAGGTCGCCGTGGTGGTTGATCAACGACAATTAGAATTACCGGTCGGCGACAACTAGAATTACCGACCGGCCGGGCGGCCTGACCGGTCGCGCTGACGCGTATCAGAGCCCGTGGAGATCGACATGATCCCCATGGTTACCGACACCCAGGTCCTGCTCTATCGGCGCAAACTCAAGCAAGGAATGACACGGGAAGCGGCGGCCGCGTCCTCCGGCATGACGGCCAAGACCTCCCGCAAGTGGGAGGTGGGTCCATTGCCTTCGGCTCGACGACGTCCTCCGCGTGCATGGCGCACACGGGAGGATCCGTTCGACGACGTCTGGGACCGCGAGGTGGTGCCGATGCTCAAGGCGGACGAAACCCGCGAACTGCAGGCCGTGACCGTCTTCGAGGTACTCTGCGATCGCTATCCGGACCAGTTCAAGCCGGGCCAGCTTCGTACCCTCCAGCGTCGTATCCGCGATTGGCGAGCCGTCCACGGTCCTGAGAAGGAAGTCTTCTTCGAGCAGCAGCATCCGCCAGGCCGCGAGGCACAGTTTGACTTCACGGACGCTACTGACCTCGGTGTCACGATCGCGGGCATCCCCTTCGACCACAAGCTCTTCGAGTTCGTGCTCAGCTTCAGCAAATGGCGCTACGTGGAGCTCGCCTTTGGCGAAACCTACGAGGCCATGCTGTCCGGCATCCAGGGCGCCGTCTGGGCACTGGGCGGTACGACGGCCATCTGGCGCAGCGACAACCTCTCGGCCGCCACTCATCAACTCAAGGAGACCGGCGGACGGGGCCTTACGGAGCGTTACAGGCAACTCACGGCGCACTACGGCGTCGAGTCTACGCGAATCAACGCCGGCCTTCCCCACGAAAATGGCGTGGCCGAGAAGCATCACGACCTGCTCAAGAACGCGCTACGCCAAGCGCTCATCGTTCGGGGATCCAGCGACTTCCTCTCGGTCGACACCTACAAGACCTTCCTGGACAAGACGGTCCAACGCCTGAACAAGAAACACGGTGACCTTCAGGGCATCGAGCGGCCACTGCTACGCCCACTCCCCTGTTTCCGGATCCCGGCCTACACCGACGTGCCCACCACGGTCCGCAAGTGGAGCTGCATCCGGGTGGCCGGCCATACATACTCCGTGGCCTCACGGTTGATCGGACACGTCGTTACCGCCCGTGTGCACCCTGACGAAGTCGAGATACTGTTCCGGGACAAGCGCGTGGACGCATTCCCGCGCCTTCGGGGCCAGCATGTCCGCCGCATCGACTATCGACACCTCGTACACTCCCTGATCCGCAAGGCTGGCGCTTTCGCAAACTACCGCTACCGGGAAGACCTCTTCCCGGCTCTCGCCTTCCGCCGCGCCTACGACGCCTTCAAGGCCAACCGAGGCACCAGGGCCGAACTTGAGTATGTCCGCGTCCTTCACTTGGCCGCCACGACCATGGAGTGCGACGTCCAGGCTGCCCTCGAGGCCCTGCTCGAAACGGGCTCGCCGTTCGACTACGCCGACGTCCAGGCACTCGTCGCATCCAAGCACCAGCCCGCCCTCCACATCACACCCTTAGTGCCACCCTTGGCCGACTTCGACGGCCTGCTTTCTGGAGACTTCCATGCCCACGTCCATCAAGCCCAGACCCCAATCAGCCCTCGCTGAACGGCTCGTCGAACTGACGATCGCCTTCAAGACACCCACTATTGGCGCCGAGGCGATCAGGCGATTTACCGCCGCTGGCCACGCCGACGCATTGCCCACGCGACTCGAAGTGTTCGAAATGGAGGCTCAGGACCGGCGCGAGCGCCGCGTAGACCGTCTCCGCAAAGCCTCCAAGCTCCCGCCGGGCAAAACGTTCGACACCCTCGACCTCAGCCGTCTGCCTCGGCCCCTCGTGCACAAGATTAGGGAACTGGCCCAAGGAGAGTTCGTCGACCGGGCCGACAACGTTCTGGCCTTCGGGCTGCCAGGTGTCGGCAAAACCCACGCGATCTGCGCCATCGGCCACGCCCTGGTCGAGGCCGGCCATTCGGTTCTCTTCGTGCCGACCTATCAGCTCGTGCAAGACCTGCTGGCCGCCAAGCGCAACCTCCAACTGCCCCGCGCCCTGCACAAACTCGACGCATACGATGTGCTGATTCTCGACGACATCGGCTACGTGAAAACAGGACGCCGACGAGATGGAAGTGCTCTTCACCCTCATGGCTGAGCGGTACGAGCGACGCTCAATGGTCATCACGTCCAATCTGGTGTTCAGCCAGTGGGACCAGATCTTCCGCAACCCCATGACAACCGCCGCAGCGATTGACCGGGTGGTCCACCACGCCACGATCCTCGAGTTCAACGTGACGAGCTACCGGACGGAAATTGCCAAGTCTCGAGCTCAAGAAGCCAGACGGAACGCGGAGGGGGCCCCGGAGCCTCCATCAGATGGCCAAGGATCGGAAAAGATAATTGTCGTCGATCGGTAAAAGTAGTTGACGCCAGACA
>VGJW01000013.1 GCA_016867265.1 Candidatus Tanganyikabacteria bacterium
GCCATCCAATTGCGGCCCACGCTGGCGGTCAAGGATTGGCCCGGCCTGTTCACGGCCGGCCAGATCAACGGCACCTCGGGCTATGAGGAAGCTGCGGCGCAGGGCCTGCTCGCCGGCCTGAACGCTGCCCGCCACGCGCGCGGGCAGGAGGGCGTCGTGCTGCCCCGGAACGGATCGTTCATCGGTACGCTCGTCGACGACCTGACGACGATGGACATTCCCGAACCCTACAGGATGCTGACGGCTAGGTCCGAATATCGTCTGGTGCTCAGGGGGGACAACGCCGACTTGCGCCTGACGCCGCTCGGGCGTGACCTCGGGCTCGTGCCGGACGATCGCTGGCAGGCATTCCTGGAGCGGCGGGCGGCCATCGACGATGCCCTGGGCTGGCTGGGCCGTACGCGCATCCATCCCGCGCCCGACGTCGATGCGGCACTGGCGCCCCACGGTGAGGCCCTGGTCGTCCCGTGCTCGTTGGCGGAGTTGCTGCGGCGGCCGCGTGTTCCGGCCGAGGTCGTCTGGGCCTTGGGGGGGCGCGATGGGGACGCTCCGGATGTGGTGGCGCAGGCTGGCATCGTGACCAAGTACGCCGGTTACATCCGGCGCATGGAAGAGGATATCCGCCGGCAGGACGCGGCGGCGGCGGCACTCATCCCCGATGGCCTAGACTATGCCACGGTCGCGGGCCTGTCCCATGAGGCGCGGGAGAAGCTTGGCCGTGTCCGGCCGGCGACCTTGGGCCAGGCCCAGCGGATTCCCGGCGTCACGCCCGTCGACGTCGGCCTGCTGCGGGTGCACCTGGCGCGCCGGCCTGGCGCGGCCCCCGTGGTAGCATGACAGTCTGATTGCTGCCTTTCCGGTCGGGTGACGTGGCCCGCCGGCCTTGTCGAAAAAAGAGGTTTGCGCGCCATGGAACGCGACGTCGCCGAGATGGGCCTGGTCATCGTGGGCGGGGGGCCTGCCGGCTTCTCGTGCGCCCTGCGTCTCGCCCAGCTCATCGATGCCCACAACGCCGACGTGGCGGCTGGACGGGTGGCAGGCACGCCCCTCGACAAGGAATCGATCGTGGTTCTCGAGAAGGCCACGGACATCGGCAGTCACCAGCTGTCCGGCGCCGTGCTGGATCCCCGGGCCCTGCGCGAGCTGGTGCCCGACTTCGAGGCCAAGGGCTGCCCCGTCGAGTCCCTCGTGACCTCGGACGAGGTGCTCGTGCTGGGGGAGGACTGGCAGTTCCGCCTGCCCGTGGTGCCGCCGGCGCTCGACAACCACGGCAACTTCATCATCTCGCTCAACCGCTTCACGGGCTGGCTTGCGGGCCTCGTGGAGCAGGCGGGCATCACCGTGGCTCCGGGCATGCCCGTCGGCAGCGTGCTCTACGAGGACGGGCGCGTCACGGGTGTCCGTGGCACCGACAACGGCCTCGATCGCAACGGTCAGCCCAAGGGAGGCGCCTACCAGCCCGGCACGGACTTCCTGGCACCCTTGACCATCTTTGCGGAGGGTACCCGTGGCCACTTGGCCAAGGACCTCATCGCCCGTCTGGGTCTGGATGAGGGGCGTCACCCCCAGCGCTGGTCCCAGGGCATCAAGGAAATCTGGAAGATTCGGCCGGAGAAGCACCAACTGGGCAAGGTCACCCACACCATGCGCTGGCCGCTGCGCAGCGAGGAGTACGGCGGCAGTTTCATCTACCACATCGCCGATCATCACGTCTCCATCGGCTTCGTGTCGGGCCTCCAGTACGCCGACCCGCGCTTCGATCCTCATCGGACGATGCAGCAGTTCAAGACCCATCCGTTCGTCCGTGACCTGCTGGAGGGCGCGACGCTCGTCCGCTACGGTGCCAAGACCATTCCTGCCGGTGGCTGGCACACCATGCCGAAGATGTCCTTTCCGGGCGGCCTGCTGCTTGGCGACAGCGCGGCGCTCGTCAACGGCATGCGCCTCAAGGGCATCCACACCGCCATGAAGTCGGGCATGTTGGCTGCCGAGACGGCCTTCGAGGCGATGAAGCGCGGCGAGGCCACGCAAGAGGTCCTCGACGCCTACGAGACCCGGCTGCGCGCGTCGTGGGTGGGCAAGGAGCTGCGGGCCGTCCGTGACTTTCACCAGGGCTTCGAGCGGGGCCTCTTCCCCGGTCTCATCAATGCGGGCTTCGTGACGGTCTCGGGGGGCAAGGGCCTTTTTACCGACGGTCTGGGCGACGAGGGCGGGCACAGTCGGATGCAGACGCTTGCGGCCTATTATCCGGACGGCGTGCCTGCCGATGACTTCCGCCCCGATGGCGTCCTGACCTTCCGCAAGCTGGACGAAGTCATCAAGAGCGGAACCATCCACGAGGAAAACCAGCCTTGCCACCTCGTCATTGCCGAGGAGGCGCGCGAGGATATCTGCAACGACCGCTGCACGCGTGAGTACGGCAACCCCTGCCAGCACTTCTGCCCGGCACAGGTCTACGAGATGGTGGCGGCGGCCGAGGGCGAGCGCGCCAAGCTCGTCATCAATGCCTCCAACTGTGTGCACTGCAAGACCTGCGACATCATGGACCCCTACCAGGTCATCCAGTGGGTCGCACCTGAGGCCGGCGGCGGCCCCGTCTACAGCGGCATGTAGCCGAGGGCGGCCTGTGCGTTCTGAAGACGCGCAGGCCGCTTGGCAAGACGAAAGCCGGGAGGCCCGATGGACTTCCCGGCTTTGACGTGATGCACGGCAGGCCAGCTGGCACCACAGGCTTCAGTCCGGCTCGATGGCACCGTCGATGGGACAAGCGGCGAGGCAGGCCCCGCATGAGATACAGACGGCTTCGTCGATGAAGTAGAAGTTCGTCCCCTTGGCGTTGTTGCCGTCACCCGGGTGGATGCAGTCGACGGGACAGACGGGAACGCAGTCGGCGACGCCTTCGCAGGCGTCCTTGAGAATGACGTAGGACATGGAGAGTAACCCCGGCACGAGCGGAGGCGGGACGGCCCCCATGGATGGACCATGCTAGGGTTGCACGGAGTCCCTGTCAAACCGGGGGCGCTTCAGTGCTGCAATTTCCAGCCGGACCGGAACACGGCCGTGACGCCCAGCAAGGCACAAGCTGCCAGCCCGCCAACGATGGCGAAGCCTTGGCCCACGGGCAGGGCCGCGTGGCCTGTGACGGCCCAGCGCAACATGTCGACCATGGGCGTCATCGGGTTGAACCGCGAAATCAGCGCGAGCGGTCCCGGCAGGCCCGCCTGGTGGACCGACAGAAACACGCCCGCGGTGTAGACGAGCGGTGTCACGAGGAAGGTTTGCGGGATCGACATCTGGTCGAAGCTTTCGGCGGCAAGGCCCATGAACAGGCCCAAGCTGGCAAAGCAGACGGCCAGCAGGATGACGAGGCCGACGAGGGCCACGGGATGGACGGGCGCGGACGCTCCGTAGGGAGTACCCACGAGCAGGCCCACGCCCAGAACCAACCCGGCAATGAGCAGCGCCCGCAGGATGGTCCCCGAGAGCAGCCCCAGCACCATCTCGAGCCTGGAGAGCGGCGCGACCAGAAGCTCCTGGATGCTGCCCGTGAAGCGAAGGATGAACAGCGAGGCCGCCGACTCCCCGAAGCTGGTCTCGACGATCTGCATGAACATCAGCCCGGGCAGCAGGAAAGCCACGTAGGGCAGGCCCTCCATCTCCCCCACGGCACGGCCGAGGCCGATGACGAAGACCGTCAGGAAGAGGACGGTGGCGATGAGCGGAGGCCAGACGACCTGGTTGATGATGCGGAACGTCCGGCGCAATTCGCGGCGGCAGAGCGTCCAGAGGCCGACGAGGTTCATGGTGTCGTCTCCGCCCCGGGCTGTCGGGTCGTCAGCTCGAGGAAGACATCCTGCAGGCTGCGATGGCGCAGCTCGACACGCGCTACGGTACCAAGCCCGCTCAGGACCGCGAGGCACTCCGCCACCTGCGTCGGAGCGAGGTCGCCGACCCGTACCTGCCTGCGTGCCTCGTCCCGGAGCAGACCCGGCCAGGACGCATCAGGCGCCGGGTCGGGTAAGGGCCCGGCATAGGTGACCTCGAGGATTTGCCGTTCGCCCTCGCCCGTAAGATCCCGGGTCGGGGCCAGCGCCAAGATGCGTCCCTCGCGCATGATGCCGATGCGGCTGCAGAGTTGCTCGGCTTCCTCGAGGTAATGCGTCGTCAGGATAATCGTCAGGCCCTCGTCGCGGCTGAGCGCACGCAGCATCGACCACAGGGCGAAGCGCAACTCGACGTCGACGCCGGCGGTGGGCTCGTCGAGCACCAGCACCCGCGGCCGGTGGATCAGCGCCCGCGCGATGGTCAGACGGCGCTTCATGCCGCCGCTCATCTTCTGGACCTCGCCATCGCGCTTGTCCCACAGGTCGAAGCGACGCAGCAGCTCGTCGGCGCGTTCGGCGCAAGTGCGCGGCGGGATGCCGAAGTAGCCGGCCGAGTAGACCAGCGTCTCGCGCACCGTCAGGTAACGGTCGAAGTTGTACTCCTGCGGGGCAAGGCCGATGGCAGCGCGGGCCCGGCGCGGCTCGCGGACGACGTCGGCGCCGTGGACCTCGAGCCGACCCGACGTGGGCAGCGTCAGCCCCACGAGGCAGGACAACGTCGTCGTCTTGCCGGCACCGTTCGGGCCGAGCAGCCCGAAGAACTCACCTTCCGGGACATCCAGATCCAAGCCACGGACGGCCTCGAGGGTCCCGTACCGCTTGACCAGGCCCGCGATGCGGACGGCCGGCGCCGTCAGATGACGCCCCCGTACTTCATCGAGCCGCGCTTGCGGCGACGTCGGGGCGGCGCAGGATCAGGCTCCCCCAGGCTGTCGAGGGGCGTCCAGCCGCATTCGGGGCACTTGGCCAGTTCGAGGCGGATGGGATTTGCGTCCGTCGCCGTCACACTGAAGTTATGCTGGCAGCGACGGCAGCAGAAGGTGTAGGTGACGGTCTCCTGCGCCATGATGGGGAGAAGTCTAGCAGATGAACGCACAACAACTGGTGACGGCGGTCCCCGCCCACGGCCCGGCGCGGCCCGTGGGCCTACTTCGTGTTGAAGGCAAGGACGCCGCCTCGTTTCTGAACGGCTACACCACCCAGGAGGTCGCGACGCTCGCCACGGGAAACGTCCGGTTCGGTGCCATCACCGACTGGAAAGGGCAGGTGACGGATGTCGTGACCTTCGTCGGCTTGGCCGAAGCCATCCTGCTCGTCGGGACGCCCGGGCGTATCCGGGCCGTGCACAAGGGCCTGCAACGCTACCTGCTGGGCGTGGACGTGCGTCTCTCGGCGGTTTCGGGATGGCAGGCGCTGGACATGCCGGGGGCACCCGATGGCTGGCCAGGCGTGACGGAAGGCGGGGCAGCCGTGGCCGCATGCCTTGGTGCTGCGGCGATGGACGGGGACGGAGCCATCCTGATCGGGCCCGCCCATCCGGGGCCGGCGGCCCGATTGCTGGTGCCGGCGGAGCATGAGGCGGCCTGGGGCGAAGCATTGGCCGTTGCCGGTTGGTCGATGCTGGACGACGAGGCGGTCACGCGATATCGCATCGCCAGCGGCTGGCCCGAGCCCGATAGGGACCTGCCCCTGGCCTGCAATCCGTGGGAGGCCCGGCTGGCACCGTTCGTCCGGATGGACAAGGGTTGTTACCTGGGCCAGGAGGTGGTGGCGCGCCTGATCAACTACAAGCGGGTCCAGCGCTGGCTGATGGGCACGCGCGCGGATGCGGCCGTGCCCGAAGGCGTGGCCTTGCTGGCGGATGGCGTTGAGGTGGGCCGGATGGGCTCCTCGGTCCCGGATGGAGCCGGCGGCTGGCTGGGCCTGGCGCTGGTGGGCGCTGCCGCGGCCGAGCCGGGAGTTGTCCTTACGACTGCCGAGGGCGTGGCGTTGATGCTCGAGGACCGTCCCCTGTGGGCCGGAGCTGCCCCCGCAGCCACCTAAGGCCCAGGATACCCGCGAGGCGCCACGACTGGCGCCAGTCGGCGGGTAGCGGTCTCGCGTCCGGGGCTGGGGCCGTCGGGACGTTGCGTGTCGCCCGATGCGGCAAGACGACCCAGGAGACGCGTGCCGCCGGCACGCCCCGGAAGCATCCTGTCTCGCCCGTGTGAGGGTCGTGGACCATCGCCACTTGCCAAGGCTGGCGGAAGTGATGGCCATGCGTGTGTTGGTCCGTTCCCGACATGAAGACGCCCAGCCCGGGATGAGTGTGGTACCAACCCAGCAGCATCAGGCCCGGCGCTTCGTCCGCCATCTGCGCGAGCAACGCCGTCCATGTCGCTGGCGTGAAGGCCAGGTGGACGCCCGAACCCCGGGTTTCAGGCGCGGCCACGGCCGTCATGATCTCGATGAGGGTATCGCTGCCGTCGTGGTGGACCTGCCCAAGCAGCAGACCTCCGACCTCGCACGCCGGTGAGCTTTCCCCGTGGATCCGCACCTTTTCCATCGCCCGGGCGTGCACGACGAGGTCTGCCGTCGTGACTGTCGAGCCCAGTGCAAGCCTGCGTCCCGCGGGGTCGTTGCCGGCTTCTGCCCAAGGATCGGGGGTGGCCTCACGCCACTCGATCATGTACTCACAGCTCCCGCCACTCGAGGCGCGGGCGTTCCGGGGCCTCGGGGGGCTTCGGGCTTGGCCGTTCGGCCAGCGGAAAAAGGTCGAGATGGGCTTCGTACCAGTCGGCAGCCTCGCCATGGGCTGCGCTGTCGAAGTCGAAGAGCAGGGGATCCGCGCGCAGGATGTCGATCAGGCGGAGCACCAGATCGCCCAGTGTCTCGCCCACCAGCCACCGCGACCCCAGACAGAAGGTGCCGTTGGCGAAGACGTGCGGGTGGAAGACCGGCGAGAGCGCCCGGACGACGGGTGCGCTCAGCGGATAGGTCGAGGGCAGCCGAATCTCGAGGCGATGCTGCTCCCTGCGCACGGGGGTGTCCCCATCGACCTTCTCGATGGCCGGGAGATTGAGCCGGATCAGATGCCGGTCAGGCGGCGTGCCTTGCGTCTGGAGCACCTCCACGACCGCCGGCATCGTGGCCGCAAGCGCTCCCAGTGCCTTGGCATCGGCTTCCAGGCGCCGTCGCCGTGCTTCCATCGTCAGGCTCCGGCCTCGAGCAAAGGGACGACCTCGAGCAGGTCACCGTTCTGCACGCCGCAAGGTCCCAGCGCACCCTGGGCCGGCAACTGGCTCCCGAGGCGCACGCAGCGCAGCATGAAGTCGGTGTCGCGGGGCAGACGCCAGTTCTGGCGGCTGGCCTCAATCAGCTCCTCGACGGTGTAGTCGATGGGCAGGCGGACCTCGGCTTGGCGCGATTTGTCCAAGGTCCGAATCGTCACGGCAATCACGTCATCATCCATGGTGCGCGTCCTCCATGAACCATGATGCCCCACATGCGATCCAGCGCGGTTCCCGGGATGACGAATCTTCGCAGGGGGCTTCAAGGCCGACGACCTGTCCCTGGACGAGCCCCCACTGCGCCAACGTGCGATCGAGGAACGGTGACGCGTGATCGAGTGCCTCGACCGTCGTCACCCAGCGTTCCTGATGGCAGTCGGGGCACGCGGCAGCCCGGCGCGACAGCCGGGCCAGAGGCTCGAGGACGGCCGATGCCGTGCCGCACGCGCGGCACTCGAGGCCGATCGCCACCTCGAAGGGCAACAGCAGCCGTTGCACATCGGACCGGGCCAGCAGGTCCACGGGGCGCAGCGTTTCCGGTGCGGGACCCTGTTCCATGTCGGGCAGGCAGCCGTGCTCGGGGCAATCCTCCCGAGTGGGCAGCACGTCCTCGATGAGCACGGGCGGATGCAGACTTTGCGTCCGACGCGTACCGGGGGCCATCGGTGACCATGTGGGGAGCCGCAAGGCCAGGACCTGATCCACCAACTGGGCCCCGGCAAGCGCGGCCGTGACGGCGGTGGTGGGCACGGGCGTGCCCGAGGTCTCCCGCAGCAGGCCCGCGCAACTGCGGGACGCCTGCAGCCGGCGTTGCATCGAAGGCGTCATGCCGCAGGCGTAACATGCACCCTCCGAACCGTCGCCGTAGCGACTGATTTGGCAGGCTTCGGCCGAAAGGCCGCCATCGAGGTAGGGAATGCCGGCACGCAGGCACAGCCGGTTCAGGGAGAGCCGCGCCCCCACCGAGTCGAGGCAGCCGACGACGACGTGGGCGGCGCGCACGGTCGCCACGCCAAGATCCGTCGCCACATCCCCCGTGACGCCATCGATGGCGATGCCGGGCACCAGATCGCGAAGGCGCTCGGCGGCCACCTCGGCCTTGGGGCGACCAAGATCGTGCGGGCGGAACAGGACCGACCGCACCAGATTGCTGGCTTCGATGCGGTCGCGATCCAGGACGAGGATGCGGCCCACGCCCACGAGTGCCAGACCCTTCAGGACCTCGTTGCCGAGCGCGCCGGCCCCGGCCACGATGACTCGGGTTCCGGCGAGGGCCAAGGTGTCCCAGCCGGCGACCAGGCGATGCCGGGCGTGTCTATCCCGGTCGGGCAGCGAAAAGGCCTCGGTCATGCCTGCAGCACGGTGATCTGCTCGGGGGACTTGGGCAGGATCTCGAGGCCATAGGCGGGGTGGTCGCGCAGCAGGCCCCGGACACGGACGTGGCGGCCGACCCAGTCGGTGAAGTGGTGCCCCGCTTGCTCCCAGCGGTCCGTATCGGCGCTGAAGACGACCAGCTTGAAGCCGTCGAAGGGGTTGCGGCTGGCGTGGAACTTGATGAAGTGCGTGCCGGTGGCGCGAGATACCTGATGGCCGAGCACCCGCCCCTCGAAGATCACGACGGTATTGGCATGGCCGTCCAGGTCCGAGAGGCCGAGCACGCGGTCGGCCTGTCGATCGCCCGCGACGAGGGCCACCTGGCCCGGTTGGCCGAGGACCTGCCAGGACATGCCGGAGGATTGACGGCAGTTGACGCAGGCGCCGGCGTTGTGGGCCTGCAGGAAGGTCCACGAACTGGGATGGTAGCCGGTCTGGCAGTGGGTGCACAGGACGATGCGTTCGCCGGGCACGAGCGGCGTTCCGTCGAGCGGGTCGTGGGCCGTGCCTTCCGCCGCCCCGAAGGCCACGGGACGGGCTTGTACCGGTTCGTCCTCGCCGGGGTCGGGTGGTGCGCCGTTGTCCCGCCAATCCAGCGGGCGACGACCCCTAGAGGGTGGGGACGTCATGCCGCCAGCCCTCGCGCCAGTCGGGCAGGTTGGGCCGCCCGTCCACCGTGAGGGCGATGCCCGTGTCGCCCAGCAGCTCGACGGTGATGGGTTGGTCCTGCTCCTTGTCCCGCAGCAGGTCAGCCCGGACCCAGAACGTACTGCCGCCAAGGTGCAACGCAACCCAGCCTTCGAGCGTATCGCTGCCGCCCAGCACCCCCATCACGCAGCGGACCTTGCCCCGGCCGAGGTCGCCCTCGATGACCTTCCTTCGGCCCTCCAGACGGCGCCAGGCCCACCAGGAGGGCACGATGGCGAGCATCCCCGGAAAGAGCCAACCGAGCTCGCGCAGCCAGGCCGCCGCGACTGCCGGAAGCAGCGTCGGCAGCCATGAAGCCTGCGCCGCCCTGCGGAGCCACGTCATCCGCTGCCGCAGGTGTCGGCGCTCATCCGCCGTCAAGCTGCGCTGCGAGGTCAGGAAGGCCGCCTTCAAGGCAACAGCCCTTCTGCCCGGCAGCCTTCGAGGAATCGATTTGCGCGGTGTGGGTCCGGAAAGGCCATGCGACGCGTGAGTGCAGGTTCCTGACTCTGGCCGGACTCGACCATGCCGCAGCGGCGGTAGAACAAGTCGGACCCCGACTTCAGGAGGGCGTCGAGCACCAGCCCCGCCTCGAGGCGGGAGGCCTCGTAGAGGGCGGCGACCAGCAACAGCTTGCCGATGCCCTTGAGCGGGGAGCCCGGCAGCCGTTCGAGGTAACGGACCTCGAGAACCGGCACCTTGCCGCTGCGGTCCACGCCGACAGCGACGCCACCCACGATGGACACGCCCGTGGGCGTGGGGTTGAGCAACTCGAGGACCATCAGGGACGAGGCCTTGCCGAAGTCGACATGCCCCTTGACGTCCCGGCCCGAAGACCTGCCCGTCGCGAGGCCGACCCAGTCGAACCACGTGGGCTCGGGCCACCGGGAGAAGACCTGGGCGTCCTCAGGCCGACCGCGGCGGATGAGGACCGGAACAGGGGCCTGATTCGGCCCGACGAGCGCGCCCATCTCGATGAGGCCGACAGGACGCTGCCCGCCGAGCGAGCCGGAGAGCGCACGCCCGGGTGCAAGCCCCGGTCCCTTGGTCTTGCGGGACTTGCGGCGCCGGAAGAACCGCGATAGCCACATGGCCTCAATCCTACCGCACCGAGGGGTCCGGGACTTGGGCGGAATGCCCTGTCCTGCTACGATCGAACGGTCCCCCGCCAAAGGAGTCCGGGCATGTTGCTGGCTGCTTCGCTTGCGTCTGCGATGCAGATGCCGTTCGTGACGGATTTGCTCGAGGGCTTCAGCCCCGCGCCCGACATACAGGATGAGGGTATCGTCGTCCGCATCCGCGACACGGACCGGGACTCGATGAAGATCGTGCAGGGGCAGATCAATGCACCGGTGCCTCCTTCTGTCATGTGGTCCGTCATCACGGATTACGAGGCCTATCCGCAGATATTCGATCGCTACCGCAAGATGGAAATCCTGGAAAAGTCGGGGACTTGGGAACTGCATCGATCCGAGGTCGACTACCCGATCTTCGGCAGCCGCTGGGTCGCGAATGTGCTGCACCACGAGAAGCCGTCGTGGCGCATCCGCTTTCAGCGCGCCGATGGCACCATCAAGCAGGTGGAAGGGGTCTGGGCCCTCAAGGAGACGGCACCCGGCCGCACCACGATGCGTTATGCCGTCCGCCTGGACCCAGGGCTGCCTTTCGTTCCGAGTTGGGTCGTGACTTGGGGCACCCAGACGATGATGCCTTCCATCCTGCGTTCGGTCGCCAACGAGGCCATCAAGCGCAACCGTCCGACCGCCAAGGCCAGTTGAGCCGGATCCACCGGGCGAGGGTGCGGCCGCTGCCGCCGCCGTGTCTGACCCGCAGGTCGTGCAGTCGGTTGACGGAGGGCAGGGCCGGGCGACCCTTGCCGCCCATGAAGGCCTCGTCCAAGGTGTCGGCCTGCCAACTGCAGGCATAGGCCTCGATGTCGCGGCGCCATGCGTCCCGCACGGCAAAGGAGCCGTAGGTCCGGCACAGCAGCGGCCGGACGGGGTGGATGCTGCAGCGGTTGTCCTCGAGGAACGGGCAGGACAGGCTGAGTGCCCCCGGCCGCAGGTGCAGGTTCCACGGCAGGCGCATCACGCTCTCGGCCAGCCACAAGGCGAGGCGGTGCGGGCCGTGTGTCCGTCGATATCGATCCGAGAAGCGTTGCCGGGCGGCCCGATCCCAGTGTGTGTCGGTCCAGTCACGGATGGCCTCCCATTCGCGGGGGGGCACGAGGAAGAAGGCGGTGGGGTAGCTGCAGCAGCCACTGCAGCCCTCCTTGCAGCGGCTTTCGGGATAGGCTGCCCCGACGGCGGCGGCGATCCTGTCCGCCAATCGGTACAACGTCAGGATGGCCTTGGCCGGACGCCAGCCCGGGGCCTCGAGGGCGTTCATCTCGAGCCGCCCCTCGCCCAAGGCACGGGCCAGCGGTCCGAAATCCGGCGGCGCGCCCAGCACCGGCAAGGGCAGGTAGGTGGCGGGAGGGGCCTTGGCCCGCTCACGCAGCAGAATTTCCCCGAAGGCCTCGCCGCCTTCGACCGGATCGTGGCCAACCTCGTCGGAATTCATCTGGTCTTTACCGGATCTGACGCGAAGTCGCCGATGACCATGGCATGGTCCGTTCCGCCTCGCCTCAGGAACCATGGTACGCCCCGCTCAGGCTGGGTGCGTTCGTGGCCGTGCTGGCGGTCTCGGCGTGCACGCGCAGTCTACCGGGAACGGTCGCGCTGCCACGGGGCGCGGTGGCCCGTGTCGCGCCGCTCGCCCCGACCGAGCGTGCGTTGGTCCTCGAGTTGGTCGCCTCCCTGCCCCAGGCCGAACCGCAGGCCGCAAGCGCCCTGGGTGCTGCAGCCGTCGGCCGTGAAGTTCTTGTCCAGTTCGCCGACGGACGGATGCATGACTTGCCGGGCGCCGAGCGCGTCGGCGCGACGATGGTGGCGGGCCTGGGCCGTTACAGGCTGGCAGCGGCGCTCGATGCCGGGACCCTGCAGCGTTGGCAGGCAACCGTACCCTTGGCGTATGCCGAGCCCGTCCATCGCCTGTCGATCACGGGCCGGCGGGTGCAGGCGTCGGGCCAGCGGGTGGGGCCCAATGACCCCGGTCTGAATACGGCGTGGGGTTATGCCAGGGTGGGCGGTGGCGAGTTGTGGGCGCGGGGCGTGCGGCCGCAGAAGCCCGTCATCGTGGCCGTCGTGGACACCGGGGTGGATGCCGACCACGAGGACTTGCGGGGCGTCGTGGTGCAGGGAACCAACCTGGTGCAACGGGGACAGGCGCCTTACGACAAGCACGGCCACGGCACCCATTGTGCCGGTGTCATCGCGGCGCTTGCCGACAACGGCCGGGGTATTGCCGGCGTTGCGGCGGGTGTCCGCATCATGCCGATCAAGGCCCTCGGCGACGACGGCTCGGGGGAAGACCCCGTTCTGATCGACGCCATCGAATCGGCCGTGGCCGGCGGGGCCAAGGTCATCAGCATGTCGCTCGGCACGGATCAGGACCTGATCTCGGTGCGTCGGGCCATCCAGTCGGCCGTGGCCAAGGGCGTCATCATCGTGGCCTCGTCGGGAAACGAGGGGGCCGAGCGTGCCCTGTACCCGGCCAAGTACCCCGAGGTCATCGCCGTCGGTGCGACGGATCTGGACGACATGCGGGCCATGTTCTCGAACGACGACCCCAACGTGCGCCTCACGGCCCCGGGTGTCGTCATCCGCTCGACGGTGCCGGGTGGCTACGACTACATGTCCGGCACGAGCATGGCGGCGCCGCACGTGTCGGCGGCCTTTGCCTTCCTCGCCAGCCTCCGGCCCGACATGACGCCTGCGGCCATGTTCGACCTGCTGGTCCGCAGCGGGGCCAAGGTCTCGGGCTTTTCGCATCGCGCCGTGGGGCTGGACTTGCTCCGTGCGGCCTCAGAGGCCGGCTTGCCCGTGGGTGCGCTGCCTACACCTGATCCCAGCGCCCCGACGCCCGGACCGGACCCAGACCCGGGGCCGTCTTGGCCGCCAGGGGATGACCCGGCCACGCCGCCCCCGGGCTCGGGCGGAAGCGTGCCGATGCCCGATTGGGGCGATGTCGCGCTGCCGGGCTTCGGTGGTGGCGGCTCTGCGCCGGCCCCCGGACCTTCTGCCGCCCCGCTGCCCGGTGGCGGTGGCGCACCGGGCTTCGACTGGGTGGCCGTGCCGTCCTTCGGGGGCAGCCCCACGTCGGGTGCGTCCAACCGTCAGACCACCGTGCCTCCGGCCGAAACCCTGTCGGACATGGACCGGGGACGGGCCGCGCTGCTGGATGTGCTGGCGACGCGAGCCGATCTCGATGCCTTTGATGGCGAGGCCGCGCGTCTGGCCCGGGTGGGCGCCCTTGCGCCCGGTTCGGCACAGCGCGCCGTCATCAAGGACCTGCAGAAGGCCCTGCGCCTGCAGGGCGCTGCGGTGCGCGAGACCGGGACCTTCGATGACGCGACGGCGACGGCTGTCGTCGCGTGGAAGCGGGCCCGTGGCGTGCACGAGCCATTCCGCGACAGTCGCGGCGCGTGGGCGGTGCGCCCCAGCGTGGACCTGGACCTGTTCGGTCGGATCGTGCTGGCGTCGGTCGGGAAGTAGAGGCGCCGGGGTCAGTCCGAGAGGACATAGGCGGTGCTGCGGCCGCCACCGGGTGCCTAGTGAAGGATGCCTCGCTCGAGCAGGGGCGTGATGTCCCGCAGGGCCGTGTCGGGAGAGCACTTGGCGAGGGCAGCCCACTTGCTGCTGGTGAGTTTGCCCTCGAAGCCATCGAGCACGCGATTGAGAACCTTGATTTGACGCTCGTTGAAGGCCGTGCCGGACCAGCGCTGCCAGAAGCGCGCCTTCATCTGCACCGTGTCGAGGGTCTTGTTGGCCTCTTGCAAGGCACGGACGAGGACGCCAAGGAACCAGACGAGCCAGCTTGTGACGTCCATTGTCTCCTTTTGCGTCTGCTCGAGGATGTCGTAGTCGTCCTGGCGTTCACGCTGGATCCGGGCGGACAGGCTTTAGAACCGATGGGAGCTACCGTCAGCGCGTGCCAGAAACAAGTCGCCCACGGCACCGGCGATGCGGCCATTGCCGTCTTCGAAGGGATGCAGGGTCACGAACCACAGGTGGGCGAGGCCTGCCTTGAGGAGTAACGGGACGTCGGACGCTTCATTGGCCCACGTGAGGAAGCGGTCCACCTCTGCAGGGAGAAGAGCAGCGGGAGGGCCCTCGAAGTGGACCCTGAGGCGTCCCACGGGCACGGAGACCACCTGCATGGGCCCTGAAGCGTCATCCCGAAACCGGCCGAAGGTAACCGGGGTCAGGCCGGAGTAGCCGGTTGGAAACAGTGCAGCCTGCCATCCGAATAGCCTTGCCAGGGTCAGGGGTTCGGCACAGCGGGACGTGGCGTCCATGACCATGTCGACCACCCCATCGACATGTCGATCGGCCGGGGCCAGTGCACCAATATCGCTTCCGAGGTGCCGAGCGATGGATCACCGAACGGCTGCCGCATCGAGCAACTCGCCCTCGATGGCACTCGTCCTGATGACGTCTTCGGTCAGGGCTGTCAGGCTGGCCTCGTCCCTGAAAGTCGTGCCGAGGTCGGCGAGGCGTCCAAGCAGCAGGCCATGATAACGGCTTGCATCTGCGAGGAGAGGCATCAGGGCAGGCAAGTCATATTGCCAGTTCGGCCAATCGGCAGCCTGCCAGATGAACTTGTGTTCTCCGCGATTCACGCGGAGATTATGGGCCCCATTCTCCGCATCGGCCCGTGGGTGAGGGAGGAGCTTTGACGATGGCCTGAGCCGTGCTCGAGGGTCGGGAAATCGTGATTTCAAGCGTGAGGCAGTGCGTCTGGCATGCCAAGTCCCTACACGCCGTCGATCTCGGAGAGGCGACGAGCTTGCGATCATTACCATCTAGCCCCTTGGATGGGGGGCGGGGCACTTGATCAGGTCTCCGGAGCCTTGTCCACCAAGCGCAGACGTAGACCTACGGGGAGTGTCACGTGGGCCACCTTGTCGAAGAACTGACCGGCGGGCATGTGACTCTCGCCAGTCTGGGGGTCCTGATAGACCACTGTCACGCCACCCTTCCCTGTCCCCTGATCGTATGTCGCGTCCATTCGCAGAACTTCGACCGCGTGTCCCAGCTGTCCGCCATCAGTTCTGAGACCAACTTGAACCGAGCCAGAGTCCAACGCTTCTCGAACCACAGAAGGCAGGCGCCGCCTTTGATCTCCCGTGCGGATGTTTACGGAGGCCTGGTTGCCAGCAAGAAGCGAGTCGACCAGTTGCCCGTACTGGTAAGAGGTCAGGGCCTCTCCGGCTCCTACGTCACCACCCAGGCGCCTCACCGTGGTGCCGAATCCGCGGTTGCCATAGCGCATGGTGGACGAGTACTGGCGACCACCAAGCGAAGTTGAACCCGCAGGCCCATCAGCGTCAGGCCAATGCTTCTGCGCCATGCGCTTCAGCCCAGGTTGGAAGAGGTCGCCTGTGAGGGTTCTTCCTCGCACCCTGGAATCTCCAACAGCGCCATCCAGGCTGACCTTGTGCCCCATCCGCGTCTTTGTGCTGCCCGCTGTGGCCAGCTCCATAGTCATACGTACATACTCGCCAGGATCCTGACGGGCTAATGTGCTCTGGGCGACGGCCGCCGCGCAATCCAAGGTGTCCTGCCCTTGGCGGATTCGTCTGGGCCTCGCCAAGTCAAAGAGCAAGTGCTTTCTTACCTCTGTCAGCGCGAGTTCTTTGGTGTCACCGCGACCACCGGGAGGACGGAACTTCTCCGGGATTCTGACATTCTCGCCGCGATTTTGTGCGTCGATGGCGCGATCCAACTTCCTCAGGTGGTGCGCGATCGATACTCCGTTCTTGTCCATTTGGGCCAGTACGCCGTTTGCCTCAAGTCGGTCGAGGGCATTGCCCACGCGCTTGTCCACGTCGGACTTATTGGATGTCGGCTTTCTCGCTTGCTCGCGAGCCTTGTCTGACGCCGGTCTTGAGATGTCCGACCGGTCGCGACTATCCCGAGCTCTGCCACCACCAAGATTGCTGTCGACGCGCACGCCCGGCGAAGTCGGCCTTGGATCAGCTTGCCCTGCCTGCACGGCTGAACGATTGCCCTCGGGTGGGCGTTGGCCGTTGTTGAGAATGCGATAAGGAAACAGAGGGCGTCCTCGACCGACTCCGCTTCGCCCAATTCTGACCAATTCACCCATACCGGGGTCCTACCCACGACGCAAGGTTTTCTACCGACGCCTGAATGTCGATGCCAGAGTCAACATTAAGGTGTCGGTGCATTCCCCCGATGCCGCCTTCAGGATGATCCGGCCCCCACGACCAGAAGAAAGGCGAGCGGAGATGTTCAGGTGCGTGCCGCATCAGGCGCATCTGGAGGGGCGTTGTCTAAGGACGGGAGCTTTCCGCTTGAGGTCGGGCCGTGGGCAATGCTCCCCTTCAGAAGCACCTCCGCTTCAGGCCGCAAGGGCATTCGACTCGGAAGATCCATCGCTTCCTTTAAGTCTTCGTTCTGGGGCGAAAGTAAATATGTTTAATCTTGAAAAACCCTTTTGAAAGCAGCATGCAGGAGGGGATAAGATAATGTTCAGTTCATTGGCGGCTCTTGCCGCTGGCGCGGCGCCTCGCCGGGCGAAGCCTGCGGGTTTCAGCGGCTCACGTATTGACGAGAAAGCACCCTCGGCTCCGGGGTCGAAGGATTCTGTGAGGTCTGATGCGGGAAGCCGGGGGCTTCCGTCGGATCTGATGCTCGATTCGGTGCCGTTCGGTCTTCCGGGGGCCAGCGCCGGACCGGAGTCGGCCGTTGGCAAGAGCCGTGAGTCGACTGCGGGATCGAAGCGAGTGATCCGGATCGATCGCAATGGCGATGGCGTCGAATCTGAGGTCGAGAAGAAGCTTGCCCAGGGCGTCCGCAAGGCGCGTGAGTTGATGCAGGAGTTGGATCGGGACGGTAGCGGCAGTCTTGAGGGTGCCGAAGTCGATTCGGCTCCCCGGGGAATGGACCGCGACGGCGACGGAACGATAACGATGCGTGAGGGCCGACGACACTTCAACAAGCACATCGGCGCTGAGGAGCGATTCCGGGGCTTCGATTCCACTGGCGACGGAGTTTTGTCCGGCGAGGAACTGAGTAACCAGAAGTGGGCGGAGGGACGAGACCTGGATGGGGATGGCACGGTCAGCCTTGAGGAATTCGTCCAGGGCCGACGCAAGATGGCTGAAGACGCCACGACCATCGGCCCCGGCGAGGACCCGTTCGTCTCGGCTCGTCTCGATCGGAATGCCCCCCCGAAGGTGTCGTGGTACCACCCGCATCGGAAGAACGAGACCCCGACACTCCGGATTTCGGGCAACGTGACAGCGGATAACTTCTGGCGCGAAGCTGCACTTGCATCCATGAACGTCGGGATGAGTCCGAGGCGAATGGCTTCAGTCCTGCAGGAGGCCATGCCCCGGGCGCTCGAGGGGCTTGGAGTCCGATTGGACAGCGAAGGCCAAGCCAGATTGGGCGAGACCATTCGCAAGAGGACGTCCGGATTGCCTCGTGCCAACCCGATTCCCCACGACTTGCATCCTGATACCACGGGCAAGTACCTTGACCACAATCCGGCCGCAGCAGGATGGCGAGAGAAGTACGGACCCTCCTTCGACCGAATGCTGGCCTAGGATGCTCGGGGTGAGGCGCTGCGCCTACCTTGCGGGGGCAGTCCGGCCAAGGTCCAAGCCAATCGTAAAACAGCCCGGGCAGTTGCCGACTGCCCGGGCCTTGGATCGTGCCATTGGAGGGGCCCGTGTCGGCAATAGTGCGCGGTCTTCCCGTTGCGTAACCTTGTGGGATGCGACCCACCAGGCGGCCTACCCCTCCACCACCGTCCGCACATGCAGTTCCTTGAGCTGCTTGTCATCCACCCCGCCCGGCGCGGCCGCCATCAGGTCGCGTGCCTGCTGGGTCTTGGGGAAGGCGATGACGTCGCGGATGGCGGGCACGCCGGACAGCAGCATGCAGAGGCGGTCCAGCCCAAAGGCGATGCCGCCGTGGGGCGGGGTGCCGTAGGTGAAGGCCTCGATCATGAAGCCGAACTTGGTCTTGATCTCGTCCGGCGTCAGCCCCAGCAGCCGGAACGCCTGCTGCTGCACCTCGGCTTGATGGATACGGATGCTGCCGCCGCCCAGTTCCACGCCGTTGAGCACCATGTCGTAGGCGTTGGCCTTGACTGCCGTGAGCTCCGCGATGGCTTCGGGTGTGAGCGTTCCCCCCTCGTCCAGGTGTGCTGCCCAGCGGGCGAGCACCGGCAGGTCCGACGGCCGAGCCGAGGTGAAGGGGTGATGCATGGCGTACAGGCGGCCCTCGGTCGCGTCGTATTCGAACATCGGAAAGTCCACGACCCACAGCAGGTTCCACAGGCCCTGCGGGATCAGCCCCAGGTCCTGCCCCAGCTTCAGGCGCAGGCGGCCCAGCACGTCCACCACCTGGCCCCACTCCCCTGCCCCGAAGAACAGCAGGTCGCCGGGCTCGGCAGCTGCCGCTGCCACGATGGTCGCGAGCTCGGCCTCGGCCAGGTTCTTGGCCACGGGGCCCGAGGGGTCGCCCACCTTGACGTAGGCCAGGCCCTTGGCGCCGAACTTGCGGACGAAGTCCGTCAGGGCATCGATCTGCGAGCGGCTGATGCGCTGGGCACCGCCGGGCACGCGCAGGCCCTTGACCACGGGGGCCCCGCTGAAGACCTGGAAGCTGCAACCCCGGGTCGCGTCCGTCAGGTCGCACAGCTCGAGCCCGAAGCGGGTATCGGGCTTGTCGGAGCCGTAGCGGTTCATCGCGTCCAGCCAGCTCATGCGGGGGATGGGCGCCGAGACGTTCGCGCCCACGGAGGCATGGATCAGGTGCGCCATCAGCCCCTCGAACAGCTCGAGAATCTGGTCCTGGCTGGTCCACGACAGCTCGCAATCCAGCTGGGTGAACTCGGGCTGGCGATCGGCACGCAGGTCCTCGTCGCGGAAGCAGCGCGCAATCTGGAAGTAGCGGTCCTGGCCGCCCACCATCAGGATCTGCTTGAAGATCTGGGGGCTCTGCGGCAGCGCGAAGAACTCGCCCGGATGGACGCGGCTGGGCACCAGGTAGTCGCGGGCGCCTTCCGGCGTGCTCTTCGTCAGGATGGGCGTCTCGATCTCGAGGAAGCCGCGATCATCCAGGTAGCGACGCATCTGCTGCATGATGCGGTGGCGGGCGGCCAGCGCCCCCGTCAGGCGCTTGCCTCGCAGCTCAAGGTACCGGTGCGTCAGGCGCAGGTTCTCGTCGACGCCGTCGTCGTCCAGCGGGAAAGGCAGGGGGCGAGCGGCGTTGTAGACCTCGAGTTGCCGGACGGCGACCTCGATCTCGCCTGTCGCGAGGCGAGGGTTCGCGAGGCCCTCGCCTCGGGCACGCACGAAGCCGCGGATGCCGACGGCGTACTCGCCGCGTAGGCGATCGGCGGCCTGGTGGGCTTCGGGCGAGGTCTCGGGCTCGAAGACGATCTGGACCAGGCCCGTCCTGTCGCGTAGGTCGACGAAGATGACGCCGCCGTGGTCACGACGCGAGTCCACCCACCCGAAGAGCGTCACCTCCTGGCCCAGGTGGCTCGTGCGCAGGTCGCCGCCCATGTGGCTGCGGGTTCCCAGGCGCAAGGTGTCGCTGATCGTCGTGGTCACGGTGGCCTCCGTAGACATCCGGCAGGCGGCCCCGCCCCCGGCTCCGAAGGGGCATGGTAGCAGACGCCGGGTTGTCCGGCCCTGCTGGTGCGGGCTAGAATTCAGCCATGGATACCATCGTGCAGGAGCCTCCCTACGTCCGGCTTTCCGATCTGGGCGACCACGTCGGACAACGCGTCACCGTCAAGGGCTGGCTGACCCATCACCGCTCCAAGGGCAAGATCGCCTTCCTGGTGGTCCGGGACGGCACGGGTCTGGTGCAGGGCGTGGTCTTCCGGCCGGATGTCGCGGAAGAGCTCTGGCAAAAGGCCGAGGCCCTGACCCAGGAGTCCAGCCTGGCCCTGTCGGGTGTCGTCAAGGCCGAACCCCGTGCGCCGGGCGGCTTCGAGCTGGCGGTGGACGGCCTGTGCGTCTTCCAGCTCACCCAGGACTTCCCCATCAGCCCCAAGGAGCACGGCGTCGACTTCCTGATGGGGTATCGGCACCTCTGGCTGCGCAGCAAGCGGCAGCACGCCATCCTGAAGGTCCGTGCGGCCATCATCCGGGCCATGCGCGGCTGGATGGACCGCAACGGGTTCCTGCTGGTGGATGCGCCCATCCTGACGCCTGCCGCGTGCGAGGGTACCAGCACGCTCTTCGAGACGGACTACTTCGACGAGAAGGCTTACCTCACGCAGTCCGGGCAGTTGTACGCCGAGGCCGCCGCGATGGCCTTCGGCAAGGTCTATACCTTCGGGCCCACCTTCCGCGCCGAAAAGTCCAAGACCCGCCGCCACCTGACGGAGTTCTGGATGCTCGAGCCCGAAGCGGCCTTTGCCGACCATGACGACAACCTGCGCTTGCAGGAGCAGTTCGTCGCGGGCGTGGTCCAAGAGGTGCTTGCCAACTGCCGCGAGGAGCTGGCCATCCTCGAGCGGGACGTGACCCGCCTCGAGGCCGTGCAGGCTCCGTTCCCGCGCCTGACCTACGACGAGGCCGTCCGGATCCTGCAGGAGGCGGGTCACGCCATCCAGTGGGGCGATGACTTCGGTGCGCCCGACGAGACCCTGCTGGCCGAGCGATTCGACCGTCCCGTTTTCGTCACGCATTATCCGCGCCAGTGCAAGGCTTTCTACATGAAGGTGGACCCGGCCCGTCCGGACGTGGTGCGCTGCGCCGACCTGCTGGCCCCCGAAGGCTACGGCGAGATCATCGGCGGCAGCCAGCGCGAGGACGATCTCGAGACGCTGCGCGCCCGGATGGCCGAGGCCGGCGTGCCGGAGGAGGGCATGGAGTGGTACCTGGACCTGCGTCGCTATGGCAGCGTGCCCCACTCCGGCTTCGGGATCGGCCTCGAGCGCACGGTTGCGTGGATCTGCGGCCTCGAGCACGTGCGCGAGACGGCTCCCTTCCCGCGGATGCTGACGCGGTTGCATCCTTGAGCCCCTCGGAACGCCTGGTCGAGGGCGTGGACTATATCCTCGAGCGCGGTCTGATGGTCTTCACGGAGGACTACCTGCGGCGCCGGGGCTACTGCTGCCGAAACGGCTGCCGCAACTGTCCGTGGGACCACGAGGGGCCGCGGGCCATCTGGAAGGCCGACGGCACCCCACGCACCCCTGGCGACAAGTCCGACGCATGAGGGCCGCCCGGACACGCTTTCGGGTCCGCTACGCGGAAACCGACGGCCAGCGCATCGCGCATCACGCGGTCTATCCCGTCTGGTTCGAGATGGGGCGTGCGGATCTCCTGCGGGACCTGGGCCTCGACTATGGCGCGATGGAGGAGGCCGGCACGTTCATGGTCGTGGCCGACCTGCACGTCCGCTATCGTCGGCCCGTTCATTACGACGAGGAACTGGTGCTCGAGACCACGGTCCGGGAGACGGGGCGCTCTTCGGTCGTGGTCGTCTACTGCCTTTGGCGTGACGACGTCCAGGTGGCCACGGGCGAGACCTTGATGGTGATGGTCGGGTCCGAGGGTCGACCCATCTCCGTTCCTTCCGCACTCAGAGATGCGCTGGCGGCCCCCCGGGCGGAAGGGTGGCAGGGCGATGCCCCGCCACCCGACCTGGCCTGACAGCCTGGCTCAGACCTCGACGACTTCCGCAACCGTCGTCTGCTCGGCCGTGCCACCCTCGATGGGAATGACGCGTGCCGCAGGGGCGCTGGCAAACGGCAGGCGGACGCGCAGCATGCCGTCCTCGAACCGAGCCGAGATGCCTTCCCCGGCCATCCCCTCGGGCAGTTGGAAGCGCCGCTCGAAGCTGCCCGACGGGACTTCGGCCATCCACCAGCGATCCTGCTCGCCGGATTCCGTGACGGGACGCTGGCCGCGGATGACGAGCGCGTCGCCCTCGACGGAGAGTTGGACCTCGTCGCGAGGCACGCCGGGCAAGGCGAGGTGCAGTACATAGGCATCCTGCCGCTGGATCAGGTTGGCGGCAGGAACCCAGGCGCGCTGGGGCGAGCCGGTGCCGAGGGCATCGAAGACGCTCTCGAGCATCTCGTGCTGCAGGCGACGAAGCTGGCGGCTGACGGGCAGGGCGGGGGTCATGACGAGTCGGCGCATCTGAAACCTCCTTCAGGTTAATGGATGTTCTTTGATGGTATTTGATTGAGTGTGTATGTGTCAAGTAGATTTACATGACGCCATCCTTGGCGTTGCGTCCGGCTTACGCAGAAAAAGGCCGCGCCCCTCTCGGGACACGGCCATGCGAGGCCTGGATGACTACTCGCCTTGCTGCTGCTCCTGCTCTTGCGCCTGGTTCATGGCGCGTGAGACCTGTTCAGGCATCCGATCCAAAACGACCTCAAGGCGCTTGCGCTGTCCTTCGCGCATGACCAGCAGCGTGACCTTGTCGCCCTTGCTGCGGTTGCTGATGGACCAGATGAGCTCGGCTGCGGAGCCGATGGCCTTGCCTTGCACCTCGAGGATCACATCCCCGGGTGCGAGTCCCGCCTTGGCTGCCGGGCTGCCCTCGGTGACCTGGGTGACGACGGCGCCCTTCTCGACGGGAAAGAACATCTTGTCTCGCTCCTCGGGCAGGTCGCGAACGCCCACGCCCAGCCAGGCCCGCTCGACCCGGCCCTTGGCCTTGAGCTGGGGCAGGACCTGCTTGAGCGTCGTCACGGGGATGGCGAAACCGATGCCTTGGCCGTCCCGTGCCACCGCCGTGTTGACGCCGATGACCTCGCCCTTCAGGTTCAGCAGGGGGCCGCCCGAGTTGCCCGGGTTGATGGGGGCATCGGTCTGCAGGAAGCCCACCCGGGGGTTGACCTGCACGTCCCGGTTGACGGCCGACAGGATGCCTGCCGTGACCGTGTGCTGCAGGCCCAGCGGGCTGCCGATGGCGATCACGCGTTCGCCCACGCGAAGCGTCGCGGGATCCGTCAAGGGCAGCGTCGGCAGGCCCTTGGCCTCGACCTTGACCAAGGCCAAGTCCGTGTTGGGATCCTGCCCGACAACCTTGCCTTCCAGCTTGCGGCCGTCCGTCATCGTGACGCGCAGCTTGCTCGCGCCCGCGATGACGTGGTGGTTGGTCACGATGTAGCCGTCGGCTTCGAGGACGAAGCCCGAGCCCACGCCCTTCCGGACGAGGAATGGCCCCTGGCCCTGGTGCGGATTGCCGCCGCCCGGACCGCCCATACCGCCAAAGGGCCCGAAGAACCCGAAGAACGGGTCCTGCTCCTGACCATAGAAGGGATTACGCTGCCGGGTCTCGGTGTCGATGTTGACGACGGCGGCACCCACCCGCTCGACGAGGTCGGCGATAGGCTCGTCACCCGCAAGCCTGGACGTGACCCTCGCCATGACCTGGCTGTCGGTCCCGGGGGCGTCTGCGGTCGCGGCGAGCGCAGGCGGCACTGCGCCCTGGTGGGCCAGCATCGCGTAGGTTCCGGCGGCGCCGCCGGTCGCGGCGAGGCCGACGGTCAGCAGGTTGGCGATCAAGGTCTTGGCCACGATGGTCTCCTCCGGTTCCGGGGCTGGCATCCCCCCAATCGGGAGACGGTGCTTGGGGCATCAAGGTTTCGCATGATACGACTCCCGGGACGCGCGGGACAGCAGGCCGTCAACGGGTGAGGTAGGTAAATGTGGCCTTGTTGGCCTGGGTGTAGGTCTTGCCGCCCGTCACGTCCGCGATGCGGATAGTGTAGTTGCCCGTGACATCGATGACCTCCTCTTGCGGAATGACCATCGAGATCATTGCGGGCAGGCTGGCGACGGACCGGGTTGCTTCGGGGCCCCAGCCGCAGGGATTGATGACCCGGATGTGGTAATTCCGGGTTGACGTGCTGGTGGACGTCAGCCTGAAAGTAAGCGTGACCGGTACCCCGGGTCCGGTCACCGCCGGCATGGCCCCCATGGCCAGCGTGACGCCCTCGAGCGCGGCCTCGGCCGGCGCCACGACCGGCACGGCGACACCCGCGGCCTCGGGCACGAGGCGATCTACCACGCGGTAGCCGGACGACGGTTCGAGGAAGCGCAGGCGAATCGTCCACAGGCCCCGGCTCTGCTCCCAGACCGGTGGTTCCTGGATGGGGGGCGTGATGCCCGCGGGCGCGAGGATGGCCAAGTCCGGCATCTGGGCCTCGCCGCGCGGACTCGAGGCCGCGAGGTACAGCGCCCGGTCATGCGCCACGAGCCGGCTTGCAGGCGTCTTGTCCCGTTGCAGCCACGTCACGGTCCAGACGAAAGGTGCTTCCGTCGCAGGCAACGGCAGCGGCCCAGGCTGAAGCCGTTCACCTTGCGTCGTCAGTGCCGGGCCGCAGGCCACACCCAGCAACAGGAGCGGCAGGCAGGCCCGGAGGCCCGGTTTCACGGATGCGCCCTCGATAGCTTGACCCACGTCGCCAACTCCTCAAGGACGATGCGCGCGTGGCTGCGGGGAAAGCGCAGCACCTCGAGAAGCCCCTTGCGAGGGCGAGGTGCGCCGGGAGTCGGCGTGGGCGCCGGAATCTCCTCGCCGTTCTCGTCGACGAGGACCTTTTCCTCGGCTTCCTCCGGTTCGGGATGCAGGACCGGTTCGAGCACAACCGTCACGAGGCCGGAAGGAGAGGCCTCGCCCATCCAGACCCGCTGCTTGCCGTTGTCGAGGACGACGTGCAGACCCGGGTCGGCGGCTTTCCGTCCCGGCAGCATGGCCAGAAACCGTGCGATAAGGCTCATCTTTGGGCCACTCGGGGGTTGGATCCAGGCGCGCTCGACGTCGAGCGTGTTCTGGATTTCCTTCTGCCAAGTGACGACCTTGCCTGTCCGGGTTGCCACGACGACGGTCTCGCCACGGGGGCCTCGCTGGACCACCAGCGTGGTGCGCGGGGCGTAGACGAGACCCTCGGGCCGAAGCGTCGGGTCCCCCACCAGGATGTCCTTGCCGACGCGCCACTCCCGCGGCTGGCCGGCTTGCCACGTCTCCAGCGCGAAGCCCGGTTTCATGTCCGGGCTGGCGAGGCCGCCTGTCCGCTTGAGGCCTGGTGTCCGAGCCACGAAGGCCTGCAAAGGCGCGCCCGGAAGCAGGCCCGGTCCGGGCACGGGCGTGGGCTTGGGGGCGGACGTCAGTGCCGCCGCCAGCAGCAGGCCGGCCGATGGCGCCACGGTGTCAGGCCGGATTGCCCGACTGGGGGCTGCCGGGGCCTTCCGGGCCCGGGTCCGCAGGCGTGTCCAGGTGGTACAGCGCCTCGAGGCGGTTGCGGCTGCGCTCGAGCGAATGGGTCGTCACCCCCATCAGCAACTGCAGGGGCACGATGTTGTGGGCGACGACGGTGTCCTCGTCGTCGTAGGCATCGAACTCGAGGAAGTCCTGCCCGACCCGCACGATACGGGCGAGGTAGCAGGTATTGGCAGGGGCGAAGAACAGCTCGACAAGCTGGTTGTCGTCCTGCAGGCGCTTCAGTCGTTCAATCAGGTGCATCTGGGCTCCTCCACCCCCTTGCGGGACTCGAGGGGGGGATCCATTCCAAGCTATACCCCGTCCGGGCCCAAGGTCAGCCATCCAGCTGCTCCTTGGCCCGCTCGAGCCACGCTGTCCGCCCCGAACCGTCCACGGCCTGTCGTCCCAAGGCTTCGTACAGGCGACGGGTCTCGGGATCCGGTGCCTCGGGCACCCGGATGACCAGGCGCACCAGCATGTCGCCGCGTCCGCCACCTCGGCGGGACAGGCCCTTGCCTTTCATCCGCAGGATGCGACCACCCTGGCTACCCTCCGGGACCTTGAGCCTCACCTGGCCTTCGAGCGTCGGCACCGAGACCTCGGCGCCCAGCACGGCCTCGTGAGGGGCCACGGGCAGGTCCACCTCGAGGTCATCGCCCGAAATCGTGTAGAGCGGGTGCGGCAGCAGCGCCACCCGCAGCACCATGTCCCCGTCGGGGGCGGGCACGCGCAGGCGGGCGCCGTCGCGGACGCCCGCAGGCAGGTTGACCTCCACCGTGCGCTCTTGGACCTTGATGCCGATGCCTTGGCAGGAGGGGCACGGTGCGGGCCCGGTAGGCCGTCGTCCCTGGCAGACGCCGCAGGGTTCCTGCGTCCTCAGCCTGAGCTTCTTGCGCGTGCCCTCGTGGGCCTCGCGCAGGCGCACGTCGATGCGAACCTCTTCCGGTTGGCGCGGGGCAGCACTCCCCGATCGTCCCCGGGGGGCCTCGGCACGGAACAGGTCCTCGAACATCCCCTCCAGGATCCGGCCGAAGCCTTCGCCCCCGAAGCCCGCGCTACCAAAGCCGCCACCCCCGAAGGGCCCCTGGCCCGGCCTGAACGGACCTTGGCCAGCCGAACCGAACGGGCCGTCCGCCCCGAACCTGTCGAACCGAGCGCGGCGCTCGGGATCGGACAGGGTCTCGTAGGCCTCGTTGATCTCCTTGATGCGGCGCTCGGCTTCCTGGCGGGCCTTCTCCGACTCCTGGTGGCGATCCGGATGCCACTTCTTGGCCAGCTTGACCCAGGCCGAGCGGATGTCCTGCTCGGACGCGTCCTTCCTGACTCCGAGGACGGAGTACGGATCGCGCGCCTTGGTGCTCACGGTACCAGTCTCTGCATTTAGTCTGGTGTTGTCAAGTCACTTTAGGGCGACGGTGGCTTCTAGGGTCCCGATGCCCGTGATGGTCACGGCCAGATCCATGCCCGCACGCAGGTCCGGTGTCTCGCCGGGGGTACCCATCAGCAGCAGATCGCCAGGTTCGAGCGTCATGTGTCGGGATGCGAAGGCCAGAACGTCGGCAACACCGAACACCATGTCCGTGAGCGGGGCATCCTGCACGATCTCGCCGTTGCAGCGCGTCGTCAGGCGGGCCGTCGCCGGATCGAAGGACGCGGGCGGCACGAGGACAGGGCCCACCGGGCACCACGTATCACAACCCTTGGCCCGCCACCACTGGCGATCACCCTGCTGCCACGCCCGATCCGTGATGTCGAAGGCACAGGTGTAGCCGGCGACGGCTCCCAGCGCCTCATCGACCGAGGCGTCACGCAGCAGGGCACCCACGAGCACCCCGAGTTCCCCCTCGGCCTGGGGGCGGCTTGCGCCTTCGGGCAACGTGACGACGGCACCTGGGCCCGCGAGGCTCGACGAGGGTTTCAGGAACAGCTCAGGCTTCTCGGGCAAGGGGCGGCCGTGCAGGTGGGACCTGAAGTTCAGGCCGACGGCGATAATCTTGCCGGGCCTGCCACCCAGCACCCCGGCGGCGGCTGCAGGTCCCGTGAGCGCGGCCGTCACCAGTCCAGCCCCGCGGGCAGGTCCATGGCCACCTTGGCCAGCGCCTGATCGACATCTTCGGTCCGTTCTGCCCGCAGGAATTCGGCCCACTGGCCGTCCGTCCCGAGGCGACCTGCCAGGTGGAACATGTCGTGGTAGAACGCGATCCACCATTCGCCCTCGCGGGCCTTGGCCACCCAGTCCTGCTTGGCGAGGATGGTGTCCATCGGGAAGTCGTCGAAGGCCATCACCCACAATGGATTCAGATGGGCGTGTGTGGCCATCAGGTCGCCAAGATGCAGCACCGTTTGGCCGCCGCCGGAGAGCGTCAGTGCCTGGTGGCCCAGGGAGTGACCGCCCGTATGGTGCAGTTCGAGGCCGGGGGCGAGGACCTTGTGGCCGTCCGCCGCCTCGAGCAACCCGGCCTCTTCGAGCGGGCGCCAGTTCTCGTCCGGGTAGGCGTGACGGGTCCGCGGGTGAGGCGTGTGCAGGGCCTCGATCTCGCGGGCCTGCAGGTGAATCCGGGCGCGGGGAAAGGTCGGCACCAAGGTACCGTCTTCGGTCCGCGTGACGAGGCCCCCGGCGTGGTCCGGATGCATGTGCGTGACGATCACGTCCGTGATCGCGTCCGGGGCGAGGCCTGCCGCAGCCAGCGTCCGGACCGGGTCGCAAGGGCGGATCAGCCTGAACTGGCCCTGCTGGCGGGCATCCAGCTTGCTGCCGTAGCCGGAGTCGACGAGTAGGGTGCGTCCGTGGCCCCGGATCAGCAGGGGACGCAGTGCCAAGGGGATGAAGTGGTCGCGATCGACCGGGTACTTGCGCTGCCACACCATGCGGGGAACCACGCCGAACATCGCCCCGCCGTCGAGCCCGAAGGCCGTGTCATGCAGCCAGTCGAGCGTCCATTCACCCAGTTTCATGACCGTCATGGTCCCACGCGCCAACCGGGCGGGCAAGGTTCGTGAAGCGGCTGCCGGACGTGACTCACGTCCGTGCCAACGTCGGCAGCTAGGGTATGCTGGGCTTGTTCCGCAGACCGGGAGACCCGACCCATGTCCGAAGCATCCACGCGCCGCACCTACCAGGCTGGACAGGCGCTGTTCCTCGAGGGCGAGCAGAGCCACGAGCTCTACATGTTGCTGTCCGGTGGCGTGGACATCCAGATGCACGGCCAAGTGATCGCCTCCGTGAACGAGGCAGGGTCGGTCTTCGGAGAGGTCTCTTTCCTGCTCGAGTCGCCCCGGACCGCCACGGTTTTTGCCAACCAACCCTCCGAGTTCCTCGTCATCCACGACGTGGCGTCTCTGGTCGAGACCAACCCGATGCTGGTCGCCCGCATCGCGCGCCTGCTGGCGCAGCGCCTGCGCGAGATGGACGAGCGCTTCGTCAAGCTGAGCCAGTCCGTCCGGGGCGGCTGAGGCCTTACCAGTAGCAGATGCCCTGGCGGTCGAGCCACTCGATGGCCCGGGCGCCCCAGCGTTGCCAGCTGTCGAGGGGTTTTACGGCTTGCGCGTGTCGCGTCCAGTCTCCGAGAAAGCTGGCCGCGAGCAGTGCCACGCTGGGTCCCTGCCAATGGACGTTGAGTTCACGGAAGGTGTGAAAGGCGCTGGGCGTCCAGTTCAACGACCCGAAGAAACCTGTCTCGCCATCGATGATGGCGTACTTGGCGTGGAACTCTTCCTGGTCCCTCCGTGCCTCGTACCAGCGGACCGGTACCCCGGCCTCGTGCAGGCGCTCGGCCACGACGAGGTTGGGCACGCCCCAGCGCGGAATGGTGGCGATGGGCCCTCCGGACCACTTGCCGTCGAACCGATGTCGGTCGAGCAGGACCTTGACGTTCACCCCCCGGCGATGCGCCGCGATCAGCGCCTCCGTGACCTCGAGGTCGCTGAACTCGAAGACGCCGGCCTCGATGCTCTTGCGGGCGCCACGCAGCAGGTGTATCAGGTGGTCCTTGCCACATGCCAACTCTTCGTCGTTGCGCACCAGGGCCAGGTCGGCCGCCTGACCACCTGCGGGAGGCTGGAGTGGAGCCAACTGCAAGGGCGGCAGAGGCCAGCCGAACGGCCTCGCGACCTCACGAGCGAGCGCCTCGCCGATGCTGCCGTCGAATTCGAGCATCAGGTCATGGTCGGTGTCGGCGACCTCGAAGAGGTTGGCGCCGCCCATCATGCCGCGGCGGCGATCGCAGACAAGCACCTTGGCGTGGTCGATCACCGTCAGGGGATTTCGCTCCGCGCGCGGCAGCCGTGACAGGGGATAGACCTCGGGCTCGAGGTCGAGCTGGCGCATGGTGGTCCACTGCGCCGTCAGCAACTCCGTCGTCGTCCCGATGGCCTGCTCCGCCGCACACGTCGTCACATGGACCCTGCAGCCCCGCTTCCGTGCACGGGACAAGGCCGCAGCCACCCGTTGGCCGATGCGTCCCCCCAGCAGGTACATGTCGAGCAGGACTTCCTCGCGGGCGCCGTCGATCAGGGCAAGGGCCCGCGGGTAAATCTCGGCGGCATCTGTCCGCAGCCAGACTTTGGCCGTGCCTTCCGCACCTGCCTCACAAGGTACGGGCCGCAGGGGGCGCCGGGCGTCGTAGACTTCGCGGGCGCGAATGCTTTCAATCAGGTCGCCTGCCAAGGCCGGACCGGCCGGGACCTGTGCCGCGAGTGCCGCGAGGAGGCCTGCGGCCAGCCTGCCCATACGCACCGAATCAGGCCTCCGGGGGTTGCTCGTCCTCGAAAAGGGCCGAGACGAACACGCCCGGATCAAAGTCCCGAAGGTCCGTGACGCCCTCGCCGAGTCCGGCGAGGCGCACGGGGATGCCCAGCTGGCTCTGGATGGAGAAGACCACCCCGCCCTTGGCGGTGCCGTCGAGTTTCGTCAGGACGACGCCTGTCAGCGGAACGGCCTGACCGAAGACTTCGGCCTGTCGGAGTCCGTTCTGGCCCGTCGTCGCGTCGAGCACGAGCCACGTCTCGCGAACGGCATCGGGGGCCTCGCGGTCGAGGACGCGCCCGATCTTGGCCAGTTCGGCCATCAGGTTGGCCTTGTTCTGCAGGCGACCGGCCGTGTCCACCAGCAGCACGCCCGCGTCACGCGCCTTGGCGGCGCGCACGGCATCGAAGACCACGGCGGCCGCATCGCCGCCCTCGGCGTGGCGGATGACAGGCACGTCGGACCGCGCGGCCCAGACGGCCAACTGCTCGACCGCAGCCGCCCGGAACGTGTCCGCCGCGGCGACCACGACCTTGCGGTTCTCGAGGACCAGCCGTCGGGCCAGCTTGCCCAAGGTCGTGGTCTTGCCCGCACCGTTGACGCCCACCAGCGTCACCACGCTCAGGCAATCGGGATCGGGTTCCCAAGGGCGCGCCGGCCCGAGCCTGCCGGCAAGAAAGGTGGCCAGCTCGCGCGTCAGGCCGTCGGGCGTCACGGTACCTGCCTTGAGGCCCGCGCGCAGGTGATCCATCGCCTGCTCCGTCAGATTGGGGCCAAGATCGGCCTCAAGGAGGATCTCCTCGAGTGCGTCCCACGTATCGCCATCCACGTGGGCACGCCCGCGGAACAGATTCCGCACGCGATCGACCAGTTGGCCCCGGGTACGTGTCAGGCGCTCCCGCAGGCGCTCGACGGCCTCGCCCTCCATCCGGAAGGAGGGGGTGCCGGGAATGGGGGTGTTGAGGAAGGCCCATGCCTTGCCCCAGAAGTTCTCGGGTGGCGTGGGCTCAGGGACTCGAGGCGTCTCGGGTACAGGCGCGACATCCTGCGTTACCGAGCCATCCTGGGGCACCGTGATGTCCGGGGTCAGGGCGACCAAGGGCTCGGACACCTCGGCGGGCCCGCTTTCGGGCACGGGCGCGACCTCTGCGACAGGCAGGGCCTCAGGAATCGGGGCAGATTCCGACCCAGGTGCGTCCTGCTGCGCAGGTGCGGGAGGCGTCTCGGTCGCGACGCCCCGCAGCTTGTCCCACCAACGCATCAGGAGCGCCGGCTCCCGCTGCGATCCTGCGCGAAGCGGGCCAGCACGCCATTGACGAAGCGTCCCGACTCCTCGGTGCCATAGCGCTTGGCCAACTCGACGGCTTCGTTGATGGCGACTTCGAGGGGGATGTCCTCGGCATGGCGAATCTCGGCCACGGCAAGGCGGAGGATGTCCCGGTCGACCGCTGCAAGGCGCTCGATGGACCAGTGCTCGAGGGCTTCGTCGATGGCGGAGTCGATGCTTGCCGCATGATCGAGGTACTGCCGGATCATGCCGAGGGCAAAGCTGCGCACCTTGGGGCCGCCGGCGATCGACGCCTTCTCGGGCCAGTCCAGCGCCTCGCCGACGAGGTCGGCTGCGCGGTCAATCGCGTCGGCTGCCTCGAGCACCCGGGCGGCGTGGGCCGAGGCGACACCACCCTTGAGCAGGTCGAGGACATCGAGGTCTCGGGCACCCATCCAGAACGCACGCGCGACCTCCTCGAGGGCTGCGGCCTCGGGCAACGGGTCCTTGCGGGCGTGGCGCACCAGCTCGGCCAGCAGGCGGGGCGCCAGATCGTCCTCGGCGAGCGTCGTCAGCTCGAGGCGGACCTTGTCGACCAGACCGGCCGCCTCCTCGACGCGGTCGCGCGCCTCAGCCGACAACAGGTGGGCCGCACGGGTCACGAGCTCCTCGAGCTCGGGCTTGACTTCGGCCGGCAACGGGCCCAGTTGGGCCATCGAAAGCAGGGCCAGCTCTCGCGCGAGGCGTCGGATGTTCAAGGTTTCGGTCACGGGATTCACGCTCCAAGGATGCGCCGTTGCAGGAAATTGGTCGAGACGTCGCCACGTCGGAAGAAGGCGTTGTCGAGGATGCGCTCGTGCAGCGGCAGGGTCGTCCGCACGCCCGTGATGGCGAACTCGGCGAGGGCACGCTGCATCCGCGCGATGGCCGTGTCGCGGTCCTCGCCCCAGACGATCAGCTTGGCCAGCAGCGAATCGTAGTGCGGGGGCACCACATAGCCCGGGAAGACGTGCGAGTCCACGCGCACCCCGGGACCGCCCGGCGGCAACCACGCCACCAGGGCACCCGGGGAGGGTCGGAAGTCGCGCTGCGGGTCCTCGGCATTGATACGACATTCGATGGCATGGCCACGGAAGGGAATGTCCTCCTGGCGCCACGGCAGGCGCTCGCCTGCCGCGACCCGAATCTGCCAGGCGACCAGGTCGATGCCCGTGATCATTTCCGTGACCGGATGCTCCACTTGGATGCGGGTGTTCATCTCCATGAAGTAGAACTGTCCGTCGGCATCGAGCAGGAACTCGACCGTACCCACGCCCACGTAGCCCAGGCCGCGAACCAGGCTGAGCGCCGCCTCGCCTAGGCGTTGCCGCAGATTGGCGTCGACCGCCGGGGAGGGCGCCTCCTCGAGCAGCTTCTGATGCCTGCGTTGGACGGAGCAATCGCGCTCCCCGAGGTGAATGGCGTTGCCGTGGCGATCCGCCAGGATCTGGACCTCGACATGGCGGGGATGGAGGACGTACTTCTCGAGGTAGACGGCGCCGTCCCCGAAGGCTGCTTCGGCTTCGCGGGACGCCAGCTCGCACTCTTCCTCGAGGCGTCGAGGGCCCTGCACGACGCGCATGCCGCGCCCGCCGCCGCCTGCCGAGGCCTTGATGATGACGGGATAGCCCAGCTTGTCCGCGATGGCCCTGGCTTCGGCAGGATCGCGAACGGGACCGCCCGATCCGGGTACCGTGGGCACGCCCAGCGCACGCGCCGTCTCGATGGCCCGGATCTTGTCTCCCATGGTGGCGATGGACTCGGGCGAGGGACCGATGAAGGTCAGGCCGTGGTCGCCGCAGATTGCCGCGAATCGGGCGTTCTCGGCGAGGAAGCCGTAGCCGGGATGGACAGCTTCGGCGCCCGTCAGCAGGGCGGCCGAAACGATGGCAGGGATGTTGCGGTAGCTGAGATGTGCTGCGGCGGGGCCGATGCAGAGGGCTTCGTCGGCCAGCCGCACGGGCAGGCTGTCACGGTCGGCCTCGGAGTGCACGAGCACGGTGTCGATGCCCAGCTCCGAGCATGCGCGCATGACCCGAAGAGCGATCTCTCCCCGGTTGCTGATCAGGACCTTGCGGAACACGGGTTCAGCGGGCGAGTTCGAAAAGCGGTTGGCCGTATTCGACCAGATCACCGTTCGCCACGAGCACCTTGGCAATGCGTCCGCCCTGCTCGGCCTCGATCTCGTTCAAGAGCTTCATGGCTTCGATGATGCAGAGGCATTGGCCAGGCGTCACGACCGAGCCTTCGTCGACGAAGGGGGGTGCCTCGGGCGAGGGGGAACGGTAGAAGGTTCCGACCATGGGCGAGCGGATGACTTGCACGTCCGGCGGGGGGGCTGCCGGTACGGTGACGGACGCGGAGACCGGCACCGCCGCGGGCGCCGAGGCGCCAATCGGCGACGGGGATACCTCGATTGACTGCCCGACAGCGTTCCGCTTGAGCTGGACCTTGACGCTGCCTGCCTCGACAGCAAGCTCGGTCAGGCCGCCCTCCTGTAGGATGCGAACCAGTTCGCGGATTTCGGGGAGACCCAGGTCCAAGGCTTCAGACCCGATCCAGATAGGTGCCCGTGCGCGTGTCGACGCGGATGACCTCGTCGGGATTGACGAAGAAGGGCACCTGCACGACGGCACCGGTCTCGAGCGTCGCCGGCTTGCCTCCGCCGGAAGCCGTGTCGCCCTTGACGCCGGGGGGTGTCTCGACGATGCGCAACTCGACGAAGTTCGGCAGGTCGATGCCGAGGATCATGCCCTGCCACGTCAGGATCTCGATGACCATCTCTTCCTTGAGCCACTTGATCTTGTCGCCCAGCTTGTGGGCCAGGATGGGCGTCTGGTCGAAGGTCTCGAGGTCCATGAAGTAGTATTCGTCGTCCGACGAATACATGTACTGCATCTGCTTCTTCTCGAGGACAGCGCGCGCAACCTTTTCGCCGGCGCGGAAGGTGCGCTCGACCACGTTGCCGGTCTTCGCGTTCTTGAGGCGGGTCCTGACAAAGGCCGCACCCTTGCCGGGCTTCACGTGCTGGAAGTCCTGGACCACGAAGACGTCACCCTCGATTTCGATGGTGGTGCCGGTACGCAGGTCATTGGTGGAGATCAAGGGCTGAACCTCGGTGCAGGGACGCGAGCCTATCATACCAACGGGCAGGCATCTGCCGCCACTGAGCCCGGGACGACGCCGCCTCGGTCCGTGACGAGCACCCTCTCCTCGCGCCGGGTACCGCCCCTGGCCGGATGGTAGGCACCCGGTTCGAGACAGACCAACATCCCGGCTTCGATCGTGTCGGGGCTGTCCTCGGCAATCCACGGGGCCTCGTGCACCTCGAGGCCGATGCCGTGGCCCGTGTCGTGGCGGACCTCGAGTCCGTGGCTTCTCAGCACCTGGCCGGCCGCCGAAGCGACCGCGGCCGCGCGCGCGCCCGGCACGAGGGCCTCGAGGGCAGCCCGGAAGGCGACCTCGGCCACCTCGAGCAGGAAGGGCATGGTGCCTCGACCTTGTCCCGGCAACCGGACGCTGCATGCGACGTCGCTGTGCATGCTCCCTCGGGCGAGCCCCGGGTCGACGAGGGCAATCCCGGGAGGGTGCCGCAGCGGTCGTCTACCTGTCGGGTGCAGGTCGAGCGTGTCGAGGCCGCGTGCCACGATGGGTGAAAAGGCCGGGAGAATCCCGCTCGCCGCGATGCCCTCGAGGATGGCTGCCGTAACCACACCCTCGGGTTGCCCGTCCCGCAACAGCCCGGTCGCCGCCTCACGCACACGACACGCATCCCGGGCAAGCTCCGAGAACAGCCGAATCTCTCCCGCATCCTTGCGGCGGCGCAGGCATTCGACTTCTCCCCCTGCTGCATCCAGACCCTAGCCTCCGGGCAGCGCACGGGACAGTGCCACGGCTTGCCACCAGTCGAGCCCATCGGGTTCGAAGGCCAGCGTGCCTCGGGCTCGCCCCAGCAGGGCCGTCACCGCGTCGCCCCGGCCCTCGGGCCCGAGCACCGCAACTGCGAAAGGGCCGCCCAAGCGATCGCGCCATGCCCGGGTCGCCCGGCCATCGAGCAGCACCCGGAAGCGGTCGGGGCTGACGAGGAGATGGTCGCGGGCACGGCGCTCCAGGCCTTGCCGTAACTGCTCGAGGCGTGCGCCATGTTTCATCGGCGTCTCTCCCTGCTCCGCGGGGCCGCGGCTGACGGCAGTCCGCCCGATGCCTACCGGCGCCGCAAGGCCCGCATGGCTGCCCTTCAGGGCGCCAGGATCAGGACGGCACCGAGGCCGCCGTCTGCCATGGCCCAGCCCCCGCCGGCCAGGGCGGTCGCCGCAGTCGGTCGGGTGCCGCCACGGATGTCGATGCCCGCGTGACCGGGTCCTTGCACGATCCGGGCGGGTGTCTCGAGGACCGACCAGGGGGGCCGGGCATCGACAAAGAGGCCGTATGCCCGGGTCAGGGCATCCGAGACAAGATGCCAACTCCCGGGTCTCCCACCGTAATGGCGACCCTCGGCAGGATCGAGCACCAGCAGCGTGCCATCGGGCGCGGATGCGAGGGCCGAGGGGCCGATACCCGGTGCCTGTACCGCCGATGTCAGGCCATCGGCCCCGCGTATCAGCAGCAGGCGCCAATCCGCATCCAGGACCACGAGGTCGCCTTGTGCGTCCACCACGAGGCCCGCCGGATCGGCGAGCGACAGGTCGGTGCTGCGGACGGCTTCCGTCCCCGGCGTTGCTTCCCCGCTGCCCATGACCGTCAGCCAGCGACCTTCCGGATCCCGGCAGACGACCCGCCTGCCCGAGCGCTCCGGGACGAAGAGGTTGCCTGCCTCGTCCCCAGCCATGACACCTGGCCCATCGAGCCCCCCGTCGGGTCCGGCGACCCCTTGCGGGCTGGCGGCATACGGAGGCAGCAGCCAGATCCGGCCGGTCCCTTCATCGGTGACGTAGGGGCCTTCGGGACAGACGAGGAGGCCGGCTGGCCGCGACAGGCCGGTGATGCGCTTGTGCGCGTCGACGGGAGGCGGTGCCTGTCAGGTCGGCTGCGCGACGGGCAGCGCCGCGTCTTGCGGTGCTTCGGGTCCGGCAGTACCGAAGCAGCAGGCCAGGCATGCCAGCAAAGTGCCTGCAAGGTCGGTCAAGGGCTTGACCCTCATGGCGACTCCCAGTGCCACTAGCGCCCATCGGCGCCCATCAGCCAGGCTCCGATCATCAGGAAGGGGGCCGTGAGACGCACGTCCGGCAGGATGCCGGGCAGGGTGCCGGGCCAGCCGTCACCGGCGAGCGTATCGAGTCGGGCCGTATCGAGCCGGCGCAGGGCGTGGTTGCCGGTGTCGCAAACGATGATGCCCCATCGAGGGGGTTGCCGGAGCCCCCTCTGATTCCGCAGCCGTGCGCCTGCAAGGGGTCCGTCGATCAGGCCCGGCTTGCCACCGACGCTTGCCGTCACATGACCTGTCTCGGAGACGATGCGGAGCGCCTGGTTCCCGCCGTCTGCCACGATCAGGTCCGTGCCTTGACGGATCAGGCCTTCCGGGTCGTGAAAGGCGGTGGCCTCGCCCCGGCCGTCCGACCATCCCGGCGTGGGGCCCCCGGCCAGCCAGCGCGCACTGCCGGTCTCCGGATCAAGGACGATCAGACCGTGGTCGACCGTGGCATACAAGCTGTCGCCCTTGCCGGCCACCAGCGCCCGGATCTCGGAGTGCCCGCCTTCCGGCAGCCTCCAGGGACGAGCCGCATCCGGAAAGTCGCCCCGGACCAGCACCAGAACGGCGGAACCGGCGATCCACAGGCCGCCGTCGGCGGTCGAGGCCACGGCCGAGATCGTCCCGGCCTGATAGACCACGGACGCGCCTTCCGGCCAGCCACTTCGGATACGTCCCCCCCGCCCAGCAGGACCGGCCTTTCCGCAGGAGCGGGCACCAACGTCAGGTCGCCCATGTCCGCTCCCTTACAGGGGCAATCGGATGGCCGGAACTTCCTCGATGGTTTCGGGGCGCGTCACGACGGATTCGGGCGGATCTGCGCCGAAGCATCCCGAGACCACCACGAGCAGCAGGGTCAGGGAGGCGCTCGCAGAAGCGGCCCCGGGCGCAACGCGGCCACGAACCATGGCCGCACCATGACGGACCGGGGTTGCCGGAGGGTTGCGGTTGCCGGAAGCCGGCTTATCCGGGCTGGGCCGAAGACGTGGCCGCCGCTGGCCTGACCTGCGCGAGGAATTGTTCTGCCGTCTTGCGGATGGCATCGTCCGTCGCCGTCTCGCGGGCCAGTTCCCACTCGCGGATGGCCTTGGGCGTCTGGCCCAGGCTGTGGTAGGCGAGACCCAGGTTGACCCTGGCCTGCGCCTGGCGGGGATGGGTCTCGAGGACCGACCGCCACGCCGCGATGGCCTCGAGGGTCTTCTTCTGGTAGAACAGCGCCGTGCCCAGGTCCGTCGTCACGGCCGGATTGCCTGGTGTCACGGCCAGCACCTTGCGGTAGGCCCCCTCGGCGTCGGCGTAACGCTCGGCGTCGTAGTAGCGGTTGCCCAGCTCGGTCAGGGCCTCGACATCCCGTGGATGGGTCCGAACGACCTGCTCCAGCTCACGGAAGGGGTCGGGGGTGGGAGAGCCCGGGGCAGGAGAGGTCGCAGGGCCATCGGCCATCATGTAGGGATAGATCGAGGTACCCAGCAAGGCCGTCAGCAACAGCCCGAGCATGACCACCGTATACAGGCGACGGCGCCGTGCGAGGCGTTCGAGGCTTTGGCCGAGGTCGTGACCGGAATCAGGCTGCATCTCGTCATGCTAGCCACGCGGGCCGCACGGGCGCAAGCCGGGCCTCAGGGCACGAAGGGACCTGTCACGGCCTTGTGGGCATCGGGACGCCCCCAGCCGAAGTAGGGATCCCAGCCCGGTTCACCTAGGTCGACCACGCTCTCCCGAAGCCTCGACTCGATCCAGGCGGCCGGGGCGGGATGTGCGGCCAGTTCCGTCGCATAGCGGCCGTGGACGAGCGCCGCCATGGCCGCGACCATCGGCGCCGCAGCCGAAGTCCCGGTGAAGCGTGCATAGGCCTTGGCGTAGTCGGGCAGGCCCGAGGCCCGGTTGGCTCCGTCGGTGGTCCAGATGCCCGAGCCGGGGGCCACGAAGTCGAGGCCGTCGCCAAAGTTGCTGTACGGTGCCAGAGCTTCGGCACCGGGAGGCGGTACGGTGGCGCCCACGGCAATCACTCCCGGACTGTTGGCGGGCGCCGTCACCGCGCTTCCGGCGTTCCCGGCACTGGCCACGACCACGATGCCGCGCCGCCGAAGCAGGCCCGCCATCTCGTCGAAGGCGGCGATGCGGCTTTCGACGCCTTCGAAGCCCAGGCTCATCGACACCACGTGAACCGGCGTGCCGTCGCCCACGCCCTGCAGCCAGGGATAGGGGGCCTCGGGGCGATTCAGGTGCGCCGCCAGCCACATGCCCCCGAGGATCGAGAACGTCGCCATCTGGCCCGATTTGGGGTCGGCCACCATGACCGGCAGGATGAGGCATCCCGGGGCGATCCCGGCCGCCCCGGTGTCATTGCCGACGGCGCCCGAGATGACGCCGGCGACCCGCGTGCCGTGGAAACCGGGATTGACGTCATAGTCCGCCGATGGCGGCGGCACGGTCGGGTCGAAGCCCTCGCTGGTCTGGAACCCACCCAGCACGTGCCTCACCAGATCCGGATGCAGCCGTTCGACCCCCGAATCAAGGACGGCCACGCAGGTGTTCGTCCAGACCCGCGAGGCCCCGAGGATCTCGAGCAGCGCCTCCTGGACCTTGAGCAGGCGAAGGGCCGGGTTGTAGGGCGTCAGCGGATCGCCGTCGTAAAAGGGTTCGGTGGCCGGCGTCGCCATGCGGTGGCGGGTGACCCAGCGGACATCGGGGTCCGCAAGCAACCGGCTGCCGAGATCGTCGGCTGCCGCCGCCGCGGTCTGCACCAGCAGGAAACGGGCGCCCGGCAGACGGCGGACGGCCAAGCCGGCGAGCGCCGCAGGCGTCAGGTCGGCTTGCGCCACCCCGACCAGCAGTTCCCCGTCAAGAACGTTTGCCGCGGCGGGTTCGGCACGCTCGGCCCGCCATTCGAGGACGGGGTCTCGGCCGTCCGCAGCCGTGCCGAGACCGATGACAGGCAAAGGCAGGCCGTCTACTGCCGTCGAGGGCAGGGCTTGGCAGCCGGCCGGGAGGATCGACGCTGCCGTCGTAAGGACCAGGTGCCGGAGCATCCGCTTCATGGCCGCAGGACCTCGACATGCCGGCTGGTGAAGGCTTCGGTGCCCTCGCCGCCGGCCACCAGCAGCAGGCCGTCTGGCACCACGGTCATGCCGTGGCTGGCACGCGACCGCGTCAGCGACGGCTCGACGCGCCACGACGCCTCTCCCGGGGCCCAGCTCCAGACCGAGGCCGTAGGTTGTCCGGCAGCGTTTCGCCCGCCACTGACCCAGATGCGTCCTGCATGGCCTGTCGCGGCCAGGTCCCACCGGGCCTCGGGCAGGGCGGGGGCCGCCTGCCAGCGCTCATCGACCGGGTCGTAGGTCTCGACTGTCGTTACCGCCGTCCACTGTGCCGTGGCGGCGTCGTACCAGGGCAGGCCCAAGAAACGGTCCTTGCCGGTGGCGACACCGAGCGAACGGCCACCGATGGCGGCCATGATGCCGTCGACCGTTGCGCCCGCAAGGTCCGCGCGGGGCGTGCCCAAGCCGGCCAGCCGCCGCCACGTACCCCGGGCGGGGGCATAGGCGCTGCCCGTCACGGGCAGGACCCAGCCATGTCTCGGCAGGCCTGTCTCGGCGAGGTGCTCGCCACGTCCGCCCACAAGGACCAGTTCGTCCCGCCAAAGGAAGCTGGCGGCCCCGGAGCGGGCCAGTTCGCCCTCGAACTGGGGCACCACGACGCCCGCCACGCGGGAGACGTTTTGGATGCGATCGGGGAAAGCTGCCTCGGGACGGATGCGGGCCATGTCCAGCGAGGAGCCGAAGGGTTGATCGACGCCGAAGCTGTCGCCCCCGATGACGTGGATGCTGCCCGCAGCCGAATGGATGGCCGCATCGCGGACGAGCACACTGTACGAAGAGGGCAGCGTGACCAGTTGCCACATGCCGGTGGCGGGGTCGCGCCGTTCGACGGAAGGGCCGGGAGCACCCAGCACCGCCATCACCGTGCCGCCATGCACGAGCAGGCTACCGCCCGCGCGCGGCATGAGCAGCGGCGGGGCCTCGGTCCATTGGCCCGTTTCATAAGGCTGGGTCTGCCCGCCCAGTTGCACCGCCGTCGTGGGTTCGGCCGTGACGGGATCAAAAGGCACGCTGACCGAGGCCGCTTCCGGCACAAGCGAGAGCGTCGCTTCCACCGGCAGGGTCGGACCGACCTCGAGGCTCTCGCTCACGGCCCTGCCCAGCCTGCGTCCGGCACGGTCGAAGAAGGTCAGGCTCACGCTGACCTGGCCGGGCAGGAGACGCCCGAACACCAGCACGATGGCCCGGCCACGGAACTCCCTGCGGGTGAAGACCGCCGTATGCCGCCCCCCAGGGATGTTGGCCCCCAGGATCTCGACTTCGATGCGATCGATGAAACCGGCCAAGGCCAATGCCGTGCGATCGTCCGACGCGGCCTGCATGGACGTCGGCAGCGACACGACGAGCCGCAGGCTACCTGCCGCAACCGGGGCCTCACCGAAGGCGACGTCGGGCATGGTGCGGGTCGCCTGGGTCGTGGCCGGATCCAAGGGGCCCGCGCAAGCGGCCATCAGGCCACAGCCGGTCAGGAAGGCCAGCCACCCTGCCGGACGCGCCCCCGACGGCGTGAAGTGTGTCATGGGCGTACCGTCATCCGGATGTCCGGCGTGGGCCATGGCAGGTCCTGCCTGAGGTCGACCGAGAGGGAGCCGGACGCGCCCATCCCGAGTCGCAGGACGTTGTTTCGGCCCGAGGCCAGGGAGGCCGTCGCCGTCGCCGTGCCCAGCGGACCCTGGCGGGAGACCAGCATCACCGAGGCCGTGGCGACCCCGGGGTACATGCCCTCGATGAGAACGACCGCGAGGCCTGTCGCGGCATCCGGGCGCATGGTGCCCGTGCGGACATCGGCCATCGTGCCCGGTGCCTCGAGGGTCCAGTCGACACTCAGGTCCGTGGCGGAGAGGGCCTGGATACGGATGGCCCCCGGGGTGTCGTCGACGAGGACTTCGATCCAGAGGTTGGCCTGCCGCGCGGGTTCGGGTGTGGGCGGTGGCGTGCGCCCAGGGTCGCTGGGCGTGGGTACGGGCGCATCCCCCGTGGCGGGCCCGGCAGGGGACGCCGCAGGCGAAGCAGGCGTTTGCGTCGGTACCGGTGTCAGGACGATCTGCCGGCTGTCCGACCTCGAGTTGGGCGGGCGGCAAGCGAGGGGCACGAGGGCGGCGGTGCTCAGGATCAAGGCCATTCGCCGCCTCACAAGCCCAACTCCCCGACCGGGGCGAACTCGACGGTATCGGTGGCGATGGTCGATGCCTCGATGTCGATGCCGTCGGGCCAGGGGTCCTCGTAATAGAGGGTCTGGCGCCCCGCAAGGCCGCCGATCGCCCAGACCTTGCCACCCGCAAGGGCCGCGCCGAGCGACGCCCGGGGCTGTTTCAGGGCTCCGACGGCGCGCCAGCCCGCGCCTCCGGGGTCGAGGCGCTCGACGGATGCCAGGGACCTGCGGCCGGGGCCTACGCCTCCGAAGACCAGCAGTCGGCCCGCCTGGACGACGCCGGCTGCCTCGGCCCGTGCCTCGATCAGAGGTTGCCCCACGCTGCGCCAGCGCGGCACCGTGCCGCGGGCATCGAGCATCTCGGCATCTTCCCGCGGGGCGCCGGCCTCGAAGGCCTGGCCCGAGCCCGTCAGAAATGGGGCAGGCGGCAACATGCGCCCCCCCACCAGCCACCACTGACCGTCACCCGAAATGGAGGCGGCCTGGGTGCGGGGCGACGCCGCACCCGTGACGGGTGGCGTGAACCACGTGGCACCCGAGGCACCCGGCAGGGCCCGCAACAGGCTGCTGGGCAGTACGTCGAGGCCTCGCGCCCCGTGAATCCAGAGCGCGTCGAGCAGGACGCCCCCCATCAGGCTGCTGGTGCCCTGGCCATCGAGACCGCTGGGGGGCGTGAGGATGGTGGTATCGAACGGCATGTCCGGCAAGGCGGACCAAGTATCGGCGATTGGGTCATAGGCCTCGACCCGCCGGGTCGGCACCGGGTAGCCCTGGCCATTGGGCGTGATGCCCCCGGCGACCAGGATGCGGCCGCCCACGACGCCGGCAGCGGCCCCTTCCCGAGGCAGCGAGGCAGGTCGCCGGGCCACCCAACCCGGGGTTGTGGCAAGCGTATCGAGCATCCAGACGGAGTCCGTGGCCTCGCGGGACGATGTGAGGCCACCTATGACGTAGATGCGCCCGCCCAGGGTCGCCACGCTGCCTCCCCCGAGGGGAACGGGCAAGGGGGGGCCGGCTTGCCAAGGTGAGAAATCGAGGTCGACCCGACCCGTGCCGCCGGCTGCGACCGAGACGGTGGCCGTCCGCATCGGCAGACCATGGACACGGATGTGGACCGGCCAGGTGCCGGGTCGGACGCCCCGGATACGGTGGAGGGGATCGGGACCGGCCGGAATGGTTCGGGCTGCCCCGTAGGGGACGGATGCGGGGTCGAGCACGGCCATCGTGACGGGCAGGATGGGACTGATGCCCCGGATGCGGATGTCGACGGCTGCCTCACCTGTCCGGAAGGGCAAAACCTCGCCAGGCAGAATCCTGTTTCGAAGAACGATGGCGTCGGCCAGAGCCTTGCCATCGATTCGCCCCCACGTGGGCAAGGCCGGGGGCGTGTCGTGGATCGTCCTGACGAAGGCCGACACGGATGCTACGGGCAGTGCCGCCAGCAGTGCCTCGGCGTCCGTTCGCCTGAGCAGCGTCTCGTAAACCTCGCCGACGGCCGTACCCGAAGGCGTGAACGTGACTTCCTTCGTCGCCCCCTCCTCGAGGGCCACGACGGCGCGCCACGTGGCACCGGGCAGCGGCACCCCCTCGAACAGGGGCTCGAGGGCCACGAGCACGTTCTCGCCGGGGGCGATGCCCTGCACATCCGTCGTGTCACCTGCCTCGCCCACCGTCACGGGCAGGAGAGTCTCCTTGCCACCCGGGGCCACGATACGAAGCCGCCACGCGGGGGCGACGAGCGGGGCAGCCTGCGTCGTCCGGGGAGTGCCTGGCCAGATGAGGCGAAGCGTGGCCATCCCGGCCCGGGGCTGCTCCGGGAGAGCAGGGCCGGGATGCATCGAACACGACGGCAGCAGAGCCATGGCGGCGCACGCGACAAGGGCTGCCCTTCTCCCGAGGGAAAGGCCCGTCCGTTGCATGCCGGCCATCAACTGCCCTATGCCCTGAGGATCGCGGCCTTCAACGCTGGAGCATGCGGTTTGGACCAGTTGGCCGGGTATGGGCTAAGATGCGTGTTCCCCTTCCTAGCGCGAAGGGGGGCAGAGGTTCCCGACGTGCTCACGGCTGAGTTGACCGCCCGCTTCAAGGACCGGATCCGCGACGTTCCCGACTTCCCCAAGCCGGGCATCGTCTTCAAGGACATCACCCCGCTGCTGCAGGAGCCGGACATCTTCCGGGCAGCCGTCGACCACATCGCGGCCCGGCATGCCGATTCCCGGATCGACGCCGTCGTCGGCATCGAGTCCCGCGGCTTCATCCTCGGGGCGCCCCTCGCTTACGCGCTGGGCTGCGGCTTCGTGCCCGTACGCAAGCCGGGTAAGTTGCCCGCCCGGACCGTCCGCCAGACCTACACGCTGGAATACGGCACGGACGCGCTCGAGATCCATGAGGATGCACTGGCCCCGGGCAGTCGTGTCCTGATTGTCGACGACCTGCTGGCCACGGGCGGAACGGTGTCCGCCACCCTCGAACTCGTCCGTCGGTTGGGCGGCGATGTCCTCGAGGCGGCGTTCCTCGTCGAGCTTTCGTTCTTGGGCGGCAGGGCGCGCGTGGCCGAACTTGGCCTGGACATCTATCCGATCCTGACCTACTGACCCCGACAGGTCACCCCGACCGTGAAGGGCTGGTGGTCATGACCGTGACGGCGGGCGGTTCCGGGGGTATGACCCATGAACCTTGTCTTCCGCTGCTCCGCCGCGTGAACCCTACGATGCCCTGATCGGCCTCATCGAGGGCACGCTTCCTCCGGATGGTGTCGCGCTCGTGCGTGACGCCTATACCTTTGCGCACCGGATGCACGAGGGCCAGGCCCGGAAGTCGGGCGAGCCCTACATCGTCCATCCCTACGAGGTGGCGCTCATTCTGGCGCGCCTGGGGGCCGACGCTCCCACCATTGCGGCAGGCCTGCTGCACGATGTTCTCGAGGACACGGACGTGGGCGAGGCGGCCCTCGAGAAGCGTTTTGGCACACAGGTGGTCCAACTGGTCGCGGGCGTCACCAAACTGGGCAAGCTCTCGTTCTCGAGCAAGCGCGAACGCCAGGCCGAAAATTTCCGCAGGATGTTTCTCGCCATGGCGCAGGATATCCGCGTCATCGTCGTCAAACTCGCCGATCGCCTGCACAACATGCGGACGCTAGGCCCCATGGCCCGCGAGAAGCAGGTCGAGATCGCTCAGGAAACGCTCGACATCTTCTCGCCTCTGGCCCACCGGCTGGGCATGGGGAAACTCAAGTGGGAACTCGAGGACTTGTGCTTCCGCTGGCTGCACCCCGAGGAGTACGCCCGCATCACGGGGCTCGTCGCCGAGAAGCGGGACGAGCGCGAGGCCAAGCTGCGCGAGATCGTCGGCCAGATCGAAACCGATCTCGAGACGGCCGGCATCCGGGGCAAGGTCCTGGGCAGGCCCAAGCACTTCTACAGCATCTGGAACAAGATGACGTCCCAAGGCAAGGAATTCGCCGACTTGTTCGACGTGACGGCGCTGCGCGTGATCGTCGACTCGCTGCCCGACTGCTACCACGCGCTGGGGTTGGTCCACACGCGCTGGCTGCCTCTGCCGGGTCGTTTCAAGGACTACATCGCGATGCCCAAGGGCAACCGCTACCAGAGCCTTCATACTGCCGTGATGGGGCCGCACGGCGCGCCCTTCGAGGTCCAGATCCGGACCCAGGAGATGCATCAGGTCGCCGAGTACGGTATCGCCGCCCACTGGCGCTACAAGGAGGGTGGCACCTTCTCGAAGTCCGACGAGAAACTAACTTGGCTCAGGCAGTTCCTCGACTGGCAACCCGACATGCACGATGCCGACGAGTTCATGTCGTCGGTCAAGGACGACCTGTTCAGTGAAGAGGTCTTTGTCTTCACGCCCGCCGGCGACGTCATCGACTTGATGCGCGGGGCGACGTGCATCGACTTTGCCTACCGGGTCCATTCCAGCGTCGGTCATCGCTGCACCGGCGCCCGGGTGAACGGCCGCATGGTGCCCCTCGAGACCCGGTTGCGCAACGGCGACATCATCGAGGTCCTGACGGGCAAGGTCGAACGGCCGCGCCTGGATTGGCTGGCCTTTGCCGTCACCAACACGGCCAAGCAGCGCATCCGGGGCTGGTACAAGAAACAACGGCGCGAGGAGATGATCGTGCTCGGGCGCGAGTCGCTGGAGCGTGAACTCGACCGCACGCGTCAGGCGGCGCTGGCCAAGCCGGAGTCCTTGGCCGACCTGTGCGGGCGCCTGAAGCTGGGCAACCCCGACGACCTGCTTGCCGCCATCGGCTATGGCGAGAAAGTGGCCTCGGCCGTCGCCCAGCAGTTCCGCGACGCGGTCGTCCCCAAGTCCGAGGATTTCCCGCTGCTGCCCGCCAGGGCAGCCCCCATCCGCTCGCGGGGCACGGGCATCTTGGTCGAGGGCGGCGGGGGCATGCTGCTGTCCGTGGCACGATGCTGCGCCCCCGTGCCCGGTGAGCGCATCACGGGTGCCGTGACCAAGGGCAAGGGCATCTCGATTCACGCCGAGGGCTGCCCCAATCTCGAGCGGGTCGAAAAAGGGCGGCTCGTCGCCGTGGAATGGCAGAGCGATCCCAAGGCGACCTTCCCGGTTCACATCGCCGTCGAAGTCATGGATCGCGTGGGCCTGCTCAAGGACATCACCATCAAGATTGCGGACATCAAGACGAACATCCGCAACATCGACGTCCGCAAGGCCCGCGACCGAATCCTGGTCGTCCAGCTGACGGTGGATGTCGTCGACCTCGCCCATCTCGAGCGCGTCCTCGCCACCATCGGGCGCATTGCCGATGTCATTCGGGCCTACAGGACCCACCGAGGCAACGCCTCCGGGGGCAAGCGACCCGCGTGAGTGCCCAGCATGTCGATGTCGTGCTGGCCACGACCAATGCCCACAAGCTGGAGGAGTTCCGGCGCATGCTGCCCGAGCGTGGTGTGCTCCGGCTCGGCGCCCTCGACGAGGCCATCGAGGTCGAGGAAGACGCCGACACCTTTGCCGGAAACGCCCGCAAGAAGGCCCTTACGGTGGCACGGCTGACGGGCCGGGTGGCCCTGGCGGATGATTCGGGCCTCGTGATCGAGGCGCTGGGTGGCCGTCCGGGCATTCATTCGGCCCGCTATGCGGACACGCCCGAGGGCCGGATTGCCCGTGTGCTGACCGAATTGACAGGCGTCGAGGACCGCCGTGCGGCGTTTGTCTGCGCCCTGTGCCTCGCTTGGCCCGATGGTCGCATGATCGAAACCGAAGGGCGTGTCGAGGGAATCATGACCTACGAGCAGGCAGGCATCGGGGGCTTTGGCTACGACCCGATCTTTCACAGTCCGGAGCTGGGCTGCACGCTGGCCGAGGCCACGCCAGACGCCAAGGACGCCGTCTCGCACCGGGGCCGGGCGCTGGCGGCCTTGCTGGAACGACTGGCGTAGGACGCTTCAGGCGCTGGTGCCGGCGACGGGATCTCCCTCGTCCTCGGCATCGCTCTCGACCTCGTCCTCGTAGCCCAGGTCCTCGAGGGCGGCCTGCACGACCTTGCTCGAGGGGTTGAGCACCAGGGCATGCGTCGTGCCGCCGCGGGGATTGGGGACCTGGCGAGGCACGAACTGGCGCAGGTAGGTCATCAGGCCGATCCAGAAGTGGATGCGCTCATGCGGGCGGGCCTCGCTGTCCGAACGGTTGTCCTCGGCAAACAGGGGCAGCAGTTCGCGTTGCAGCGTGCTGCGGGCGATCCAGACCCGACCCCGCAAGGCGTCGTGCATGGCTTGGATCAGGTCGTCGCGACGGTCCAGGATGTCGCAGACCCATTCCTTGTCGTCGCAGAGGTAGACCTGGCTGGCCGGCGGCGGGGCACTGGGCGCGACCTCGCCCTCGTCCGGGTTGCCTTCGGTACGGGCCACGGGCTTGGAGACGGTGATGAGGCCGGCCTGCTTGGCGCCATCGAGCACTTCCTTGGCTTCGCGCCGGGCCTCGACGGGGGCGCGGCCGTCCTGGACCAGCTTGTCCGCGAGCCGCTCGAGCAGCTTGCTGGCGGCCATCCACTCGTGATCGTGCTCGACGAGGTAGGCGTCCAGCAGGCAGACGAGGGTCTCCTCAGGGCCGAAGTAGGGACCCGCAGCCAGGTGCTTGACAAGGAAGTGGTCGGGGTTCAGGCGAATCAGCTTGACGCGGATCGAGGGGTCCTTCTTGTGGGGGACTTCCTTGGACAGGATCACGCGGGTCTCCTTGTACCAGGAGAGCCAACCGTGGATACGGTCCATGGTGAGCGCGGGGAACTGCTGCTGCAGGTGATCGCGCAGCTTGCTGAAGCTGGGATTGAACGTGTCGGTCAGCGTGCCCGAGAGGAAGGCCAGGATCTCGGCCAGCAGGCGGCGGGCCTCGTCGACACGGGGGTCCAGGCCCACGAGGCGGAAGCGCCGGATGGTCTTGGGCTCGTGGGTATGCTGGTCCACGAGCGTGACGGATTCAATCTGGAATGAGCCCGTCTCGACGGCGGCCTTGAGCCAGATCTCGCGCTCCGCATCCGTGTGGCCCACAAGATCGCGCTGGTGCAGGAAGTCGAGGAACTTGGCGAAGGTCAGGAAGTCGAAGCGGTTGGCCCGCATGTAGTAGTCCGCATGGACGATGATGGCGTCCAGGGTGCCTACGTGTTCGCCACGGTCACGCGTCTCGCAGGCGGGTTCGCGCATCGGACCCAGTTCCTCGTCGCCTTCCGGACGGCCCTTGAAGGGGCCGGTGCCGGGACGGGACGCCGGCCGGGCGAGCGCGGGGGCCGGACGCTCGGAGGGCACCTGCTGGGCGAGGTCCAGCACGTCGCTGAGCATGTCGTCGAGGAAGGCATAGTTGGTTGCCGCGTCGCACAGGGTCTGCGGCGTCGCCGTGCGGATGCCCCAGACGAGCACGATCCGCTGTTGCTGGCGCAGCACCTCGACGTAAGCCGAGAGGCTGCCGTCCGTCGTCGCGAGAATCAGTGTTGCGGCGTGGGGATGCCGTGCCAGGTGCTCCTGCAAGGTGGCGCGGAAGCGACCTCCCTCGGGCGCAGGGATGGCCGCCATGTCCATGACGACCTCGAAGCCGCAGCGGGCGAACATCCGCGCGTGCTGGCCCAATTCGGGATCGGACCAGTCGCCCAGCACGATGCAGCGGCTGTCGGGCGCGACATCGGCGACCTTCTCCTGAAGGTTCGCCACGAGGTCCACGGCAAAGTCGTCATCGATGGTACCGGCACCGAATCGCTGGCGCAGAGCCTGCCACACGGACCCATGATCGACGATGAGCGCGCTCTGCGCGGAATCTGTCATGCCATCACCGGAAAAAAGGACGTAAAAGCCTCAGACCTCGACTATACCACAGACGTGTCCGGGGCCGGCGGGTACGATGGGCGACATGGTCACCCTGCGCATTCCGGATCGGCTCCTGTGGTTCGTGTACCCATTCAAACTGGGTGCTGCAGCGGCCTTGGCCGTCATCAGCCTTGGCCTGCTGCCGGCCGGCCTGCCCAAGGACGGCCTGTCTGCCGGCTTTGTCGCCATGATGTGCGTGCAGCCTACCGTGACCGGGGGCTTGCGTGAGGCCTTGTCCCAGTTGCTGGGCAGCTTCGCCGGAGCGCTCATCGGGTCGCTGCTGCTGGCCCTCGGGCCCGTGGCGCCGGCACCTCTCGGCGCTACCGTCTTTCTGACGGCCGCCCTGGTGCTCAAGCGCAGGGCCAGTTTCGGCACCTTGGCCGTGGCCCTGTTCTCGGCGCTGTACATGTACCAGATGCCGGTCGAGCCGCAGTTGGTGGCAGGGCCGGTGCGAATGGTCGCCGTCGTCGTGGGCGTCGTCAGCGGCGTACTGGTGACGTTGCTGCTGGGGCCCTGGTACTACGAGGCCATGCTGGGCGCCCGCCTGCGACAGGGCGTCCGGGACCTGGCACAGGCCTTCAGGGCGGGCATGGCGCGTGCGGGCTCGGGCGAGGAGCCGGCGGCCTTCGACATCCTCTATGGGGACCTCGTGGCGTGGCGGCAGGAGGCCGGCGCCTTTCGGCAGGAATGGGGGTGGTGGCGAGGGGGGCGCAAGGGCGTGGCTGCCGAGGCCTTCGCCCGCTACGAAGCTGCGCTGAGAGACCTCGAGATGGCCGGGCACTACGGCTTGGACCTGCTGCGTGCGGGCGATGCCGATGACGCGGAGGTGCTGCCCCGTGTCTCTGCACGGCTCGAGGCGCTCGCCGACGGCAGGCACGATTGGCCGGCGGCAGGGCCAGATGCCTGGCCCGAATTGCCTGAGGCGCCGCCCTCGAATGCCGCCCGCAGCACCCTCGTGGCGTGTACCCGCTACATGGGGCACCACGTCCGTGCCGCCGCGCAGGCGCTGGCAAGCCGGGCCGGCACCTGAACCGAGAGCCTCAGGCCCCCGGGACGAGCCAAGGCTCGGGATCTGCAAGAAATCTCACGACCGCCTCTTCGAGGACCGCCACGCCACATGGCAGTGCCGACTCGTCGATGTCGAAAGCCGGGCTGTGGTGGGGAGCGCCCGGAGCCGCGCCGGGTCTGGCGGCCCCCAGGAAGAAGAAGCTGCCGGGAACGGCTTCGAGGAAGTAGGCCATGTCCTCTCCACCCATCGAGGGTTCGGCGACCACGACCCCTTCGGTGCCCAGCACGGTACGGCCCGCCTCGGCCACGAGCCGGGTCATACCCTCGTGGTTGACGGTCGCGGGATAGGTCCGGGTGTACTGGACGTGGCCGCAGCCACCCATGGCCCCGCACAGGCCCTCGACGACCTCGGTGATGCGCCGTTCGAGCAGGTCCTGGACTTCGGGGGCGTAGGTGCGGACCGTGCCGCTCAGCCGGACCTCAGGGGCGATGACATTGTGGCGGAAGCCGCCGTTGATGGTCCCCAGCGTGACGACGGCAGGTTGCAGGGGGTCGACGTTGCGCGAGACGAGCGTCTGCAGGCCGTTGACGACCTGCGCAGCCAGCACGATCGCATCGACCGTCTCCTGCGGCTTGGCGCCGTGGCCGCCGCAACCGGCCACGATGATGTCCATCTGGTCGGTCGCCGCCATGACGGGGCCGCTGCGGACACCCATCGTGCCGGCGGGCAACTGGCTCCACAGGTGCAGGCCGATGGCCGCATCGACATGCGGGTCCTCGAGGACGCCTTCGGCGATCATCGGGGCGGCTCCGCCGGGCCCCTCCTCGGCCGGCTGGAATACCAGGCGTACCGTCCCCGCAAGTTCGTGGCGCCGCGCCCAAATGCGCTCCGCGAGGCCCAGCAGGATCGCGACATGACCGTCATGGCCGCAGGCATGCATCACGCCGTCCGTCCGCGAACGATAAGGTCTGCCGTCATCGGCTTCGAGAATGGGCAGGGCGTCCATGTCGGCCCGCACCAGCAGGCACTTGCCGGGACGGCCTCCGTGAATGGTCGCGGCCAGCCCCGTGCCGGCGATGCCTGTCCGGAGCTTCATGCCCTCGGCCACGAGCGGAGCCAGCACCTCGGCCACCCGAGCCGCCGTGCGGTGCTCCTGGAGCCCCAGCTCGGGGTGCATGTGAAAGTCGCGCCGCCACGAGACGAGCCGTGGCGCGAGGTCGGGAAGAAGCTGCAAGGTGGTCACGGTGAAACGTCAGGGTGCGGCTGGCTTAGCGGAAGGTCGCGCGGACCCCGCCACCCCCGCCTGCGGCAGACTCCGTGACAGGGGCCGAGAAGGCATTCGGAGGAGCTGCGGGCGCTTGGACGACCTGTGGTGCCCCAAGCGTGGGCCGGAGTACCCGCGTGGCGTTGGACCCGGGGTTGACCGGGCCCAGCATGCGGGTGGGCGTGGTGCGTGGCACAGGTTGGCCTGCGGACTTGCGGCTCGCCTCGGCTTCCTCGAGGCGCCGGCGCAGTTCCTTTTCCTGTTCCTGTATGCGCTGGAACAAGGCCAGGACATCCTGGTCGGCCGCCGACAGGGCTCCTGGGTCGAAGCTGGACGTCGCGGACAACGCCATGGCGCGCGGTTGGTACCGGCCCCGGTCGGCAATGGCCTGCAGAAGCAGGTCATGAAGTTGCTCGTAGGACGCCACGCCCTGCATGGCGAGAACCCGCGTGCGATCGTTCTCGAAGACCTGCAGGTCCTGGCGGGCCTCGTCCAGCTCGCGATTGGCTGCCTCGTAGGCAGTGATGGCCGCCTTGTCACCGACGGTGCGCGCCATCGGGTTCTTGCGCAGGGCAGCTTCACCCGCCTCGGCAAGCCCGGCCAACTTGGCCTCGGCCTGATCCACGCGGGCTTGGGCTGCGCCCTTGCCTGTCTCGCGGTCCGCGAGGCCGAACAGGCTCTCCGAGGCACCCACGACCCATTCACTGTTGAACTTGTCGACGTCCTGCGTCTGGCTGCCATCCCGCATCACCAGATCGTTGCCGGCGTCCGTGTCGGCATCGAAGCGCCCGAGGCCACCCGTGACCTCGCCGTCGCCGCGGCCCGCGCTGAGCGTCACATGGATGTCGATGTAGCCGCCCTGCTCCTTGATGGTGACCTCGTCACCCTTGGCGGAGACCATCCGGATGTCGTTGCCGACCTTCTCGATGAACCCGCCGCCGTCGAGGGCCACGGTCTGACCGGGCTTGAGATCAAGCTTGCGTCCGTCGAGCGTCAAGGTGTTGCTCTTGCCGTCGTAGCGGATGACTTCCTTGCCGAAACGAACCGCGGCCTCGGTGTTGAACGTGACGCCGTTGGACTGGCCCGCGACTTTCTCCTGCCGGGACTGGATCTCGAGGTCCCCGGCCTTGCTGCGCGCCAGAACGATGTCGGCAAGCAGCATGTTGTCCCACTTGCGCCCGTCCCCGCTGACGAAGTGCGGGTCTCCCCAGCTGCAGGCCTTGAGGCCGTCGGCCTTGAGTTCGCTGGTCTGGTAGCGAGGCGGCGTGGGGGTGACCACGGGGTCCGGCTTGATGACCGGCTCGGGCCGTGGTTCGACCAGCTTGGGCTCGGGCAGGAACGACTGCTCGGTCGGGATCGGTGCCTGTGTCTGCGGCCGCTGGCTGACCTCGGAGAACGAGGGCACGTAGACGAATCCGGCGCCGGCGTTGACTTGGGACAAGAGACGTCTCCCCGGGGGTAGGGCAATGTTTCTATTGTTCCCAACGTCTCGGGGGGGCTAAACCTAGACGGCACCGAGCGGTCCGGCCGGACGGTGCTCCCGTGCTAGCATGACCGCTGGCCGCACCGGAGCGGGGCTCCCCAGAGCGGCGGGAGGCGTCACGATGCGTCGGATTCTGGTCGCCAATCGCGGGGAAATTGCCCTGCGCGTCATCCGGGCGTGCCGGGACCTGGGTTGGCAGGCCATCGCGGTCTACAGCGACGCCGACCGCGAGGCCATGCATGTGGCGGCTGCCGATGCTGCCTGGCACCTCGGGGCCGGTGGGTACCTGGATGGCGACCGCATGCTGGCCATTGCCCGTGAAGCCGGGGCCGACGGCATCCACCCGGGCTACGGCTTCCTGGCTGAGAATGCGGCCTTTGCCGACCAGGTGCAGGCTGCCGGTCTTGCATGGGTAGGCCCCAATTCGGACGCGATGCGTCGCATGGCCAGCAAGACGGCGGCACGGCGGGAAGCCGAGGCTGCCGGAGTGCCCATCGTGCCCGGTACGACCTCGGACGTCCGCGACGTGGCCGAGATCCGGGAATTCGGCGCGCGGGTCGGCTGGCCCGTGGCGCTCAAGGCTGCCGCCGGTGGCGGGGGCAAGGGATTCGTCGTGGTCTGGGGCCCGGACGAGGCCTCGGAGGCCCTCGAGCGGGCTCGGCGCGAGGGCTTCAACTACTTCAAGGATCCCGAAGTCTACCTGGAGAAGTACCTGCCAGAGCCCCGCCACATCGAGATTCAGGTGTTGGGCGACAAGTCCGGGCAGGTCATTCATCTGGGAGAGCGCGAGTGTTCGATCCAGCGTCGGCATCAGAAGTTGGTCGAGGAGTGTCCGTCGCCTGCGCTCGATGCCGTGACGCGGTCCGAGATGGGGGCTGCGGCGGTCCGTCTCGCCAGGCGGGTCGGCTACGACAGTGCCGGTACCGTCGAGTTCCTGTGGTCTCGGGGATCGTGGTTCTTCTTGGAAATGAATACCCGCATCCAAGTCGAGCACGCCATCACCGAGGAAGTTTATGACGTGGACCTGGTCAAGGCGATGCTGCTGGTGGCTTTCGGGGGAGAGGTGCCACCCGCGTGGGAGGGCCGGGAGCCTCGTGGCTGGGCCATCGAGTGTCGCCTGAACGCCGAGGACCCCGCGGCGCGGTTCCGGCCTGCGCCTGGCCTGCTGACCCGGTATGTCCGACCGGCGGGTCCGGGCGTCCGGGTCGAGGATGCCTATGCGTCCGGGATGCGCATTCCGGATCAGTACGATTCGATGATCGCCAAAATCGTCACGCGCGGTGCGGACAGGGCCGAAGCCATCGCCCGCATGCGCCGGGCGCTCGGCGAGCTTGTGGTCGAGGGCGTGCCCACCACGGCTGGTCTGCACCGGCTGGTGCTGGCCCGGCCCGAGTTCGAGGAAGGTCGGCTGTCCACGCACTTCATTGGCGAGGTGCTCACGGAGGCCGACCTGGCGACGCTCGCCGGGCCTGCCGCGATCCCGGCGGATTCCGTCGATGAGCCCGTCGCGCGGACCTTTGCCGTCGAGGTCTCGGGCCAGCGCTTCGAAGTACGCGTTGCCGAACGTGGGGGCACGGCACCCGTCGCCACGCGCAAGGTCAAGGCAGGCAAGGCGCGCGGGCCGGTCAAGACGGCAATCGATGGCAGCGTGACGGCACCCATGCATGCGACCGTGACCCGGGTTGACGTGGCCCCGGGGGCGGTGGTGGCCGCCGGCCAGCGCCTGCTCGTGCTCGAGGCCATGAAGATGGAGGCGGACGTGCTGGCCCCGATGGCGGGAACCGTCGCCGAATTGCCCGTCAGCGCCGGCATGGCCGTGGAGGGGGGGCAGTTGCTGGTCCGTCTTCAGCCCGGAGGTGACGCGTGAGCCCTGCTGACAAGAGCCGCATCGACCTGGGGGTGACGGGGTCGGGAGAACCCGTCGCCGTCTGCTATGGACCCGAACATGCGCCCGACCCTGCAACGGCGCTGGGTCAGCCCGCAGGATTTCCGTTCACCCGGGGTGTCCAGCCCGAGATGTACCGCAGCCGCCTGTGGACGATGCGTCAGTATGCCGGTTTCGGGTCGGCCTCCGAGACCAACGCCCGTTTCCGCTATCTGCTTGCCCAGGGCCAGTCGGGGCTGTCGACGGCCTTCGACCTGCCGACGCAGATGGGGCTCGACTCGGATGACCCGATGGCCGCGGGCGAGATCGGTCGGACGGGCGTCGCCATCGACACCCTGGCCGACATGGAGGCGCTTTTTGCCGGCATCGACCTGGGGGCTGTCAGCACGTCGATGACGATCAATGCCCCGGCAGCCGTCCTGCTGGCGATGTACCGCGTGGTCGGCGAGCGGCAGGGTGTGGATCCGGCCCGCCTGTCCGGGACGACGCAGAACGACATCCTGAAGGAATACATTGCGCGGAATACCTACATCTTCCCGCCGGCCCCCTCGATGCGGCTCGTCACGGACATCTTCGCGCACTGCGCGGCCGAGATGCCCCGGTGGAACACCATCTCGATCAGCGGCTACCATATGCGCGAGGCGGGCTGCACGGCCATTCAGGAGGTCGCCTTCACGCTGGCGAACGCGCGGGCCTATGTCGAGGCCGCCCTCGCTCGGGGCCTCGACGTCGACGCCTTTGCCCCGCAGCTGTCTTTCTTCTTCTGCGCCTGGACAGACGTGCTCGAGGAAGTGGCCAAGTTCCGTGCCGCGCGGCGCATCTGGGCGCGGATGATGCAGGAGCGGTTCGGGGCCCGGAATCCCAAGAGCTTGCAACTGCGGTTCCATACCCAGACGGCGGGCAGTTCGCTGACGGCCCAGCAGCCCGAGAACAACATCGTCCGGACCACGTTGTCGGCGCTTGCGGCCGTGCTGGGGGGGACGCAGTCCCTGCACACCAACGCCCAGGACGAGGCCTTGGCTTTGCCGACCGAGGCCACGGCCCGCACGGCCCTGCGCGTCCAGCAGTTGCTGGCCTATGAGAGCGGGGCGACGGCCTCGGTAGACCCCTTGGGCGGGTCCTACTACGTCGAGGCCCTCACGGACCGCATCGAGGAAGGCGTGCGCGATTACTTCCTGCGCATCGACGCGATGGGCGGGGCCCTTGCCGCCATCGACGCCGGCTTCTTCCAGGCCGAAATCCACGAGGCGGCTTATCGGTTCCAGAAGGCGGTCGAGGGCGAGCAGCGCGTGATCGTGGGCGTCAACCGTTTCACGGTTGAGGACGGGCCGGCACCCGACCTGCAGCGGATCGACCCGGAGGCCGAGCGCCGACAGGTCGCGCGCCTCGAGGCCGTGCGCGCCTCGCGGGAGGCCTCGGCCGTGGCTGCGGCCCTGGCTTCGCTCGAGCAGGCCGCGCGCGGCGATGCCAACTTGATGCCACCCATTCTCGATGCCGTCCGGTCGATGGCGTCGGTGGGCGAGATCTGTGGGGTGCTCAAGGGCGTCTTCGGAAAGCATCGTCCGCGGGTCAACCTGACATGAGCACCGAATCCTCCCTTGCACCCCGGCAAGTCGACCATCTGGGCATCGCCGTGCACAGCCTCGACGCCGCGCTTCCGTTCTGGCGCGACGTGCTTGGCCTGACGTTCGTGGGCTTCGAGGACGTGCCGGACCAGAAGGTCCGCGTGGCTGTCCTGTTGGCCGGGCCTAACCGCATCGAGCTGCTTGAGCCCACGGCCGAGGACAGCCCCGTGCGCAAGTTCCTGAATACGCGCGGCGAGGGCATCCACCATGTCGCCTTGCGCGTGGATGCTTGCGGGGCGACGCTCGACCACCTTGCTTCGGCAGGCGTCCGCCTGATCGATGCGGTGCCCCGGACCGGGGCCGAGGGCGCGCGCATCGGCTTCGTGCACCCCAAGGCCACGGGCGGCATCCTGCTCGAGGTCTCGGAGCGCCCCGAGGGGACTGGCCATGGCGTATCATAAAGCGTTCTCTGGCCCGTGATGCTGAGGAGGGCGTCCTGACCCATGAAGATCCACGAGTTCCAGGCCAAGCAGGTCCTTGCCCGCCACGGCGTGCCGATTCCCCGCGGTCGCGTGGCCGCGACGCCGGATGAGTGCGCGGCCGTCGCTGCCGAGCTGGGCGGCGGGCTTTGCGTCGTCAAGGCCCAGGTTCACGTCGGTGGCCGCGGCAAGGCAGGCGGCGTCAAGCTGGCCAAGACGCCCGACGAGGCACGTCAGATGGGTGCCCAGATTCTCGGCATGGACATCAAGGGCCTGACGGTCCACAAGGTGCTCGTCGAGGAAGGCATCGCCATCGACAAGGAAATCTACCTGGGCATGATCTTGGATCGCGACAGCAAGCGCATCGTCGTGATGGTCAGCGCCGAGGGCGGCATGGACATCGAGGAGGTCGCCGAGCACTCGCCCGAGAAGATCGCCCGCTGCACCATCAATCCGGCCCTGGGCCTGACGGACTACCAGGTGCGGCACCTGTGCTTCGGCGCCGGCCTGCCCAAGGACAAGGTCAAGGAGATCGCCGTCTTCCTCAAGGCCCTGTATCAGGCCATCACCCAGTCCGACGCCACGCTGGCCGAGATCAACCCCCTCGTCATCACCAAGGACGGCACGCTTATCGCCGCCGATGCCAAGATGGACATCGACGAGAACGCGCTCTACCGCCAGAAGGAACTCGCGCTCCTGCAGGAGTCCGAGGAGAACGATCCGATTGAAGAGGAGGCGCGTCGGCGCGGTCTGACCTATGTCCATCTCGATGGTGACATCGGCATCATCGGCAACGGCGCCGGCCTGGTCATGACCAGCCTTGACGTCGTCGCCCGCGAGGGCGGCAAGGCGGCCAACTTCCTCGACATCGGCGGCGGCGCCAAGGCCGAGGTCGTGCGCAACGCCCTCGAGGTCGTCCTGCTCGAGCCCAAGGTCAAGGGTGTCGTCATCAATATCTTCGGGGGCATCACGCGGTGTGACGAGGTGGCCAAAGGGGTCATCGACGCCGCAGGCAAGCTGGACATCAAGGTTCCCGTGGTCGTCCGGCTCGAGGGTACCTCGGTCGAGGAAGGCAAGAAGCTGCTGGCCGAGTCCGGCCTCAACCTAGTGCCGGCCGGATCGATGCGCGAGGCCGCTGCCAAGGTCGTCGAGCTCGCCTACGCGGGCGGCCGTTAAGGTCGCCGGGAGATTCCAGACAATATGAGCATCTTCATCAATCATGAGACCCGCGTCCTCGTTCAGGGCTTGACCGGCCGCGAGGGGCGCTTCCATTCCGAGCAGATGATCGCCTACGGCACCCAGGTCGTGGGCGGCGTCACGCCCGGCAAGGGCGGGACCACCGAGCTGGGCGTGCCCATGTTCGACACCGTCGGCCAGGCGCGTGCCGCCACGGGGGCTGATGCCTCGATCATCTTCGTACCGCCTGCGGGCGCCGCGGATGCCATCCTCGAGGCCATTGACGCCGGTATGCCGCTCGTTATCTGCATCACCGAGGGCGTCCCCACTCAGGACATGGTGCGGGTCTACGAGGTGCTGCGCCACACCGAGACCCGCCTGATCGGACCGAACTGCCCCGGCGTGATCACGCCCGGCGGGTGCAAGATGGGCATCATGCCCGGACATATCTTCAAGCCGGGCATCGTCGGGATGGTCTCGCGTTCGGGCACCCTGACCTACGAACTGGCCAAGAACCTCTCGGATCGGGCCCTGGGCCAGTCCACGGTCGTGGGCATCGGTGGAGACCCCATCATCGGCACCGCGTTCATCGACGTGATGAAGGCCTTCGAGAACGACCCCGCGACCGAGATTTGCGTGCTGGCGGGTGAGATCGGCGGCTCGGACGAGGAGACGGCAGCGGCCTACATCAAGACCATGACGAAACCCGTCATCGGCTTCATCTCCGGCCGTACTGCGCCTCCGGGCAAGCGCATGGGCCACGCCGGCGCCATCGTCTCGGGCAACAAGGGCACGGCCCAAGCCAAGGTAGATGCGCTCGAAGCCGCAGGCGTCAAGGTTGCGGCGACCACCGACGAGGTGGGTGAGTTGGTCGAGAAGACCCTTCGTGAGAAGGGGCGCCTGCCCGCTGCCGCTGCCCGCTGATCCTCGACGTCGTCACCCTATGATGACCTCTTCCCAGGTCCTGGCCCGGGAGGGGGTCTCCGCTTGGGTTCGTGACGCGACAGGGGTGCACGCGCTGCCTGCCGACGCGATCGGTAGGCAGGAGGGCTGGCCGCTTGGTCCCGATCGTCTGCTTTGGCTGGATTTGGCCCATCCGACGCGGGATGTGCTGGATGCGCTTTCCGCCGCATTCGATCTGCATGGCCTTGCAGTCGAGGACTGCCTGCATGTTGGCCAGAGGCCCAAGTTCGAGGTCTACGATGGCCACGTGTTCATGGTCATGCATCATCCCCATGGTATCGACCGGGGGCGGGACCGTGTGCAACTGGGCGAGATCGAGACCTTCGTCGGTCCGGGATGGCTGATCACGACGCACCAAGGAGCGCTCGAGGTCATGGACGAGGTACGGGCTCGTTGGGCCATCAGTCCAGATGCGCTGACCTGCGGGATGCCCCACTTGGCCTACATGCTGCTGGACACGGTCGTCGACGCCTATTTCCCGGTTCTGGACCATTTCGAGGATCGGTTGGCCGACCTGGATGAAGAGGTCTTCGTCCGCACGGACGAGCGGCTGCTGATGAGGGTGTTTCGGCTGAAGCGCGAGTTGCTTGCCCTGCGGCGCCTGGTCGGGCCCCTGCGGGACGCCGTCCTCTTGTTCATTCGCCGTGAGGGTGCGGACGTCAGTCGTACGACGCAGACCCACCTGCAGGATGTCTACGACCATCTCGTGCGCCTCGCCGACCACATGGACCTGTTTCGGGACCTGGCTATGGGCGTGCAGGATGCCCACCTGTCGATGCTCGCCAATCGGACCAACGACACCATGAAGCGTCTGACGGCACTGTCGACGGCGCTGATGACAGCGACACTCATCGCGGCGATCTACGGGATGAATTTCGATCGGATGCCCGAATTGCACTGGCCCTGGGGCTATCCGTGGGCGCTGGCCCTGATGGTCGTCGTGACCGGCGTTGTGCTGGGTCTGTTTCGCTGGAGGAAGTACCTGTGAGGAAGACCTTGCTGCCGGTGGTCCTGGCGACATCGCTACTGGGAACAGCCCTGTCGGGGACGCCCGGTGTGGCTGCGCCGGAGGCCCCCCGCGCCCGGTTGCGCGATCTGGGCATCGTCATCGGGGACCACCCCACGGGCCCCTTCAATGCCCTGACGGATGTCCCCGGGGTGACGGTCGGCCACGTCACGCTCGTGCGTGGCGAGGGTCGTCTCGTGCCCGGCAAGGGCCCGGTGCGAACCGGCATCACGGCGATCCTGCCGCGTCCCGATCCCTGGCACCGCAAGCTGCCGGCCGCCGTGGACGTCCTGAACGGCAATGGCGAGATGACGGGCACCCACTGGATTCGCGAGTCCGGCTGGCTCGAGACGCCGATTGTCCTGACGGACACGCTCTCGGTAGGCAAGGTCACGGATGGTGTCGTCGACTGGATGGCCGCGCACTTCCCGGGCATGGGCCGTGACGAGGACGTCGTGCTGCCGGTCGTCGCCGAATGTGATGACGGTTTCCTGAACGACCAGTTGGGGCGCCATGTGACCTCGGCTGACGTTGCAGCTGCCCTCGATGGGGCGCGTGGAGGCCCGGTCCAGGAAGGTGCCGTGGGTGCGGGAACCGGGATGATGTCCTACGGATTCAAGGGCGGCATCGGCACGGCGTCGCGTGTGGCGACCCTGGGCAGTGTCCGATACACCGTGGGCGCCTTGGTCAACACCAACATGGGGCGCCGGCCCGAGCTCACGGTTGCCGGGGTGCGGGTCGGCAAGGCCATCCGGGATCTGATGCCCGTCCGTCGGCCCAGCGAAGGCTCAATCATCGTGGTGCTCGCGACGGATGCCCCGATGGATGCCCAGCAATTGCAGCGGCTGGCGAGGCGTGCAACGCTCGGTATTGCCCGCACCGGGGCGCCGGCCCATCATTCGTCGGGGGACCTGGTGCTTGCCTTCTCGACAGGGTCCGAGATCCCGATGGACATGCCGGATCCCCCCTTGCTTCGGGCGGAGCGCCTGCACCCGGCAGCTGCTGACGCCCTGTTCATGCCGGCTGTCGAGGCTGTTGAGGAATCGATTCTGAATGCGCTTTGCATGGCGCGGACCACCAAGGGCCGGGATGGTCATCTCGCCCACGCCTTGCCCCTCGACCGTCTTGTTGCCCTGCTCAAGAGCCCACCGCCCGTTGCTCCGATGGAAGGAAATCCCTGATGAAAGCGATGCATGCCCTGCTGGCCGCCAGCCTGACGGTGATGGCCATGGTTCCCGTGGCCGAGGCCCAGGTGCCGCGCAGCCTGGTCTCGCGGCTGATGCCCGGCCTGGACCAGCGCGTCGTCCTGGTGGCGGGGACTCCGCTGTCCGACGGAACCCGTTACCTGCCCCAAAATGACCTGACGGCCTGGTTCCCGGGCAAGGCCGGCACCGGCATCCTGATGGTCGGACACGAGCTTCGTGCGGGTGCCGAAGGGGGTGTCGGCGGGGCCTTCTCCCGGCTCGAGGTACGTCGGACGCGGGGCAAGGACGGCCTCGATTTCGTCGTCACGGGGGGGCAGCGGTGGGCGCAGGGCATGCACAACAACTGTGCCGGAGGCGTGACGCCCTGGGGTACCGTGCTGTCCGGGGAGGAGTATCCCATTCGGGCGCTGCCCGAGACCGATTGGGCGGCGATTGGCAAGCCACCCTACGCGGCCAACTCGCCCATCCTGGCCTACGGCTGGATCCAGGAGATCGATCCCGGGGCCAATGAGCCCTCTGCCCGATTGAAGACCCGCAAGGCCATGGGCCGATTCAGCCACGAGGCAGCGGCCGTTGCGGACTTGCGCACGGTGTACATGACCGAGGATGACGCCGATGGGCATCTGTATCGCTTTACGGCCAAGCGGCCGCGCGACCTCTCCGAGGGAAGGCTCGAGGCCCTGGATGTGCGCGGGCGGCGCTGGATCACGCTGGCTGACCCCGGGAACGCCTCGTGGGAGGCGACCCGCAAGGGGGCCACGCTCTTCCAGCGACTCGAGGACGTGCAGATCGGCCCGGACCGCGCCGTCTGGTTTGCCGAGACGGGCATGCCCGAGAAGGGCGATCCTTATGGGCGGGTTCATCGTCTGGACCCCCGGACGCTGGAGTTGCGCACGGTTGTCGCGGGGGACGGACGCAGGCTGGCCAATCCGGACAATCTGGCTTTCGACCGCAAGGGGCGTCTCTATATCTGCGAGGACCAGAACCAGGAGAATTACGACAGCTACGGTGACAACCAGATCCTGCGTTGGAACCAGCAGGATGGTTCCCTGACGGAGGTCCTGGCCATCGGCGGCGCTGCGGAGCCCAGTGGACCTTCGTTCCTTGGCGAGGACGACAGCCTCGTCTTTACGGTGATGGCCGGACGGGCAAGCCAACTGGTGCACGTCTGGGGTGCGCCGCTGCTCTGAACTACCGCAGGATTTCTTGATCCCCATGCCGAATCGGCCTCCCGGGGGTGGGAGGCCGATTCGACGTTGGGGTAGGGCTACTTGACGACCACGGCGTCGAGGACGGGGGCATCGAAGCCGTCGCTGCCGAGGTAGTAGTCGTAGGTGAAGTTGAAGCGAACCTTGACTGCGGCGGCACGGGGCAGGTCGGCCCTGACGTTGGTCCACGCGGGCTGGGTGCCCGGTGCGGACCACACGGCGGTCCAGGTGGCGCCGTTGTCCGTCGAGGCCTCGACAGCGAAGGTCGCGGTCTTGAAGTAGTACTGCTTGGTGAACTTGCCGTAGGCAAAGCTGACCTTGGGGGCGGCGAGGGCGCTGGTGTTGATGGCGTTCTTCAGCGTCAGCGTGTAAGCGCCTGGGGCCGTGACCTTGCCGTCAGCACCGCCGGCCGTCGCGCCCTTGGTGCCAGCCTGGGCGGCGGCAGCGCTGCTGTTCCAGCCGGTGCCGGGCGTGACATCCGTCAGGTATGCAGGCTTGGCATAGGCGGCATTGAAGGCGCCGAGACCGTTCTCGAAGCTCTCGTCCACGAGGGTCCCGGCCGCAGGCGGCGTGGTCGGGCTGGTGGAGGGTGCGGGGGAAGGCTGCGTGTAGACGACATCGCCATCGACAAGCGTCAGGTCGACACCGAGTCCGGCGGACGAGACGACGGTGGGCTGCAGCTTGAGCGTGAGCTTGACGGTGGTCGTCTGGCCGGCCAGGAGGTCAACGTTGCCCTGCTCGACGGTGCCGATGGGCTGGGAAGCTGCATTGAGCCCCTCGACCTTGATGACAGCCTTGCCGGGGGCGAGGTTGTCCATCGCCATGTCGGCACCCTTGGCCACGGTCTTGGAGACGGGTGCACCCGACGCTGGCGTGACGGTCAGGCGGATGGAGGCCACCTCGGCTACGGTTGCCTGGGTCCGGTAGGCTGATGCCTCGCTCAGGACGAGCCGGATGCCCGCCATCTGCAGGGCAGGGGCGGCCGCCAGGGTCTGGGCGTAGGCGTAGCGGCTGGGAGCCACCTGCGTCGTCGCCCCGCAGCCCACGAGGGCGACGGCGGCGAGGGGCAGCAGGGTCCAGAGCTTCGACATCTTCAGATCCTCTTCGGGGAGGGGTGATGCTTCTGTTGTCGGGCGGGCCGTCGCGGGCATTCTTGTGACGCACTCAAGTCGAGGTTAAGGTGCGAAGAAGCCCCCTCCGCGCGTAGCGGAGAGGGCTTCAGTCGGAAGCGGACGACTACTTCGAGGCCGGTGCGCTCGTTGCAGCCGGTGATGCCGCGGCAGCCGGGCTGGGCGACGGCGTCGGCGCCGGGGTCGGGGCAGGAGAGGCCACGGGGGGCTGGTCTACCAGCTTGCGGATGGTGTCGAGCTTGTGGGAGGCAATCAGGTAGACCTTGGAGCCATCGACTGCCTTGACGTAGTTGCCCTGGCCGGAGATGGCCTTCTTGCCGAACTGCATGCCGTGGGCGACCTTGCCCTTGCCATCAAGCAGGCGAACTTCGACGCTGGGCGAGGACAGCTCGTACTCCGTCAGGTCCTTGGGTGCCTCGTCGACGACACGGACGGCCACGGGGCGCTTGATGTCCGTGTAGGCGTTGTCCCATTCATACGTGAGCCCACGATCCAGCTTGCCCTCGGCGTGCCACGTGGGCTGGGCCGGCGTCGCGAGCGGGTCCGGCGTTACATCCGGGCTTGCCTTGGGCGTGGGTTGGGGATCCTTGCGCACGTAGCGCATCGACTTGCCACCTGCCGCCACCTCGATGGTGCGGATGTCTTCCATCTGGCGATCCGAAAGCGTCCATACGGCCACAGTCTCTTCCTGGCCGGGCTGGTAGTCCCGCTTGTTCTCCACGAGGAAGACATAGGCGGCGATACCGGCCGTAAGTGCCCCAAGGATTAGGGTGTTGCGCCACTTTTGCATCGTCCTACCTCCTCCGCCACCAAACGACACCACCCAGGACCAAAAGGGCCAGCGGGGGCAGCACCACCGTGCCGTAGAACAGGGATTGCTGCGTCGAACCCAGCAGGGTGACAGTGCGGCTCTCCTGATTCTTGGGGGCGATGGAAACCAGCGTCTCGTCCTCGGCCAGCCAGTTGAGGCCGGAGAGGAGGAAGTCGCTGTTGCCCACGCTGGCATTGCGCTGGAGCATGCCGTTGACGGCGAAGTACGGCGCGGCCATCACAACGAGGCGACCGTTCCGATCCTGCTTGACGGAAGCGCTCGCGTCCTCGACGCCGGGCAACTTGCGAGACACGGCCACGGCGAGGTTGAGCGGACCCTTCAGATGCTCGCCATCCGCCAGGTTGCCGTTCTTGAGCGGCACACCCTTGGCCTCGAGCGAGGTCTTCGCCAGCACGTCGACAGTCACGCCCTCGGGCTTCTTGTCGGAGACGGTGAAGGCACCGGACTCGGGGAATACCGTCACGATGCGGTAGTTGCTGAACGACTGCGTGACGGCATGGAACTCGTACTTGACGACGGCAGGCAGCGTCGGCTGGTAGCCCATCGTGTTAGCGAGGTTCTCCTCGACCACGAGCACCGATTCGGACTTGAGACCGAAGCTGTCCTTGAGCCACGTCTCGAGGCCCGTGGGCACGCCTGGACGCACGTTCAGGAACACCTTGCCGCCCTTGCCGACGTAGGCATCGAGACTGGCGACTTCTTCCTTGGTGAAGACGGTCTTCGGGGCAGAGACGATGAGCGCCGCGGCGTCGGCGGGGATGCCCTTGCGGGTATCGACGCGCAACCGGTCGAGGCGGTAGTTCTGCTTCTCGAGGGCCTGCTTGACCTGGGTCATGCCTTCCGCGCCAAAGTTGTCGTAGTCGAGCTCACCGTGCCCATCCACGAAGTAGATGGTTTTCTGGCTGGTGCGCGTGGCCTTGAGGATGGCCGACGTGAAGTCCTGCTCGTTGAAGCCGGTGATGGGCGTGATGTTGCCCTGATGCTCGATCACCACCGTGCCGAGCCGAATCGTGCCACTTTCCAGCACCTTGGAACGCTGCGCTTCGGGCAGGCTCTGCAGGTACCTGCGGACCTGAATCGGGTCCCGGTCGGCATCGATGGTCTTGAACGTGACTTTGTCCGGTGCGGCATAGGCATACTCGCCGAGCAGGTCCTTGTTGGCCTGCTGCGCCCTGTCGGCCGGGCTGACGAACATCGTGAGCGTGACCTTGCCCGGCAACTCGCGAAGGATCTTCTCGGTCTGCTCGGACAGCGAGAACTGGCGGTTCTCCGTGAAGTCCCACCGCTTGTGGTAGCGGGTACCCATGTAGTTGATGAAGCCCACGAGCACGACGGCGAACAGGACCTGAAGCACCAGGTTGCTGCCGGACTGGCCACGCTCGGAGGAGGCGAAGGCCTTGATGGATTCGCGGCCTTGCCAGGCCATCCCCAGCACGTACAGGCCAATGCAGGCCCAGCCGGCGTTCTGGAGGTAACCCACCGTCGGGGCGGGCACCTTGTCGACGAGGAAGCGAGAGATGATCAGGCTGCCTGCCATGCACAGCACGGCGAGGATGCCCAAGGCATTGATGGCCAGGTCAAGCATCCGGGACGAGGATCCCTGGAGCTCGACGTCGGGACTTGAGGAAGTCTGCATCGGCGTTATCTCCAGTGGTAGACGTTGACGGACCGCACAGTGACCAAAAGGCAGGTCCCGATGACGGACAGGTAGTAGAGCAGGTCGGACGAGTCGATGACGCCGCGCGCCATGTTCTCGAGGTGACTGATGATGCTCATGTACTGGAAGGCTTCGGAGATCGGGGACCCGAAGGTCCCGCCGATGGCTGGAAGCAGCCAGATGATGAGCGAGATGACGAAGGCCACCAGCGCCGAAACGATGACGTTGTTGGTGAATGAGCTGGCCATCAGGCCGATGGCCATCAGGGACGCGCCCATCAGCGTGGTAGCCAGGTACCCCGTCCAAACGAGGGGCCACTCGGGCTTGCCGCCGATGGCGACCAGAGACAGCGGGAACACCAGCGTGAGGCCCATCAAGAACAACAGGTAGGTCACGGTCGCCAGGTACTTGCCGAAGACGATGGCCTCATCGGTGACGGGGCTGGTCATCAGCAACTCGATGGTGCCCGTCTTCCGTTCCTCGGCGAGCAGGCGCATGGTCAAGGCAGGGACGAGCAACAGGAAGACGACGGCCATGTTCTGGAACAGCGTCCGCATCGAGGCCTCGCGCGTCGAGGTCAGGATGGCAAAGAACAGGAAGCCGACGGCCGCCATGAAGAATGCCGCGACCACGTATGCAAGTGGTGAAACGAAGTAGCTGCGCAGCTCGCGCTTGGCGATGGCAAGAATCTTGGACATGGTGCAATGCCTCCGTGCGTCAGGAGCCGGCCGTGGCCGAGAGGGCGGAGCCCGTGGCCTGCTCGGCGACGGGTGCCTCGGCGGTGGTCAGGCGGATGAAGATGTCCTCAAGCGAGAGCCTGGCGGCCCGCAACTCGAGCAAATCCCAGCCCTTGCCCACAACGGCGCTGGCCAGTCCGGCCCGTACGGCGTCGGTGGGATCGGTCTCGGCCTTGATGTCGAGGATGCCGGCGTCGTGGTTGGTCCGCGGCGTGATGGTGAGGTGGCGGATGCCGGGCACGGCCATCAGGGCCTCGCGGACACCCGCTTCGGGACCGGCAACCTCCATCACGACGGTCTGATTGCCCTTGAGCTTGTGCTCGAGGTTTTCGGGCCGGTCCTCGGCGACCTCGTGGCCCTTGTTGATGATGAGAACGCGGTGGCAGAGGTTCTGGACCTCGGGCAGGATGTGCGTCGAGAGGATGACAGTGTGGTCACCGGAAAGCTGACGGATGAGCTCGCGTGTCTCGTTGATCTGCCGTGGGTCAAGGCCGCTGGTCGGTTCATCCAGAATCAGCACGGGCGGCTTGTGGATCAGCGCCTGAGCGAGGCCGACGCGCTGCCTGTAGCCTTTCGAGAGATGGCTGATGAGCCGATTCCGGTAGTCTTCGAGCCAGCACCGCTTGACGACGTAGTCGACGCGCTCGGCGATCTCGCTCGCGGGAATGCCCTTGAGCGAGGCGACGAAATTCAGGTAGTCACTGACGGACATGTCCGGGTAGAGCGGCACGACCTCGGGCAGGTAGCCGATGAGCGCCTTGGCCTCGAGCGGCTGCTCGGCCATGTCGTAGCCGCCGACCGTCACCTTGCCCTCGGAGGGCGAGAGAAAGCCGGTGATCATCTTCATGGTGGTGGACTTGCCGGCACCATTGGGACCCAAGAAGCCAAGGATTTCGCCCTTGGCCACCGTGAGACTGATGCCGGACACGGCTGTCCGGTCACCATAGCGTTTGGTCAGGTTCTGGACCTCGATCATCCGCGGATGCTCCTTCCACAGCAGAATTCGGGACCCCCATTTTAACCACACATTCAGGGGAAGTTCGCCAGAGGGCATGACGATATCCGGACAAAAGGTCTTGTGCCTGACGGCAGACACCGGCTGGTGGCGCGCTGTGATTGCGGCAACACACGAACGGTCGCCTTCGTGGGATGATGATGCGGGGGGCGCTGGGTCGCCCCTGCATCCAGCCCGACAGGTAGCCTTCCTTGCCGAACGACATCCAGCTCCCCGTGATGGTCATTTACGGGATCGCGGCCGTCATTCTCTTGCTCCTTGCCCTCGCTCCCCTGCAGGTAGCGATCCGGTCATTCTTCGGTCGGCCGGCGGCATGGCGCTTCGACCGCATGATCAAGAACCGCCCGAGCTCGGCACGCAAGATCAAGGCTGACCCGGACTACACGACGGCGGAGCGTCGTCTCGAGAAGCTCAACAACGCCAAGTTCATCACGATGGTGATGGTCCTGCTTGCGGGCATCGTGGGCTCGCTGCGCTTCCCGACCTACTACCTGGACCCGGCTTACAGGCTTCCTTCTGTCCCCAAGAACCTCGATGAACTCAGCGCGGCTACGGTGGGCCTCGGCACCATGCTCTTCGAAGCCGGAAACAAGGCCGGCCTCGTCCACTTGGCTGCCGGAGTACTGGCGGCCTTCGTGGGGTCCCTGCTGATCGTCAACCTGTTGGATTACAGTTTCGCGTTCCTCGGCTATCTGGTCGACCGTGTCGTCAATGCCGATGATTACGCGCGCACGGCCGTCAAGCCCGAGACGCAGGTCAAGAAGAAGCTGACGGGTAGCCTCGATACCGAGTCGGGCAAGCTCGAGCTTCCGAACTATTACGAGTTGCTCAGCCTGCCTCAGGATGCACCGATTCCCACGCTGTCGACCCTGCTGGATGCTCAGGAGCAGAACATGCAGCATGAACGGGCTTCAGGAAAGGGCACCAAGAAGTTGCGGCGTCAGCTGGACCTGATTTCGGAGGCACGCGAGACCCTGCTCGATCACGGTCGGCGCGCCGCCTACCATCAGGCGCTGGGGCTCAAGGCCTCGGCGCCCCAGCAAATGGAGACGCTCAAGGTTCGGGACGGTGGTTCGAAGTCGAACAACTCGCGCGAAGTTTCCGAGGAGCAGCGCCAGCGCATGGAGCAGATGAAGCGGATGCGCCAGGGTGGCGGATCCGGCAACGGGGGCGAGGGCATCTAGCCTTCGCAGGGACGCCAGGCTGCCTCAGGTGCCCCACGTCCAGGGGCCTGGCCGCCAGCGCAGGTCGCCCCCTGAGACTGATTCGAGCAAGGCTGCACGAACCCAAGGCGACTTGTCCTTCCATGTCCCTGTCGGTTGTTCCTTGGCCGTTGACAGCGCTTGCTCCTCGGCCAGCAAGGCGCTGACAGCGGCCATGGCCGCCGCGACCCGCTCGGGCGGAGTGCCGGGGTGGACGTTCCGGATCACGAGACGGGGCGCGACTGCGTCATCCGGAGTGGTGCCGACTGCCGCGTGCGTCAAAGCGGGATGTTCCCGTGCTTGCGGCGCGGGCGTTCGACGCGCTTGCGGCGAAGGACGCGCAACGCCTCGATCAGGCGAGGCCGTGTCTCGGCCGGGTCGATGACGTCATCAAGGAAGCCTCGCTCGGCTGCGGTCCACGGGTTGGCGAAGCGCTGGCGGTAGTCGGCGATCAACGCCTCACGCGAGGATGGATCGTTCTGGATTTCGCGCCTGTAAAGGATGCCTGCGGCACCTTCGGCGCCCATGACGGCAATCTCGGCGGTGGGCCAGGCAAGGTTGAGGTCGGCCCGGATGTGCTTGGAGCCCAGCACGTCATAAGCCCCACCGTAGGCCTTGCGCGTGATGACCGTGAGCTTGGGGACGGTCGCCTCGCAGTATGCGTACAGCAACTTGGCCCCGTGGCGAATGATGCCCCCATGCTCCTGCTGCTTGCCCGGGAAGTAGCCCGGGACGTCCTCAAGCGTCAGGATCGGGATGTTGAAGGCATCACAAGTCCGAACGAACCGGGCTCCCTTGATGCTGGCCGAGATGTCCAGTGTCCCCGCCATCTCGAGGGGTTGGTTGGCGACGATGCCCACGGTCTGGCCCCCGAGGCGGGCGAAGCAGGTGATGAGGTTCCTGGCGAACTCGGGCTGGATCTCGAAGTAGTCGCCATCGTCGACGATGGCGCCGATGACCTCTTTCATGTCGTAGGGTTGGGTCGGGCGGTCCGGGATGATGCTTCGCAACTCGGGCGCGATCCGGTCATCCGGATCGTCGGTAGGGACCAGCGGCACTTCGGACAGGTTGTTGTCGGGCAGGAAGGACAGCAGCGCGCGCGTTTGCTCGAGGGCCTCGTCCTCGTTGGCGAAGCGGGCATGGGCCACGCCGGAGATCGTGTTGTGCACGGATGCCCCGCCCAGCTCCTCGAAGGTGACATCCTCGCCAGTCACGGTCTTCACGACGTCCGGACCGGTGATGAACATGTAACTGGTGTCTTGCGCCATCAGGACGAAATCGGTCATGACGGGCGAGTAGACGGCACCGCCTGCGCAAGGGCCCAGAATCAGCGAGATCTGGGGGATGACTCCGCTGGCCTGGACGTTACGCCAGAAGATTTCGGCATAGCCCCCCAGGCTCTCGACGCCTTCCTGGATGCGGGCTCCGCCACTGTCGTTCAGCCCGATGACGGGTGCGCCGACCTTGATGGCCAAGTCCATCACCTTGCAGATTTTCTCGGCATGGACTTCGCCCAGAGAACCGCCAAAGACCGTGAAATCCTGACTGAAAAGGTACACCAGGCGGCCGTCAATTGTGCCGTGGCCCGTGATCACGCCATCGCCGGGGACCTTGCGATCACCCATGCCGAAGGCCTGGGCCCGATGGACACGATGACGGTCGATCTCGACGAAACTGCCCGGGTCGAGCAAGCGCTCGATGCGCTCGCGGGCCGTCAGCTTGCCTCGATCGTGTTGCCGGGCGATGGCCTGGGCACCCCCACCCTCTCGGGCCTGCTCCTGCCTGGCCTCGAGTTCGGCAAGGCGCCCCGCCGTAGTGCCGGCAGCCGGGATCACGGAGTCCTGGCTGGCGGTCATGCGCGGCCCAGCCGTTCGAGTGCGGCGCGCAGCGGGGGATTGGCCGCGACCAGATCGAGGGCCATGGCCGCATGGCCCTCTGCAAAACCGTTGCCAATCATCAGGTCCACGTCCGCTCCGAGGGCTTCGCCGCCCAAGGCTGCGGCCTGGAAGCTGGTGGCCATGCTGAAAAAGTAGACGATGCCGCGCTGGCGGGTGGCCAGGATGCAGGACATCTCGACGCCGGGGACATTCACGCAGTTGAAGGTGACATCGGCCATCGCACCATGCGTCATGCGGCTGACGGCATCCTGCACGGCCACGGCATTGCGGCCATCGACGACGGCACAGTCGAGGGCGATACCCATCGCCGCAAGGTGTGCGGCCTCCTCGGGACTGCGCACCAGTGCCACGACACGAGCACCCTGGGCAGCGGCTACCCAGCAGACGAGGGTGCCTGACTTGCCAGCGGCACCCAGCACGGCGATCGTGGCTCCTGGCTTTGCCAGGCGGGCTGCCTGCGCCGGTGCCCCGCAGACGTCGAGTACGCCCAGCGCAAGGGCCTCGGGCAGACGATCATCAAGCTCGGCGAAGGGTGTACGTGCGTAGAGGACCGCCCGACCCTCGACCCTGATCTGGTGGCGCTCCGGTCGGACCTCGACGATGCGCTCCAGCTCGAGGGGCGTGGTCGTGAGGCTGGAAAGCGTCACGATGCGGGCGCCGACACGGGCTGGCGAGCCTGCCCCCACGGCTTTCACGGTGCCGCAGAGCACGCCGCCGGAACCCGTCACGGGGTTGTGCATCTTGCCTCGTTCATCGACGATCTGCGTGACGCGTCGGGCCACGTGGCCCGGGTCGCCGGCGCCTTCGGCCAGCAACTGGGTGAAGCTTGCCGAGTCGATGTTGAGTGTGTCGACGCGTATCTCTGCTTCGCCTTCGGCCAATGCGGCCGCAGCGTCGAGCCGCTCTGCATCGTACGGCAGGACGCCCGCGGGAGTAAGCACGCGGTGCAGCCCGATGGGCGACGGCGAGGAAGATGGGGTGCGCGTGGTGGTCAAGGACGGCTACTTGTTGGGCGTGAGGCGGGGCGGCTTGCGCAGGGGCAGGCCAAGGACCTTGCGCGCCTCGGCCGCCGTGGCGGGCGGCCGTTCAAGCTCCCGACCAATCCGGGCGATGCGGCCTACCAACTGCGCGTTGCTCTCGGCCAGCTCGCCCTTGCGGAAGTAGATGTTGTCCTCGAAGCCGACACGCACGTGACCGCCCAGGGCCACCGCAACGGTCCCGAGCGTCAGTTCGGCGGCACCGATGCCGGCTACCGACCATGTATGGCCCTCGGGCAACAGCGAGACGAGATGCATGAGGTTGGCAGGCGTGCCGGCCATCGCACCTGGTACACCCAAGACGAAGTCGAAGTGCTGCGGTCCGACCAATTCGCCCTTGCGGATGAGGCGCAGTGCCGCCTCCAGATGACCAGTCTCGAAAATCTCGAGCTCGGGACGGATGCCACGGCGCGAGAACTCGCCGATGAAGCGGCGAATCAGGGCCGGCGGGTTCAGGAAGACCTCGTCTCCGAAGTTGACGGTCCCCATGGTCAGCGTGGCCATCTCGGGGGGCGGGATAAGTTCCGTGACGGGCAGGAGCCGCTCGTCCTCGGTGGCGGTGACGGCTCCGCCCGTCGAGATTTGGATGATGCAGTCGACCTCCTCCTTGATGTGGCGGATGGCTTCGGCGAACTTGGTTGGCGACTGGCTGGGCGTGCCGTCATCCTCGCGGACGTGCAGGTGGATGATCGAGGCGCCAGCCTTGACGGCCTCGATGGAGGCGATGGCGATCTCCTCGGGCCCATAGGGATGACCGGGGTGATCGGCCTTCATCGTCTCGGCGCCGACGGGCGCGCACGTGATGATGAGCTTGTTCACGGGAACCTCCTCGGGATTGGATGAATCGTACCGCAAGAGCGTCGGGAATCACAAAGGACTGCTTGTCCCACACGATAATCTGGTTGGCGGACCCTTTTCTCACGCCGGTACGAGGGCCTCTCTCCCCACAGCCACGCACCCCACCCCGGCCAACCGGGTTTATTGCACGTCATTCGCCACTTACGAACCAAGACGCCCGACTCCGTGGCAACGCCTCCTGAGTTTGATGGCGCTCGAGCGCGAGGATGTCGGGGCCATTCTCATCCGTGGCGCGTCCGTCAGCTTGCTGGGCCTCTCGGCACCGGTGATGGTCCAGGCGCTGGTCTCGACCGTGGCCGTCGGCTCCGTCCTCCAACCCCTGCTGGTTCTGGCCCTGATGCTGCGGGTGGCGCTGGGGTTCTCCGCGGCGATCAAAAGCTTGCAGATCTGAGTCGCGGAGGCGATGCAGCGGCGCCTGATGGTGCGCGTGGCCTCGGACTTGGCGCACCGATTGCCCAGAGTGCGTCTCGACGCTTGGAACGGCAGCCACCCTCCCGAGTTGCTCAATCGCTTCTTCGATCATCCAGAAGAAGTCCGTCACGCTGCTGCTGGGCGGGGTCGAGGTGGCCCTGACGCTGGTCGTGGGAACCTTGGTTCTGGCCCTCTATCATCCCGCCTTCCTCGTGTTCGACCTGGCTCTGGTCGCCCTGGTCGGTCTGCTGATTCTGTCCCGGATCCGAAAGAGAGCTGAGACGGCCGTTGCGGAAAGCAGTGCGAAGTATGCCCTGATGGCAATCTTCCAGGAGATGGCCCGGCATCCCGCGGCCATCAAGCTGGCTGCTGGACCGGAATGGGTCCGCAATCGCGTCGATGCCGTGGCGGGGGGGGGGGCTAAATCGAGGCGCAAGGCCGCCACTTTCACGTGATCTTCAGCCGCCCTGACCCCGTATGCGGTCACGAGCGCCGTAGCACTCGAGGCTTGAGGCTGGCTGATCATGGACCGTGCCATCACGTTCGGGCAGCTCGTCGCGGCAGAACTCGTCGTGATGGCAGTCGTCGGGGCCCTGGTGCAGTTGGGCAAGTAACTCGAGTCGTTCTATGACCTGCTCGCTGCGGTCGACAAGGTGGGTTACCTCGTCGACCGCAAAGTGGAGCCCGGTGGCCGCGAGGAGGTCGATTTGCCCCTGCGCCCGGCCCTTGCCATGGAGGGGGTGGCGTCGGCCGCGGATGGGCAACTGCTCCTTCACGATCTGGTACTTGACGTGCCCTCCGGCAGTACCATCGTCCTCACGGGACCGGGTCTCCCCGGTCGCCGGCGCCTGCTCGAGTTGCTGTCCGGATTGCGTCAGCCGGATGCGGGCCTGGTGGCACTCGGCGGCGTGGACCAGCGGGATTTGACTGCCTCGGATCGCGCACGCCACGTGATGTTTGTGACGCGGCCCGCCTTGTTTGCCGGTACGGTCTTCGAGAATCTGACCATGGGCGATGCAGGTTTGGCCAAGCCTGCCGCGAGTGAGGCCCTGCGCGCCGTCGGTCTCGGTCACGAGCGCCTGCCCCAAGGTGCGGACATGGTACTTCGTGCCGAAGGCCCGCCCCTGAATGCCGGCGAGCGGGTCCTTCTGGTTCTGGCCCGTGCGATGGTCGCGAAGCCTGTCCTGCTCCTTCTCGACGGCACGCCGGACGGCCTTCCGGACCACGTGCTTCAGACCGCGTGCGCCGTGCTGACCCGCGCGGAAAGGCCCAGGACGCTGGTCGTGGCCTCTAATGACGATCGGGTGCTCCGCTTGTTCGGTTACGTCAAGGTCCTGCGTGGTGGTCGCCTCGAGGAAGGCACGGCATGACGGAATCGGATTTTCCCCTCGGCCGCCTGCCCGTCTGGGAGCGGGTGCCACGCACCACGTCGGCCCGGCGCGTCGCCCGCCGCCTCGCACGGGTGTTCCTGATCCTGCTTCTCACGGCTGCGCTTGCGCCATGGCAGCAGAACGTCGCGGGAGACGGCACGATGGTCGCCTTTGCGCCTGTTTCGCGACAGCAAAGGGTTGATGCCCCCGTCGACGGGGTCCTCGTCGGCGTCCGTGTTCAGGAAGGGGATCACGTCAAGGCCGGCGACCTGCTGGTGGAGATTCGGGACGTCGACGCGCGGCGTCTGGAGCGTCTTTCGGGCGAGCGTGACCTGGCTGCGGACCGCGTGGCAGAGATGGCGGGACGGGTTTCGTCGCTCGAGTCCCGCAGGTTGTCCGTGGCAGACCTGCAGCGCGCGCTGGCACGAGGTGCAGGGGCCCGTCTCGCCGAAGCTGCCGCACGCGAGGAAGCGGTCATTCAGGCCGTGGGTGCGGCCGAGGCCGAGCTTGAGGCGACCGACCTCAACCTGAAGCGTCATCGCCAACTCGTGGCCAAGGGCCTGGTCGCCCAGCTTGATCTCGAGCTGGCCGTGGCGGCGGAGGCCCGAGCGAGGACGGGACGCGACGCGGTCAGGGCCGAGAGGGATGCGGCCGAAGCGGCACTCGGAGCGGCAAGGGCAGCGGTCGCGCAGGCTGAGGCCGCTCTGGCGGCCGAGACACAAGGCGCACAGGCGGCCGTGCAGACGGCGAGGACGGATCTGCAAGCGGCTCGCGCGGCCCTTCTTCGGGCCGAGACGGGCTTGGCCCGTCAGGCGACCCAGCAGGTTCGCGCCCCCCGGGCGGGCATGGTCACGCGGGTGCGTCCGGGACAGGGTGGCGAGTTGATCCGCGCCGGGGAAACCTTGCTGACGCTCGTTCCAGAGACCAGGGATCGGGCGGTGGCCCTCATGGTCGACGGCAACGACGCTTCCCTCATTGCTCCGGGCCGCAAGGTACGCCTGCAGTTCGAGGGTTGGCCTGTCGTGCAGTTCGTCGGCTGTCCGTCCGTGGCCGTCGGAACCTTCGGGGGCAAGGTGGCGTTCGTGGATGCCGTCGATGACGGCCACGGGGACTTTCGGGTCGTCGTTACCCCCGATGGGGCGGATGAGCCATGGCCTTCGGCGACTTACCACCGCCAGCGTGTGCTCGTCCACGGCTGGGTGCTGCTTGAAGTCGTCCCTTTCGACTTTAAGCTCCGGCGACAGTTCAACGGCTTTCCCCCGGCCTTGCGCGTGCTCCTGAGGAAGGGACCGTTACCGGGAAGTCCGGTGCCAAGAAGGGCGCCAAGGAAGGGGTCGGCGTGGAGGACGCACCGTGAGGGACCGTCGCGTCGCGTCGCTGGCGGTCCCTCATGGTGCCCTCGGCCAGCCCCTCTCTCCCCCTCGAGGCGTTCGCGGAGGGACCGCGCCCTGATGGCGGAATCGAACTCACGCTTGCCCAGGTCCTTTGGGCGCTCGAGGGTTGGCATCCGACGCTGCTTGCTGCCGATGCCCGAGTCCGGGCTGCCGATGGTCAGGAACGCGCGGCCCACGGGGCCTTTGACATGCAGGTGCAGGCGCAGGGCTGGGCGGCACCTGCAGGGTACTACCGCTATGGGCGTTCCGGCCCTGTCCTGTCGCAGGCCACGCCTCTGCAGGGTGCATCCCTGACAGCGGGCTGGCGCCTTGGCCGTGCCTTCGAGGGGAGCAGCGTCCCCGGATATTACGGGCATCAAGAGACACTGAGTGGCGGGGAGTTCCGTGCGGGTGTCACGGTGCCGATGCGGCGCGTGCGGACGTGAGTGTGCTCGAGGCCGAGTTCCGGGCGCAACAGGACCAGATCCGGATTGAGGTGCTGGACGCTTGTTCGGCCATCCGCAGGGCAGGCGAGGCCTTGGAACAGGCGGCTGGGGCGGCCGAAGTCGCGGCACGCGTGGCGGAGGGGAGCGGCAGCGCTTTGCGCAGGGTCTGGGTTCGCTGCTGATCGTGAATCTGAGGGAGGCGGCTGCAGCCCAGGCCGCCCAATCCGTGGTCGATGCGAAGGCCGAATCGGCCTTGGCTGCCGCACAGTTTCGCGCAGCAATGGCAACGGACCTGCCCTGACCGCAGGACAGCCCTTCGACTACTCGACCCGAGGCCCGGGCGGCGCGTTGGTGCTTGCCCGCCCGATTTGCTCCGCAGTGGACGAGACCCGGCGGAAGATGGCCCACGACGCGTTCGCCAACTTGAGCAGGTCCATGGCCGCACGTGTACCGGCGCTGCCTTCCATCGTCGGGTGCGTGGCCAGCGAACCGGGCGAAGGAGGCAGCATCGCCTTCGCCCTGCTGCTCAGCGCAAGACCGTCGGAGGCCAAGGATACGTCGACAGTTCGGGGCTGTGGGGCAGGCCCCGTCGTTGTCGGATGCAGCGTGGCAAGAGGCGCTGCGGCGAGGGCAGGGACATTCACGGCGGGCAGCCTCCGGGCGGGTACCCGTATGCTATCCGGCGTGGGGACAAGAAGGCGTCGCTGTTTGACGCAAGCTTGATGAAGCGACGCTGGGGAGTGCCTCAACGTTTCGACCGGATGAAATGCTCGTCCAGCGGCGCAAGGCAGGCCGCACGGCTGCTTAGCCCAGACGCTGGCAGCTCTTGGGTGTCACGCAGGTGCCCGTGGCCGTGCATACGATGACGGGCTCGGCAAGCAGGTCCACGGCCGAGTCGGCGAGCCCCTCGCCGCGTGCCGGGGAGATGACCTTGCGCGCCACGAACTCCATCGTGCGTGAGGTGTTGCCTTCGCGCACGATGCGCCCCTCGGCTTCGATGTAGTCTCCCGCATGTACCGGTGCCAGGAACTTCACGTCCGCGTAGCCCGCGAAAAGTCCTTCGTCCCCATCCCGGCGGATCAGCAGCTCGGTCGCCACGTCGCCGAAGAGCTCGAGCATCTTCGCGCCTGCGACGAGGCCCCCGGCGTAGTGAGCGTCGTGGGCGCCCATGCGGACACGAAGCGTGGCGGTGATGGTCTCGGGCATCGGAAGGGTCCTTGCGGGATGGCGGGGTCAGGCGCGCACGGGCATGGCCTTGCCCTGGCGCCGCAGCAGCTCCTGGGCGACGTAGGCCGCGACGTCCTCGGCATAGCTGCCGGGTCCGAAGCCCGCGTCGAAGCCCAGTTCGGTGGCGAGGTCATAGGTCATGCGGGGGCCGCCGACGATGGCGAGCATCCGGTCACGGACACCCTCGGCCTCCATGACCTCGACCAGCTCCGTCAGGGTCGTGATGTGCAGATCCTTCTGCGTCACCACGACCGAAGCCAGGATGGCGTCGGCGTTCTCGGCGATGGCCCGGGCCACGAGCGCCTCGGGGGGGATCTGGGCGCCCATGTTCACGGCCTTGACCATCTTGTAGCGCTCCAGGCCGTAGTGGCCGTTGTAGCCCTTCATGTTCATGATGGCGTCGATGCCGACGGTGTGCGCATCGGTGCCTGGACAGGCCCCCACGACCACCAACCGCCGGCCGAACTGCGCTTCGATCAGGTCGTCGATCTGATGCATGTCGAGGGCCTCGAACTCGGCCTTCGGTACGACCAGGTTCTTGTAGTCGATGGTCTGTTGCATGGCGCCGTAGAACACGAAGAAACTCATCGTCGGGCCCATCGCCTCCATCCGGACCATCATCGGGTCGGCGAAGCCATGGGCCAGGACCAGCCGCTTGGCAGCCTCGGCCGCCTCGGGACCGGCCGGCACGGGCAGCGAGAACGACAACTGGGTCTTGCCGTCGTCCATCGTGTCGCCGTAGGGCTTCAGGCGCTCGAGGTCCGCCTTGCGGATGCCGATCATGCGCGCACCTCTTGGCGGGCGAGCAGCGCCTCAAAGGGATTGAGGTAGGTGTCGGCGCGGTCGAAGACCCCCGCGAGACCCTTGCCGCCATCGGGCAGGCGGGTCACGCCGGCAAAGACCGCCTTGGCGACGGAAGGCACCAGGCCCTCGTCGGCCACCTTCTCGAGCAGGCCGACGGCCTCGTCCAGCACCTGTGCGGCACGGCGCGCGATACGGCCGTCGGGTGCGTACTGGATTTCCTCCGACAGGTGCCGGGCATAGCGGTTCACGTAGTCGGCATTCTGCAGGGCCAGATACCGATCCGATGCAAAGGGCGTATGGATGGCCTCCGTCAGAATGCCCAGCAGTTCGATGGATTGGCCCGTCAACACGCCCACCAGGTTGTAAAGCGTGTTGTGGGCGTAGGTCCAGAAGATGTTGCCCGTGACGTGCTTGGTGGGCGGCATCCACTTGATGGGCGCCTCCGGGAAGACCTGGCGGACCAGCTGGGCCATCGCGATCTCGTAGAGCAGGCCGTCCTCGGTGTTGGGGTTCATCTCGAAAGCGTGTCCCAGGCCCATAAGGGACTCGGGCATGCCGGCTGCCTTGGCGAAGCGTTCGTTGATGAACTGGCTGGCAAGGACGGTATGACCCTCCTCCAAGGCATCGGCCGTCGTCAGGTAGTTGTCCTCGCCGGTATTGATGATGATGCCGCTGAAGGCGTTGAGCATCCGGCTGAAGTGCTGGTCCGTCAGCGTCCGGTGGATGTTGATGTCCCGGAAGAGAATGCCGTAGAGCGCGTCATTGAGCAGCATGTCGAGCCCCTCTTGGGCGGCGAGCACGCTGATCTCGGGCATGCACAGGCCCGAGGCGTAGTTGGTCAGTTGGATGTAGCGGCCCAGCTCCTCGCCGACCTCGTCGAGCGCCTGTCGCATCAGACGGAAGTTGGCCCCGGTCGCATAGGTGCCACCCGTCCCGTAGGTCGTCTCGCCGTGAGGCACGAAGTCGAGCAGGCTCTGACCCGTGGAACGGATCACGGCAATGATATCGGCCCCTTGGCGGGCGGCCATCACGCCTTGGGGGACGTCCTCGTGGATGTTGCCCGTTGCGACGATGAGATACTTCTGAGGCGTGGGGCCGGTGCCCAGACGCAAGCGCGTCTCGCGGCGCGCCTGGCGGGTTGCGGCCAGTCGTGTCAGCGCCTTTCGGGCCTCGAGTTCAGCCCATTCTCTGGCTGCGCCGGCCTCTGTCGGGTCGTTTAGATCAGATTCGAGACCGTGCTGGGCAAGATGGACGGCGGCTTCCTGGACCGGCAGGCCCGACGCCCGGACCGTCGCTGCCAGCGCGCGCGCGGCCCCGGTCGTCAGCCGGCCGTCCTGCTTCAGGCGATCGACGACGCGATTCGGCCAAGGGATATCCTCGTGATCCACCCCGTCGACGCCATACAGGCGCAACACGGCACGCTCGATCGACACGGTCGAGCGTGCCGCGAAACTCTCCAGCAGGGGGGACACGACGCGTTCAGCCAGTGACCGGGCGTAAGCGACCTTGGCGTTGTCGAGGGGCAGCTTCATCATCGAGGCCTCTTGGGCGATCCGGGGCCCGAGCCTCGCGGCACACATGCCCCGAAGGGCCGAAACGCACGTTCCTGCGCCCTTGCAGACCTTATGTTACCACGGGCGGGTCGGCAGGTCCTTGGCCATCCGAGGCCGCTACTTGAGCAAATCCTGCCGCCGCCGCCTCCCGCTCCGCTGCCGCCGGGAATCGTGCGCAACGTGCCGCCGAGACCGAGTTGCGCCAATCAGTCATAGTCTTCGAAGGGCCCCACGGTCATGCGCGGCTTCGCGTGAAACTCTACCTCGGGCACCGTCCGGGATTCACCCGTGCCCGAGTCCTCGAAGGTGACGGATCCGCTGCCCTGGGACGTGACGCGCACCGCGTGCACGGTTCTCTGGCTGGTTGTCGCCCACGCCGACGATGCCGACGGCGACGGGACCCGACTGCAGCAACTCGTTGAAGATGGCCGTCATCGACTTGAGCTTGAAGCCCTCGCTTGGTTCGAGGGCCGTCGACCTTTGACCGGTCAGCGACTGCACGATGCCCGCGAACTGCGCCGACGTCAGGCCATCGGATCCTGCACCGTCGTTCTTGCCCCAGCGCCTCGTGGGCTTGGCAGGGAGCGGCGTCTTGGTCTCCTCGGACTTCGGCAGGGGGGGCCGGTTGAGGAGTGGCCTTGGGGGTACTGGTGGTGGCGGAGCCGAAGGATCCGTTGCCGTAGGAGGAAGTTCCGGACTGTGCCTCGATGGAGCGGCAGAAGGCCATGATCGATTCCTGGAAGACGTCCTCGATGACATTGCGGTCCTCCTCGGCGGACAGATCCCTGAAGATCGGCCTTGAGTTGATCTCAGGGGTCTATCCGTACCTGACCGTCAAACATCAAGCCGCGTAGGACGCGGACATATTCCCCGGGAGCAGAACTGGCCGTGAGCCCCTGAATGGTTGCTGCCGTGCAACTGAAGGTACCCTTGCCCTGCTGGATGCCGTGTGGCGAGAGCAGACCGTCCACCAGCGACCGGACGACCGCCACCGGGTTCGGAGGGTCCTTCTTCGCGGGCATGGCCAGGATGGCACGCAGATGGTCCAGCACGGTGACGCCTTGGCTGTCGGGCCTGTCTGCAAGGCCTCGTGCAACCAAGGCTTCCAGGCCGCGACGCGTCTCGGGATCTCCCCCCACCTTACGTGCCAGGTCGTCCGGGAGTTGGCCAACCGCCTTGCCCCCGAGGTGCTCGGGTCCGTCGTCATCCCCCGTCTCGGGCTTGAAGCGCGAGGGTGCCCGGGTGGCCGACCCGGGGGGCGCCGCAGCCGGCCGGGCGAGTCCGGACTCCTCCGCGCCCTGCTGAGCCTGTCCGCCTGTGAGGCGTTCCACGGCCGCCTGCCACTCCCGACTGCCCGAAAATCCGTCCAGCGTTCGGGTGCGCGCGGGCCGTGGCCCGACGTCTTCGAGGTTCGCTGCGGGCTCCCTGCCGGCGGCCTCGGTCGGTGGGGGCAGTTCACCTGTCGCGCCGATGCGCTTCAGGAAGCCCGGGGGCGACAGGACACGCAGATCGGGCTTGAACATCGCTGGCCTCGGGGAGAGAGTTGGGTACCCAGGACACCGTGAACCGGAACCGATGGTGCCCTAACGAGATTCACGCGACTTTGACGGCCCCCCAAATGTCCCGTCTGCAGGCCGTCGCCTTCACGCCGGGGTCGAGGGACACAGGGGATGTCCAGCCAATGCACCGCAGATATGTATGGGAGGTCGCCTGTGGCGTTTTGCGTGGATACCGTGCCGGGTATGTGCATGTCACAAGATGAGACGTGGGTGCGCGTTGGCGTTCCCGGCCCTTCTGGCGGCCGGTCTGTCCGGATGCCCCGGATCGCCCCCCGTGTCGGCAACTCCCCCGCCCGTGGTCAAGAGCTTCTCGGGTCGGGACTACCTTGCTCGGGTGGCCAAGGCGAAGACGGATCTTGCGGCCCTCGTGGCCGAGGCGCAGGCGGCGACCTTTGAGGATGCCGCCGATGTCAAGAGCAAGCGCAACCATTACTTCTCTATGGTGAGGGCATCTTGTGACGACCCCGTCCTCAGGAAGTACGACGCGTTGTCGACAGCATCCCGCGTCGAGATGGATCCGAGCAGGCGGGCCCATGAAAGGGCCGTGAGGAGTGCCGAGGAGGCTCTTCGCATCCTCTTTGACGCGGCCTACCTGCACTTCAAGCCGTGGCAGAAACCGCGCTTCGCGCGCCAGCGATCGCGCCTGTAGCGGGTGGGTCAGTTGACGCGGCGGCGATTGGCGAGGCGACGATTGGCGAGGTGATCTCCGCCCGCGACGACGGTCCGGGTGTCCCGTGTCCCTCTCTTGTAGGTCACCGTGGCCCGTGTCCCGAGTCGGGCCACGATCCGGTCGGCAAGCGCGGGATAGGCGGATCGACGCCGAGCCGAGGTGGTCTTGGCGTCGTCGAGAAATCGGGTTCGCGCAAAAGCCAGCCTCGAGGGATTGAGACGCCGGGCCAAGGCTGAATCGGCAGCCTGGCGCAAGGGTGGGTCCGGCACTTTCCTTGCAATCTTGCCGATATCCCCGATGTCTACGAACACCAACTCGAGGCGATTCTTGAATTCTTGCTCGGACATGACTTCGCGGCTGCCCGTGCCCGGATCGACGATCGTGACGGTACCGTTCTTGTAGCCCGTGACAACCACGGCATGGGATGTCGGGTTGCCCTCCTGGTCGACGGCCTTGATGCCGACCTGGACAGCGCCCTTGCCTACCTTGAGGAGGTCGGCAAAGAGGTCTTGCATCCTGTCGAGAGGGAAGTCCTGGACAGGCTCGAAACCCACCAGATTCTGACCGGTCAGCGATCGGGAGATGGCCTCGAACTGGCCGGCCGTCAGGCCGCCCTCGCCCACGGCCTCGTCGTTGCCGAAGCGTCGCGGTTCCCTACCAAAGGCGCCATTGCCGATACGTTCGTCGCCTTTCGCCACCATGCGGTTGCCCAAGTTCATCACGGACTCCTGGAAAATGTCCTCGATGGCGCTGCGGCCCTCCTGGTCGGCGAGTCCGTCGAGCGATGCCACGAGCGTATCGCCCCCGATGGTCTTGACGGAGCCGTCGACGAGCAGGCCGTGCATGATGCGCACGTACTCTGCGGGATTGTTGCCCGCGAGCGTGATCTGGACGGTCGCTGCCGTGCAAGTGAAAGTCCCCTCGCCCTGGCCGATGGCATGGGGGTGGGCCATGCTGTCAATCAATTCGCTGACCAGTTGCTTGTTAGCAGGCATCCCCGGCAGTTGCGGCCGCTGGAGCAGATCGAGCAGCTGTTCCTGAATGGAATTGCCTTTGGAGTCGCGAGTTTCCAAGGTGCCGCTGGCCTCGAGCTGCCGGAGGGCCGCCAGCGTCGCCGGATCGTCGGTGAAGGCTGCCGTCAGGTCCTTGACGGCCTGGTTGGCCAACCGCATTGCCCCGCGGTACTCGGGTACGTCGTCATCCTCCGTCTCGGGCTTGAAGCGCGCGGGTACCCGGGTGGCCGACCTTGGGGCCGCCGCAGCCGGCCGGGCGAGTCCGGACTTCTCTGCGCCTTGCTGAGCCTGTCCGCCTGCGAGGCGTTCCACGGCCGCCTGCCACTCCCGACTGCCCGAAAATCCGTCCAGCGTCCGGGTGCGCGCGAAGCGGTTTGCGGTTTGGTCCCGCATGCCTGTTCTTGCCGCAGGGACTTGCACGCCGGCATTGGCCGAGACGCCGGGGGCATCTGGGACTGCTGGGTGCCGTCCTTGTCCCGGGTCGGGATGGACCTGAGGGGTGGCAGCTTGCCGGTGCCGGCCGCGCCGGCGATGATATCTCGCGCCATGATGGAGCCTCCGGGATCTTTCCCCCGTGGCAACTTACCCAGCGAGGGCCCCTGATGCTGCTTCCGGGCAGGATGTTGCCGCCGCCGGTTGACCCACGGCCGAGGCGTCCCTGTCATCCCGGGCAGGAAATCCTGCTTCGGCGTCGTCGTTGACCACGCAAGGGAAGTCGAGCGACTAGGGCTGGGCCACAAGGTCGAAGACCGGAATCGAAAGTTCGGCCCGCAAGGCCTTGAGCAGATCCAGTGCATCGAGCGCCGCGACGTGCGGTGCCGTCGGGTTGCAAGTCACCGCAAGCAGGCGGATGGCTTTGCGGACCTCGATCCGGTGCCCACGGCCCGCCAGCCTTGCCAGTGTCGCGGGACGGCAGACGACATGGGTCGCGTCCGGCAGGATGATGGGGATGCCGGGCAGGCGTCGTGCCAGCAGGGCCAGGGCGAGGCCTTCCGAAAGGGCCCCGGGCAAGGCCACGGCCAGCAGGTCGTCCGGCAGCCACGCGACGAAGGCCTCGGGGTCCTCCAGGGCCTGCCCGGACGCGTAGGGGATGTGTGTTTCCGTGATGTCCAAGTATCCTGACTTGTTGTCTAATGGCGCAAATGTTGTCTGAGTAACTGTCAGCATGTTTGCGAGTGTGACGCTGTCGGTGACGGTCTGGGCAAGGCGCAGCTCGTGCGTGTCCTCCGGCCGGGCGACGGTCAGGGCGCGCCCGCCGGGCATCGGCGCCAGCCTTGCCCCGCCCGATGCCGCCATCGCGAGACCGGTCGCCAGCAAGACGCCATCGGCGAGGTGGGGTGAAGCAGAAGCGCGGCGATCAATGGCCCCGTCGACGAGTACGCGGTGTGCCCCTGCCGCCACCAAGGCCTCGCGTGCAGACGTTGCCCCCTCGACGGTTACAGGTCCTGCGATCTCGACAGCGCCGCGACCGGTGACGCGATAGATGCCGACGGGGCCAAGGCCCGTATGGACTCCGGTCCCGGCGACGAGGGTGAGCGGGGCCGTCGCCCGGCGGGCGGAAGCCTCCGCGGTAGCCAGCAGGGTGCCCACAGGAGGTCGGATACGGGGCTTTGGCAGGTCTGTCACGGCGTCGAGGTCCTCGCCATCGCGCCCCACGGAGGTCAGACCGAGCGGGCCCTGCGGAGCCAACCGCTCGATCAGCCAGTTGAGCGTCGTCGTCTTGCCGACGTTCTTCGCCGTGCCCACGATCGAGAGCGTGGCCGGACGCCCGACTTCGGCGTCGAGGGCGTGGACGAGGTCCAGGAGGCGCATGGGGTTCAGGTTAGCACGGGGTGGTCCGGCAGCAGGCCCATTGGCCGGGGCCACCTGAGCTCTTGGGGGCCCTGAGGCTCATCGATGTCCGGGTATGTGACCCGTTGGCGGACCGGATGGCCTGAAGGTCAGGCCTCTGGCCCCGGGGCCAGCACCGCAAGCGCCAGGTCCACCTTGCCGAGCGGGGCGCTGACCTGAACGCCCGCCAGGTCCTCGCGCACATGCGCCAGCATCTCGCGGGCGATGGCCACGCCCTCGGCCGCGGCACGACCGGCAACCTCGGCCTTCTGCATGCGCCTGAGCAGGTCCCGCGGAACGGCCACGCCCGGGACCTCGTTCGCCATGAACTCGGCGTTGCGATGGCTGGCAAACGGCCAGATACCCGCCACGATCGGGATCCCGAAGGGCCTCGCCCGCTCGAGGAAGGCCTCGAACTGCTTCAGGTCGAAGACGGGCTGGGTGATGGCGAACTGGGCGCCGGCCTCGACCTTCCATGCGAAGCGACGCATCTCGTGGTCCAGATCGAGCGCAGCAGGGTTCACGCCGACGCCGTAGCAGAACGCGGTCTGGCTGCCCATGGGGTGGCCCCCGAGGTCCTGGCCCTGGTTCAGGTGGCGCACCATGTTGGCGAGGCCGATGGCGTCGATGTCGAAGACCGCCGTTGCCTGGGGGTAAGGCCCCATCTTGGGTGGGTCGCCCGTGACCAGCAACAGGTTCCGGATGCCGAGCGCCGCGGCACCCAGCAAGTCCGACTGCATGCCCAGCAAGTTGCGGTCGCGGCAGGTGTAGTGCACGACGGGCTCCAGGCCTTCGCGCGCAATCAGGAGGCTTGCCGCGAGTGCGCTCATGCGGCTCTGGGCCCGGGGGCCGTCGGGCACATTGATGGCCTCGATGCCGGCCGCGCGGGCTGCACGGACCTGCTCCAGCCACGCCGTGGCATCTGCACCCTTAGGAGGCAGCAACTCGAGCGTCGCCACGAATTCGCCTGCGGCGAGGCGGGCGCCCCAGCGCGATCGTTCGGAAAGCGGCACGGGCGGCAGGGCCCCGGCCTGCTCGGGCTCGGGTCGCGCGCGCGCTGCGATCCGGATTCGGCCCGTGCCGCGTGCTCGCAGCGTGTCCGCCATCAGGCGGATGTGGTCGGGCGTGGTTCCGCAGCAGCCGCCGATGAGGCGAGCGCCCACCTGCTGCAGGCGCCGTGCATACCGGGCCATGTAATCCGGGCTTGAGAGGTACATCTTGCGGCCGGCGACCTCACGGGGCATGCCGGCATTGGGTTGGACCGACAGTGGCTTCGTCGTCACCCGGGCCATGCGCTCGATGGCTTCCAGCATCGGGCCCGGGCCAACCGAGCAGTTGAGGCCCAGGACATCCGCTCCCCACGCATCGAGGGCCTTGGCGACATCCTCGGGCGAGGCGCCATAGCTGGTGCGTCCGTCCTCCTGGAGCGTCATCTGCGCGATGACAGGCAGGTCGGTCCTGGCTCTGACGGCGAGCAAGGCCTGGTGCATCTCCTCGAGGTCCGAGAAGGTCTCGAGGACAAAGGCATCGACCCCGCCGTCCAGCAGGCCGTCGACGGCTTCGCCGAAGAACGTCCGGGCCTCCTCGAGGGCCGTGGGCCCGTAGGGCTCGAGGCGGATGCCCAGCGGACCGATGGCGCCCGCGACCCAGCGGTCGTCGCCGGCGGCACGGCGGGCCAGTCCGGCTGCGATGCAGTTCAGGCGCACGACCTCGTCGCCCAGGCCATGAGCGGCCAGGTGCGGGCGCGTCGCCCCGAAGGTGTTGGTCTCGAGGATACGGGCGCCGGCCTCGGCATAGGCTGCGTGCACCGACGCCACCAGGTCGGGGTCTTCGAGGCACAGCGCGTCGTAGCTGCGGTTGATGAAGACGCCCTTCTGATAGAGCATCGTCCCCATCGCCCCGTCGAAGAGCAGCACCTCGCCGCCTGACAGGGCCTTGGCCAGCGGATCCCTCATGGCATGCCGACGGCCGCGGGGCGGACCGAGAAGTAGGTCGCCTCGGGGTGATGCAGCACGAGGGCCACGGTCGACTGTTCGGGGACCAGTTGGCAGGCCTCGGTCAGGGTCATGCCCGTGGCGTCGGCGACGGGCATGATGTCGAAGAGCAAACGGTGGTCTTCAAGGTCGGGGATGGCCGGATAGCCCCAGCTGTAGCGCTTGCCCCGCCCTTCGTCCAGCCCCCACTGACGCCGTACCCGTCGGTGGGTGAACTCGGCCAGCGCCTCGGCCAGCTCGACGGCCAGACCGTGGGCGTAGTAAGCCTCGGCGTAGGCATCCGCTTGCTGGAGCGCCCCGAAGCGATCGGAGGCGCCTTCGCCCACCGTCACGGCCTGAAGGGCCAGCACATCCCGTCGGCCCGCATCCGCGGGCTGCACGTAGTCGGCCAGTGACAGTCGCGCGCCGCCGGCCTGGCGCGGGCAGCGGAAACGGCCCAGCGGTGTCATCGCCCGGTCGTCCTCAAAGACGACCAATTCATCGCCGTCGGCGATGCAGGCATAAAAGCCGTAAATCCCCCGGGGATGCAGCCAGGGTGCGCGCATCATGTCGGCGCGCAACTGCGCGAGCCGGGGGGCGAACTCCCCGGCGACGAGGCGATCCCAGTCGGCGCCTTTGGTGCCGCGGCCACCCCACGACAGGCGGAACAGGCTGTCGGTGTCCAGCAGGTCGAACAGGGCATCGAGCGGGACGGGCTCCAGCACGCGGGGGCCCCAGAAGGGGGGCGGGGGTACGGCGGCGACGGGCCGGACGGCCGAGCGTGCGGGCATGATCGTGGCCTGCGCCGAGGCCTCGCGCGGGGCTGCGGCAGCCTGGGCAGCAGCATGGATGTCCGAGACAAGGGCCGGGCGCCGCTCGGGATCCGTCAGCCGGTCCAGCAGGGCCAGGCCTTCGAAAGCGTCCTTGGCGTAGAAGACGCCTGCGGGATAGGGCGTACCATTCGGCAGCAGCGCGATCCTGCGCCCGAAGGACGGATTGATCGCCGCCCCGCCAATCAGGATCGGCAAGTCCACGCCCTGTCGGTGGGCCTCCTCGACGCAAAGCGGCATCTGCCGCGAGGTCGAGACCAGCAGGGCCGAGAGGCCGATGGCATCGGCACGCAGTTCGCGCGCCCGGTCGAGGATGGTCTGGACCGGAACCTGCTTGCCAAGGTCGTGCACGGTGTAGCCGTTGTTGGCGAGGATCACATGGACCAGGTTCTTGCCGATGTCGTGGACGTCCCCGAAGACCGTGGCGAGGACGACGGTGCCCTTGCTGGCGCCATCGATGCGGTCGAGGTGGGGTTCGACGTGGGCCACGGCGCGTTTCATGACCTCGGCCGACTGCAGGACGAACGGCAGGATGAGTTCGCCTGCCCCGAAGCGATCGCCCACTTCCTTCATGGCCGGTAGCAGGACCTCGTTCAGGACCGTGACGGGGTCCCGTCGGGAGAGGACCTCGTCCAGCAGCGCCTCGATGCCCTCCTTGCGGCGCTCGACGATCTGCCGGTGGATGCGTTCCTCGGCCGTGCGCGGGTCGGCCTCGGGGACGGCCGTCACGGTCGCGTTGCCGGTCTCCGGGGCCGTGTCGAACCACGCAATCAGCCGCGGTAGGGCATCGTCCCTGCGGGCGAGCACCAGGTCCTCGGCCAGGGTCAGGGCATCCGCGGGAATCTCGTGCAGAGGCAGGACGTGGTCCGGGTGGACGATGGCCAGGTCGAGGCCGGCCTTGACGGCGTGATGAAGGAAGACGGCGTTGACGACCTTGCGGGCTTCCGCACCCAGTCCGAAGGAGACGTTGGAGACGCCCAGGATCGTGCGGACACCCGGCATTTCCTGCTTGACCAAGCGGATGCCCTGGAGGGTCTCGAGGGCAGATTCCGCGTACTCGGGGTCGCCCGTGGCAAGCGTGAAGGTCAGCGTGTCGACGATGAGGGCGTCCGGGGCGAGGCCATATTCTCCCGTGCACAGGTCGTGGATGCGGCGGGCCACCGCCCGCTTGCTTTCGGCCGTTCGGGCCATGCCCCCCTCGTCGATGGTCAGGGCGACGACAGCCGCGCCGTGCTCGCGAACGAAGGGCAGCACCGTGTCGATGCGTGTCCGGCCGTTCTCGAGATGGATCGAGTTCACGATCGCCCGCCCCGGGCAGGCGCGAAGTGCTTCATGCAGGACGGCCGGTTCGGTGGAGTCGATTACGAGGGGAGCCTCGACGCCCCGCGACAGTGCGCCCACGACCCGGGCCATCGTCGCGGCCTCGTCGGCACGCTCCGTCAGGGCCACGCAGACGTCCAGCACGTGGGCACCCGCCGCGACCTGCTGGCGGGCCACCTGCACCAGGCCGTCGTCATCGCCGTCGAGTACCAGCTGCTTGACCTTGCGGCTGCCCTGGGTGTTCAGGCGTTCGCCCACGATCAGGGGTGCGGGCTCCTGGTCGAGGGCGACGGCCTGCATGGCGCTGGCCACATAGGCGGGCGTCGCAACGGGTCGCGGCTGCGGGCGGAGATCCCCCACCGCCTGGGACAGGGCGCGGATGTGGGCGGGCGTGGTGCCGCAGCAGCCTCCGACCGCACCCACGCCGTAGCGCGAGACGTACTCGGCCAGGATTTGGGCCATGGGCGCGGGCTCGAGGGGGTAGACGGCCTTGCCGTCGACATTCAAGGGCAGGCCTGCATTGGGCAGGATGCTGATGGGACGGGTCGACCGTTCCGAGAGCAGGGCGATGGGCGCACGCATGGCGTCTGGCCCCGTCGCGCAGTTCAGGCCGACGACATCGACGGGCAGGGCCTCGAGAATGGCGATCGCAGCCCCGATATCCGTGCCCAGCAGCATGCGCCCCGTGGGATCGAGCGTGACCTGCACCTGCAGGGGCACGCTGCGCCCCAGGTCGCCAAAGGCTCGCCGGATGCCCGCGATGGCCGCCCGTACCTCGAGGATGTCCTGCGCCGTCTCGACCAGCAGCAGGTCGCAGCCACCCTCGACGAGGGCCACGGCCTGTTCCCGGTAGGTCTCGGCCAGATCCTCGAAGCCCACGGCGCCCAACACCGGGTCGCCCGAGGACGGCAGCATGCCCGTGGGGCCGAGTGATCCTGCGACGAACCGCGGTCGGTCGGGGGTCGCAAGGGCATCGGCTTCGGCACGGGCGAGGCGCGCGGCCGTCACGTTGAGTTCGTGGGTCCGGTCGCCCAGATCCCACTCGTCGAGCTTGCGGCGGTTGCCACCGAAGGTGTTGGTCTCGACGACGTCGGCGCCAGCCTCGAGGTAGGCGCGGTGGACGCCGCGGATGACGTCGGGCCTGCTGGCGACGAGGATCTCGGGGCAGCCCGCGCGGCCCTGGTAGTCCTCGGCCGTCAGCTCGAGGGGCTGCAGCATCGTGCCCATGCCGCCGTCAAAGACGAGGATGCGTTGGGCGAGGGCGGCGAGGTAGGGGTGCATCGGGGCCCGAGGGGCCGGATTTCCAGTCATGTCGTTCCCGTCAGGGCCCGGTTGCGGCGGATGGCTGCCCGGACCGGACCATCACCAAGTGTAGCCTACGTGGCGGCCGTCCCCCCACAATTCCCGCCTGGCGCTCGGCGATCCTTGTGCGCGAGCCGCTTCGCAGTCAGGAGCGCCGCACTGCGGTCGAGCCTTGGGGCAAGGCGGGATTGTTTCGCTCGGGGGCGTGGCTTGGTCGGGCAACGCTCCCGGGCGTTTAAACGTGAGCAATCTGGCCCGGGCAGATTAACTCGTTCTTAAGTGTCAAGAGGTTATGAATAGCGCATCGCTTCAGGATAGCCCCTGCAAGACCAGGCGGGCAGCGCGTGTCGTTGCCCCATGCAGATAAAGGCCAAGGGGCCAGGAATTGTCATCGTGAAGCGTTGCATTTGGGCGTCTCTCGTCGTGTCGTTTACCGCAGGTTGCGGCGCACTTCCTGCACCTCAGGGGCGCGTCGCGGACTCAGAGGGCGTGTCTGCGCTCGGAAGGGGCAAGATCGGGACCGTCCAGGGCTGGCAGGCGCGCACCGAGACAGGTACGGGCAATGTCGTCGCGGTGGCCGTGACGCCCGCAGTCCAGGTGGGCGTGGGAACTGCGGCCCGGACGGCGCCGGCATCGCTTCGCCTGACCTACACGGACAAGACCGGCTACTTCGCGGGTCGCATGACGCTTAATGGCTGGTGTGTCCTGGCGATGGCCGGGGGGCGCCGGGTCGAGGTGGGTGCCGTCAGCCTGGGGCGTCAGGATGCGGCGACGACCGGCCCGGCTGATTTCGTCGGCGTGGCCCAGTTGTCGGCCCTGCCTGCCGGCGAGGTGCCGGTAGCCCTTGAACTGGCTGTCTCCTCGAGCGATCGGTATGGCCATCTGCGCTGGGATTCGGACATCGGGCGGAACTACAAGCTGGCCAAGCGCTGACGGCCGGCGTACGTGTGACGGGCGGCGGTGGGGCAGCGGAACCCGTGGCAGTGTCCGTGCGGAGAGACGGCTGAAGCGTCGGGAGGCATCCGTGGCTTCGCGTGGCGCGAGCAGCACGGTCATGGGGTCATTTCGATGAGGAAGGAGGATGCCCGCTTGCATCGCTTGCCCTCGTCACCCTTGATCTTAGGCGCCTGCGTCTGGTTGACCGTGGCGCTGGCGCATCTGGCCTGGAGCATGCGTCGCGTGGAGGGGCAGGAACCACACGTTGCAACCATGGACGATGCGTCCCTGCAGGACTGGGAAGCCCTGGTGGCGCGTTTCGCGCGGGCCGGCGACCTGTTCATCCAGAAGGTCCTTCGTGGCGCGGCGGAGGACCCGGCTTGGCGCGGAACCCTGCGGGACACGTTGCAGTTGACCGAGAAGCGGGGCTGGATCGGGTCTGCGGAGACCTGGCTCTAGATTCGCGAACTCAGGAACCTGGCGGTGCATGAGTACGGGGGAGATGCCGTGGATGCGGCGCTCTGCCGGATGCGTGACCTGTGCCCGACGGTGGTAGCTACAAGGGGGCTCGGGGCCGATGCGCCTGACGGCAGCTGAACGCTTGCGCCTGCTCTCGGCGGCCCGGGCCACCCTGGGCGCATCGTGGACCAAGTGGCTCTTTGGCAGTTGCGCGGAGGACCGGCTGTCGGGGGGCGACACTGCTGGTCGTGCTGCCGGATGAGGCGGCCCTGCTGGCGGCGCTGCCGTGGAAGGCCCGGTTTTTGGTGGCGGCCAAGACGCTGGTCTGGGACCAGCAGATTGATCCCGTCCTGACGACCGGGGAACGCGTGCGCGATAATCCCTTCCTTCAGAGCCTCTTGCCAACGGCTGTGGCTCCAGGGACAGCGGATGGGGAGGTCGCTTGAGGTACCAGCCGGGCCGTCACGGTCGCGTGCCTGAGCTGGGGGATGATGTAGCCTTGCGGATGATGGCAGCCTGTGGGGCATTTCGCCGTTCGCGAAAAGCCTGTCTGCCCCCTGAACCACGTTCCCGCCCTTGACCTGTACTTCGAGCGTCAGGTGGATTTGACGCCCGACGAGATGTGGCGGGCGTGGACGAATCCGGCCTTGATGGTGCAGTGGTTCACGCCGGCACCTTTGCGCACGCTCGAGGCCGAAATGGATGCCCGGCCGGGCGGGCGCTTCCGTACCATGATGGCCGGGCCCGAGGGGCCGACAGTCGAGGGCGATGGCTGCGTGTTGGCGGCCGAGCCGGGCGCACGGTTCGCGTGGACCAACGCCATGCGGCCGGGCTTTCGACCCCTGGTGCTGAACGGAGAGGGAGACTTTCCGTTCGTGGCCGAACTGAGCTTCGAGAGCCGGGACGGGGGCACCCATTACTGCGCCGTGGCGCGGCACGCCACACCCGAGGATCGGGAGCGTCACGGCGCCATGAACTTCGAGGAGGGCTGGGGCGCGGCACTCGCGCAGATGGTGACGCTGATGCAGGGCCTGCGGGGCTGATGGCTCGGACCAGCACCTATCTGAACTTCCCCGGGACGACGGAAGAGGCCTTCCACTTTTACCGGGCAGTCTTCGGGACCGAGTTCGTTGCTACGCTCCAACGCATGGGGGAAGTCCCCGGGATGGAGGGTCTGCCCGAGGATCAGCGCCGCCTCGTGATGCATGTCGAACTGCCCATTCTGGGTGGCCATGTCCTGATGGGGACGGATGCCGTCGCGTCGATGGGGCATGACCTGCAACAGGGTAACGCCGCGCATCTCAACCTCGAGCCCGACACGCTCGACGAGGCCCGGCGCCTGTTCGGGGCGCTGGCCGAGGGGGGCGTCGTCAAGCAGCCGCTTGAGCAGATGTTCTGGGGCGCGACCTATGGGGCCGTCGTGGATCGTTGCGGCGTGTCGTGGTTGGTGAACTGCGCCGCCCAGGCCTAAGGCTGGGGGGGCGCGTCCGGCAGCACGGTCCAGCGTGTTTTCCTGCCGTCGGGACCCAGCAGGAAGCCTGTCGCGAGGGCGGCTTCGATGCGGGCAAGCACCGTCTCGCGGTCCGAATCGGGGCACGTGAGCCGGACGTTGACCTCCAGATGGTCGTCGGCCGTGTGCGCGCTTGTCAGGTGGGGCCATCGGCACGGGCCCTCGTGATCCCAGTGACCGCAGAGCGCCACGGTGATGGCGCCGCCCGGCGCGCGCGGATCTCCCCCGGGTTCGAGGCGCAGGCGGAACGTCAGGTGATGGGCGGTCCTGTCGGGCATCCGCAGCGTCGGGTCCTCTCGTCGATGGTGGGGTGAGATTCGAATCACTTTTGCGCGACCTCGTCACGCATCGTCGGCAAGGTCCGCGCAGGCCGCGTGAAGGCTCCGGGGCGGGGGCTGCTGGACGAGCTACGCTCGATCATGATGGCCCTGCGGATCCCGTCCCGCCAGACCAGCAGCAGGTCGACCTCGGCACCTGTGTGCGTCCGGCGACGTGCTCGATTGCCACGCGTTTGCAGCGGTCCTTGATGGCCTCTTGGCGACGTCCGAAGGCTGGGGCCAGGTCTCCGCTGGGCATGCCTGCCTACAATGCCCGGACCAAGACCCGATCCTCGGCCACGCTCCGCAGTCTTCCAGCCGTGCGCGCGACCCTGGCCTTGGTGGGGGGGCACCGCTGTGTGAGGCGGGCCTGACTCCGAAGGACCGGGGCGACGGTCAACCTTGGGTGTCGGTTGTACTTCGGACCCGAGTTCGATGGGCACCCCGGTTTGTCGTAAGGGCCCTTGGCTGTGCAGTCAGGTCGGGCATTTGATGATCGTGATGGCCTGAACGCCACGGGCCACAAGCGTTTCGGGAGTTCCAGGTGCCTAAGGCAAAAACTTTTGCCTTAGGTGCGGGCGTTGCGGGCGCGTGGTGTTCGTGCGACGCGAGATGCTCTGGCAAACCGCCATGACGCAGCGTGCCTCAAACCCTTATGCCAAGCGAATGGACGGCGCCCCGGTGCTTCGTCAGCATCGGGTCATGCCCCCGAGTCCCTTGCACGAGGTCCTGGTCGAGTTGCTGCGCCAGGCCCCCGCGCATCTGGCGCCCTTGCTCGCCCGCGCCCTGCCCGGACTGGACCCGGCGCTGCCTGTCATGTGCGTGGATGCGACAGCCAGCGAGCCGCTTGTCGTCGAACGTCGTGCCGACCTCGTGCTGGTTCTTGGCAAGCCGGACGAACCGGATCTGGTGGTGGTGGCGGAGGTCCAACTGAGCATCGACCGCGACAAGCAGTATGCGTGGCCG
>VGJW01000014.1 GCA_016867265.1 Candidatus Tanganyikabacteria bacterium
AGGCCTGGTCCGACCTGCTCGCGCGGGGCGACCAGAAGGAAATCAATGGCCACATGAAGAACATCGACTTGATCCTGCGCAAGGACAATTTCGGTGTGATGAAAGCTGGATTGGAGGCGCAAGTCGCTGGCTGACGCCCCAGTTGCCCATCCTGTCCTCGACCGCTTCGACCGTGCTCTGGAGCAGAAGTGGGCAAGGGTCACCAGCTCTAGCACTTGGCCCTTCTATCGACTGCCACGACGCCTCGCCCTTGCCATGCAGGTGCCGGAAACCCTGCGCCAGCTGCACGAAGCCATCTGGCGCGAGGTCTACCTCGCTGCCGATATCCTCGACGATTGGCAAGACGGGGACTTGGACACGGAGCCCCATCGTCTGCTGGCACCGTTGGCGACCATCAGGGGCTTGGCCCGCGCCATGACATGGGCAGGGCAGTCACCCCAACCGGGATTCACGCTGACCATCCTCTCGCGGACGCTTGAAAATCTTGTGCACGCGCAGGCCTGGGACCTTGCGCCAAATACCGCCGAAGGCAGCACGCTCGTGGCCAGCCTCGAGAATCGCACCGGTGCCACCATGGGCGGCATGCTCGAGATGCTGGCCGGCTTCAGTCCCGAGGGCCGCAACTGGTGCACCCACTATGCTGACTGGGGTCACAAGGTCGGCGCAGCCCTGCAATGGCGAAGTGATCTGGATGCAGCCGTCGAGGCAGGTCCCCAAAGCGCTCGTTGGCAGTTCTTCCAGCAGACCGTTATTGGCCTCGGAATCGAGGGCCCCGTGCCAGCGGGCCTGATACTGGCAAGCGTACGCCTTCGCCTCGCCCAACTGCGTGCAACCGTACTGGAGGCCGTGGCGGAGATGCAACCGGCCGAAGTCGTGGCGGCATTCGATGAGGCCTTTGCCGTGGCATTGGATCTCAGGCTGGCCGAACGTTTCACGGAGCGGGACTCTTGACGCGACGAGCCGTGGCGAGCGTACACCTGTGCCTCCAGACAGTGGCCTTGATCGTGACGCTGATGACCTCCCTTGGGTGGGTCGGGCAGACCTTTCACGGCTTCCGGCTGGATCCAGCCCTGTTCGTGTCCATCTTCAACCAGCCACAGTGGGCAGGACCCCAGGCCGGTATCCAACCAGAGGACCAGGTAATTGCCGTCGACAAGCGTCCAATCCCCAGCTACCGCCAGTTCGAGGCAGATATCCGGAACCGGTCGGCCGGCGACAGCATCACCCTGACCATCCAACGCGGCGAGGCCACCCAATCGTTGCCCCTGCGTCTCGGAAGCTTCACGTGGTCCGATTGGCGCGACTCGACGCTGCCGGCCCTGTTCCTGTGGATGGTCCTGGTCGCCATGGCCACCATCACCCACCTTCGTGCCCCACCTGAGGCTACGGCCAGCTTGGCCCTCCTGGTCTTCCAGGGCAGCCTGGCCCTGTATGTCCTGACAGGCGTCGAATTCGACCTCGGTGGACGCCTTGGGCCAACGGTTTACTTGGCTTTCCAAGGCCTGTCGTGGGCCGCCCTTGTCTTGGCGCTGGCCTTCCCTACCCCCTTGATGGATCATCCCCGCTGGTCCCGAGGCCTCGGCTTGGTTGTCGGCATGGCCGCCCTGACGCTCGGCCTGCTGACCATCGTCGCGCTCGCGCGTGCCACCCGCAATCCCGCCGACCACCAGTTGTATACGCTCGTCGTCTGGCAGGGCACCGTGCTGCTCGCCTTCCTCGCCACCGTCTCCCTGCTGGCCAGCCTCGCCCTCCGCGCGTGGCGCACACGCAACCTGCTGCACCGCCGCCAGGCCCAGATCACGCTGGTGGGGGCCCTGGTGGCCTTTCTTCCGTGGACCCTCGTCTGGGCGGTCCGCGATCCGGACCTGCAAACCCTCGCCTACAGCGCCACCCTGCTCTGCTTCGCGGCCTTCCCCGCCTCGATTGCCTACGCCATCGTCAGGGCCAGGCTCTTCGACATCGAGGTCGTGCTGCGGCGGACCCTGCAGTACGTGATGACCCTCGTCATCCTTGGCGGCGGCTATGTAGGCACCATGGCCCTGCTGACCTCGAACGCGGGCGAAGCCCTCGGCCTCGAGAACAGCCCCCTTGCCTCGTCCGTGGCGACAGCCCTGCTGGCCCTGGCCTTCCAGCCACTGTCCCGGCGTGTGCGCGACCAGATCGACCGGGTCTTCGACCGTTCCGCCTACAAGCCGGATCAGGTCCTGGTCGAATTCGGCCGACAGACGCGCGGCGCCGCGTCGGCCGAGACGCTCTTTCACGCGCTGCAGGCGGCCCTCGAGGCCTCGGTTCGGCCGACCTTCGTCAGCCTCTCCATCCCGGCGCAAGGCAATTGGCAGGCAGGTACGCCTGATGCCGCACGAATCTATCCGCTCAACCCGGGACCCGAGCCGTTGGGGATCGTGACGCTTGGACCCCGGCAGTCCGACCTCGAGTACGGCACGGCAGACGAGGCCTATCTCGCCAACTTGCTGGCCCAGTTGGCCCTGGCTGCCGAGAACGTGCTGCTGCTCGAGCGCATCAAGGTCCAGGAGCGTGTTTCCCAAGAATTGGAGATCGCGCATCAACTGCAGGAATCCCTGTTGCCCAACACGTTGCCCGCACCGCCGGGTGCGGACCTCGCCGTCTGGCACGAGGCGGCGCTCGAGATGGGAGGCGACTTCCATGACGTCATCGAGTTGCCGGGGGGCAAGCTGGGCCTGCTGGTGGGCGATGTCTCGGGCAAGGGCTTGCCCGCGGCCATGCTGGGCGCCGTGACGCTGACGCTGTTCCGCGCAGTGGCCAGCCAGCATCCGGACGACCCGGCGGAGGCCGTGCGGGCCGTCAACCGTCTCCTGCGGCGTCAGCAGGGCCGGCGTTCACGCATGTTCGTGGCCTTCACCTACATGATTCACGACCCGGCCACAGGCAGGCTGGTCGGCTTGAACGCCGGCAATCCGCAGCCCCTGCACAACGGCATCCCCGTCCCGGCTACAGGCCTGCCGCTGGGTGCCCCGATCGAGGCCCACTATCGTCCGTTCGTGCTGGACCTGGCCCCGGGCGACGAGATCGTGGCGATCTCGGACGGCATCACCGATGCCCGCGACCCCAATGGCCAGCGTGCCGGCGAGGAACGTGTCGCCCGCTGGCTGCAGGCTCGAGACAGGCAGAGCGCACGGGACACGCTCCAGCACTTGCGATCGGCGCAACTGGCCCACCAGCGCCACATGGGCCTTTACGACGACACCACCATCCTCGTGCTTCACCAAGGGCCGCCGTCTTCGACGGCACCGGGAGCCCGACACGAAGCGGCACTCCAGCGCGAGGGCTTCGGGCTCTTCAGCCGGCCCCGGGGCTGAGACCCCAAGAGCCTCGCGCCCAGTCGCCATAGGCCATCCAGCCGATGAGTCCGGAGGCCGGACGGGGTAGTCATGGCGCATGCCACTCACCCCCATGTTGCGCGTCGCCCATCTCTCGGACCTCCACTTCGCACTTGAGCCCAGGTTAGGCTGGCCCCAGGGACCCGACCTGATGCGCAGAACGGTGCAGGCCCTCAACCGGCTTGACCTGGACGCGGTGGTCCTGACGGGAGACATCTTCGACCAGTCAAATCATGACAGCGAGACGCTATCGGCTTTCCGTCGCGAACTCAGGCCCCTCCGCCATCCCTGGTTCGCGGCCCTCGGCAACCATGATGTAGAGAGCCTCAGGGCCGACCTCGCCCGCCGCAGGCTGATTGACGCGCTGGGCGACCACGGCCTGTCCCACTCGGGTGCGCCCTGATATAGGGTGCCGTTGCCGCACGGCCATCGCCTGGTCGTCCTCGACACGACCGACTCAGCCGAGGAAAGCTACCAGGGCTGGCAGGGTCGCCTGGGCCGCGTCCAGGCGCGATGGCTGCGGCGTACCCTGAAGCGCCACGATCGCGAGCACATCGTGGGGGCCGTGCACCATCCCCCATTTCAGGCCCTGCCCTTCACCCAGGCCCTGCGTTTTGCCGAGCGGGACGCCCGGCGCGTGACCCGCGCGCTCGCGACCGCCGGGACAAACGTACTGGGGGCCCTGTGCGACCATTTCCACCTCGCGACCAGTTCTTCCATCGGCAACCTGGCCGTCCACGCGACTCAGGCCCTGGTCGAGCATCCGCATCGTTTCTGGGTGCTGACGTGGCACCCCGGTGGCTGCAGGATGGAATGGCACCTGCCCGTCGATGGCTGGGACCTGGCCTACTACCCCCCGCGCCATCGGGTCCGGGGTCGCATCATCCAAGGCCTCGGAGCCGTGGCTGCGCGTCAGCGTTCGGGTGCCCGCTCGATCACCAGGCCCGTCGTGATGCGGCGGTGGTAGAGGCCGACACGGCTGTCGACACCACGGCCCGGCACGACCATCGCGGCCGTCCCGCCGCCGTCGAGAATCACCGCCTCGTCGACCTTGAGCGTCGGATCCTGGTCTCTGGCCTGCAGCAACCACTGGGCCAACTCATGGACGCCCACGCCACGGCCCTCGGCCGCATCACCCTCGGTCGTCAACAGGACGAGACGGCCATCGGGCGTGACGCCCGCAACCGTCCGGGCATTTGCGGACCGACTGGCCTGGCCGCCATCCAGACCCTGCACGGACCGCGCCCGCTCGTCCGCCAGTTGTCCGCCCGACAGCAGCACGCCGTTGCCACCGAACAGATCCGTCACTTGCCGGCCTTGATCCTTCAGGCGGGCCAGCAACGCCGTCGCTTTCTCGCCGGCGGCCGCCTCCCCCGTGAAGAAGCGTCCCTCGGCGTCGCGCGCAAGGAAGCTTCGCGGCACCGCACCCCAGCCCGACTTGATGGTCGCCGAGTCGATCCGGACCTCGCCGCGGGCCACGGTCGGCCCGACGGGACGGCTGACGGGCGCGTCGGCAAGCGTCGAGAACGAGCCGTTGACGGCCGCGACCCGGCCCTGCGCCATCTGCCGCACGGTCCGCGTCCCGAGACCGCCTTCGGCAGGCGGCCCCGCCCAGAAAGTCACCGGAGTTCCCGGTTCCACGACCAAGGCGTGCGTCACCTGCCCGTTGACGAGGGTCCGGGCATAGCGCACACCGGGTGCCAGTTCTGCCCAACCGGCAGGAAAGGCCGAAGCAGGCAAGGGTCCCTCGGGTCGCGGGGGAAAGAGGCGTAGCGGCGCGAAGGGGCCGTCCTCGCATCCCACGGATTCGGCGGAGCGAACTCCGGGCAACCAGCGATCCCGCGCCAGGCCGGGACGTGGCGCGGCAGGCTCATGCCCGACCCGCGCGCGACCTGCTGCCGCAGCGCGCGCCGACCCGTTGCGACGGACGGCATCGACGACCATAAGGTCATCATCGCCACAGAGCCTTCTCCGATGACGTCAAGAAGAGCTTAAGGACCAGATCCCGTCGGCTCGAAGCAGACGATCGATTTCGCCTGCCGGCCCCAAGCCCACCTGCGGGACATGGTGTCGTGCGGCCGCAAGGACCGCCGGCGTCGCATCCCCGACGGCAACCCCGACGGCAGCCTTTCTGATCATCGTCAGGTCGTTGTCGGCATCCCCGAAGACCATCACCTCGTGCCATCCGGCGATGCCCAGCAGCGGCGCAAGTCGCTCGAGGGCGGTGGCCTTGGTGATCCCGGGAGGCACGATGTCGACGTGGAACGGCAAGCTACGCAAGACCTCCGCATGCCCCTCGAGCAGGCGCGCGACCTCGGCCAAGACCTCGGCCACCAGGGGCGGCGGTCCCAGGGCCACGACCTTGGAAGCCTCGCCTCCAAGATTCTCGATACGAGGAACGATGCGCGCGGGTGCCTTGACCCGGGCCAGGTACGTCTCCATCAGCGGATCCGCGACCCCCTCGTGCCAGAACTGCTCCCGGCTGTAGCGCCCGACCATCAGGCCGGCCGCCCTGAGCACGCCCGCGGCCAGCGTCACGGTGGCCTCAGGGATCAGGTGCTGCCACAGGACCTCCCCCGTGGCCGGTTGCCGGACATCGGCACCTTGCGCCGCCACCAGGGGTGTGTCGAGGGCGAGTTGGCGCCAGTAGGGCACGGCCTGAGGATAGGAACGTCCCGTCGCGAGCACGACCTTGAAGCCCCGCCGGCGCGCGTCGGCAAAGGCCTGAATCACCGATCCGTCGAGCCGGCCACCGTGATCGATGAGCGTCCCGTCCAGGTCGCTCGCAATCATGCGGATCGGGACGTTTGACCCCGACCCGCCCGGGTGCAAAGATGAGGGACGTGGCACGTCAGGCAACCATCCAGATCATAACGGGCCTCTCCGGGGCGGGCAAGACGCAGGCGCTGCGTTGCTTCGAGGACTTGGGGTTCTTCTGTGTCGACAACCTGATCCCCCCGCTGCTGGAAGCCTTCGTCCAGCTGACGCAGGCGCGCTACCCCCAGATCGCCGTGGTCATCGACACCCGGGGTGGCGGCTTCTTCGACGAACTCAAGAGCACGATCGAGGCCCTGCGCAGCCATGGGCAGCCCGTCCGCCTGCTCTTCCTCGAGGCCACCGACGAAGTCCTGTACCGGCGCTTCAGCGAGACGCGCCGACGCCATCCGATGTGGGGCGAGGGTTCGCTGGTCGAGGCCATTGCCTCGGAGCGGGCCCGCCTGACGGGCATCCGCACCATGGGAGAGGTCGACGTCCTCGATACGTCCCATCTCTCTGCGCGCGCCCTTAAAGAACGTATCCTGTCGGCCCACGTCCTGCCGGATCAGGTCCAGGCCGCGATGCAACTGACGGTCGTCAGCTTCGGCTTCAAACACGGCGTGCCGCTGGACGCCGACCTCGTGATGGACGTGCGCTTCCTGCCGAATCCGCACTATGATCCGGTCCTGCGCCCCTTCACGGGCTTGGATGCGCCTGTACGCGACTTTGTCCTCGGGCATCCTGTCACGCGCGAATTCCTCGCGCGATTCCTCGAGATGTCCGAGTTCCTGATCCCCCATTACCGGGCTGAGGGCAAGACCCGGCTGACCCTGGCCATCGGCTGTACGGGCGGCAGGCACCGCAGTGTCGCCATGGTCCAACGTTTGGCGGCCATCCTGCGCGAAAGCCACCCCAACGTCGTCGAGACCCACCGGGATATCCAGCGACCGGCGGCAGAGTCCGCGTCCGCGGCCGGCGGCAGGGCTTCCTGATGGGTGCGCTCGGCAAGTGGCTGACGCCGGGCATGGGCCTGAAGCGTTGGCTGCTGCTGGCTGCCCTGGGGTTCGTGATCCAGGGTGGCGGCTTCATCCTGCTGACCATCGCAGCCTATCGCCAGATGCGGTACGGGCAGGAACTGACGCCTTGGATGGTGAGTTGCGGCAGCCTCGGTTTGCTGTTCGGGCTTGGCCTCGGCCTCTGGGCCGGTCGTCGGGTCGTCCGGGCCGTCGCCGTCGCCGTCCGGGCCACGCCGGCGGCGCCGTCCATCGTCGATTCCCTCTACCGCAACCGACCGCGTCGCGGTCCCCGTCTCGTCGCCATCGGCGGCGGTACGGGCCTCGCGTCCTTGCTGCGCGGTCTCAAGGTCCATTCGGACCACATCACGGCGATCGTCGCCATGACCGATGACGGGGGTTCCTCGGGCCGGCTCAGGACCGAAATGGGCGTCCTGCCCCCGGGTGATGTCCGCAACTGCCTGCTCGCGCTTGCCGGCGAGGAGAAACTCATGGCTGACCTCTTCGCCTATCGCTTCGAGACCGGTGGGCTGGAGGGACACAGCTTCGGGAACCTCTTCCTGACGGCACTCTCTGAGCTGACCGGCGACATGGAACAGGCGATTCAGGCCGCCAGCCGTGTGCTCGCCGTCCGCGGCCAGGTCTTGCCGGCGACGCTGGATGCCTTGACTCTGGCCGCCCGTCTCGAGGACGGTACCGAGGTACGGGGCGAAAGCGCCATCTCGGCCTCGACCACCCCGATCCGACAGGTCTGGTGCGAGCCTCACGATCCCGCGGCCCTGCCGGAGGTCCTTCGCGCCATCCGTGAGGCCGACGCCATCGTCCTCGGGCCAGGCAGCCTGTACACCTCAATCGTGCCCAATCTCCTGATCCCCGAGATCCTCTCGGAGATCAGGCGTTCCTCGGCGCCACGCATCTACATCTGCAATGTCATGACGCAACCGGGCGAGACCGATGGCTACAGCGTCGCGGACCACGTTGCGGCCTTGCAGCGCGTGGGAGGACGCGACCTGTTCGACTGGGTCCTCGTCAACGACGAGTTGCCCCAGGTGTTGCTGGATGCCTACCGCGCCAAAGGTCAGGAGCCCGTGCGCATGGACCCCGGCGCCCTTGACGCCCTGGGGGTCAAGCCCATTGTCGGCGCGCTCATCGACGAGCACGCCGTGGTTCGCCACCGCCCGGAAGCGCTCGGCAAGGCCGTGATGGACTGGGTCACCGCCATCCGCCGCGAACCCACGGGCAAGCTGCTGCCTTTTCCCCCGGGACCGGACCGCGCACGAAGCTGATCGGGCGACTCAAGCCAGCAGCAGGCCCAGACGGATCACCGTGGCAAGCGCCGCCGTCTCGGCACGCATGATGGTGCCGCCCAGCGAGACGGGCATGGCCCCACGCACGACGAGCGCCTCGCGCTCCTCGCGTGTCCAGCCTCCCTCGGGCCCAACGCACGCCACGACTCCCGGCGCATCGGCCACGGCTGCATGCCAAGCCTCGAACGAGGCCGTCACATCTGATGCCGATTCATCGACCAGCAGCACGGACCAGCCCAGCGGCAGCTGCAAGGACGACAAAGGCACCGCCTCACGCAACTCCATCCGGACGGCACGCTCGCATTGCTCGGTGGCCTCGGCCACCAAACGGTCCCAGCGCTGACGCTTTGCACCGTCCAGACCCGGTCGAACGAGGGTCCGTGCCGTCACCAAAGGCTGCAGGACGGGCAGTCCCGACTCGACGACCTTCTCCAGCAACCACTCCTGACGATCACCCTTGAGGACGGCGCAGGCAAGCACGGCAGGCCGCCGCCACTCCGGGGCACACTCGGCCGATTCGAGCAACTCGACGACGGCCTCCCTGGGTGAGAGCGCGCGCAAGACGGCCCGCCACGCCGAACCCACGCCACCGACCAGCACCAGTTCGTCACCGGCAACCATCCGCAGGACCCGTCCCAACTGATGGGCCCGTTCCTTGCCGAGGACCAAGGTCCGCCCCGCGAGGACATCGGCAGGCAGGCCCTGCTCCAGGAAACGCGGCAACGGGCGGCGTTCGTGCCGGCTCAACGTCCGAGGACCGCCGGGTTGAGCATGCCCGTACCGGGCTTGGGCGCACTCTTGAGTTGGACCACCGTGACATTCGCGGCCCGCATCAGATCGACCTCGCCATGCCCTTCGACGAGGACCACGGGAGCCAGCAGGTTCTTGCGGTTGACCCGCGTGACGCGCCCATGCATCCCATTGGACAACACGACCTCGGCGTTGACCGGGTAGGGCACGATGTACTTGAGGAAGGCCTTGACGATGCGTGCATCGAAGTGCGCTCCCGTGCCGTTGATGATCGTCTGGTAGACGAGATCAGGCGGCAGGCCCTTCTTGTAGCAGCGGTCCGAGATCAACGCGTCATAAAAGTCGACGATCGAGACAACCTGACTCATCTCGGCAATCTGGTCCCCCTTAAGGCCCATGGGGTAGCCTTTGCCGTTGATCTTTTCGTGATGCTGGAAGGCGCAGTTCTTGATGTCGTTGTTGGCCCACTGGTAGCTGCCCAGGATCATGATCCCGTTAGCAGGATGCGTGGCCATGATGCGGAACTCTTCCTCTGTCAGCTTGCTGGGCTTGTTGAGAATCTCCTCGGGAACCAGGGTCTTGCCGATGTCGTGCAGCAACGCCCCGACACCCAGCATCCGCAGCTTCTCGAGCGGATATTTCATGGCCGTGCCCACGACGAGGGCCAGGCTCATGACATTGGCGGAATGGGTGTAGGTGTATTCGTCGTAGATGCGCAAGTCCACCAGGTTCTGGATGAGCTCGGGCTCCTCGACGATGCGGCGGATGGTCGTCTGCACGGCCTGGTCGACGCTGCCGATGTCGATGCGTGACGCGTGGCGGACCTGCTGGGTGATGGTCTTGACCACGGACAGGTTGCGCTGGAGCACTTCCTCGCGGATGCGCTGAGGCAGGCGCAAGGGCGTGGGCAGTTTCATCCACGAGGGCATGGGGGGGGCACCGTCTGCCTTGCCCCTGACCTGCGCCACGGGCGGCGCACCGATGGCTCGGGGGGCAACGGGCGGGCGTCCGGCCGTTCGCGGCAAGCCCGCGGGTCGCGCGGAGGGTGGGGGGGGTGCGGCAGGTCCGGAACCGCCCTGAATGGGCCCGCGCGCCACGAGCGGTGGCAGCGCGCCGGCGCCACGGGCTGGTGGAGCCGGTGCATCGGGAGCAGGCTTGCGCAGGGTCGGGGCCCCGGCCAGGTCCATGGTCCGGATGCCCTCGATGTCCATCTTGCGAAGCAGGGCAAGGTGCCGCTCCGTCAGCGTAGTGCCGATGTTCCAGACCATCTGCAGTGTCGCGGGATGGAAGACCGGCTCGGCCAGCACCATGCCGGGCTGCAGGTCCGCGACCGGTGTCCGCTTGTCCATGAAGCTTCCTCGGTACGGTCAGCGCACGAGCGGCTCACGCTCGGCCGGGTCCGTCCATCGCATGAACCCGGCAAGGCCCGGCTCAGCTGCAGCGATGGCGACACCAAGAGCGTGGGAAACGGCCCGGTAGGCATCGTGGCCCTTGAGGCCGGTGCGCAACTGGACGATATACTGCGCCTGAGCCCAATCCATCCGGAAGAGCGTGCGGGTGCGCTGGGCAAACGGCAGGGCATACACGCCCATGCCCGGCGCCACGCGGTCGATGGCGCGGGCCTCCTCGGCCGCCCGACCCGCCGCCCGGCGAATTCGCCCGATGTTGTCGGGGTCCGCGACGTGGACCGGCATGCAGGCACCCGCATCGAGGTCGAGCGGCGGGACCAGATGCTCGCCGCGCCGATGACGATGCATGTCCCGAAAACTGCCCCAGTCGAGGGTCAACTCGGCCACGTAGCGATGCCCGACCCGAAGCTCGCGTGGCCAATCGTCATGGCTGCCCCTGCCTGCCAACAACTCGGTCAGCAGGTTGGCACGCCGGACAGGCCCCTGTGACCTTGCCCACGCCAGCACCTGTCGGTAGGAACGCCCGGGCACGGCCGCATAGAGCAGGGAGGCCAAGGCTTCCTCGTCCGCCTCATGCGGCGGCAAGAGATCGATCTCGCCAGCGGCGCCAGCGGCCACGGCGAGGCCGTGCTCTCGCCACGCGGCGGCATCACCGGGCAGGCCACGAGGAATGGATGGGGCCACGCAAGCATCAAGAGCCCGATCGAGGGCATCAGCGTCAGCCGTTGCCCGAGCAGCAGAGCGCTCGCGGACGCCTGCCGCCCACGCATGGGGATGGGCATGTCGGGCAAGGGTCGGGGCCAGCGGCTCTGCAGACACGGCCTCGCCCGTCAGGCGGGACCACGTGTCATCCGGCGCCTCGCGGCAGGCCTTGGCCAAGGACTCGGCCAACTGGCGGCACTCGAGCAGCGGACTCGCCGCCAGACGGCCGATGAGGCGTTCGAGCGTCCTGACGCTGAGCACCAGCCCGACCCCCGTCGAGGCCGCCACCGGCAACAGGTAGCGCGCGACATCGAAGGCCCGGGCGGCCAGATTGCGCCCGTAGACATCCGGAGGCATGCCCTCCGGACGTGGATGTTGCCGCTCGAGCGCGACGCGCTCGGCCTCGAAGACCTCGAGGTAGGCTGCACGCAGGCGTTCGCCCGCCGATCGAACGGCCTCGCGGACAGCGGGATCCTCGGCCGGGCAGACGAGCGGGACCCGACTGAAGTCCTGATAACGCGTCGATCGGGCCTGGGCATCAATCAGGCCGTCGTGCAGGACCTCGGCAGCGGCCAGGTCGGACAGACCTTCCAGACAAATTGCGAGATGGCCCAGATCGGCAATGGAAGCGTGACCGTAGTCGAAGTAGAACTTCTCCCAGAATCGCTCGGCCGAGTGGGCGTGCACCCAGGTCAGCGAGGCCTCGATGGGATCGGCCGAACGACTGTAGCGCGCAAGGGCATACGCCTGACGCTCGGGCGGCAGGGGCGGCAGAACGACGACGCGCCCCCCCTGTTTCAGGGCAGGCGCGTCGACGGGACCCGACATGGGCGCCGAGTTCCCGGACTACTTCTTGGCAGCGACGGCCGTGGCGCCGGGCTTCAGGTTGTACTTCTTCATGAAACGCTCGACCCGACCCTCGGTGTCGACGATCTTCTGGGTTCCCGTGAAGAAGGGATGGCAGGCCGCGCAGATTTCCACGCGGATCTGATTGCGGGTGGAACCCGTCTCGAACGTATTGCCGCACACGCAGGTCGCGGTGACGGTGTGATACTCAGGGTGGATGTCAGGCTTCATGGAGACGCTCCAGCAAAAGGGCACAGGAAGTCTCATCATAGTCGAAGCGCAGGGCGGCGGTCAACGGAGCCCGGCGGCGATGGTAGGATGAAATCTATGCTTCAGCTCATCGCGAAGATTTTCGGCGACGCCAACGAGCGCAAGGTGCGGGCCGTGCGCCCGCTGGTCCTGCGCATCAATCAGCTCGAGCCCCAGTGGCAGCAGCTGACGGATGACGAGCTGCGGGGCAAGACGGCGGAGTTCCGCGCGCGCATTTCCCGGGGCGAGACGCTCGACGCCCTGCTGCCCGAGGCCTTCGCGACCGTTCGTGAGGCCGGCAAGCGGGTGCTCGGCATGCGTCACTTCGACGTCCAGCTCATTGGCGGCATCTTCCTCCACAAGGGCCAGATTGCCGAGATGCGTACCGGAGAAGGCAAGACCCTGGTCGCCACGCTGCCCTGCTACCTGAACGCGCTGTCCGGCAAGGGCGTCCATGTCGTGACGGTCAACGACTATCTCGCCCGCCGCGACAGCGAGTGGATGGGCCAGCTCTACCGTTTCCTGGGCTTGTCCGTGGGCCTGATCCAGCATCACCTCCAGCCGGCCCAGCGCCGGGCGGCGTACGAGTCGGACATCACCTACGCCACCAACAACGAGCTGGGCTTCGATTACCTGCGCGACAACATGGCGCAGGAGCTCGACGCCTGCGTCCAGAGGCCGCTCAACTTCGCCGTCGTCGACGAGGTCGACTCGATCCTGGTCGACGAAGCCCGGACCCCGCTGATCATCAGCGGTCCCATCGCCCAGAAGCAGGATCAGTACGTCGTCCTGGCGGCCGCCGTACCCCGGCTCGTGCGCGACGTCCACTACACCGTCGACGAGAAGGCCAAGAACATCATCCTGACCGAGGACGGCATCACCGCCGCGGAGCGCATTCTCGGCGTGACCCAGTTGTACGACCCGGCCAATCCCTCCATGGCGCACGACCTGATCCAGGCCCTGCGGGCCAAGGAACTCTACCGCCGCGACATCGAATATGTCGTCAAGGTCAATCCCGAACTGGGCTTCGAGGAGGTCGTGATCGTCGACGAGTTCACGGGGCGCCTGATGGTGGGACGCCGCTACTCGGACGGTCTCCACCAGGCAATCGAGGCCAAGGAGTCCGTGCGGATTCAGGACGAGACCCAGACCTTGGCCACGATCACCTTCCAGAATTACTTCCGACTCTACGACAAGCTCGCCGGCATGACCGGCACTGCGGCGACCGAGGAAGCCGAGTTCGGCAAGATCTACAACCTCGAGGTCACGGTCATCCCGACGAACCGGTCGGTGCAACGCCGGGACGTGGCGGACGTGGTCTACAAGAACGGCCGCATCAAGTTCGAGATGATCGCCGACGAGATCGCCAAGATGCACGAGGAAGGTCGTCCCATCCTCGTGGGCACCGTCAGCATCGAGCGGTCCGAGGCCTTGTCCGGCCTGCTCAAGCAGCGTGGCCTGCCGCACCGCGTGCTCAACGCCAAGCACCACGAGGAAGAGGCGCGCATCGTTGCCCAGGCCGGCCGCTACAAGGCCATCACCATCGCCACGAACATGGCGGGCCGGGGTACGGACATCATCCTGGGCGGCAACCCCGAGAGCCTGCTCGACGACTTGATTCGCCAGGCCGGTCATGACGATCCCTCCTTGCTGACGGGCCCTGAGATCGAGTCGCTGCGCGAAGAAGCCTACGCGACGTGCACGGCAGAAAAGGAACGGGTCCTGGCCTTGGGTGGCCTGCACATCATCGGCACCGAGCGCCACGAGAGCCGCCGCATCGACAACCAGCTGCGGGGCCGCGCCGGACGTCAGGGCGACCCAGGCTCGACCCGGTTCTATCTGGCGCTCGACGACGACCTGATGCGGCTCTTCAACGGCGACAAGGTCGCGGCCATCTTCGATCGGCTCAACGTGCCGGACGACGAGGCCATCGAGCATCCGATGGTGACGCGGTCCATCGAGGGGGCACAGCGCAAGGTCGAGGTCTACCACTTCAATATCCGCAAGCAGGTCCTCGAATACGACGACGTGATGAACCAGCAGCGCAGCATCATCTATGCCGAGCGCCGCAAGGTCCTCGAAGGCCTCGAGTTCTCGGGCAACCTGCGGACCTTCATCCAGCGGGTGGTCAACAGTCAGGTCGACCAGTACGTCAACCCGGCGCTGCATCGCGACGAGTGGGATCTCAAGGGCCTGCACGAGGCGATCGCCAGCATGTCGCCCTTCTTGTCGCGGCAATCGGCTCCGGCGCCCCGGTTTGCTTGGGCGGCCATCGCCGAGACCTCCCCGCAGGCTTCGCGGCTGTTGACCCGCGAGGAACTGGAGGGCCGGACCGTCGAGGACCTGAAGACTCACCTGCGGGCCCGGGTACTCGAGGCGTACGAACTGCGGGAAGGCCAGTTCGGCGCCGAGCAGATGCAGCACATGGCCCGCCATCTGATGTTGCGCCTGATCGACCGGCGCTGGATCCAGCACCTGCACGACATGGATGCGCTGCGCGAGGGCATCGGCTTGCGGGCCTATGGCCAGAAGGACCCGCTGCAGGAATACAAGCGCGAGGCCTACGACCATTTCCAGGACCTCGTCCGCACGATCCAGCACGAGCTGGTCCAGCAACTGTTCCACGTCGAGATCGTCTACGACATGCCCGGAGCCTTCACGGGACCGACTGCCGGCATGGTCGAGATCGAGGACGACTCAGCCTCCCCCACCGCCTGAAGCATCGAACCCATGGGATTCCCCGAACTCCGCAACGACCTCGCCTCCCTCCAGCAACGTATCGGCGAAGCCAGGAGGCATCTTTGACCCGGACCAACTGAGCAAGCGCGTCGCGCAACTCGAGGCCCAGGCTTCGGACCATGACTTCTGGAACGACTCCCGCACGGCCCAGGCCACCATGCAGGACCTGACCAACATGCGGCAGCAACTGGATCGCCTGCTGGGCTGGGAGCGCTTGGCCGATGACACCCAGGTCCTGATCGAGATGGGCATGGAAGTGGCGGACGACTCGGTCCTCCCCGAGATCGAGGCGGGCGTGGCCAAACTGCGCGAGGGCCTGGACGCCTGGGAAGTCGAGCAACTGCTCGGCGGAGACTACGACAACCAGCCCGCCATCCTCGAAATCAGCGCAGGAGCCGGTGGCACGGATGCCCAGGACTGGGCCGAGATGCTGCTGCGGATGTACACGCGCTGGGCCGAGCGCAGCGGCTACAAGGTCGAGCTTCTCGACATGTCTCCCGGGGACGAGGCGGGCATCAAGTCCGCCACGCTGACGGTCTCCGGAGCCGCCTACCCCTACGGCCGCCTGGCCGCGGAGAAGGGGGTCCACCGCCTCGTCCGCATCTCGCCCTTCAACGCCCAGGCCAAGCGCCAGACGGCCTTTGCCCGCGTGGCCGTGACTCCCGAAATCCCGGAAAGCGAACCTGTCGACATCAACCCCGTCGAGTTGCGCATCGACACCTACCGTTCCGGCGGCGCCGGCGGCCAGAACGTCAACAAGGTCGAGACCGCCGTCCGCATCACCCACCTGCCGACCGGCATCGTCGTCGCATGCCAGAACGAACGCTCTCAGCACCAGAACCGGGAGACGGCGATGCGTATCGTCAAGGCCAAGTTGCTTGAACGCCACCGAGAGGAGCACGAGCAGAAGATCGCCGGCCTCAAGGGCGCCCATACCGATGCCGCCTGGGGCAACCAGATCCGCAGCTACGTGCTGCACCCCTACTCCATGGTCAAGGACCACCGCACGGGCTGCGAAACCGGCAATCCCGGCCAGGTGCTCGACGGCGAAATCAACGACTTCGTCGAGGCCTACCTTCGGGCCAAGGCCTCGGGCAACTGGCAGGACGCCGTCGCGCTCGAGGAGTAGAATCGCCACCGTGTTCACGCCACAGAGCCTCGCCACCATCCTGGACCGCATCGCGGGCACCCGGGTCATGGTGCTGGGCGACCCGATTGCGGACGAGTTCCTCGAGGGACGCATCGACCGCATCAGCCGCGAAGCCCCCGTGCTGATCCTGCGGCACGCCCGGACACGCCTCGTGCCGGGTGGTGCCGCCAATGCCGCAGCCAACATCGCGGCCCTCGCCGGCAAGGCCGAGATGGTGGGCGTCGTGGGGGCCGATGCGACGGGCGAGGGTCTGCGTGACGCATTGGGCAGGGTGGGCGTCGGCACATCGGGTCTGGTCGTGGCCGGCGACCGGCCGACCGTGACCAAGACCCGCATCTCGGCGACCTCAAACCAATCCGTCACCCAGCAGATCGTGCGGGTCGACAGGCAGTCCGACGCACCACTGCCGGCAGAGGTGTCCACGAGCCTGATCGAGGCCTACGCGCGTCTGATTCCCCAGGTCGATGCCGTGCTGCTTTCCGAATACGGCAACGGAGTTCTGGCGCCCGAAATCCGGGAGCAGGCCCTCGCGCTCGCGCGGCAAGCCGGCAAGCCCGTCGTCGTCGACGCTCAGGGCGAGCTTGCCCCCTATCGGGGCGTGGCGGCCCTGACGCCCAACCAGCCCGAGGCCGAGGCCGTCGTGGGCTTCGCCATCTCGGACGAGGCCAGCCTGCAGCGCGCTGGCGACCGCCTGCTCGCCGAGACCGGCGCGGAGGCCGTGCTGATCACGCGTGGTGCGCTCGGCATCGCGCTCTTCGAGCGTGGCCATCCCCGGATCGACATCCCTGCCTTCAACCGATCCGAAGTCTTCGACGTGACGGGTGCCGGGGATACCGTGGTCGGCACGCTGACGCTGGCCAGAGCTTCAGGTGCCACTTGGTGCGAAGCGACCATCCTCGCCAACCTCGCGGCTTCGCAGGTTGTCCGCCGGTTCGGCACGGCCACCACTTCGCCGGGGGAACTGCTTGCGGCCCTCGGATGGGCCGAGGGCATGGAGGACCTCGCGTGATCGCATCCGACCTGGATGCGGCCGGTCACCAAGTCGCGGCCTGGCAGGCGGCAGGAGAGACCGTCGTTTTCACCAACGGCTGCTTCGATATCTTGCATGCCGGTCATGTCCGCTACCTGAATGCCGCGCGGGCCTTGGGCCAACGCCTTGTCGTCGGCCTGAACAGCGACGACAGCGTACGCGGGCTCAAGGGCCCCGGACGCCCGATCAATGCCGAGGCAGACCGGGCCGAGGTTCTGGACGGCCTGCGCGCCGTCGACATGGTCGTGCTGTTCGCCACGCCCACGGCGACGCCCGTCATCGAGGTCCTGCGCCCACAGATATACGCCAAGGGCGGCGACTACCGCCCCGAGACCCTGCCCGAGGCGCCAGCCGTCCACGCCGGGGGCGGCCGCATCGCCTTGCTGCCCTTCCTCGAGGGCCGGTCGACCACAGGCATCGTCCAGCGCCTCGCTTCCCCCGACACCACAGTCCCCGTCCCGACGGAGTAGTTCCATGTCCGATACCGCCCCGCACTCCCGCCTGAATCTGCTCGACATGGCGGTCTTCGCCGTGCTGACGACCGCCCTCGTGGCCTTCGGCGCCGCCAAGGCAGGCAAGACAGGCATTGCGGCCAAGGTTCGCGGCGAGACCACGGTCGAGATCGACTGCTTCATCCGCGGTGCCGTCTCCCATCCGGAGCGCCTCATCAAGGCCGGTGACAAGACCTTCATCACGCTGCGCAACGTGCCCTACAGCGCCGTGACCGTCTCGTCCGTACAGGCCCGGCCCAAGGGCACCGCGGTGCCGTCGGCCGACGGACGCGGCGTCGTGGCCCTGCCCGATCCCTCCGAACCCTTCGGCAAGGACATCGTCGTCACGATTCGCGAGAAGGCGATGCTGACCGACGATGGCGTGGTTTTCGGGGACAGCAAGGTCAAGGTGGGCACGCCGATCGAAATCGAAGGCTTCGCCTACCGGCTGCGCGGATCGATTGTTGACGTCCGTACCTCGGGGGGCCCGGCTCGCCCGTGACCGTGACATCGGCCACCGGCATGCTTGCCGCCCGCATCGGCGCTTTGCGTGACCGACACGAACGTCTTGTCGGCCCGTGGGTTCCCACCTCGCTCGTGGCGCGTCACGCCCCCGAAGTGACGTTGGGTGCCGCATCCCTGTTGCTGCTGGCTTCCCCGTGGCTGGGCACGGGCCTGAATGCCGCGCTTGTCCTGCTGCTGGCCCTGCTGGCAGGCTGCTGGGCCCTGTCGCGACCCGGCGAGGTCTTTCCCCCGTCCCGCGTCGCTTGGCCCGTGGGCCTGTTCTTCGCCTCGCTGGTCATCGCGACGCTGGGCTCGCCCTTCCTCGTGGCCTCGATCAAGGGCTTGGCCAAGTTCGCCGTCTACGGCCTCGCCTACTGGTCGTTCCGGCGGCTGATGGCGCACCAACCCGGCGCCCGCAGCGTCCTCGCGACGGCATTCGTCGTGGCGGCACTCGGCGAGGCGGCCTTCGGGCTCTACCAGTTCCGCATCAAGGTCGCGCCCCTTGCGACCTGGGAGGATGCCGAATCCGAGTTGCACTTGACACGGGTCTACGGCAGCCTGCGCAATCCCAACCTGATGGGGGCCTACCTGGCCGTGGCGTGGCCTGCGGCCTTCGCCTTGGCCATGGCGGGCCGGGGGCTGCCGCGCCTGCTGGGGTGGGGTGCGCTGGTAGCGGTACCGGCGTGTCTGTACGTGACCTACTCGCGCGGGGCGTATCTGGCGCTGGCCAGCGAGGCCGCGGTACTGGGCGGGGCCTGGCTGTGGTCCCGGCGCCGTGATGCCGGCCTGCCCCGGGCTGCCTGGCTGGCGCTCGCCGTGACGGCCACCGTCGTTGTCGGATGGGTGCTCTGGCACTACGTGCCGACGCTGCAGGCCCGCGTCGCCAGCATGGTCAATGTCACGGGGGATTCCTCGAACGTCTTCCGGACCAACGTCTGGCGGGCGACCCTCGCGCTCATCCGGGACAACTGGTGGCTGGGGGTCGGCATCGGCAACGACGCGTTCCGACACGCCTATGCGCTCTACATGGTTTCGGGCTTCGAGGCACTGGGTGCCTACAACATCTTCCTCGAGTGGTGGGCCGAGGCCGGATTGGCCGGTCTCTTGGCCTTCCTCGGCCTGCTGGTCGCAGTCGTGCGCCGCCCCTCCTGGACGCCGGAAGCGTGGCCTTGGGCGGCGGCCGTCACGGCAGCCATCCTGGGGCTGTGTGTCCATGGGCTCGTGGACACCGTCTTCTTCCGTCCTTCGGTCCAACTGGCCTTCTGGTGGTGGGTCGCCGTCTCGGCGACCTGGCCGCACCCCTCGCGCGAGGCTTGGACATGACCACCGCTCTCGACCGCGCCTCGATCCGGCGCATCCTGCTCGTGCAGTTCGGGGGCATCGGGGACGTGCTGCTGGCCTTCCCTGCGCTGCAATCCCTGCGCGAGGCATATCCCCACTCGCGGATCACGCTGCTTGTCGAACCCCGCGCCCAGGGCGTTGCGCAGTTCAACCCGGTCATCGACGAAGTCGTGACTTTTGCAGCGAAGGACCGCCCCACCGTCGCGGGCTTCCTGCGGCTGGTCGCCGACCTTAGGGCGCGCAAGTTCGACCTCGCGATCGCCTCGGGACGCAGGATGGTCATGCCACTGTTGTTGCGGCTCACGGGGGCACCCTGGCGCGGCGGCTACAAAGCCAACGCCCTCAGCTTCCTGCTGACGCATGCCGTCCCGCTCCAGACGGCGCAGTACGCCGCCGGCATGTACCACGACCTCGTGACACCCTTCGTCGACGCGCCTGCACGGCTGCCCCAGGTCATCGTGGCCCCGGACGATCAGGCTTGGGCCGACGAGTTCCTGGCCAGCCGGGGCCTTGCAGGAGCGCCTTTCGTGCTGCTGCATCCGGGCTCCTCCAAGGTCGCTGTCCAGCGCGGCATCCAGAAGACCTGGGATCCTCGGTCCTGGGGAGCGCTGGCGCGGCTGCTTCTGGATCAAGGCCATCACGTCGTCCTCGCAGGCGGACCTGATGACGACGTGGCCATCAAGACCATCATGGCCGACCTCGAAAAACATCCTGCCGCGGCAGAACATCCCCCTGTCGTCGAGACGGCCCCGCTCGGCAGCGTGCCCTCGGGCATCCGGCTGGTGCTTGCCTACGGCCACACCCGCAGCCTCGGCCAGTTCGCTGCGCTGGTGCGGCGTGCGCGGGCGCTCGTGGCCGTCGACTCGGCCCCGATGCACATCGGCATCGGTACGGGAACACCCACCGTCGGTCTCTTCGGCCCGACCGACCCCCAGAAGTTGGTCCCCACCGGCACAATCCACCAGGCCGTCCATGTGCAGGACCTGGCCTGCCGGCCGTGCCTGTGGGAAAGGCGCCGCACGACGTGCGAGGCCGTGACGTGCATGAAGTCCCTCACCCTGGAGCAGGTGGCCGAGGCCACGCTCCGTGTCCTGCCACCCGCAACGCCATGACCGCACCCAAGCCCGATCTCCTGGCGCAGGCCGCCACCCATCTCATCCTGGACTCGAGCGAGGCCGATGCCCGCTACGGCGAGGGACGGCCGGGGCTCGAGGAGGCCCTGGATGACTGGGCCCATCAGGCGCGCCACAATCTGACAGAAGCCTTCGGCGTGACGTGGAACGGCCCCTCAGAGGACACCGCCGACAACCTCGAGACGCTGGCAACCCATTGGCCCGAGCGTCCCGACGACGAGACGCTCGCGGGCATGGCCCTCGAGTGGGGCGCCCTGCTGGGCGAAGACCTGCTGGCAGACCTGGGCGGGCACTGGGTCCAGCGTGCGGATGCCCTCCACCACGCAGTCCGGTTTCCACGCCTCGCGTTGGACTTCCTGCCCATGCACGCCATCCTGGCCCGCTTCATCATGGGCGAAGACGCAAGCCTCGAGGCCATGCACGAGGACCTCGTGCAGCGATTAACCTCCAGTTAAACAAGTTTTGAGCTTCCCTTGGCCATAATCAAGGCAGCACCCCTCTCCACCCCCCGGAGCCCCAGATGCGCAAGCTGCTGACCTTCGTCGAACCGTCGCTCGGCCTGACCTACCAGGACCTCTATGCAGAGCTTGGCGATCACCTCGCCCTGCACATCGAGGACACCATGCGCCGCTTCACGCCCGACGAGGCCCCCAATGTGCTTCGTTACCATCGCCGCCAGGTCGAACGTCGCCTCGACGCCAGCAGGCTTGCCGCCCGGCTTGGAGTCGACGTCGCCGTCATCCATGCCGCCTGTACCGCCGAGGGAGCACGGGTCCTGCTCGACGCCCTCGACGCGCGGGAACACGCACGCCCCGAAGCGTGAGTCTCGCCCTGGGGCGATGGCTCCCCTTGTTGCTGGTCCTGGTCCTCATGGCCCAGGGCCTGCCGGCCTTGGGTGCGACCTTCCAGCTCAGGTTGGTCCAGGGTGAGACACGCTTCCAGATGGTGGCCGACATGCCTCGCTGGGTGCGCCGGGAAGCCTTGGCGGACGGTGTCCGCTGGACGTTTGCCGTCCGCACGTCCCGCCAGTACCGCATCGACAAGTTGCTCACGCGGGGCCCCATCCGCCTGGTGACGCTCTTCCATCGGGGACAGAAGTTGCTGGTCGACATCCACTGGCGCTTTCCCATGCCCGAGTTGGTCCCGACCGTGACCGAGGACGGCATCGCCTTCACGATCCCGCGTGAAGTCACCCGCGGCTCGACCATCGACCTCGCCCCCGGCCTCCAGTACCAACGCATCTCCCGGTGGACGGACGCGGGCCCCCTGTCCATGCATTTCCTGCGGGCGCACCTCGGACGGGTGACGGTCACGCCCGTGCCTGCCTACAGATCGACCTTCCGGGGACTCGACACGCTTTCCCGCATCGTCCGGCGGCGCGGTGCCTTGGCCGGGGTCAACGGCAGCTTCTTCTCTCCCCGCACCCAAGCCCCCATCGGCCTGATCTTCAGCCACGGCGAGATCCTGTCCGGGTCGTTCTTCAACCGATCGGTCTTCGGCATCAGGCGCGACGGGACATGCTTCACGAGCCAGGCCAAGATGTTCGTGGCCATCGGCGACGACAGCGGCAAGGTCTGGACGGCCCAGGCCGTCAATCGTCCGGCCCTCAAGGGCGGCATCACCCTGTACACGCCCCACTGGGGTCCGCGGACGGGCACCCGCCCCGACCCCAGCCGTCGGGAGTGGGCCATTTCCCGGGAAGGCGAGGTCCTGAAGATCACGACGGGCAACAGCTTCATCCCGCGGGAAGGGCATGTCATCTCGGTGCAGGGCAAGGGCATCTACGAGATGCGGAACCGCCTGACGCAGGGCACGAGCGTCGTGGTCTATGCCAAGCTGGCCGGCCGCTTCGCCGGTGCATGGCATGCCATCGCGGCAGGCCCCACCCTGCTCGAGAACGGTGAGGTCCGCGTGACGGCCCGCGAAGAGCGCCTGCCCGCAGACATTGCGAGGGGCCGTGCGGCGCGGACGGCCGTCGGCTACATGGGCGGCCAGGAAATCCTGATGGCCACCGTTGATGCTCGTCCGGGAATCTCCGTCGGCATGACGCTGTACGAGTTGGCACGCCTGCTGCGCGAGGCAGGTTGCCGGGACGCCGTCAACCTGGACGGCGGACCTTCCAGCACGATGGCCATCCGCCAACGCATCATGAACCACCCGCGGGATGGCAAGGAACGCGCCATTCATAACGCCCTGCTGGTCTACCCCCACGAGACAGCCCCCAGCGATAGTGACGCACTTCCTTGAGCCCAGGGCAGCGCAGTGCCACACTGGCAACGTGCGTGCCCCTCAGGACCTCGTGGCCGGCCTTTCCCGGCGCATCGGCGCGTGGCCATCTGCCTTGGTCGCGCTTTCAGGCGGTGTCGACAGCGCAGTGGTCCTGATGGTTGCGGCCCGCGTCTTGCCGGGCAGGGTCCACGCGGCCACGAGTCACGCCGCGTCCGTCGCCGCGACCGAGGTCGACGCGGCCTCGGCCGTGGCGGCGTTGGCTGCCGTGCCTCATCACCTGCTCGACCCGGGCGAGATACTGAACCCGGACTATCTCGTCAACGACCGGCAGCGCTGCTACCACTGCAAGGACGCCTTGTACGGCACCCTGCGCCAACTGGCGGCCGAACAAGGTCTTTCGATCGTGGCCAATGGCGTTCATGCCGAGGATCTTGGCGATACGCGTCCGGGCCTTGTCGCGGCCGAACGCCATCACGTTGTCAGCCCCTTGCTGGACGAGGGCCTGACCAAGGCCGAGGTCCGGGCCGTGGCCAGGCACCTGGGCCTGCCCGAATGGAACCGTCCGGCCAACGCCTGCCTCGCATCGCGCCTTCCCCACGGCACTCCGGTGACGCTTGCCCGTCTCGACAGGGTCGGACGCGCCGAAGCCGCCCTCGCCACGCTTGGGCTGGCGGGCCACAGGGTTCGGGACCATGACGCGCTCGCCCGCATCGAAGTCCAGCCAGAGGCCTTTGCCTGGGTGATCGAGCACCGCGAAGCGATCAGTCGTGCGGTCGCCGAGGTCGGCTACAGGGACGTAACGCTGGACCTCGCGGGCTATCGCCCCATGGGCAGCCAGACGGGAACGGTGTCCGCGTGACCCTCGATCGCCAGCAGGTGAAGGACCTGCTGACAGCCGTGGCCGCCGGACGGATGGCCATCCCGGATGCCCTCGAACGTCTGGCCGTCATGCCCGTCCAGCAAGTCGGCGACGCGCTCATCGATACCCACCGGGCACTCCGCACCGGCTATCCGGAAGTCGTCTACGGTGCCGGCAAGACCCCGGCTCAGATCGAGGCCATCGTGGCCCGCCGCCTGGAAGACGCCCTTCCGCTGCTCGTGACCCGCATCGACGCCTCGACGGCGATGGCCCTCGCTGGCCGCTACCCCGGTCTGGTGCATCGCCCCGAGGCCGGCATCCTGCATGGACCGTTTCCCGACGCACCCCGTTCGGGTCCTGTCGCGGTCGTCTCTGCCGGCACCTCAGACTTGCCTGTCGCCGAAGAGGCGGCCCTCACGCTCGAGTTGCACGGGGTTCGGGTCGACCGCGTCGCCGATGTGGGCGTCACGGGGTTGCATCGGGTACTGGCAGCCCTTCCCGTGCTGCGCGGCGCGGTGGCACTCGTCGTGGTGGCCGGTATGGAGGCCGCCCTTGCCTCGGTGGTCGCCGGCCTCGTGTCACGCCCCGTGTTCGCCGTACCCACCAGCGTAGGCTACGGTGCCCACTTCGGCGGCCTCGCATCCCTACTTGGCATGCTCAATTCCTGCGCGCCGGGCGTGGGCGTGGTCAACATCGACAACGGCTTCGGGGCGGGCATGCTCGCCGCCATGGTGGCCGACGGGCGGTCCTCGTGAAGGTTGCCTACCTCGACGCACTCAACGGGGCTGCAGGGGACATGCTCGTCGCAGCGGCCCTCGACGCGGGTGCCGACCTCGAACGCCTGCGCGCGGATCTGGCCCGTTTGGACCTGGGTCCGTTGGCCCTCCGAGCGGAAAAGCGGCAGGAGCACGGCCTCCTCGCCACCAGGTTCTTGGTCGAGGCTCCCGAGGAGCAGCCCGAACGCCACCTGCGCGATATCCTTGCCATCCTCGTCCGCTCGGGCCTTGACCGGGGTCTCGTCGCCCGCGCATCCCGGGTCTTCCATCGCTTGGCGGTGGCCGAGGCCCGCGTGCACGGGACGACTCCGGACGAGGTCCACTTTCATGAGGTCGGCGCCGTAGACGCCATCGTGGATGTCGTGGCGTTTGTCCTCGCCTTGGACCAGCTGGGTATCGAGCGGCTGTCGAGCTCGCCCTTGCCTCTGGGATCAGGCACCGTGACATGTGCCCACGGCGTCATGCCGGTGCCTGTCCCGTCCGTCGTGGCCCTGCTCGAAGGCCTGCCCACAACGGACAACGGCGAAGAAGGCGAGTTGGTCACGCCCACCGGTGCCGCCTTGCTGGCCACGCTTGCCGAGGACTGGGGTCGCCGGCCGGCCATGCGGCTGCTCGCCAGCGGAACCGGTGCCGGCACCCGCACGGGACGTCGCCTGCCCAATGTGTGCCGGCTGCTGATTGGCGAGACCGACCCGGTCCCGGCCACCCCCCCGGAAAGCCAGGGCGTGGCGCGCCCCGAGCGCGACGAGGAGCTCGCCGTGCTCGAAACCAACGTCGACGATCAGAACCCTCAGTTCTACAGCCACCTGACGGAACGCCTGCTCGAGGCCGGAGCCATCGATGTCTTCATGTCGGCCATCGTGATGAAGCAAGGCCGGCCCGGCGTTAAGCTGACGGTATTGGCTCCGCCGCCGTGCCGGCAAGCCTGCGAAGAATTGATCCTGACAGAAACCACCTCCCTTGGCGTCCGCAGTTATACGGTCCGGCGCAGGGCGCTCGCACGCGAGATCGTCACGCTCGAGACGGACTTCGGTCCCATCCGGGTCAAGGTAGCCCGTCACCTCGGACAGGTGGCAAGCGTCAGCCCCGAATACCGCGACTGCGTGGCCGCGGCCCGGGCCAGGGCCATCCCGCTCAAGCAGGTCTGGCAGGCTGCCCTCGCCAAGGCGCTCGAAACCCCCCTCCTCGAAGGCTGATTCGTCCGACTGGTGCGACGCGCGGCTGGGCGGGTTATGATGCCGGCATGGTCGAAATGAAGGTTTCCGGCATCATCCTCGAGCCGAAGTCCCGCAGCCCTATCGTGGTGCTCAAGGATCTGGCAGAGAAGCGTGCCTTGCTCATTTGGGTGGGAGAGCCCGAGGCCAACGCCATCCTGATGGGCTTGGAGCAGGTCGAGACACCGCGGCCCCTGACGCATGACCTGTTCCTTGTCACAGTCGGCGAGTTGGGCGCCACGATTCGCGAAGTCGCCATCCTCGCGATGAAGGAGAAGACCTTCTTCGCCGAGATCGTGCTGGATACAAGGCGCGGCGAACACCGCATCGATGCCCGCCCGTCGGATGCCCTTGCTCTCGCCTTGCGCGCCGAAGCCCCTATCCATGTGGCCGAGGAGGTCCTCGAGCAGTCCGGCATTCCCATCCGTCAAGAGGGGGAAGAGGGCGCTCCTGCGGGACGCTCGGACGACGAGGACTTCAGACGGTTCCTCGAGAACGTCAAGCCGAGCGACTTTACCCGGCTTGGCGGCGGTGATCTGCCCGCCGACTCCTGACAGACGACGCCCCGGCCTCAGGCCGTGACGGGCACGGCGGGCAGGGCCGCAAGCACGGGAAGGATTCGCCCGACCAACTCGCCGGCTTCCGTGCGCCAAGCCTCCGACGCGGTTTCCGATGCGACGCGGGCAGGAACCTCGATAGCGTCCTGAAGGGCCTCGGTCACCACGCCCAGAAGGCGCGCTGCCAGCCGGGCCTCGCCGAGGCACGCCGGATGCCCGTAACGCAATACCCGGTCGATTAGCATCGCCAGTTCGACCCCGATCTCGAGGGTCGCCAAGGAGAGGCGCGCCCACCCTTGCAGGGCGACATCGACACAGCTCATCCGGATGGCGGCCTCCTCGGCCGTGGCACCGGGCAGCATCCGAGCTTGCGTCAGGCGCAACTGAGCCTGCGCATCCTGATCCACCAGGACCAGCAGGCGGTCTCCGAGCGCCCGCGCACGCTCCGCATCGCGTTCCATTTCCTCGCTGACGGCTTCGTAGGCCGGCTGACGACCCGTCATCCGGGCCGACCGGGACAGCAGCGAGGCCGCCGTGGCGAGCAGCAAGGCGCCGGCACCGGCCACTCCCGGCCCCTGAGGCTCGGCGAGTTCGGCCAGGACGTCCGCCGCGGGTTGCTGGCGAAGGGGCACGTACACAGAAGATTCCACATGCCCATGATAACCCGGGCACGGCGCGCTTGCCGGATCGGCCGGCACGGGCCATCATGGCGCATCCGCTCGCCAGTGGAACCTTCAGGCGATGCGCGGCGTCACCCACTCGAACCCCCGCCTTGCGGCCAGATGGCGCAGGGTCAAGCAAGAGGAATCGTTCCCGAGATGTCCCAGAAGAAGCTCCTTGCAGCCGCCCTCGTGGCCGGCACCGCTGTCCTCGCCGGCTGCGACCCGACTGGCGCCGGCCTCGGCACCACCCTGCCCAGCGTGACGCCGACCCCGGCTGCCACGGCGACCCCGGTGGCCTTCCTGGGCTTCCCCAGCAACGCGACGCTGACCGGTCGCGTGACCTTCAATGGTGGCGCCCCCGGCGTACTCGACCTCGAGTACAAGACTCCCGGTGGCAACCGCTCGCCAGTCACCGCGAAGACCGATGCCAACGGGTACTTCAGCTGGGACAATATCGCGGCGGGTACTGCTGTTCAGGTCATCTGGGATGACGGAAACAAGGCGGCCGTCACCACGGCCGATTTCAACGTGCCCGGCATCTTCGTTTCCGACGCTATCCAAGCCAAGTCGGGTCCGGACAAGATGAACCCGATGGTCAATATGGATATCCAGTGGCAGCCCAACCCGACGCCGGCCATCGGCGCGACGGCCAATGGGACCTTTGGCATCTCCTCCGTGATTGCTAATCTAAACGCCAAGTACCTAGTGTCGATCTTCGGGTCTGACAAGTCGGCGAAGCTCACCGTCGAGATCCCGGCGGGCTCCACGACCGTAAGCCTCGCGTCCAATACCGGTTACACCGGCCTTGCCGCTGGCGACTACTTCTATCAAATCAAGTTCTTCAAGAACGAGAGCGGTGCGACGTTCGGCGGCTCGAACTTCTACGGATCCACGAAGTACATCCCTTTCAAGAAGTAGGCTTCCGGCCTGCGGTTCCGGCCCCTCGCCCCATCGGGCGGGGGGCCTTTCCCTGACCCCGCAGTCCGAAAGGACAACCCCATGAAGATTGCGACCTGGAACGTCAATGGCATCCGTGCCGTGACCCGTAACGGCTTCGCCGCCTGGCTCGCTGAGGAAGCCCCGGACGTGCTTTGCCTGCAGGAAGTCCGGGCCATGCCTGGCCAGGTGCCGGCCGAAGCCCTTGCCGAAGCCGGATGGCACCGGACTTGGCACGCAGCCGAGCGCAAGGGGTACAGCGGCGTCGCGACGTGGACGCGCGCGCCCCTGCCCAGTCGCCTCGGCTTGGGCCAGACACGCTTCGACACCGAGGGGCGGGCCATCTGGACGGAACTTCCCGAGGGTATCCGCCTGCTGAACGTCTACGTGCCCAATGGGGGAAGGGATCTCGACCGCGTCCCCTACAAACTGGATTTCTACGCCGCGATGCTCGATGAGGTCCGGGCCGGCCATGCCCGGGGCGAGCGTTTTCTCATTTGCGGCGACTGGAACACGGCCCACATGCCCATCGATCTGGCCAACCCCAAGGCCAACCAGCGCACGACAGGCTTCCTGCCCGAGGAGCGCGCCTGGATCGACCGGTTCCTGAACGAAGGGGATCTCGTCGACCCTTTCCGGGACCGGCATCCGGGCAAATCAGGACACTACACGTGGTGGAGCAACCGTCCCGGCGTGCGTGCCCGCAACATCGGATGGCGCATCGATTACTTCTTGGCATCCCGGTCACTGGCAACCCGCGTGACGACGGTTGCGCACCGGCCGGACGTCATGGGGTCGGACCACTGTCCGGTGGTGCTGACCATCGGCCCAGCCTGAGCCCGATGCCGTCAGCCCGGTCCAGGTCGCCGGGGCCGGTCACCTTGAGGTTGTCGGGATCCCCCGCGACCACCACGACGGACAGGCCCGCGGCTTCGAGCAACGAGGCTTCGTCCGTCCCCGCGAAGCCCACCCGGCCGGCCTGGTCATAAGCGTCCCGTAGCCAGTCGAGTCGAATGACCTGTGGCGTCTGGACCAACCACAAGCCGTCACGTGGCACCGTCTCCGAGACCCGGTCCGAGCCATGGGCAACGCGCTTCACGGTATCGGCGACCGCGAGGCCCGGGATGGCGGCACCTGCCTCGCGGGCCCGCGACACCAGCGCTGCGACCAGTTGGCCCGAGGCGAAAGGACGCGCCGCATCGTGAACCGCCAACCAGTCCGCACCGGCGGCTCTCGCCTCACGTAGCCCCGCGCGCACCGACTCAGACCGCGTCGCGCCCCCTTCCGCCCAGCGCAGCGGCCACGGCCACGCGCGGATGGCGACCACCTGCTCGAGCAAACCCCGCTCGCCAGCGGCATGGACCAGGACCACGCCCTCGAGCCCCGGCCAAGCCGCAACCGCCTCAAGCGTCCGATACAGCAAGGGCTGGCCCCCGAGGGGAGCCAGCACCTTGTTGAAACCGAGGCCCAGACGCGAGCCAGCGCCTGCGGCAGGCAGGATCGCCCAGAGCCTCAAGGCCGCGTCCTACTCGACCTTGCCCTCACCCTTGGTCTCGGCCTTGACCTCGACCTCGATGCGGGTCACGGGCTCTTGTGCCGCGGACTCGCCAGAGCCTTGGCGCGCCGCCTGCTGCCAGAAGGCCATCAGATTGCGCGCGCCTTCCTCAATCTGGCGGGTGGCCTCGGCAACCTGCTTGTCGAAGGCTTCTTCCATTTCCTTCATCTTGGCGACGGTCGCCTCGTCCTTGACGAGACCATGCACGGTGTCGCGAAGCACGCGCACACCCACGCCGGCCGTCTCGCGCGCCGCATCGGCGATGCGCTCCGCGCTTTCGCGCGTCGTCTGCGCCAACTTCTCGGCGCTCTGCTTCAGTTCATCGATCTCGGGCACGGGTCATCCTCCTCGGCCGTCCACCCCGGGACGTCCCCTACGTGACCCAATGGTACACCCCGGCGTCAGACGACGGCGCCCAATTCCCGCCAGAAACCGTCACCCACCAGGCTGCCGCCAAGCTCCCAAGCCTGGGCAATGGTCACGCCCATATCCCCGAAGCCGGCCCTATCGCCCAGCGGACGCCCGGCGATACCGGGCATGTGGGCGAGCACGGGGATGTATTCACGGGTGTGATCCGTAGAGACATCCGTCGGATCGTTGCCGTGGTCTGCGGTAATCATGAGCAGATCGCCCTCGCGCAAGCGAGGCAGCAAGTCGGCGAGGTGCCGATCGAAAGCCTCGAGGGCACCGGCCATGCCCCGGGGATCGTTGCGATGCCCATACAGGCTGTCGAAATCCACCAGGTTGGTGAAGACCAGCGAACCCTCGGGCGCCTCGCCCGCGAGCCGGATCGTCGCGTCCATGCCTTGGGCGTTGTCCGCCGTATGGACGGACTCGGCTACGCCCACGCCCGCGAAGATATCGTGGATCTTCCCGACACCGATGACCTTGTGGCCCTTGGCACCCGCCAGATCCAGCACGGTCGGTCCGGGGGGCAGGACGGAATAGTCGTGACGGCCGCCTTGATTGCGGGCCCACTTGCCCTGGCCCCCCGTAAAGGGCCGTGCGATGACCCGGCCCACCCGCCAGGGCCCGTCGAGAATCTCACGCGCCTTGCGACAGGCCTCCCACAGTTCCTCGAGGGGCACCACATCCTGATGCGCGGCCAACTGGAACACGGAATCACCGGAGGTGTAGAGAATCCACTTCCCCGTACGGAGATGCTCGTCGGCCAATTCGGTCAGGATCTCGGTGCCGGATGCCGGCTTGTTGCCGAGGATGCCCCGCCCCGTCGCCTTGGTGAAGGCCTCGAGGACTTCCGGAGGAAAGCCATCGGGGAACGTAGGGAACGAGAAATCGAGCGGCAGGCCGCACATTTCCCAGTGCCCCGTCTGGGTATCCTTGCCGGGCGAGCGCTCGGCCAGGCGGCCCCAGGAAGCCAGCGGAGCCGACACCGGCGCGACGCCCGCCACCTGCGTCACGTTGCCCATCCCGAGGCGCTGCAGGGTCGGCAGGCTGAGACCACCCACCACCCGGGCCGTGTTACCGAGGGTGTTGCTGCCCGTATCCCCGAAGGCCGGGGCATCGGGCAACTCGCCCACACCCACGCCATCCAGCACGATCCAGAAGACGCGTCCGAGCATCAAGCCCTCCTATCCGGCGATGCCGCCATAAATGGCGTGGATGAGCGGTGGCGGTGACGCCGGGCCCTCACCCGTCTTGTATGCTTGTTCCACGGCGTGCCGTCCTGCCTCGAGGCGCTCGGGTTCCGAGGCGCGGACCTCAGCCAGAGGCTGTCCGGTCTCGACGACATCACCGACCTTGGCCAGCAACCGCACGCCCGCCCCGAGGTCAAGCACGTCCTCCTTGGTCCGACGACCGGCCCCCAAGGCCACGACGGCATCGCCGATGCATCGCGCGTCAAGGTCGAGCACCGTCCCTGCCTGCCGGGCGACGACATGGGTCGAGAGTGGAGCCGACGGAAGATACTCAGGTCCATCCACGAGGGTGGCGTCCCCTCCCTGGGCCGCAACAAGCTCGCGGAAACGGGCCTTGGCCGTTCCGTCATCGAGCAGGCCGGCAAGGCGGGTACGGGCCGTGGCTGCATCCGGGTCCAAGCCGCCCGCCACGCAGAGTTGCGCCCCGAGTTCGAGGCAAATCTCGCGCAGGTCGGCGGGCCCACCGCCCGAAAGGGTCTCCATCGCCTCGGCAACTTCGAGGGCATTGCCGACGTTCTGCCCCAGCGGCTGGCCCATGGCACTCACCACGCAGATGACCCGACGCCCCAGGCGCTCGCCCACCTCACGCAGCATCCTCGCGAGGGCCTCGGCCTCGGCCTCGGTCTCCATGAACGCGCCACGGCCCGTCTTCACGTCGAGCAAGATGATGTCGGCACCAGCCGCGATCTTCTTGGAGAGGATGCTCGCGCAAATGAGTCCCGGACACTCGATGGTGGCCGTCACGTCACGCAGAGCATAGAGGCGACCGTCGGCCGGCGTCATGCCTCGGGATTGCCCTGCCACGGCCACGCGCAGGCGCCGCAGTTGCGCCTTGAACCGCTCGGGTTCGATGGCCGTCTGGAAGGAACCCAGACTCTCGAGCTTGTCGATCGTGCCTCCCGTGTGCCCGAGTCCCCGGCCGGACAGCTTGGCCACCGTAGCCCCCGCAGCCGCGACAAGGGGAGCCAACACGAGCGTCACCTTGTCGCCGACACCGCCGGTGCTGTGCTTGTCGACGCGAGGTCCCGGGACATCCGACAGGTCCAGGACCTCGCCGGAATGGGCCATCGCCCGTGTCAGCGCCACGGTCTCGTCGAGCGACAGGCCGCGACACGTGCATGCCATCAGCCACGCCGCGACCTGGTAGTCGGGATAGGTACCGAGATGCGCAATCAGGCCCTCGATATCCTCGCGGGACAACGCGTGGCCGTCGCGCTTGGCACGAATCAGGGGCAGGATGTCAGGCCTGTGCATCGGCTTGGTTCCCCGGACCCTCTTCCGTTGCGGGCGGGTCCTCCTTGCGCAATGGGCGCACCTGAGGCTTCATGCCGGGCTTGAGCAAGGCAATGAAACGCTCCTGCTGGTCCATGGCATCTTGGGAATCTGCCAGTTGCTCCCTCAAGTCTGCCGTCTGATGTTGCAGCGAGATGACGAGCGACCTCAGGTCGTCCACCTCGCGAGCCGTCGAGATCGTCTGGTTGGCCAGCACCTCGCCGAGGCCATGCCTTGCCTTGTCGAGTGCCTCCTCGGTCTGGGCCAGCCGCGCAATTGTCGTCTCGTAGCGCTGCATCAGGTCCTGCCACTGGCGCTCCTGAATGGCACCCTGCTGGTGGATCGCGTCCAACTCGCCCGCCAATCGTCGATTTTCACTCCGCAGCTTCTGGGCCTCGTCCTTGAGCGCCACGAGTTCGGCCGCACCAGCAGGATCCGCAGCCTGAGGAGCCGGCTGCGCCTGCCGCCTGAGCGCTGTCAACTCATCGCGCACCTGCCGTCGTTCGAGTGACAGGTCATCGATGCGGGCCATCGCATAGTCCAACTGATTGCGCAGGTTGATCTCGCGTCGCTGGTGCAAGGCCCTGAGGCTCTCCACGTAGTGACGAAGACGCGTCACCTCGGTCGATGCATCCCGGTATCGGGCAGCGACATCGGCAAGGACGCGCCGGACCTGACCGAGCATCGACTGCCCGAGGCGCTGGCGCTCGTCCCGCAACTTGCGGGCGTAGCCTTGCCAATAGTGGAGCTGCTGGTTGCGTTCCTCGACCGTCTGGTTGATCTTCCGGACGTAGGCGACCAGCTTCTCGATTTGCTGTTCGTAACGGGTTGACATGCTTTATCTGGTGGCCGCCTTGGCTCCTCCTAACGCGGGGATCGTACCCGACTTCTCTCCGCAGGATAGGGCAAGAACGAACTTCATGCGGTGACGAGTTACCATCGCATCCCCCCTGTGTATAATTTTCGGGGCGTGAGAGGGAGTGCTTTGAGCAAGGTAGTACTGTCGGGAGATCTGGGCCTATTCCGCCTGGACCTGCTGATTCGCCTTCTCGAAGCGGTCAAGGCAACGGCCGAAATCCAGATCGAAAGTCGCGAACGGGCCATACTGGGGCTCGCCGGCGGTCGTCTTGTCTCGGCGAGCACCGCCTCGCAACAAGGCTTCGCCGCCTTGCAGCAGATCGTGACGTGGCGTCAGGGTGGCTTTGGAGTCCGAACGGCGGAAACGCCGGCGACCCAGCCCGACTTCCAGAACTTTCAGGACAACGCAGGTATCTTTCGGCACCTGCAAGGCGTGATGGGTCGGCCCCAGGAGGCACCAGCGGGAGCGCCCGCGGCTCCTCCAAGTGGCGGCCAGCCGTCCGCCGGCCCGCCGGGCGCCCGGCCTGCGGCACCCGCGCCGACCGGCGGCGGCCTGGTCGCGGCCGGAGCACCGCAAGGGCAGGCAGCAGCTTCCAAGGGTCCCTTCCGGGCCGGGGCCGGCGCAGGCCCGTTGGCGCGCGTGCCTGAGCTGACGGACAAGGGCAGGGTCACCTTGCGGACGATCCAGACCAACTTCGCGATGCGCGGCGTGCAGGTCGAAGGCGACAACTGGCGTTTCCTGGGCAAGGTCGACGGTCAACTCACGCTTTACCAGATTGGCCAGAGCGTGAGCATTCTGGGTGAGAAGCTGGTCAAGCTCACCAACGAGATGGAGCAGCAGGGCTTCTTGCGGTTCGTGGCCAAGGATGACGTCGCCGAGCAGTTCAAGAGTCAGAAATTCCGCTTGGGCGAATACATGGTCGCCAAGGGCATCCTCACCGAGGTCCAGCTGGAAGCCGCGCTGCGACGCCAGTCCGAACTGGCGCGCAAGGGTCGGTACATGTGGCTGGGCGAAATCCTGGTCGAGATGAACTACGCACGGCCCTCCCAGGTCCAGGAGGCCATGGCCGTCCAGAAGCGCATCCAGCAACAGCAGCAGCAGAGTTGATACCGTCCGTCCACGGCTATCCTCGACCCGGCGCCGACGGCTATACGCCGATGATGCAGCAGGTGCTGGAGATGAAGCACCGCCATCCGGACTGCCTGCTCATGATCCGGATGGGCGACTTCTACGAGATGTTCTTCGGGGACGCCGAGATTGCTGCCCGTGACCTTGAGATTACCCTTACGGCACGGGAGAGCGGGCCGCATCGCGTCCCGATGGCGGGCGTTCCGCACCATGCCCTCGATGGCTATCTCGGCCGCCTCGTAGCCAAAGGCAACCGTGTCGCCATCTGCGAACAGATGGAGGACCCGCGCCAGGCCAAGGGCCTCGTCAAGCGCGACATCACCCGCCTCGTCACCGCAGGCACGCTGCTGGAGTCCGGTCAGCTCTCGGAGCGGCGCCACCATTGGCTGGTCGCCCTGCGGCGCGGCCGCAACGGCTGGGGCCTCGCCACGTGCGACGTCTCGACCGGGACCTTTGGCGCCACCGAGCTCGCCGATCCGGAGTCCGTCCGTGAAGAACTCGAGCGCCTGCAACCCGCCGAAATCCTGCTGCCCGTCGCCCCGGCCCTCTGGGAAGCCCTTGCCTGGGGCAGGGGACCTTTCACCCTTACACCCGATCGCTGGGACAGCGCTTGGCGTGCGGCCATCCCCGACGGTCCGGGCCTGACGCCGCGCCCCGACGCCTGGTTCGTGCCGGACCGCGGGGAGAGCCGCATCCGGACCCAGTTCGGCGTTGCCAGCCTCGAGGGCTTCGGCCTGCGCGATCGTCCGGAGGCAACCGGGGCCTGCGGCGCAATCCTGGCCTACCTCGAGGAGACACGCCGGGGTTCCCTGCCGGCTTTCCGCACGATCCAGTGGATCGATCGGTCCCGGACGATGGTCATCGACGCCCCTACCCAGCGCAACCTGGAGCTGCTGGGGACCGCTCGGGACGGCCAGGCACGGGGGGCACTGCTCGAAGCGCTCGACCAGACGGCCACCGCGATGGGCGCACGCTTGCTGCGCGAGTGGCTGCTGCATCCCTCTCTCGACCTCGACATCATCGCCGAGCGTCAGGCGACCATCGCTGAACTGGTCAGCCGACCAGCGGTACGTCAGGTCGTGACGGGGCTGCTGACCAAGGTCCGCGACATCGCGCGCCTGACTAATCGTGCCGTTTCAGCCACGGCTCAGGCTCGCGATCTCGTGGCGATCAAGGATTCGCTGCGGGTCCTGCCCGACTTGGCCCATGGCCTCTCCGGCGTGGCCTCGGAAGGCCCCCTCGCCCGACTGGCCGTGCCGGATCTGCGGCTGGACGAACTTGCCGACTTGCTCGATCGGACCCTCGTCGACGCGCCACCATCGGGCCTCACGGAGGGCGGCCTGATCCGCCAGGGCGTCGACCCGGATCTGGATCGGCTGCGGGACATGGTCGCGGACAGCCACGGATGGCTCGACAGGCTCGAGCAGCAGGAGCGCGAACGGACGGGCATCCGTAACCTCAAGATCGGCCACAGCCGGACCTTCGGCTACTTCATCGAGGTCACGAATGCCAATCGGGATGCCGTGCCCGTGGACTACCAACGCCGCCAGACGCTGGTCAGCGCGGAGCGCTACGTCACCCCCGAGCTCAAGGACCACGAAGGCGAGTTGCTCTCTGCCCAGGGTCGGGCACACCAGTTGGAGTACGCCCGCTTCAGCGAACTGCGGGACCAGGTCGCCGGACACGCCACCCGGTTGCTCGGCCTTGCTGCGGACCTCGCGGCCCTCGATGTGCTGGTCTGTCTCGCCGAACAGGCCGTCCGGCACCAGTGGGTCCGGCCGACTGTCGACGAGGGTACGGCCCTGGTCCTCGAGGACGCACGCCATCCCGTCCTTGAACGCCTGCTGCCTCCGGGAGCCTACGTGCCCAACGACCTCGCCCTCGACACCGCGGATCAGCGGCTGTTGATCGTCACGGGCCCGAACATGAGCGGCAAGAGCACATGGATGCGCCAGGCCGCACTGGTCGTCGTGATGGCCCAGATGGGTTCGTGGGTGCCCGCGCGCAAGGCGCGCATCGGGCTCGTGGACCGCATCTTCACCCGCATCGGGGCCGTCGACGACCTGGCCACGGGGCAATCCACATTCATGGTCGAGATGAACGAGACCGCGGCCATCCTGAACCAGGCAGGCCCTCGGGCGTTGATCCTGCTCGACGAGATTGGCCGCGGCACCTCGACGCACGACGGCATCAGCATTGCGTGGGCCGTGGCCGAGGACCTGGCAGCCAGGGTCGGAGCCCGCACGTTGTTCGCCACCCACTACCACGAGTTGGTGGCACTCAGCCGTAGCCAGCCGGGAGTGCGCAGCTACCGCGTCCTCGTTAAGGAACAAGATGGCGGAATCGTGTTCCTGCGCCGCGTCGTACCGGGCGCTGCCGACCGCAGCTACGGCCTCGAGGTGGCACGCCTCGCCGGGCTTCCACCGCAAGTTCTCGACCGGGCGCGCACGATCCTGACGGAGATCGAACGGCGCAACCGCCTCTCGCTGTCGCTGCGCCAGGCCGCCCGAGAGAGTGGCGTGGTCGATCAGCTCGACCTTTTCGGGGCGGACGGCGGGACGTGAAAAGGGTCCCGGCCTTAAAAGGCCGAGACCCTCGCACATCACGGTCAGCGCGGCTTCTGCAGCTTCTGCAGGATGACCGCCAAGACCTCGGGTGTCGCGTACTCGTTGATGGCGAACTGGCCGTTGGCCGCCCGGTAGGTCTGGTGCAGGTTGTTGTCCATCTTGAAGCGCTGGACAGCAATCCCGAGGGGCTCGTCGTAACCGCCGGACGCCGACACCTGGTAACCCAACCGGCCCAGTGCCGCCCGCAGTTGGAGCACCGCATCTGCGTTGCCCGTTCCGGGGCCCAGCGTGCCACTTCCGGCATAGGTGCCGACCTCGGCCCGGAAGGCATCGAGGTTGGCCTTGGAGGGCTGAAGCTGGTACTGGTTGGCAAGCGCCCGATCCTGCGGCGTCAGGGTTGTCGCAGCATCATCGACGGGCTGCCCGAAGAGGCGCTTCACGAAGTTGACGATGCCGCGAAACATGTTGCCGGCCACTTCCATCGCCTTGGCAAAGAAACCCTGCAACACCACAATCGTGCCACCGGCCGCGGCCGGGGCCTGCGGCGCGGGCAGAGCGGGCGCAGCAACCGGCGCGACGACGGGAGGCGTGGGCGTTCCCCCTGCAGCAACCTGGGCGCGGAAGACCATCGGACGATGCGACAGGGAAGCAATCATCTCGGCACCTCGGCTACGGGGGGCGACAGCCCTTCCATCGTCGCTACGGAGCGCCTTTCGGTAAAGGAAACCCCAAGGAAGCCTGAAGCCTGAACTAAACCTCGGAGCTAAGGCGACGGCCAAACCACAGCCTGTCGACACGACGCGATTGGACCTCGACTGGATCAAACAGGGCCTCGACACCACGCACGCCTGCAACCGTGAGGAAACGCATTTGTCCGCGCCCCAACTCGCGGGCAGCCAGCTTGAATCGATCGAGCAGGGCGCCCGACAAGCCAGCCGGCCGATGGCGGAGACGCACGGCGATCTCGTAGAGCAGCACGGTGTCGACGTCCTCGGACATGCCGAGGATGGCCGCAACCGGCTGGCCACCCCGCCAGGCAACCGCACCCAGGAGTCCGCCATCCCGCGCGTCGTGCAAGGCGTGGAGCAGGCGACGGCAACGATCAGGCGTGGGCCAGTCCGGAAACGTCAGGTAAACGCCGTTCAGGCTGCCGACATTGACGGACGACAGCATGGCCCCGACGCGGGCAAAGGACTCGGGTTCTAGTGGACGGAGCTCATAGCCATCCGGCAGGGGCCTGGGCGTCGGGTTGGCCAGCCCGAGATCATAGTCGTGGGCCACACGCTGGTAGGCCCTGTATCCCGCAGGCACGGCAAGCCTTTCGAAGGCAGGGCTGCCTGGAAGGCCGAGAATGGCCTCCTCCGGAACCAGCACGGCGGCGACTCCGGGTTGCACCAGCAGATCAGGCAACCAGGGCAAGCAGGTCGGTACCTCGAGGGCCCGGACGACCAGCAACGGACCGTGGCGATCGATCAGGGCAGCCGCATCCGACTCGAACCAGACGCAGCCCGGAGCATCGCCGAAGCGACGCACGCCGGCTTCCATCCAGCGGGCGCCAACGGGCTGCCCCATACGGGTGGCCCCGGCCTGCAGGACCCGAAGGACCTCTGGCGCATCGAACAGGCCGGCGGAACGCGGCGCCACGATCAATCCGCCGGAGGCGGCTCGAAGCCGTAACGCAAGGTCTCCTCGCGCTGGTCGGCGTCGGCAGGAAAGAGTCGGGCAAGGGCAGGCACCCCGGCAACCAGCTTGTGCGCGCCAAGGACGGCGGTGACGCGGCCATCCAGTTGCCTCCACACAGGCATCGACAGGATACGGGCGGCCTGACCGACCGACCCCGAGACCAGTTCCTTGAGCAGGACCCGGGCCACATGGGCATCTGCACGGGCCTCGAACAACACGTCAGCCAACGCACTGGCCCTGACCTTGGCCTCGACCTGGCTCGCGAAGAGGGCGACCAGAGCCTCGCGTTCCTGCGCGCGGTAGGAATCGGCGATATTCGGCACCCAGCTCAGGTCATCGAAAATGGGGGGGGTCGGAGCATCACCCACTCGCTCATCGACATCCTTGGGCGCGGCGCCTTCATCCGGCTCGTGACTTGCTTCATCCTGCACGCCCGGAGCCCCAGCCACGGGTAGGGGCAGCAATCCATCAAGTCCGGCGAGTTCCGGCAAACTGCTGCCAAGGCCGGGCAGTGGCTCCATGATGCCGCCGAGCCCACCGAGCCCGCCTCCGTCATCCAAGGACAGCGAGGATAGGCCCTTGGGCTGGACATCTGGCGACGAAGCTGCGGATGGCAAGCCACTTGCCAAGGGAATAGCCGATCCGGCGCGACCGCCATCCGAGGACTTGGGCAACGCCGCCTGAGTCACGCGCCATGTCACGTCGTCCTCATCGGGCTGGAACGAAACCTGCAGAGCCTCGGCGAGCACTCGATGGGCCACCGCCAGATCCATGAGGTGGAAACGCAGCGCAGCCAGATCGGCGACGGCACCCGCCTTGCGATAAGCCACAGTCTGCTGGGGATCATCGACTTGAATACCTTCGGCAAAGTTGATCTCAAGCGACCGGAGATCCTCCGCCATGTCCGCAACGCGGAGCAAGGCTTTGGTCCGCAGGTTCAGCTTGAGTTCGATACCCAAGTCCATGTGGTGGTGCCAGCGGACTCGTTCTTGCTGCACCGGGTCAAGGGGATAAGCAGCCTTCATCGCCCGGAACGAGGCCACTTCCTGATCGAGCGAGGCGATGAACGAATTTTGCGTGGCCATGGCGTCCATGACCTTTTTCATGACGACGGCCTTGCGTCCCTCGGCCTTCTTGACCAGTTGGGCCAAGTCCTGACGGCGCGCCTCAAGGTAGGCCTCCTGCTCGGGTTCGGGAAGCGCCGCGAACTCCTCGACGGAGATCAGGTTGGGAACAAGTTCATTCACTACCAAAATGCCTGCTGCAACCGCTTGAAGGGACCGAGAGAGTCATACCCACCGAGGAGGCTGCTCAAGACACGCCAAGTGATGACCGCCTCCATCCAGAAAAAGAGGCCGACTGCACGTCCCGGGACATGAACAAGCAGTCGGCCCAAAGCCAAAGCCTGGTGGCCGAAGCTGTACTCCGGACCGACGTATCCCTTGCTAACCGCCTCAGGAGGCACGGACGTCGGCGGGAGACGGCACATTGACGGCATCCCCGGGATAGATGAGGTCTCCCGACGCTTTGCGGGCCTTGCCAGAGGAATCTTTGCCATCCTTGAAGATGTCGGGATTGGCCGATTTCAGGTCGCCGACCGACACTTTGGCGTCTCTCGATACCTTGCCAATCATATCCCCGCTCTTCACCGCGATGGTACGCGAGGGTGGTTTGACCGCTTCATTCTTTTTCTCGTCCGCCGCCTTGGCCTCCGCATTGGCGGCGGGCTTCGCAGCCACCGTGCCCAAGCCCTCGAAGAACGTCGCCAATTTTTTGAAGGCACTTGCGATGCCCTCGAAACTGAACATCTTGCCGATGCCGCTTCCGATGCTGCTGACAGCACTCTTGATACCGTTGACTACACCACCCATCAACGTTCTCCCCTCTCTGGCTCAACTTCTGGGCGCACATCTGGCAAGCACCGGGTCACCGACGAGATGCATAGCCCCACACCCCCTCACGTGCTGAAGAATCGCCGAACTCACTAACGTTCACGCCGCCTTGAGAAAATACGAGAACATTTAAAGGACGGAAGTCCAGTCACGATCTAGGCGACAAAATGTTAACGACCAAGCACCTCGTCTCTCTCCAGATCGCCCGAGGGTGGATACCCCCTGGACTGCATCAGGCGAACTGGGACTGAAAGGCACCGGGCGCCTGCGGCATCTGGGCCCCGGCAATGCGTCCTTGATCCTGCTGGGCCGACATCTGCGAGAAGGCATCGAAGGCCCCCCCGAGCTGCTGGAAGAGGCCGCCCATCTGCTGCATCTCCGGCACGAACTTGCCGATGGCGTCAAAGATGCCGCCCCGGCCCTGCATCCCCTGAGAAATACCGCTGATGACGTTCGCCACGCCACCCATGTCCGCATCCCCCTTGCTTGACGATCCCCCAGCCCCCCGGCAAGTTCCCGCAAGCGTTCAATCGGCCACGGAATACCATCGAATGCAAGACTTCATCTGCGGTTCACCTTGGCACCCTACCCGGGACCTGCCCCCAAGAGGCAGCGGGGACGGCCTGTCGGCTGTCCCCGCAAAGTCCGGCAAGCCTTCAGGCTGCCGCAGGTGCCTACGCTGCCACCTGCGGCGGCCGCGCCACAACCTGAGCGTTCCTCTGCTGATCCCGTTCCCGATTGGATTCTTCCAGCTTGGCCGCCATCTGGGCGAAGGCATCGACGGCGCCGCTGACCTGCTTGAAGATGTCCCCGATCTGCTTCAACTGGGGCACGAACTGTCCGATGGCGCCGAAGATGCCACCGATGGCCTGAAGGCCTTGCTGGATACCGCTGACGACGTTGGCAATACCGCCCATGTTCACGACCCCCCCTGCATGTGGTCCGATGCGCCCCCCGGCGGTACCTGCCACAAAGGGTTCATCGCGCTTCAAGCACGCGGACTGGAAGATTTCACGAAGCGTTGAATGCCGGGAGACAAGTCTGAAACCTTCAACCCGAAAGGCCGCAGGACGGCCCAAAGGCGAAAGCGGGCCGCATCGGTGGATGCAGCCCGCCAATCTTGAAATGAGGCGGAAGCGCGCGTCCTTACTTGGCCAAGGCACTCAGGATGGACGCTGGGTCAAAATTCCCGGACTTGATGGCATCGAGCACACCGTTGACCGTGCCGCTCGCCGCCTGAACCTCCTGCAGGTTGTTGTAACCCGTTCCGGCCAGTGGATCTGCGGCGGAACCGGTAGGGACCGGAGGCGCAGAGACGCCTGCCTTTGCGGCATCCTTGCCTGCCTCCTCGGCGTCGGCCTTCTCGTTGATTTTGGACATGACCGAGAAGGCATCGGAAGCTTGGTTGAGCATGCTGCCGATCTGCTTGAACTGCGGAACGAACTGGCCAATGGCCCCCATCAAGCCACCAACGGCCTTCAGGCCCTGCTGGATGCCACTGACGATATTCGCGACTCCACCCATGCTGACGCCTCCCTCTGACTTCCGGGGTCCACCAACGGAACCACCTAGCTGATCTGTTCTTTGCCCGATTTCAGCGCGCCATCGCTAAATTTCACGCTCACGTAATGGTCCCCTCGACCACCAGCGTGCGAAAGTTGCCGCATCCCAGTGAACCCGGACGCTGGCGCGTGGCACACCACGCGGTTTCTAGCGGACACCCCGGTACCGCCCAAAGGCCGATGGGGGTGGCCCCCCGACCACCCCCGCCAAGCCTCGCGATCCAGGCCGTCAGGCTGCCGCAGACGCCCGGGCTGCCGCAAATGGGTGGCCTGCCACCTGCGGCGGCCGCGCCGCAACCTGAGCGTTCCTCTGCTGATCCCGTTCCCGATTGGATTCTTCGAGCTTGGCCGCCATCTGGGCGAAGGCATCGACGGCCCCGCTGACCTGCTTGAACATGTCACCCACCTGCTTGAGTTGGGGTACGAACTGGCCTATGGCGTCGAAGATGCCACCGATGGCCTGCAGGCCCTGCTGAAACCCGCTGACGACGTTGGCGATACCACCCATGATTGTGCCTCCTGATGGACTCCCGGGTGCTGCCCCCCCGGCCGCACCCTTCACGAAGGGGTCATCGCCACGCTAGCCGGCGCTGACGCAAGATTTCATCCATGCTTTATTCGTGTGTACCGAAGCCCGGACAAGTTCGGGCATGATGCGTATGTCCCGATTCCGGAGGAAGCCGTGCGTCACATCAATTGGTTGGCCGCCCCCCTGCTCGCCACGGCCATCGCCGCGCCCGCCGCGGCCGACGAAATGCCGGGCGTGCTGCCCGGCCTCGAGAAGGCGCCACCCTTCGTTGCCGAGGTCGAGGTCCACAACGCCCAGGCCAAGGGCGTGGTCTACCGCCTGAACTACGTGCCCGGGCGCATGCGCCTCGAGTCCCTCTCCGGCACGCCCAACGGCGAACATCAAGTCATCATCAGCAATCTCGTGGACCACGTCTCCTACGTCGAGGTCTTCGGGTCGTGGTATCGGGTACGCAACGATGCCCTGGGCGTCGGCGGCATGAGCTATGGCCAGACGGGTGGTTTCCGGACCCGCAAGCTGGGCCGCAAGACGGTCGAAGGCCGCCTGTGCGAAGGCATGGAGCTGACCAGCCCCGATGGCCGTACCCGGGTGGAACAGTGGCTCTGGAACAACATGCCGGTCTTGGCGACCGTCCATCAGGCTTCGGGGGTGACCACGGCCAAGTACCGGTCGCTGACGGCGCAGCGAACTCCGGACGCGTGGTTCCAGGTTCCCGCCGGGGCCAAGGTCGAGGATCTCTCGATCCCGGCCGCGCCAAGCGGGGGCGGCGTGTCCTCGATGCCGGCCATGCCGGCGATGCCGCCCGGCTACGCGATGCCGCAAGGGATACCTCAGGGCGGCGGCCAGGACATGGCGCAGCTGCAGAACATGCTTCGCCAGCTGCAGCAAAATGCCAACCCCGAATACGTGGCCCCGATGGATTGAACGACGGCCACGCCCATCGCGAGTGACAGCAGGCTCGCCCGCAGGTCATCATGAGCCTCATGGAAACCGCAGAAGCCGTTGTCGTCGGTGGGGGGATCATCGGGGCGAGCATCGCCTACCATCTGGCTGCCCGCGGGATGTCCCGCGTGGTCCTGCTTGAGCGTGAAAAGCTGTTCGGGGCCGACTCCACGGGCAAGTGTGCTGGCGGCATCCGGGCGCAGTTCACGACACCCGTCAACATCGCCCTGTCACTGGCCAGCGTGCCGCGCTTCGTGGCCTTTCCCGAGGAAATGGGCGTCGCCGCCGTCTTCAACCAAGTGGGCTACATGTTCATGTCGACCACCGAGGACAATTGGGAACGGATGCAGCGCAATGTGGCCCTGCAACGCAGCCACGGCCTCGCGGTCGACCTGCTCAAGCCCGAGCAGGTCAGGGATCGGCTCCCCCACCTGCGCACCGAGGACCTGCTGGGCGCCACGTGGTGCCCGACGGACGGCATCGCCGACCCCAACGACTTCCTGCTGGGCTACCTGAAGCGGGCCCGCGAGTTGGGCGTACGGGTCGAGACAGAGCGCGGCGCAACGGACCTGATCCTCGAGGGGGGCAAGGTCGCAGGCATCCGGACGACCCGCGGGGACATCGCCACGCCCCACGTCATCAATGCAACGGGAGCGTGGGCCGCACAGGTCGGCCGCATGGTCGGCCTCGACCTGCCCATCGTGCCCGTCCGGCGCCACATCACCACGACGGGTGCTCTCGACTGGATCTCGACGCGGGATCCGATGATGGTCGACAACGGCTCGGGCCTGTACATGCATCCCGAGGGCCAGGGCCTGCTGATGGGCATGGCCCGACACGACGAACCCTCGGCCTTCCGGACGGATGTCGACGAGGACTTCGTCATAACCATCGTCGAAGCAGCCATCCACCGCATGCCCCGGCTCGAAGAAGCGTCCATCGCCACGTCCTGGGCAGGCCTCTACGAGGTCACGCCAGACCACCACCCCATCCTCGAGGCCCATGCCCAGGTCCCCGGCTTGGTCACGTGCGCGGGTTTCAGCGGCCATGGCTTCATGCACGCCCCGGCCGCCGGCGAGATTGTCACCCAGTTGGTGCTGGGCGAGCATCCGACCATCGACATCACGCCACTCCGGACGGACCGGTTCCAAGGCCAAGGCCTGACGCACGAGGTGATGGTCATCTGACCCTGTCAGGGCAGGGAAGAAAAGCCCCCGACAGGAATCGAACCCGCAACCACGCGATTACAAATCGCGCGCTCTACCAGTTGAGCTACGGAGGCGCCCTTCAGATATAACCCGTGGCCGCCCGGGTGCCAAGGGTCAGGCTGGCCGCACCGTCCGGTTGACCAGTGCCATCAGGGCCTCGTCCGCATCGCCGGCAACCCAACGCGCGACGACCTCTTCCGCGCGGGAAAGCGCACCGTCGAGGGCTTCCTGCTCCCCGGCACGAAACCGGGACAGCACCCAGTCCGCAAGATCCCAGCCCTCGGGACGCGCGCCCACGCCGACACGCAGGCGCGGGATATCCTGGGTGCCGAGGTGCCGAATCACCGACTGCAAGCCCTTCTGGCCACCCGCCGACCCACGGGGCCTGTAGCGCAGACCACCCACGGGCAAGTCGATGTCGTCGGATACCAGCAGCATGTCGCCCGCTGCAATCTTGTGGAAGGCCTGCAGGGCATGTACGGACTCTCCAGACAGGTTCATGTACGTCAGCGGCCACAACAGCAGGACCCGTTCGCCGGCGATCCGGACATCGGCAAGCTCGCCCTTGAAGCGTGACTCCTTGCGTGGCAAGCCTCCGAAACGCGCGGAAAGCCTGTCAATGAGCATGAACCCGGCGTTGTGCCGGGTCCCGACGTACTCGGCCCCCGGATTGCCGAGGCCCACGACCAGTTTCATCCCGGCCCTACTCGAAGAGCATCGAGACGGACAGATCCTCGTGGATGCGACCAATGGCCTGCGCCAGCAGGTCGGCTACCGACAGCACCGTGATCTTGTCCAGCCTGCGCGAGGGCTCGAGCGGAATGCTGTTGGTGATCGCCAACTCGAGGATGGGCGACTCGGCCAGCCGTTCGAGGGCAGGACCGGACAGCAACCCGTGGGTCGCCGCCGCATAGACTTCGGCAGCCCCTTCGCGGACCAGCAGGCGTGCGACCTCCGTCAGCGTCCCCGCAGTGTCGATCATGTCGTCGACGATGACGGCCGTCTTGTCCCGGACATCGCCGATGACGCTCATGACCTCGGCAATGTTGTGCTTGGGCCGGCGCTTGTCCACGATGGCAATCGGAGCATCCAACTTCTTGGCATACACCCGGGCCCGCGAGACCCCGCCTACATCCGGGGAGACGATGACCATCTCGCGGTCCGACTTGCGCTTCTGCTCCATCCAGCGCGCCAGAACCGGGGTGGCGTAGAGGTGGTCAGAATTGATGTCGAAGAAGCCCTGGATCTGGGGCGCATGCAAGTCCAGGCAAACGACCCGGCTCGCGCCTGCCGTCGTCAGCAGGTCGGCCACCAGCTTCGAGGTGATAGCCTCGCGACCCTGGGCCTTGCGATCCTGACGCGCGTACGCGAAGTAGGGAATCACCGCCGTGACCTGGTGAACGCTGGCTCGCTTGAAGGCATCGAGCAGGATGCAAAGCTCGACCAGGTTGTAGTTGACGGGATGACAGATGGGCTGGACCAGGAAGACATCCGCGCCGCGGACCGACTCCTGGATCTGGACGTAGATCTCGCCGTCGGCAAAGTTTGCGATCTTGACGGGCCCGACGGGCAGGCCCAGCAGGCCGGCGATTTCAGCTGCCAGGCCCGGGCTGGCCGACCCGGAGAAGATCTTGAGGGGACGCCCGGTGCCCTGGCCGGCAATCGGCTGCTGGGTCGGGGACGCGTCAAGGGCGGTCACGGTCAAGGTGTCCTCGTGGCGGATCGGGAGAGTGCGTGTCGACGGGCCACCCAGCCCTCCTTCACGACTTGCTGGGCACGTCCGAGGGCCAAGGCGCCCTCGGGCACGTCTCGGGTCAGGGTCGAGCCAGCTGCCGTGTAGGCGCCGTCCCCGACCACCAAGGGAGCCACAAGCGTATTGTTCGTCCCGATGAAGGCACCGGCCCCGATGGTCGTCGGGTGCTTCAGTTCCCCGTCATAGTTACACGTCACGGTGCCACAGCCAATGTTGGCGGCCGCGCCCACGGTGGCATCCCCCAGGTAACTCAGATGGGCGGCCTTGGCCCCGTCACCGAAGACAACCTTCTTGAGTTCGACGAAGTTCCCGATCCGGGCTCCTTCGCCCACGTCGACGCCATCGCGAATCCGGGCGTAAGGCCCCACCTGCGTCCCGGCCCCAATCACGGCATCCGCCAGATCCGAAGAGCGAACACCGACGCCATCCCCGAGCTGGACGTCCTGCAGCCTGGTCTGGCTGCCGACGCGACACCCCCGGCCGGTGGCCGACCGTCCGTAGATCTGGGTGAAGGGCTCGATCACGGTATCCGGACCCAGGCAGACCTCGGGCCCCAGATGGGTGGTGGCAGGGTCCTCGATGGTCACTTGGCGCTCCAGCCAATAGGCGGCCCGTCGCTGGCGCCACAGCGCCCCAGCGGCGACCAATTCGGCACGATTGTTGATGCCGACGGTCTGCGTCCAGTCGACGAGCATATGACTGGCGACGCGCGCGCCCGACCCGACCAAGGCGGCAATCGCGTCCGTCAGGTAGTACTCGCCCTGGGCATTGGCCGTACTCAAGCCGTCGATGGCCCGGGACAAGGCCGGCCAAGAGGCCAGGTAGACCCCGACATTGATCTCGGTAATGGCCCGTTCCCCGGGCGTGGCATCCTTGTGTTCGACGATTCGGACGACCCGACCTTCCTCGTCCCGAAGAATCCGGCCGAGCCCCGTGGGGTCCGGCATTACGGCCGTCAGGAAGGTCAGTTCCGCCTGCTCTCCGGCATGCGCGCCGAGCATCGCCTCGAGCGTCGCGGTCTCGAGCAGGGGAACGTCCCCGTTCAGGATCAGCACGCTGCCTTCGAAGCCTTCGAGCACGGGTCGTGCCTGCATCACGGCATGGCCAGTGCCCAACTGCGGCTCCTGCAGGACGTCGGCCACGTCGGGCCAGCGACGCCCCAGGTAAGCCCTGACGCGATCCGACCCGTGACCCGTGATGACGACCGCACGATCGAGATGCCCTGCCGTCCGCAGTTCGGCAAGCCGCGCGAGCACGAAGCCCAGCAGGGGCTCGCCGGCAATCTCGTGGAGGACCTTGGGCAGGTCCGAAGCCATGCGGGTGCCCTTACCTGCAGCCATGACCAAGGCGACACAACCGGCGCTGGCTGTCACGGCCGTTCCCTCCTGCGCGGGCCATCGTACCACGGGGAAACGGCCTCCTCGACCGATTCTCCGGCATCGTCCGCCTCGTCATCCAACTGGTCCCTCAGGCGCTGGTTGGTCAGCCTGCGCGAATCAGCACGCGCCTCGCCGGGCAGTCGGACCAGACGCCGACCCTCGCCCTCCCGGGCACCTCCGGACCACTTGGTGACGCCCTCGTTCTTGCGGCTGCTCTGCTGATGCTGGCGCCACGCTTCATCGAGTTCCTCGACGAAGCGCAGGAAGGACGCGCGCCGGGTGTCCGTCAGGACCCCCGAGGACACGACGCGACAACCCGGCTCGGTGCGATGGCTGCACTTGGAGAGCGGACACGTGGCCGCGTGGGGCGCCGCCTCGGGAAAGACCCAGGCGAGATCCTCGGGGGGCCACGGCGGCAGGGCCAGGTGGCTGTATCCGGGCGTATCGGCGACGAGACCGCCGTGCACCGGGTGCAGCGAGGCATAGGTCGTGGTGTGGCGCCCCCGGCCCGATCGCACCGAGACCTCACCTTCACGCAGGGCGAGGCCCGGCGAGAGGGCGTTGACGAGGGCGCTCTTGCCCACGCCCGAGGGACCGGCCAGGACCGTGATGCGCCCCGCAAGCCAGGCCGGCAGGTCGCCGAGGCTGTCGCGACGTACGGAAGCGGCCGTGGCGGCATAGCCCACGGCACGGTAGCGTTCCACCCTGTCCCGGGCGACGGCTTCGGCGACCAGATCCGTCTTGGTCCAGACGATACGAGGCTCGAGGCCACTCATGTGAACCAGGACCAGGAAGCGATCCAGGGTCGCCGGTTGAAACTCGGGTTCATCAGACGCCACGACCACGACCACCTGGTCGACGTTGGCCACGGAGGGTCGATGCAGCGTGTTTCGCCGGGGTCCGATGGCGGCAATGACGCCGATGCCATTGGCCGCATCGAGGCCCTCGATGCGGACGGTATCGCCGATCATCACGGAACCCTGTTCCTTGCGAAGACGGGCTCTGACCTGACAGGCCCATTCCCTGTCGCCCGCAAGAACCCAGAAAACATTGTTGACCCGGCGGACGACCGTGCCTTCCGTAACGGGCATGGCCCCGATCATCAGGCCTTTCCGGACTCCACCGGCTGGCCTTCCTCGTACCGTCTCCGCAACTGGCCGCAGGCCCCGTCGATCTCGGCTCCTCGCTCACGGCGCACCGTGGCCGGATGGCCGGCAGCCTCGAGCACCTCTCGGAACTGCCGCACCCGCGCGGGGGGCGAGGTCCGGAAAACGGTGTCCGTCGCATTGAAGGGGATCAGGTTGACGTGGACCGGAAGGTCGCCAATCCAGCGGGAAAGGGCCCGCGCCTGATCCGGGTGGTCGTTGACATCGTCGAGCAGGACATACTCGACGGACAGGCGACGCCCCGTCTGCTCGAAGTAATCGACCATCGCCTCGCGCAGGTCGGCGAGAGGATACTTGCGGTTGATGGGCACCAGCCGATCCCGCAAGGCGTCGTCGGGCGCGTGGATGGAGATCGCCAAGGTCAGCTGCAGGCGTTCCGCCGCGAGACGCCGGATGCCCGGGACGATGCCCGAGGTCGACAGCGTCAGGTGACGCATGCCGATGCCCACGGACTTGTTGAGCAGGTGGACGGCCGCCAGGGTCTCGTCGTAGTTCAGGAACGGCTCTCCCATGCCCATGAACACGACGTTGGTGATGCGATGGCCGGCCTCGGCCTGCATCCGCAGCACCTGCTCGACCATGTCGCCTGCCGTGACATTCCGCTGGAAGCCGGCAAGGCCGGTCGCACAGAAGGCACAGCCCACGGCGCAACCGACCTGCGTCGAGATACACGCCGTCACGCGGTCCGGGCCATCAAGGCCCTCGCCATAGGGCATCAGGACCGACTCGAGCGTTCCGTCCCGATGGCCGAACAGGTACTTGCGGGTGCCGTCGCGGGCCTCGCGGCGCTGAAGCAGGCGCAAGCGACCGGCATCGACATGGGCCGCGAGCCACTCTCGGAAGCCGGCGGGCAAGTCGCTCATGGCCTCCGGGGCGAAGCAGCCCTCCTTGAAGACCCAGCGGGCAAGCTGGCGGGCGCGGTAACCCGGTTGCCCGGCTGCCACCACGAGGGCTTCGAGCCGATCGGCCGGAAGGCCTGCCAGGTGGGGACGTTCGGTTTCGGTCAAGGTTGCACGCGCTCGATACGGGCGAGGAAGAAACCCTCCGTGCCGTGACGGTGGGGCAGCAAGGTCATCATGCCACGCGTGGCCTCCCCCGACCACGCCGCAGGCAGCCAAGGACGCAGGTCCCCGGCACGCGCGTCCGGCGCCGCCGCAAGCAGGGACGCGACGACATCTTCATTTTCCTCTCGGGCGAGGGTGCACGTCGCGTAGACCAGCGTGCCGCCGGGTCGCAACAGGCCGAAGGCCGCACGCAGCATGCGTTGCTGCAGTTGCGCGAGTTCTCTGGAGCGCGCGCGCGACCAGCGCCAGCGCAGGTCGGCCTTCCGATAGAGCGTGCCAAGACCCGAGCACGGAGCGTCCAGCAGCACCCTGTCGAAGGAACCGGGCGCCAGGCCCGCCGCCTGCAGGGCCTCGGGATCCGCGGCATCGGCCTCGATGACCTCGGGCGTCCCGAGTTGCCATCGCTGCGCGTTGGCGCGCAGACGATCCAGCCTGCTGCCGTGGCGATCGACGGCAACAACGGTGCCTCGGTCGCCCAATCGGGACAGGATATGCCCGGTCTTGCCCCCGGGAGCAGCCCCAAGGTCGGCGACGCGCTCCCCGGGCCGGGGATCGAGGACATGGGTAGCGAGCATCGCCGCCGGACCCTGGACCGCCCAATGCCCCTCGGCATAGCCGGGCAGGTCCTGCAACCGCCCCGGGGCGGAAACGCGGATCTCCTCGGGCACCAGAGGCCCGGCCTCGGCCTGCAGGCCTGCGTCTCGGAACTGCGCGAGCAGGGTCTCGCGCGGGACATGGGCACGGAAGGCGAACGGCGTCGCACGCTGGGCCGCGAGCGCCAGCCCCAGGGCATCGGCAGGGCCCCGCTCGTCCCACCACAGCGCAAGCAGGTCATCGGGCAAGGACAGGGCACGCGCCACGGCGGCAGGCCCCAACGCCTCGGGGTCCGCCCCGGCCATCGCGTCCATGCGACGGCCCCAGGATCGCTCATCTCCCCCGGCCACGCGGCGCAGCACCGCGTTCACGAGGCGGGCCGCGCCCTCGTGCGTCACCAGGCGCGCCAACTTCACGGCCTCGGAGACGACGGCATGATCCGGCAGCGGGTCCATGGCTGCCAACTGGACGGTCGCTGTCCTCAAGATTTCTCGGACGGGCGGGTCGAGCTTGTCCAGCGGCTGCTTGAGGCAGGGCACGAGCAGGTCGTCCAAGAAACGCTCCAGCCGGGTCGTTTCCTGCACGAGGGCCGTCAGGAACGCGCGATCCCGTTCAGGCCAGGCGGCGGGCAAGTCTTCGAGCAGGCGGTCAGGCCATGCGCCGGATTCGGTGACGGCCAGCCGCTTCTGGACGGCCAAGCCCCTCGGGGTCGCCGGCATGCGGCCCGTACGTCCCTTGCCCACGCCCCGAGGGTATCACGGTGCGGGCTCGATCCACCGCAGGTTACGCGTTCCGAGATCCGCCACGAGCAGGCCGCCCTGCCACGCCGGGAGTCCGGCAGGGCGCTCGAGTCGGACCGCCGATGGCGCGCCCCCATCACCTGATGTCCCGGCCGGCCCCTCCCCTGCCAACACGCGACGGACACCCGACGCGGCCAGGTGCAGGATCTGGCGGCGGCCGCCACTGGCCACGATCAAGCCGCCTGCACCGTCCTCGATCACGGCAGAGGGCTCGGGCAGGTCATCCGCCCTGATCGCCCATTTCTCGTCGGAACCCAGTTCGAGCAGCCGGCCACTCCCCCTCCGTCCCCGACCACAATCCGGCCGTCCTTTCGGCCCAGGACTGCGAGGGGATGATCGATCGTCTCGCCCTGTGCCGGGCGCTCCGACCTCGCCTCGTCGGCTGCGCCTGTCCCGGCCAGGACCTCGCCCTCGTCCCGGGAGCGCAAGCGAAACAGACGGTTGCCCGCGTAATCCGCAACAAGCAGGGCCCCGCCTTCCTCCGGCGCGAGCCCCGCTGGGCCCTGCAGCATGGGTAGGCCAGGTGGCCACGCGACCGTGTCCAGGCGTCCCGCCGCATCGAGCGTGCGCAACCGCCCGTTGCCGTAGTCCGCGACGACAGCCCCCCCGGCCACGTGGAGCCTGCGAGGGGGGCGGCGAGTTGGCCCTCGGGGCCGGGTCCACCGTCGCCGGACCAACCCTGTGCGCCCCAGCCGGCACGCCGGACGAGCCGGGTCCCGTCCGTCGACCAGACAGCATGTCCACCTGTGTCCGCGAACCATGCCTCTCCGGTAGTTGCCCAGATACCTGCCGGTGCCAGCAGGACGTCGGGTAGCTCCGGGGTCCGGATTTGCCCCTTGGCGAGGCGTACCGCCCAGCTTGGCGGTGGCGGCGAAGGGGTGGGAACGGGCTGGATGGTCGCGGCGGGCGACGGGGCGGGTGACGGCGAGGAAGCAGCTTCGGTCGCCGTTCGCGGGAGGGCAGGGTCGATCGGCACGCAGCAAGGCACTGCGAGACCGAGGGGGAGAAGCGCCTTGGGGCTCAGGTAGGACGGGCACATGCGCCTGAGCATGAACCCGCAGGCTTGTCGGACGTCCTGCGCCGGGATGCCGGTCTTGTGAAGGTCGTCAGGGCAGGCGATCCAGCGCGAGAATGCCGGCCCCCAGACCCGGGTCCCCCGCGGGACGGGTCGTCTGTCGCAACAGGGCGAGCACGCGTTCCCGCGGCGCGCCGGGCTGGCTCTCCAGGAGCATCGCCAGCGCACCCGTCACGAAGGGTGCCGCGATGGAGGTTCCCGAATGCAGGCCCCAGCGCCCGCCCGGCAGGGTGGAGAGGATGCCCTCGCCGGGCGCCGCCAGCATCACCCCAGCGCCGTGGTTGGACCACGGGCACCGTCGTCCCTCCCGGTTGACCGCCGCCACACCGATGATGCCCGGCGTATTGGCCGGCTGGGTGACGGCCGTCCCGCCGTTCCCGGCGGACGCGACGATCCAGGCAACCTGGTTCCGCGCCCAGGTGGCGGCCCGCTCGTAGAACGGACTCAGGCGGCTGTCCCCCGAGTTCAACGACATGTTGACGAGGCTCGCGCCATGCCGCACGGCCCGGGCCAAGCCCTCGAGGGCAGCCGCATCGTACCCCCGGCCTCGATCCATGACCTTGACGGGCAGGATTCGGATACGCCAGCAAAGGCCGGCCCCGCCAATGCCATCGGCACCCGAGGCACCCAGGATGCCGGCGACATGGGTGCCATGACCATCGCGATCGCGGGTATCGGCGTCCTGCGCCAATGTGTTCCCTCCCGGAAGGACACGCCCGCGGAGGTCCGGATGGTCGGCATCGACACCCGTGTCCAGAGCCGCCACGATGCGTTCTCCCCCGTCCAGGCCCCGGGCCCGGGCCGATCGGGCATCGAGATGTGCTGGCGCCAGCGCCCAATGACGATCCAACAGAGAGTCTCCCGGCCGGTCCGGCACCGGGGCGGTGTCCGCCTCGTGCGTCCGGGACGGCGCGGCGGCATGCACGCAAAGCAGGCGTCCGAGACGATCCAGCAAGACGTGTCAGGACCCGGCGTCGACCGGCCAGTAAGCCATTGTCCTGCCCATGTCCCGTGTGCGCAGGGGGGGTGGCAAGCCGGGAACGGCACGCCAGGGCTGTCCGCCATCCGCGGCCATGGCGACCACCCCGGTAGGCACGGCTGGGGGGTCCACGGCCTGTGGCACGGTCATGCCACAGGCCAGGAGAACCGACACAAGCCCGGCGAACACGCGGGTCGCGAGCGTCATCGGCGCCCCCTCCCGGATCGGGCGTTGCCCGGGGAAACCGCGGGAAACCTCGACCAACAAGGCCGGAGAATATGGCCCAAAGGGCTTCCCATGCGCCTCGTAATCTGTTAGGTAATCGTTAGTTAGGGTCTTTTTTGTCGGAAGTTAACCGCCCCCCATGCCAGCCCCCCAGAGCCTTGCTCACCTGATGCGTCGCTTGGCGCCTTTCGCGACGCTCCTCGCAGCAGCCTGCGGGGTGGTGCCCGGCCGCGCTCTGCTCGCCACCGACGCCGCACGTGTCGCGACGCGGGCCAACGATGGTTTTCTCTGGGGCGTCTCGACCGCTGCCTACCAGTGGGAAGGTTACAACGACCAGACGCAATGGCTGGCCTTCGAACTGGCCGGCAAGACCGAGGAGCGGGCGGGTGCCGCGGCCGACGGCTGGAACCGCTACCGCGAGGACATCGCCCTCGCCAAGGGCATGGGCCTGACGGCATTCCGTACCAGCCTGGACTGGGGTCGAATCGAGCCGGAGGAGGGCCGGATCGATGCGCAAGCCGTGGCCCGGTACCACGACATGCTGTCGGCCATGCGCGAGGCAGGCCTGACGCCCATCGTCACGCTGATGCATTTCAGCTACCCGAAGTGGATCGAGCAGCGCTACGGCGGCTGGGAGAACCGCAAATCCGTGTACGCATTCGAGCGCTTTGCCGGCTTCGTGGCCCGCGAGTTCGGGCGGGACATCGAGTGGTACCTGACCTTCAACGAGCCCAACGTGTTCATAGGTGGTTCGTACGTCACGGGCGCCATCGCCCCCGGCCGCAAGGACGTGGGACGCGGGCTGCTGGCGGCGCGCAACTTCGTCCTTGCCCACCAAGCGGCCTTCAAAGCGATCCACGCCGCCGATCCGGTGGCACGCGTCTCGTTCAATAACTACGCCGCAGCCTACAGCCTGTCGCTCAAGGCCCAGCCCGAGCCCTCGACGGACATTCCCGAGGATCTGGGCAAGGACTGGATGTTCAACGCACAGCGCCCCTCGGGCAACAGAAACAAGTGGCTTGATTACGTCGCCCTCGACTACTACTGCCGCTGGCGGATCGGCCCGGGTTTCCAGATCAAGCCGGCGTGGCAGTGGGAGGTCTATCCTCAGGGCCTCCACCACGCTGTCAAGAACTACCACAAGTGGACTGGCCTGCCGGTGCTGGTCGCCGAGAACGGCTTCGCGACGGACGATCTGAAGCCCCGCGAGGACAACTGGACCCGGGAGGCCTATCTGGTCCAGCACGTGGCGCAACTCGAGAAGGTCAAGGCCGAAGGTGTCCCCGTGCTCGGGTACGTGCACTGGTCCATCACGGACAACTGGGAGTGGGGATCCTATCGCCCCCGGTTCGGCCTGTATTCGGTGGATTGCCGAAACGCAGATTATCGCAGGGTCCCCACCGAGGCGGCGGGCGTCTACGCCCGAATTGCGACGCAGAGAGGCACCGATGCCACCATGCGGAACCAGTATCGGGGACCTTCCGGGCTCTGATTCCCCCCGAGAGACGGCGTGGCAGGTTACAATAGACCAGAGGGACCGGTCCCGGGTCCCTGACACTCAGGATGTCGCGCGTGACCGAGACCATAGCCGCACCGTTGCGGCAAACTCCCCTGCACAATCGCCACGTGGCGTCGGGCGCCCGCATGGTCGGCTTCGGGGGCTGGTCGATGCCCGTCCAGTACACCTCGATCATAGCTGAGCATCAGGCCGTGCGTTCGGCGTGGGGCATCTTCGACGTCTCTCACATGGGCGAGTTCAAGGTCAGCGGTCCAGAAGCCCGCGAATGGCTGGGGTGCCTCGTTCCTGCCAACCTCGAGGCCCTGTCCGTCGGCCATGCCGTCTACACCATGTTCACGCGACCGACGGGAGGCGTCGTCGACGACCTCATCGTCTACCGATTTGCGGACCACCTGCTGCTCGTCGTGAATGCAGCCAATCGGGACAAGGACTGGGCGTGGCTCCAACGCCACCTTCCCGAGGCTCATGGCCAGGTCACCCTCGAAGATGTATCCGAGGACTGGGCCCTGATCGCCGTCCAGGGTCCCTCGGCCGCAGCGTCCCTCGAACGCCTGTCGGGCGGTGATGTCTCGGCGACAGGCTCCTTCGGCATCACGACCTTCCGCCTGGCTGGTATCGACTGCCCTGCCGGCCGGACAGGCTACACCGGCGAGGACGGCTTCGAGGTGCTGGTACCCGCCGACCAGGCCGCCCGTGTATGGGACCTGCTCGTCGCCGAGGGCGCCAGCCCTTGCGGCCTGGGTGCCCGGGACACGTTGCGCCTCGAAGCGGGCCTGCCCCTCTACGGCCACGAATGGGATGACGACACGACGCCCATCGAGGCCGGATTCGGCTGGGCCGTGCGCAACCCGGGCCCCTACCTGGGCCGCGATGTCCATGTCCGGCAGAAGGCCGAGGGACCTGCCCGCAGGCTGCGGGGCCTTGTCCTTGAGGATCGGGCCCCCGCCCGTGAGGGCTACGAGGTCGTGAGCCCGGACGGTGAAGTCGTGGGCAAGGTCGCCTCAGGCACCTTCTCACCGACCCTCGGCCACCCTGTCGCCACGGCCTACCTGCCTGCAGGATTCGTGCCCGAACAGACCGTCTCGATCCGGGTGCGCGAGCGCCTGGTGCCCGCCCGTGTCGTTGCCTTGCCCTTCTATCGCCGCCCGGCAATCCAGCCCACCCGGAGGACTCCATGATCCGTTTCGCCACCTCGCACGAATACGCCCGCAAGGAGGGCGATCGCTTCCGCGTGGGCATCACGCCCTTTGCCTCCGAGCAGTTGGGCGATGTCGTCTACGTCGAACTGCCCAAGGTCGGTCGCGCCTACGCCGCCGGCGAGGAGTTCGGAGTGGTCGAGTCCGTGAAGGCGGTGTCAAGCTTGTACATGCCGGTGGCAGGCACGGTCGTCGAGGTCAACGATCCCGTCGTCCAGGACCCCGGACTGCTCAACACCGACCCGATGGATCGGGGCTGGATGGTCGTCATCGAGTCTGCCGACCCGTCCGCCTACGATGCCCTGCTGACCGAAGACGCCTACCAGACCGAGATCGCGAGCCACTGATGACCTACGCGTACCTCCCGCATACGCCGGCCGACCGGGCGGCCATGCTCGACACCATCGGGGTCTCCTCGATGGATGCCTTGCTTGACCATATCCCCAAAGCCCTGCGGGAGGTCCGGCTCGACCTGCCACGCCCGCACGCCGAAGCCGAGATCCAGCAGCGCCTCGCGCGCCTCGCCGCACGCAACGTCTCGACGAGCCAGCAGGCCAGCTTCCTCGGGGCAGGCGTCGGTCACCGCTACCGTCCCGCCGCCGTCGACCAGGTGGCGTCCCGGTCCGAATTCTACACCGCCTACACGCCCTACCAGCCCGAAGTCAGCCAAGGCACGCTCCAGGCTATCTTCGAGTTCCAGTCGATGATCTGCGAACTGACCGGGATGGATGTTGCCAACGCCTCGATGTACGACGGCAGCACCGCCGTGGCCGAGGCCGCCCTGATGGCCGTGCGCGTCACCGGACGCCCGCGCGTGCTGGTCTGCGGAACCGTCCACCCCGAGTACGAGGCCGTCACCCGGACCTACGGCCGGGGGCCCGGCCTGCGAATCGACAGCCTGCCCGCCCGGTCGGACCTGACGGATGTCGCGGCCGCGACGGCTGCCCTGACGCCGGATACGGCCGCCCTCATCGTGCAGGTGCCCGGGGTACTGGGGACGGTGGCCGACCTGTCAGGCCTGGCCGATGCGGTCCACGCCGCAGGTGCCCTGCTGGTCGTCGTCGCGGACCCCGTGGCGCTGGGTGTCCTCGAAGCGCCGGGCCGCTGGGGTGCGGACCTCGTGGTGGGCGAGGCCCAGAGCCTGGGCAACGCGATGTCGCTCGGTGGGCCCCATGTCGGCTTCATGGCCTGCAGGGAGGCGCACATCCGGCAACTGCCGGGTCGCATCTGCGGCATGTCCGTCGACGCCGAGGGCCGGCCGTGCTTCACCTTGACGCTGCAAACGCGCGAGCAGCACATCCGGCGGGAAAAGGCCGCGAGCAACATCTGCACGAACCAGGCCTTGAATGCCCTCTTCGCGACCATCCACCTCGCCCTCCTCGGTCCCGAGGGCCTGCGCGAAGTGGCCACGACGTCGGCACTCCGGGCACACCACCTTGCGGAACGCCTTGTCGCGCTCCCCGGCTGCCGCCTCGCAAACCCGGACAGTGCCTTCCTGAACGAGTTCGTGCTCAACCTGCCTGTCCCGGCGGCCGTCGTGCGTGATGCCCTGCTGCCCATGGGGGTGTTGGCCGGCCTGCCCCTGGACACCTGGTGGCCCGAACGCACCCACGACCTGCTCATCGCCGTCACGGAGATGAATGGCCCCGAAGACCTCGAGGGCCTCGTTTCGGGCTTGGCCGCCGTCGTCACTACCCAGGGGGGACAGCGCCCCCAGGAGGCCGTCCATGCCTGAGTTGCTCGAGCCCGTCATCCTGGGGCAGGGCGCACCCGGCCGCCGGGGCGTCGCGATCCCCGAAGCGGCCGTGCCGGCCCCCTCCCTGTCGGAGGTACTGCCCGCCGCAATGCTGCGTCGTGAGGCCCCGGCGCTGCCCCAGCAGTCCGAGTTGGAGGTCGTCCGGCACTATCTGCGCCTGTCGCAGCTCAACCACGCCATCGACAAGGGCTTCTACCCCCTCGGCTCCTGCACGATGAAGTACAACCCCAAGGTCAACGAGTGGGTCGCCCGCCTCGACGGACTGGCCAACATCCATCCCTACCAGCCCGAGTCCCAGTTGCAGGGCGCGCTCGAGATCATGTACGACCTGCAACAGTGGCTCTGCGCCATCACGGGCCTCGAGCGGTGTTCCCTGCAACCGGCCGCAGGCGCCCATGGAGAGTTGACGGGCATCTTGATGATCAAGGCCTACCACCAGCATCGTGATGACGCCAAACGGACCCGGGTCCTCGTCCCGGACTCCGCACACGGCACCAATCCGGCGACGGCAGCCGTGGCTGGGTTCGAAGTCGTGACGGTAGCCTCGGACAGCCGAGGACTCGTCGACCTCGCCGACCTCAAGGCCAAGCTCGACGACCGGGTTGCCGCCTTGATGCTGACCAACCCCAATACCCTTGGTCTCTTCGAGGAGGACATCCTCGAAATCCAGGAGGCCGTGCATGCGGCCGGTGGCCTGCTTTACTACGACGGCGCCAACTTCAACGCCATCCTCGGCACCGTTCGGCCCGGCGACATGGGCTTCGACGTCGTCCATCTCAACCTGCACAAGACGTTCTCCACCCCTCACGGTGGCGGTGGCCCGGGCTCGGGGCCCGTCGTCGTCGGAAAGGCCCTAGAGCCTTTCCTGCCCGTGCCCATCGTGGCACGGGATGCCTCGGGCAATTACCGCCTCGACGCGAATCGGCCTCTGACAATCGGTCGGGTCAAGGCCTTCCTCGGCAACTTCGGCATGCACGTGCGGGCTTATGCCTACATCCTGGCGCACGGGGCGGATGGCCTCGCGCAGGTCAGCCGGGATGCCGTCCTCAATGCCAACTACCTCAAGGCCCAGCTCAAGGAGCCCTTCGAGATGCCCCATGCCCAGCCGTGCATGCACGAGTTCGTCATGTCGGGCAGTCGCCAGAAGGCCAAGGGTTGCAACACGCTGCTGCTGGGCAAGCGACTGATCGACTACGGCATCCATCCGCCCACGATCTACTTCCCGCTGATCGTGCCGGAAGCCATGATGATCGAGCCGACCGAGACCGAGAGCAAGGAAACGCTGGACCGCTTCGTCTCGGCCATGCACAACATCGCCCGCGAGGTCGAAGAGACACCCGCGGTCGTGCAGCAGGCGCCCCACACCACGCCCATCAAGCGCGTCGACGAGGTACTGGCTGCCCGCAAGCCCGTGCTGCGCTGGCGCGCCTGACGCCAAGCGTCACGCCCAGAAACGCCACCACGGTCGGCGACGCGCGTCGGCGGCCTGAAGGGCTTGGACAACGCCCTCGACCAGCCCGACCTCGACGCTGCCACCGGGAACGTCTTCCGTCCGACTCGCAAGGGCGGCCTCCAGGTCCAGCATGCGCCGCTGGAGGCTGCGCATCGAATCATCCATCGCACGGCGCGCCTTCTGAGCGAGTTCCTGCTCCAGCTCCGCAAGCTGTTTCCTGAACGCCTCGCCCCGGACGGCATCCTCCTGCTCGTGCAGCTCGGCCTCGGCGCGGCGCGCAAGTTCGAGTTCCTCAAGACGCTGCCGCAAGGACGCATAGGCCTCAGGACCATCACCCTCGGGAACTTGCCCCAACGTCTGGCGGACCTCGGCCAACTGCGCCTCCAGTTGGGCCATGCGGCTGACGCCGGCCGCAGCCATCTCCGACACCTGGTCCGAGAGGGCCTGAAGGCGACCGGGGTCCATGCCCGGCGCCTCGAGCAGACCCCGGACAGCCTCGTGCGCGGCCGCGATCTGGTGGTAGCGACCCTGCAAGTCCTGCAAGGCGGCGTGCTGTCCGGCGAGGAGCTGTTCCATCGCATCCTGGCGCTGCACAATGCGCGCCAGCACCTCCTCGAGATCGGGCCGCGTCTCGACCTGAGGGGACGAGGGGGCGAGGAGTACGCGGACCTCGTCCAAGGTTCGACCCTCGGCGACATACCCGGCGACCACGCGCAGGTTCTCGAGGTCGCGGGGACCGACGACGCGCCGCCCCTGCCGGTCCTTGGCGAAGCGCAGGTTCAGGACGCGCTCCCAAGCCCGGACCTCCGCCACGGAAACACCCAGTTCCCGGGCAGCTTGGGCCACGCTCAACCGCATGACATGATCCTATCGTGACGATGCACCCATGGCGACTGATCGCCGACCCGCCTGCTCCGGGGCGGTGGAACATGCTGGCGGACGAGGCCATGCTCGAGGCCCTCGCCGCGGGCATCACGGGCCCGACGCTGCGGCTGTATGGCTGGGATCCGGCTTGCCTGAGCCTGGGCCGGAATCAGGTGGCCCCGATCGGCCTCGAGGAACGGTCCGCGCGCCTCGGCATCGGGATCGTCCGCAGGCCCACCGGAGGCCAAGCCGTCCTGCACGCCTCGGAGGTCACCTATGCCGTCGTCACGGCGACGGCAGGAGAGGGCGTGCTCGGGGATTACCGCCGCCTGAATGAGCGCTTGGCCCGGGCCCTGATCGCCGTGGGCTTCCCCGCCGCGCTGATCCGCAGCGAGGCGACGGAATCGACAGCGCGTGCCAGTTGCTTTGCGCGGCCCGGCAGGGCGGATCTCGCGGTCGACGGGCGCAAGATCGGCGGATCGGCGCAAGTCCGCAGGGGCACGGTGCTGCTTCAGCACGGCAGCATCAAGCTCTGGCCCGCGGCATGTTCGCTCGCCCGGGTCCTGGGGCCGGGAACGCCCGAACCCGAGGTCCTCTGGCCCGCAGGTCCGCCCGGGGATCCGGAGGCATGCCGTGATCGCATCGCCCGGGCCATGGCCACGGCCTTCGGGTTGCCATGGGCGCCGACGGCCCGCACGGACTGGGAAAGCGCGTGGATTCACGCCCGCACCGAGGGAGAATCCCCGGTCATCGCAGTTGGAACCTGACAGAGACATAGCCTTCCTGGTCCGGGGCATCCCCGGCCAGAGGACTGAATCGCCAGCGCTGGAATGCGGCCAAGGCTGCGGCATCGAGCGTCCCGTCGCCCGACGAACGCTGGATGCGTGCTGCGGTGACCTCCCCGGATGCAGCGACCCGGATGACGGCACGGACGCTGCCCTCGGCAAGGCGCGCACGCGCCTCTTGGGGGTAATCCGGCTCGGGCCGTTCCAGAATCCGTCGACCGGCAAGGTCACCCCGTGCCCCCGAGCCTGTCGACACGGCGCCGCCCGGTGCCCCGCCCGACGCACCTCCCGGCTGGCCGTCCGGCTGGGATGGCCCCTCACCCGACCCCGGCAACGCGGACTCCGCGAGGCGCCGCCGCTGCCGCTCACGTTCCAGCGCCAGCGCGTCCACCTGCGGCTCGGGTTCGACCTGCCGTGCATCAGGGTCCGCCTGCGCGCGCGCCGGGCGGACTGCCGGACGCGACGCGACGGGGCGACGCACCGCGGCTTCGGGACGGGGCGCCGGAGCCTCGGCAGGCGCCGGGCGCTCGGCCGCAGGACGCGCCTGAACCGGACCGGGTGCCGGAAGACCTGCCAGAGGACGTGTGGTGTCGCCAGCCAGGCCTCCGAGGTCGACCAGGGACACCACGAGGGGCTCGGGTGTCGGGAGGACCAGCGGCAATTCGGGCCGCGGCCAGAAAAACAGCCAGATCAGGAACAGGGCATGGACCAGCAGCGACAGGCCCCAGGCTTCCGGGTCCGGCCGGGCCTTGCGGCGACGGGACAAGGCAGCCATCGTCAAAAGCCCCGTGAGGCGCCCAGCACGAGCAGCGCCGGACGCATGTAGTAGCCGGGAGCCGGCTCGCGCAACGCGATGATCGGCCACGAGGTCGCCCGGCCAAAGACTTCCCAGGACGCGCCCAATGGAACGCCGACCGTACCCTCGATGCGGACCGCGGAACCCTCTGCGGCCTTGCCCGACTCTAGCCATGCCCCTGACAATTGATCGGCCTCCAGAAGCACGTCGAGTCCGACGGCCCAGTCGCCGGCCCAGCGAGCATCGTGGGCAAGACGCAGTTCCTGATGGCGTACCCCGGCGACAGGCAAGTCCTCGAAGGCCCACTCCACCTGTTGGGCAAAGCCTTCCCACGGCTGCCATTGCAGCGCAAGCCGCGCCTCGGTCCGGGGCTGCCAGCGGGGATCCTGCTGGATCGACCAGAGGCCGCCGCCCGCCTCACGCCAGACGACGGGATCCAGGACGCGGGCCAACGAGGCCTCGCTGCTCAGGAACAAGTCGGGTGCAAGGCGCCACGACAGACCGCTTTCCCATCGCGGCTCGACACGCACGGGGCGCAAGCTCATCCGGGCCACCACGGGGTCTCGTCGCCGAAGCAACGTCGCAAGGGTCGGCCAGTCGGCATGCGTCGACAGGCCAGACCACAGCTGAAGCGGGCGCTGCCAGGCCTCCGGCTCGGCGGTGCGACCGGGCAGGCGTGGCGCCCATTTCAGCCTCAAGGCCGGATCGAGATAGCTTGACGCACCCAATTGGGTGGCACCGAGTCCGGCTTCGAGGTCGAGATCAGCGACAGGCAGCGTCCAAGGCTCAGCCGCCACCATCGTCCGAAGCACCATGCCGTCGTTTGCGGAGTCCTCCTCGCGCGAGTGCCCGACTTGACCGACGGTCCAATCCAGCCGCAACGGCAGCCCCAACGCGCCCGGCGTGACGGTACGCGTCCCTTCGAGTTGCCAACGGGTCTGCGTCGTCCCCATCGTCGTGCGCCAGGGCCCCACCGTGATTTGATTGGCCAGCTCAGCCCGCGAGAACGTCAAGACCGCGTCGGGAAGGGCCTCGTCCCATCCAGCCGAGACCTCGAGGACTTGCCGGGTCAGGTCGTAGCGACCCGTTCGCCGATGCACGCCCTCGAGCCCCATCTGGGCCCAGCCACCGCGCTCGTGGGCGATGTGCTGATCGAAGGCCAGCGTCGACCAGCCGTCGAGGGCGTGCCATTCGGCGCGTGCATCGGACAGCAGGGTAAAGCCACCCAGGGTCCACGCCGCAGCCCCCCCGAGCCTGCCCCGCCACGTCGACGGGCCACCCAGCAACGCATCTCCCAGGGCCAACTCGAGTTGCGCGATGGCCGGTACCGGATTGGCATCAAGCGTCGCCCCCTCATCGCCCGGGCGCTCCAAGGGCACGGGAAGCACGAGCGAGGAGAGGGAGCCGGACATGGGCCGTACGGGTAGAGGAGGTTCGATCATGCCCGCGAGATCGGGATCGTCGAGGCGAACCTTGCGACCCCGCGCCTGGGGCAGCCGCAGGCGGCGACCCGTCACCGTGATGGGTGGCAACTCCATGGGCAACCGTTCGGCTTCACGGCCTGCCTGTGCTGCGGAGGCGCTGGCCTCGAGGACGACGGGCACCAGAGCCTCGGACTCGAGGGCCATGGCCGGGCAAGGCCCAAGGATGGGCACGGCCGCTGTCACGGCAGCCAGCAGGAGAAAATGGCGCATCAGCGTTTCCCCTTGGCCGGACGCCGGACAAACTGCCGGATGAAGGCCAAGCGGGCCTCTGCCTCGCGGCGCTGGGCGGCGGGGGCAAGCTTCTCGCCTACGAGCGTGGTGTACAAGCGCTCGGCACCGTCCCACTCCTTTCGGATCTCGAGGACCTGGCCCCGCAGCAACCGGGCCTGCGCCCGCCACGCCGAGAGGCCCGACGACACGTCCCGAGGCCACGCCCCGTCCGCCAGCGGCTTGAGGATGACCTCGGCGTCCTCGAATCTGCCTTGCGTCACCAACGTCGAGGCCAGCCAGTAGCGGGCCTTCCAGTGGGCATCGCCTCCAGGCAGGCCGCGCACGGCCGCACGGAGCGCAAAGGCAGCCTCGTCCAGGTCCTGCCTGCGCACCATACGTTCGCCGTAGGCCATCCACGAGGTGGCCCGCACCGCCATGTCGGCGGAGGCCTCGGCCATCCATCGGTCGAGCGTGGTCCGCTCGCGCTCGGGCAAGTCCAACGTGGCATAGTTGCGACACAGGCGCTCCCAGAACGGATCCCGCGCGTCGACCTGCTGCAGGAGGATCTCCTCGAGACACTCGGCAGCCCCCATCCGATCGCCGGATTGCTCGAGGGCTTCCACACGGGCCATACGGCTGGCAGCATCCTGCACAGGCAAGCTGGCCCATGTCGCGGCGGCAGCGCGCCACTGCCCCGAAGCAGCATGGCCGCGCGCCACCTGGCGCAGCAGGCCGTCGGCCCACGGACTGGCCGACGCCACACCCGTCAGCAGGGAGCCGGCCCCTGCCCACGCCCCGGTCGCGATCTGGGCCTCGATGAGCGGCTTCCACAACTGGTCCTGTTCCCCGGGGAAGCCACGGGCTTCCGAAGCCAGACGGGCATAGTGGGCAGTTGCCCGATCGGGCACGCCGGCGCGACTCCAGGCAACGGCCGCAGCCAGGCGCTCCTTGCGACCTGCGGCCACGTCCGCGTCGGGATTCTCGAGAAGAGCATCCAATACCGTCCCAGCCTCAGCCCAGCGCTCCGCCTTCTGCAGCATCTCGGCCTGCTGGCGCCTCGCCTGCCTGCCGCGTTCGCCACCAAGGGCCACGCAGGCACCATACTGGGCAGCAGCGGCAACCCAGTCTCCCTCGTCGGCCATGGCTTCGGCCAGCCACCAGGCCGCCTCGGCACCACGCGAGGGATCGGCCCCGGCTGCAATCTCGGCGAGCAGGACACGCGCCGCCTTGGGCCGGCCGGCATCGAGCAGAAGCAGGCCCAGATGGTAGCGCGCGTCGCGGCGTCGACGCCCATCGGCCAGGCGACGGGAGGCCTCCTCGAAGGCTGCGGCGGCCAGGCCGGCCTCATCCAGGTCGAGCCGTGCCCAAGCCAAGCCATACCAGGCGTCGGGGACACGGGGAGATTCGAGATGGTCGCGCAACAACTCGAGGTAGAGGCGGGCCGCTTCGCCATGGCGCTCCCGACGCGAAGCGGCCTCGGCTTGCCAGAACAAGGCCTCGGCCCGCAAGGCCGGTTCCCCGACCTTGGCGAAGGCTGCCTCGGCAGCGGCATCATCACCTGCCCGCAGGTAGGCCAACCCCAGCTTGAAGACTACGGCAGCGCCCTTCCCCCCGAGCAACATCAGCGCATCAGGACGGCTTGCCAGACGCTGGTAGTTGACGATGGCCTCGGCGGTGCGGCCTTGGCTGAGTTGGGCTTCTGCCAGCAACCACAGAGCCGCGGAGGCCATCCTGCCGCCGGGATGGTCGCGAACGATGGTGGCCGCAAGCGCCAGGGCCTCGCCCGTCTGCCCCCCGCGCAAGGCAAGCCCGGCACGCTGGAAGAGGGCTTGTTCCGACCAAGCCGCGACCCCGATGGGCTCGACCTCCTGGTAACGCGCGTCGGCCTCGGCCAAGCGACCCGCATCCTGAAGGAGGCGTCCCTCGAGGTAGCGTGCCGGTGCCTGGAGCAGACCGGCCCAGCGTTCGCGGCGATAGACCTCGATGACCCGGAGGGCCTCGTCCGTCCGCCGCAGCCGCCACAGGGCCCACGCACGGCCGACGAGGGCATGGTCGCGCAGGGGCCGATCACTGGCGGCCTGCTCCCACGCAGCCGACGCACGGTCCCAGTCTTCTTCGCGGGCAGCCGCCTCACCCCGCAGGAAGGCCAGCGTGGCCGACAGGTTGACACCCGCAATCTCGGGATAACCGCCGGAGACATACCGAGCCAACGCATCGGCCGCCTGCCCCGGACGCCCCATCCGAAGGTGGTGGTTCACGACCTCGAGTTGCGCCAGTCCGGCCCGCTGCGACGCCGGGGCCAGCCGCGCGACATCCTGGAAGCGCCCCAGCGCGAAGGCCGCATGGCCCGTCGCCTTGGCCGCGAGGCCCGAAAGCCACATGGCCTCCACGAGTGCGGCGGCATGCCCCTCGGTCGCACCGGAACCGCGCGGCGCCTCGAGCGTCGGGCGCAGGACCTTCAAGGTGGCATCGGGGTCACCTGCGGCAAGGCAAAGGCGGGCCAACTCGGCACGGACGGCCTCCGCACGCGCGCCATCGACAGTGGGTAGCAAGGCCTCGAGATCAGCCCTTGCCCGGGCTGGTCGCCCCGTCCGGACGTGCAGCCAGGCGAGCGCCTCGAGGGCTTCGGGATGGTAGGGACTGTGGAGCGGCACGGCGGCGTAGGCGAGCGTGGCCTCTTCCCATTGGCCGGCATGCATCGCCCCGCGCGCGTGCCAGACAAGGGCGCGCTCCTCCTCAAGGGTGCGCGGGGGACCGACGCGCGGCGCCCGGGGCAACCAGGCCCAGCCTCCCTGACGCGCCAGCCGGTCCGGGCCGAGTACGGCACCCCGTGGCATCGCGAGGGCCGGCCCGGTCACAAAAACGACGGCCAGGGCCACGATCCCCAGCAGGACGACTGGCGCAGGGCCCCGGTGGCCTTCCGCCCCTGCTGGTCCGCGAACCCAAGGCATGGTCCCATGTTGGCCAACGGCGCGCGTCACCGCAAGGCGACCGATCACACCCTGCGGAGGGAAGATGCCCCGGCAGCTCAGCATCATCGCCTATCCTCCCTTCGCCTCGGTCCTCGCCCTCTGCAGCCTGCCGGTCTTCCTGTGGTTGCCGACGCTGTATGGCGGCCTGGGGGTGGGGTTGGGCCTGATGGGCATCGTGCTGCTGGGTGCCCGGTTGGCCGATGCCGTCCTGGATCCCTGGATCGGGCGCGGCTGCGACCAGTGGCGCATCGGCCCCAGGGGCGTCCTGGCCCTTGCGGCACCCTGCCTCGCGCTGTCCGTGGCTGCACTGTTCCGCCCGCCGACTGGGGTATCCCCGCTACCTTGGCTGGCCGGAAGCCTCGCGGCCTTCACCGTGTCCTTCAGCGCTGCGTCGATTGCCCACACGGCCCTCGCCATGCATTGGGGAGCCGGGGAGGAGGAAGGCACGCGCATCTGGACGGTGCGCGAGGCCTTCGGGCTGCTGGGTACGTTGGCCGCCACTGTCCTGCCCCATATCCTTGGCGGTTCGGAACATCCCGAACGGGGCCTCGCCCCGATGGCCATCGGCCTGCTGGTGGCCGTGCCCGTGCTGGCCTTGCCGGCCTTGATGACACCCAAGACACAAACCGGGGCCCCAGAGCCGAACGGCGAGCCACCGATGCCCGAGGAAACGGGCTGGAGGTCCACCTTGGCTCCCCTGGCTGATCCGGTCTTCCGGCGGCTCCTGGCCGTGTTTCTGGTCAATGGCACGGCAAGTGCCCTGCCGGCCTCGACCGTCGTCTTCTATGTCAAGGATCGCCTTGGTGCCGGCACGATGCTGCCCATCTTCCTGATCGTTTACATGCTCGCGGGCGCAGCGGGCATGCCCTGGTGGACGCAGCGGGCAAGTTCCGTCGGCCATCGGCGTGCGTGGCAGGAAGCCATCATGCTCGCCACCGGAGCCTTTGTCTGGGCGACCTTCCTGGGCGAAGGAGCCACGTGGGCCTATGGTGCCGTGTGCGTGGCCGCCGGTCTCGCCTTGGGTGCGGAAGTCGCCCTGCCGCCCGCCATGGTGGCGAACAACCTTGCGAAGGGCGGTCGCACCCACCTTGCGGGCCGGGCCTTCGGGTTGATGGGCACGGCCGGGAAGATCAACCTTGCGATTGCCAGCGCCATCAGCTTGCCCCTGCTCGAATTCGTCGGCTTCCAGACCGGCAAGACCAATGCGACCGTCGCCCTCGTCACCCTGGGCATCGTCTACGCCGGGTTGCCCTGCGCGCTCAAGCTCTGGGCCTGGGTCTTGCTCGGCCGCGTTGCAGAAACCCAAGCAGCCGGGCCCCCGGCGCAAGCGCCGGAGGCCCGGTAGGAATGATCGTCGGGACTACTTGATCTCGACGGTGGCGCCTTCGGCCGTAAGCTTGGCCTTGAGCTCTTCGGCCTCTTCCTTCTTGCACTTCTCCTTGACGGGCTTCGGTGCGGAATCGACCAGCTCCTTGGCTTCCTTCAGACCCAGGCCGGTCAGCTCGCGCACGACCTTGAGCACCTGGATCTTCTTGTCGCCGGCGTTGGTGAGGATGACGTCGAACTCGGTCTTCTCCTCTTCGGCGGCGGGGGCGGGACCGCCACCGACCGCGGCCACGGCCACGGGGGCAGCCGCGCTGACGCCGAACTTCTCTTCCATCATCTTGACGAGGTCAGCAACCTCGAGCAGGGGCATGGCGCCGATCGCGTCGACGATCTCTTCCTTGGTAAGCGTAGGCATGGAAACTCTCTCCATCACGAAACAGGGTTGGGGAATGACGTCGGGTCCGCCGCAGCCCATTGGCCACGGCAGCACCCGGACCTAGACAGCGAGCTGCTTGCGACGCGCTTCGAGCGCGTACACCAGCTTGCGTGCGACGCCGGCAGTGGCCATGACCACACCGGTCGCCGGGGAATTGACCGAGCCCATGAGCTTGGCGAGCAGTTGCTCGCGGCTGGGCAGGTCAGCAAGGGCCTTGACCGCCTTGGCGTCGAGGGAATTACCCTGGAGCACGCCACCGCGAATCTCGATCTGGACCTTGCGCTTCTCCTTGGCGAAGTCGGTCAGCGTCTTGGCGATGATGACCGGATCGTCGAATCCGATGGCCAGCGCCGTAGGCCCGGCGAGATGCGGGGCAATGGCCTTCCAGGAATCGTCCTGGGTGGCCAGCCGCACCAGCGTGTTCTTGGCGACGGTGAAGTCACCACCCACGTTCTGGATGCGACGACGCAGATCGGTGATCTCGGCGACCGTGAGCCCGCGGTAATCGGCCACGAGCGCGACGGTTGCCTTGGAGAAAGCACCCTTGAGCGCTTCGAGCGAAGCTTCCTTTTTTTGCTTGGTCGGCATTTGTGTTCACCTCCTTTCGCGGCCTGGGCCGCCGGGAATGGTCCACGACCCGGTTGGGCGCGGACCTCCCGGGCCTGCAGGCAGGCGCGAAAGGCGTGGAACGGCCCCAACCTCGGCGGGACGGTGCCGGAGCACCAATTGAGGCCGAGGCCTCCCGCTGTCTTCGGTGGTCGATGGTCAAAAGACAGATGGCAGCAAAGCTACCAAAGCAAGTATGACACGCCGGCAAGGCCCCAAGCAAGTCTCCCGCCCCCCGGGATGCCGGAGGGCGGGAGCGAAGCGCGGTACCCGCCTCAGTTGGCGGAAGCGGCCGCGGCCAACTTGGTGGTGTCGAGGCGGATGCCCGACCCCATCGTGCTGGCGACGTAGGCGCTCTTGATGTACGTGCCCTTGGCGGCGGCGGGCTTGGCCTTGTTGATGGCGTCCAGGATGGCGTTGAAGTTCTGCTGGAGCTGCTCGTCCGTGAAGCTGGCCTTGCCCATCGGGACGTGGACGATACCCTGCTTGTCCGCGCGAAACTCTACCTTGCCGGCCTTGAACTCCTTGACGGCTTTGCCGAGCTCGAAGGTCACGGTGCCGGCCTTGGGGCTGGGCATCAGGCCGCGCGGGCCAAGGACCTTACCGACGCGACCGAGGGCACCCATGATGTCTGGCGTCGCGATCAGGACGTCGAACTCCATCCAGCCTTCCTGGATGCGAGGAATCAGTTCCTCGGAACCGACGACATCCGCACCGGCGGCCTCGGCTTCCTTCAGACGATCACCCTTGCCGATGACGGCGACGCGGACGTTCTTGCCCGTGCCCGCGGGGAGGATGACCGAGGTACGAACCTGCTGATCGGCGTGCTTGACGTTGATGCCGAGGCGGAAGTGGACTTCGACGGTCTCGTCGAACTTAGCCGTCGCGTGCTCTTTGCAGAGACCCAGGGCCTCGACGGGAGCAAAGGTCTTGCCGGCGGGGATAGCCTCGGCAGTCTTCTTCTGACGCTTGGTGAGCTTGGCCATGATGGAGAATTCCTTTCGGTAGGTGGTACGAACGGTCTCTCAGGATGGGGAGACCTCCCACGGCGACCGGCCTTGCGGCTATCGGTCGCCTGTCCCGCCGACACGAACGGCGGGACCGTGCCGACCGTTGTCAGTCGACGACGACGATGCCGGCCGCGCGGGCCGAGCCCTCGACCTGCCGCATCGCGGACTCGATCGACGTGCAGTTGAGGTCAGGCATCTTGATCTCGGCGATCTTGCGGACCTGAGCCTTGGTGACCTGACCGACCTTCTGGGTGTTGGGCTTGCCCGAACCCTTGTCGAGGCCGGCTTCCTTGATCAGGAGCACACCCGTCGGAGGGGTCTTCAGGATGAAGCTGAAGCTGCGATCCGCATACACGGTGATCTCGACGGGGATGACCATCCCGGCCTTGTCCGCCGTCTGGGCGTTGTAAGCCTTGCAGAACTCCATGATGTTGATGCCGTGCTGACCCAGCGCGGGACCGACCGGAGGAGCGGGATTGGCCTTGCCGGCGGGGAGCGCCAGCTTGACCTTGGCGGTTACTTTCTTGGCCATTGCTTAATCCTTGCCTTCTGGACCTTGGGGGGTTGGGAAACTTACTTGGCGACCTTCTGAATCTGGCTGAACTCGAGTTCGACCGGAGTCAGACGACCGAAGACGGGCACGGTCACCTTGACCTTGCCGCGCTCGTGGCTCACTTCGACGATGTCGCCCGCGAAGTCAGCGAAGGGGCCACCGATGACCTTGACGTGATCGCCGGCCTCGAAGTCGACTTGGGCGCGCGCCTTTTGGGCGGACCGACGGAAGATCTTGCGGACCTCGCTGGGGGACAGCGGGGTCGGCTTGGAGACCGCACCGGAAGAGGACCCGACGAAGGAGGTGACGCCCGGGGTATTGCGGACAACGTGCCATGCCTCGTCGTCGATCTTGCCCCCGGCCACGCTCATCTCGACCAGCACGTAGCCCGGGAAGACCTTGCGGGGGCGCTCGACGCGCTTGCCGTCCTTGTAATCGACGACCATCTCCTCGGGCACCTCGACGTGGAAGATGCGATCTTCCATGCCCATCGACTCCACCCGGCGGATGAGGTTCTCGCGAACCCGCTCCTCATAACCGGAGTAGGTGTTGATGACGAACCACTTGCGATCGGCCTGCATGCTCGGACCTCTGGTGCTGGGAAGGCCTACTGGCCATAGAAGACGGCGTTCGCGAGCCGGGTGAGGAGCCAGTCGTAGGCCATCACCAGACCGGTCAGGAACGCACAGACGAAGATGACGACCAATGTCTCGACCAGGACCTGCCGCCGGGTCGGCCAGCTGATCTTCTGGAACTCTTCCCCGACCTCGGAAAGGAAGGTCCCGGCCTTGCCCATCGAGGGGCCGAAGGTCGGCAGGGAAAATCCCTTGAGCTGAAGCGCCCTGTCCACTGGCTCCGCAGCCGAAGCCTCGCCGGCCTCTTGGCGACCGGACGGCGGAACGGAAGACGGATTAGACAAAGGAAACACCCATAGGGGAAACAGTTGGAAGCGCGGCGTGTAGGACTCGAACCCACGACATGCGGTTTTGGAGACCGCCGTTCTACCACCTGAACTAACGCCGCCCGATGCCAACAGGGATGCGCCGCATCTGCCCCCTTATAATGAAGGACCCCGCCCTCTTCAGGAACGGGACCCGATGGGATCGACGTTGCGCATCATGTTCGATACCACGCCCACACGCTCGCGTCAAACCGTGGACCGATGTCCGAACCCGAACTTTCCGTCGTCGTCATCACCTACAACAGGGCCGCCATGTTGGCGCGGTGCCTGGATGCCCTGCTCGATCAGGAAGGGGCGCCCAGCCATGAGATCCTCGTCATCGATGACGGTTCGACCGATGGCACGGAGGAACTGCCCCAGTTGAGAGCCCCATGCGTCCGGCATGCCTGGGCCCCCAATGCCGGGCGATCGGCGGCCCGCAACCGCGGCATCACCGAGGCCGCCGGCACCTGGCTGGTCTATGTCGACAGCGATGTCCTCGTGACGCCGGGATTCCTGCGCGGCCACGCCGACATCCTGCGCCGCGCGGGCGAGACTGCGTTCTCCCAGGGCATCAGCGTCGACGTCCCCTACCCGGTAGCACCCCGCAACCCGGGGGTCCCGGTCCGGGACCCCTCCAGGGCGTACTTCGACACCAAGAACGTGGGCGTGGCCACGCATATCCTCCGCGAGGCGGGCGGCTTCGACCCGGCCTTCACCGAATATGGATGGGAGGATCTGGAACTGGGCATGAGGCTGCGGGATCTCGGCCTGCAGCAGCAGCGCGCCCGTGAGGCGATCGGCTTCCACGTCCATCCGGCCTATCGGCCGGAGGACCTGCCGCGGTGGATCGAGACGGAGGCCCAACGTGGCCGGATGGCTGCCGTGTTTTTGGCGCGGCGACCCACATGGGAAGTACGGCTGATGACGGGCATGACGCCCGCGCACCGCGCGCTGGAGTGGCTGCTGACGGGCGGGGATCGATGGCCGGATGCCGCGTGGCCGTGGTTGCGCGACTGGTTCGCGCGACACCCGCATGCCGCACAGCACCTGCTTCCCGGACTGCTGGCCCCCCATGGGTTCAGGGAGACCCGACGCCTGCTGCGGGAGACACGTCACAATTCGTAGCATCTGTTTGGTTTTCATTTTGGATTTATTAAAGAACCTCGAAAAACGCCAAAAAACAGACCATTGTCGAGAAAAATGAAGATCACCCCGGGAGGCAACCTTGATGCCCGGACAGACTGAAACCAAGTCAGCGCGCCAAACAGAGCCAGCCTGGACGATTTCGGAAAAGTTCTTGAAAACCCGGCCAGACTACGTATAATCGCTACTCCCGGACTCTCGTGATTTTGGAAGGAGGTGATTCGGTGTTCGGTCCCCATCTCATGCTGGATGCCTACGGTTGCGATCGCTCCAAGCTCGAGGACGTGGGCCTCGTGGCTTCCATCCTCGAGGAACTCCCCGCGGCCATCGACATGACGCGCATCATGCCGCCTTACGTCTTCAAGTACTCGGGCGAAGTGCCCGATGACTGGGGTGTTTCCGGCGTGGTGCTGATTGCGGAAAGCCATATCAGCATCCACACGTTCCCGGAGAAGGGCTACATCAGCCTGGACATCTTCTCGTGTCGGGACTTCGACGTGGACTACGCGACGGACTATATCGTCCGCGAGTTCAAGGCGGAGCGGTTCGAAAAGCAGATCGTGAGCCGTGGGCGGGAATTCCCCCGCAGCCCCGGCCGCGCCCTGCGCATCGTTCAGGAGGAACGCGGTCGCCTCAAGGTGCCCGCTACCTGACTGGTCCCAGCCAACTGAGGGCCGGCCGTGTGCCGGCCCTCAACTTCTTTTGGCGTATCATGAGTTGATGGAACCAGTGTTCAGCGACCTGCGCGACCGCTTTCTGGCCGGCACCCTGACGCCGTCCGGCAACAGGCTCTCCGGTGAAGTCACGCCCCCTTTCTCGGCCGACCTCGCGACGCCACCGTCGGAAGGCACGGATGCCTGGCGCCTGCTCGAGTCCATGGGCCGCCAGGAATTGGATGAAGGCAAGGTGGGCCTCGTCATTCTCGCAGGGGGCATGGCGACACGATTTCAGTGGGACAAGCCCAAGGCCCTCTTCCCCATCCATGAGGGGATCAGCTTCCTCGGCTGGAAGCTGCTGTGGGCGCATGACCAGATGGGCGATGGCGCGCCAGTCTACATCATGACCAGCTTCCACACCCACGAGGCCATCGCTGGCCACCTGGAGGCCAACGCGTGGTTCGGGCTCGAACCGGATCAGGTCCATCTGTTCCGCCAAGGCAGGCTGCCCAGGATGGAACTGGACGGGACACCCTTTGCAGGGCTGCCCGGACACGATGCCGAGGCCGCTCCCGGACACGGGGACTTCGGGCCTCTGTTTCGTTCCTCCGGCCTCCTCGGCAGCTTCCTCGAGGGCGGCGGCCAGACGCTGATCTTCTCCAATGTCGACAATCTGGGCGCGACACCAGACCCCCTGCTGATTGGCATGCACCTGCGTTCAGGCAAGGCCATGACGGCCGAGGTCGCCCGCAAGGCCGATGGGGACAAGGGCGGCGCACCGGCCCGGGTCAACGGCCGCCTCCAACTGGTCGAGGGCTTTGCCATGCCCGAGGGCCTCGACCAGGAAAGCCTGCCGCACTTCAATACGGCGACCTACATGTTCAACGCAGCATCGCTCGACCAGAACCTCGACCTGCCTTGGTACGTCGTTGAGAAGAACCTCGACGGTCACCCCGTGTTGCAGTTCGAGCGGCTTGCCGGCGACCTGTCCTGCCTGCTGGACCTTGGTGTGGTCGAGGTGCGCAGGGAAAGCCGATTCATCCCGGTCAAGAGTCAGGCCGACCTGCCGCAGGCCCGCGCGACCATCCGGGCCAAAGCCGAAGAACTCGACCGGTTGCCCGTTCGCTGAGCGGGGCGCCCGGACTCAGGCGAGGCTGGGGGCAGGCACGAGCAGCTCGCCCCGCAAGGTGAAGGAGCGGGCCTCGGTGATACGCACCTGCACAAGCCGGCCGACCCATTCGGGACCGCCGGGGAAATAGCACACGCGGTTGCCCCGGGTTCGGCCCGTCAGAATGGCAGCATTGCGACTGGACGGCCCTTCGACCAGTACTTCCTGGACCGAGCCGACTTGGCGACGGGTATTGCGATGCGACCCTTCGGTGACCTTTTCGTTCAGGCGTTGCAGGCGTTCGGCCTTGATCACGTCCTCGACCTGATCCTCGCGCTTCGCGGCCGGGGTCCAGGGGCGCGGAGAGTAGGCCGCCGTGTTGTTAAGGTCGAAATCGACCTTGTCGAGCAGGGCCAAGGTGCCTTCGAAATCCTCGTCGGTCTCACCGGGAAAGCCGACGATCAGATCACCCGTGATGGTGGCATCAGGCACGATCCGGCGAATCATGGCAACCATCTCGAGATACTGGGCGACCGTGTAGCCGCGCTTCATCTCGGCCAACACCCGGTCGCAGCCGGCCTGGATCGGCACATGGAAGTACTCCATGACCTTGGGCAACTCGGCGACGGTACTGACCAGATCCTCATCGAGGTCTAGGGGGTGGCTGGTCAGAAAGCGGATGCGCCAGAGGCCCTCGATGGCATGCAGGCGCCGCAGCAGCGCGGACAAGGACGTCGGCTCGGGCAACTCACGCCCGTAGCGGTCGACCGTCTGTCCCAGCAGGGTGACCTCCCGATAGCCCTCGGCCACCAAGCCCTCGACCTCGCGGACGATGGCGTCAGGTTCACGGCTTTGATACGGGCCGCGGGTGTAGGGGACGATGCAGTAGGTGCAGAAGTACGAACAGCCGTAGATCACGGGCACCCAAGCATGCAGGCCGCCCTCGCGACGCGTGGGCATGTCATCCGGGATGGCGTCCCTGAGGCGGCCGATGCGGGTGATGGGTTGCCGCGTCCGGCGCACCTCGGCCACCAACTCGGGCAGCTCATGGAAGTTATGCGTGCCGACGACGACATCGACGGCAGGATTGCGCCGCCGGATCTCGTCCTTCATCGCCTGGGCCACGCAACCCATCACGGCGATCACCATGTCGGGCTTCTCGCGCTTGAGTTGACGCCATTCGCCGAGCAGGGAGAACAGCTTGTCCTCGGACCGCTCGCGGATGGCGCAGGTATTGACCAGAAGCAAGTCAGCCTCTGCGACCTCGGGCGTCGGGCCGTAGCCGTCCTCGCCCAGCAAGCCGACGACTCGCTCGGCATCCGACAGGTTCATCTGGCAGCCAAAGCTCTTGACGAAGACCTTGCCCATCAGGAAAGGACCTCCTCGCGGGCGAGGAATCGCCCGGCGCGAACATCGGCCGCGTAACGCCCGACGGCTTCGCCGATGACGTCGCCCACACGGGCATAGCGCGCGGCGTGCCGGGGCACGTGGTCGGTGAACAGGCCGACAAGGTCATGGAAAACCTGGATCTGGCCGTCACAGCCGGGCCCGGCACCGATACCGATCGTAGGTATCTCGAGATTGAGGCTAATGTGGGCCGCAAGGGCCTCGGGGACCAGTTCCAGCACGACGGCAGAGACGCCGGCCTGCTGCAGGGCACGAGCTTCTTCCAGCATGCGCCTGGCCGCCTCCTCGTCCTTGCCCTGCACCTTGTGCCCCCCGAAGACATGAACGCTCTGCGGCGTGAAACCGATGTGACCGAGGACCGGGATACCCTGCGCCACGAGGGCACGCACGGCGGCGAGCGTCAACGCACTGGCTCCTTCGAGCTTGACGGCGCCCGCACCGGCCTCCTGCATCAGGCGACCGCCATTGCGGACGGCATCCTCGACCGTGATGCACGAGAGGAAGGGCAGGTCGCCGACCACAAGGGCGCGTTGGACACCACGGGCCACGGCACGCGTATGGTGCACCATCACATCCATCGTCGCCGGCAGCGTCGTCGTGTGCCCGAGGATGACGGTCGCCAGACTGTCGCCCACCAAAACGACATCGACACCGGCCCTGTCGACCATGACGCCGGAAGCGTAGTCATAGGCCGTCACAGCAACCACCCTTTGGCCTTCCCGCTTCAGGCGGGACAGATCGGGAGCGCGGACGGGACGGGACACTTGGACCTCCTGAGGATGCGCGGGACAAGACCCATGCTACACCGCCAGGGAATCAGGGTCGTCAGCCGCGTCGCCGCTGCGGCCGGAAGACGCCGCCACCCACAAGCAGTTGGTCCGTCGACGCTATCGGCGGCAGGTTGTGCGTCAGGCGATCGGAGAGGTAGACAGCCACGATGCGGTTCATGAGTTCACCCTCGCCGAAGACCTGCAGGCCCTCCTTGGGGTCATAGACCATGTAGTCGCCTTCCTGGGTGCGTCCGACGACGGTTGCCAAGTGCAGAACCTTGCCGTTGTCCGCGCGGACCGCCACGGGCACCTCGACCCCCTTCATCGCGGCGACCTTGAGAATTTCCGACATCGAGGGCGCAGGCCCGAAAGCCTTCGTACCGGGGAAGTAGGCACCGACCTTCGACAAGGGCAAACCGGCCGGTACGGCATCGACCGCCTGAGCACCACCCGAGAGGGCCGTTGCCATGTTGTCGACGAGATAGGAAGCGGCCTCGCCGTCGCTTCCCGCCTTGAGATCGATGAACAAGGACAGGTAGGGCTTGGCGAACTCGATGACCGCAGCACGTTCGCCCCGGTTCCACATGCCCTTGGCCGTCTCGAGCAGGCCGCGCACGAAGGCATTGTCGAAACCCGGGTTGGCCTTGAGCAGCCGGTCCGACCACAGCTGACCGGAGGGATGCTTATCGTTCAGGAACTTGTCCAGAACCTGCTCGACGGTGAACACCCCCTTAACTCCCTCCCCGGCGTCGATCCCTACCATCAGTTGGCCGTCCTTGTAAAAGGACTTGCCGAAGTTGCCGCCCAGATCGAAGGGCTCCAGGGCCTGCTGCAGTTTGACGGTGGCTCCTTCGGCGACCGATGACTCTCCCTTCAGGTACAGATCCCGGGCGAAGGCTGCGTACTGGCCGGGATTGTCCCGCGACATGATGACGCGCAGGTTCGTCAGGACGCAGTCCGACGTGCCCTCCTGCCGGATCTGAGTGGGATCGTCGATGTCCATCACGACCTCGCGGACAACGGAGGCCGGCGTGTAGCCCAGCTTGGCAGCCTGCGCGGACAGCGGCCCCGCGGCCAGGGCCTCGAGGTTGTCCAGCACCGTGCGGCCCGAAGCATCCACATCCGCCAAGCGACCGGCCGACTGCAGCCGCTGCAGGGCGGCCTGGCCCGGTGCATCCAGCATCGCGGAGAGACGGGCCAGTCGACCCTCGAGGTCCGAGGCGGGTTGCAGGGCGGCCGGCTGCAACGAGACAGGTTGCCAATTGTCGGCGGGCTTTCCGGCCACAGGTTTGTCGGCGGCAGACTTGCCCGTTACGGCGCCGCTGCCAGCAGGGGACCTGGCCGGAGCTTCGATGCCGCCACTGACGGGCACGCCGAATCCGTCATCGCGGACCGGATTCGAGGTCGGGGCGGAGACCAGGCCGCCCCACTCGCCGATGCCGCCGGCGAAGGGAACGAAGCTGGGAGGCGGTTCGCGGACAGGCAACTGCGGATCTGCCGGAGGTGACTTGCCCGCCACCGGCGGAGCGGAGCGCGTGACAGGCAGGCCCGGTGCATCGAACGAGGGCAGCGACACCGTGCCGAGGGGGGCATCATCGAAAGCTGGCGTCGATGGCTCGACGGCTGTACGGAAGCCACCTTGTGCCTTGCCCGTGGGCTCGAGCGTCAACTCGGAGGTCCGGGTACGGTTCGCCATCAACTCTTCGGGCGTCAGAATCTTGCCCGAACCGAGCCCGGCCAACAGGGGCACCAGCAGGTCCTTGACCTGCTCGGCTGTGGTGCTGGCCTGAATGCGGTCGAAGAGCCCCGATTGCCGCACGACATCGAGCAGGCCGACGGCAGCCAGTCTTTCCTTCAGGCGTGCGACCGCCCCCTCGTCGAAGACGGCCGCATTGCTGCGGGCCGTGGACCAGTCCTGGGCGACACCGGGATCCAGCGCCTGCGTGGGACTGGCCGTGCGCACCGGGAGGCCGGTCGGGCTGGCTTGGGGAACGAGGGACATGGCAGACGCCTCCTGCATGTGCCATGCCCCTCTCTCCCACACAGGGGCTATCTATGATGGAGATTTAAGGCAATCCCCATCTTGTCCAAAAAGGCCACCCCTGCTAAGCTGGACAACCCTCTTCCGGGACGTGCCCCTTGGATCTCCGCCTGATCAACATCGGTTTCGGCAACTTCGTGTCCGCCCATCGCGTGGTGGCCATCGTGAGTCCCGAATCCGCACCCATCCGGCGGTTCATCCAGGAGGCGAGGGACGCTTCCCGTCTGGTCGACGCCACCTGCGGCCGCCGGACACGCGCGGTCCTTGTTACCGATACGGAACGGGTCATCCTCTCGGCGATCCAGCCGGAGACCATCGTCCATCGATTCTCCCAGAAGGACGCCACCGACAGTGGTAGCCACAGTGCAGACTAACCCCGCCGGCGGCACCGGGCCCCTCGCCCGGGCGACCGCGCGTCGGCGCGAGGGCATGCTCGTCGTGGTCTCCGGTCCCTCTGGGGTGGGCAAGGGGACGTTGGTTCGCAAGTTGACAGGTCGCGACCCGCGCCTGGTCGCCTCGGTGAGCGTGACGACCCGCAGCCCGCGCCCGGGGGAGGTCGACGGCGTCCACTACTTCTTCCGGTCCACGGACGACTTCGGCCGCATGGTCGAGAATGGCGCCCTTCTGGAATACGCCACCTACGTGACGGGCCTCTGCTACGGCACGCCTCGCGCCTTCGTCGAGGAGCGCCTCGCCGAGGGCGAGGACGTGATTCTCGAGATTGACGTCAAGGGTGCCATGCAGGTCAAGGAGCGCTGGCCGGCCGCCGTCTTCGTGTTCCTGCTGCCGCCCACGATGGAAGCGCTCGAGCACCGCCTGCTCAAGCGGCAGACGGAGGCCATCGAGGCCATTCGCCAGCGTCTTTCCGTCGCGATGGACGAGATCAACTTCCTCCCCATGTACGACTACCAGGTCGTCAACGACGATCTGGAACGTGCCGCGGAGACGCTGGACGCCATCATCACCGCCGAACGCTGCCGGGTCGCCCGGCGCAGCGGTCGGCATTGAGCCCCCCAAGGAGAACAAGCCCATGGAAGCCCACGAGCCCCAAACCACCGACTACTCGCCCCTGCTGCAGAAGCACCCCAACAAGTACGACCTCGTCCTGACGGTGGCCAAGCGCGCCAAGACCATCAAGGACGAGCAGAAGCGGATGCAGTCCACCGAGGCGACCAAGCCCATCCCCCTCGCCATTCGCGAGATGCTTCAGGACGACGACGTCACGATCGGCTAGGTCGCATCGTGGCGCGGATCCTGCTTGGGATCTCCGGGGGCATCGCGGCGGCCAAGGCCACCGATCTGGCCAGCCGGCTGGCCAAGGCCGGGCACGAGGTCCAGGTCGTGATGACGCCGGCCGCCACCCGTTTCGTGGCGCCGTTGACCTTCGAAGCTCTGACGCGTCGGAGCGTGCTCGTCGAGGGCCTTGACCCCGGCATGGGCATCTTGCACATCGACCTGGCACGGTGGCCGGACCTCGTCGTCGTGGCCCCGGCCAGTGCCGACCTGCTGGCCCGGCAAGCTGCCGGAATGGCAGATGACCTGCTGGCGACGGTGCTGCTTGCGACGACGGCCCCCGTGGTGGTGGTCCCGGCCATGAACCCGGCGATGTGGCAGCACCCGGCAACCCAAGCCAACGTCGCCATACTGCGCAGTCGGGGCGTCACCGTGGTGCCGCCGGCCACGGGCCCGACGGCGTGCGGTGAGGAAGGCCAGGGCCGCATGCCCGAGCCCGCAGACCTGCTGCGCGAGCTCGGGGGATGGCTGGCATCCGGCCAAGGGCCACTGGCAGGACGCAAGGTGCTTGTCACGGCAGGCGGCACCCGCGAACCCCTTGATGCCGTGCGTTTCCTCGGCAACCGCAGCAGTGGCCGCATGGGCCATGCGCTCGCGTCGGCGGCACAGGCACTGGGCGCGGACGTCACGCTGGTGACAACGTCACCCCTGCCGTCACGAACAGGCGTCCGACGCATCGAGGTCACCACGGCGGCCGAGATGGCCGAAGCCACGCTGGCACGATGGCCCGATGCCGACGTGCTGGTCATGGCGGCAGCAGTCGCCGACTGGACACCGGCGCAGGCCGCCCCGCACAAGCTCAAGAAGGCCGACGGTCCCCCCGAGATCCGCTTGGTCCCCACCCGGGACATCCTCGCCGAGGCCGGCGCGGCCAAGCGCCCCGGGCAACTGCTGGTGGGATTCGCGGCCGAGACGGGAGACCTTCGGGTGCTGGGCGAGGAGAAGCGGGTGCGCAAAGGGTGTGACCTGCTCATCGCCAATCACGCGCCCCGCGCCATGGAAGCCCCCGACAACGAGGTCGTCGTCTTGTCCGGATCGGGCGCCGAAGACCTTGGCCCCATGATCAAGGAAGCCCTCGCGGACGTGCTGTGGCAACGCTTCGGGCGCGCGCTCGCGGCCCTGTCCGCGCCCTCGTGAACACGTCGGACGTCCCCGGCTTCGTCGCGATCGTCCTGACCTCGGAGCCAGTGCCGGGCACCTATACGTACTGCACCACTCCCGGCACCCCCTGTGCGTCGGGTGACTTGATCCGGGTGCCCTTCGGACGCAGGCGTGCCACGGGTGTCGTCGTGCGCGCCCCTGCGCCTCCACCCCCGGAAGGCGTCACGGCCAGGGCCATCGACCACGTCGTCGTTCGCGGGTTGCTGCCACCCCACCTGCTGGCCGTCTGCCATGACATGGCCCGACACTACGCCACGCCCCTCGCCACCGTCATCGCGGGTATCCTGCCGGCAGCCCAGGCGCGGGGCGAGGCCGCACCGCGGACCCGCACCTGGGTGGTCGCGCGTGATGACGTCCCGGTTGCCGGCACACCCCGGCAACGCCTGCTGCGCCAGGCCCTCGGGCAGGCGGGGGACCGCGTGGCCCTTGCGGACTTCCTGAGAGAGGCCCGGACGACGCGGGCCACGGTGGTGGCGGGCGCCAAGGCCGGCCTGTGGCATGTGGTCGAGGAGGAGGCCCCCCGCCTGCCCGCCCCGGAGACGCCCCCGACCGAGGAGGCACCCATCCTGACGGCGGACCAGGAGCGTGCGCTGGGCGAATTGCTCGAGGCCGACGTCGCCAAACCGATCCTGCTTCATGGCGTGACGGGCAGCGGGAAGACCGAGGTCTACATGAGGGCCATGGCCGAGGTGCTGGCCGCAGATCGTCAGGCCCTGATGCTGGTACCCGAGATCAGCCTGACGCCTCAGACCGAGGCACGATTCCGCCGCCGCTTCGGAGGTCGGGTCGTGGTGCTGCATTCGGGGCTGTCCGACGGCGAGCGTCAAGAAGGGTGGCAGCGAGCGGCAGATGGACGGGCAGACATCGTGGTGGGCGCGCGCAGCGCCCTGTTCGCCCCCCTGCCGCGACCGGGCCTAATCATCCTGGACGAGGAACACGACGGCGCCTACAAACAGGAGCAGGCACCCCGCTACCACGCCCGCCTCGCCGCCCAGCGCCTCGCGCTGCATACCGGTGCACGGCTGGTGCTGGGCAGCGCCACGCCTGCTCTCGAGACATGGCAGGCGACAGTCGAAGGACGGGCAACACGGGTCACGCTGCCCGAACGCATCCACGGTCGTCCCCTGCCCCCCGTCACGCTGGTCGACATGCGGGAAGAGACACTCGATGGCCACGAGGGTCTCTTCAGCCGCGTGCTGCTTGCCCGCCTCGCGACCACACTCGATCGCGGTGACCAGGCCATCATCCTGCTCAACCGCCGGGGCTGGGCACCAACGGTACTCTGCCAGGCGTGCGGGGAGTTGGTCCGCTGCCCGACGTGCGCCATTGCGCTGACGCGGCACCGTGCCGCCGAGCAGTTGCGTTGCCACTACTGCGGCCATGCCGAGCCCCCCGAGCGGCCCTGCGGCAATTGCGGAGGCAGATGCGCCCGCTCGCGCGGCGCCGGAACGGAACAGGTCGTGGCGCGCCTCGAGCGCCTGTTCCCGGACGTGCCGGTGCTGCGTCTGGACCGGGACACCGCCGGCGGCAAGGACGCGCACGGCCGGATTCTGGGTGCCTTCGGCCGCAAGGAGGCAGCCATCCTCGTCGGGACGCAGATGGTCGCCAAGGGGCTGGACTTCCCCGACGTCACGCTCGTGGGCGTGCTTTCGGCCGATGCGGCCCTCGGCCTGCCGGACTTCAGAGCGGCCGAACGCACCTTCCAGCTGATCACCCAGGTGGCCGGAAGGGCAGGCAGGGCGCGTGACGGCTCGGTCGTGGTGCAGGCCCTCGCCCCCGACCACCCTGCCGTGCGACACGCGGCCCGCCACGACTACGCAGGCTTCGCCGCGGATGAACTGGCAGAGCGACGGATGCTGGGCTATCCGCCCTTCTCGCGGGTCGTCGTCGTCACCGCCTCGTCGACCGAGGAGTCGCACGCAGAGCAAGCCGCGCAGGTATTCAGGCATGCTCTGCCCGAGATGCCGGCCCGGGTCCTGGGCCCGGCACCCGCCCCCCTGCTGCAGGTCCATGGCCGGTTCCGGCACCTGGTGCTCTTCAAGGCCGACAACCTGCCCGCAACGACGGCCATCATCCGCCGGACCCTTGACGGACTGCCGCGGGACAGCAAGGTGCGCTGGACCGTCGACGTGGACGCCGTCAACCTGCTCTGACGCGGTACGCCCGTAGCGTGGCAAGGCCGGCTTGCTGACAGGAAAGTCCGGCCATGGGCGGTGAGCCGCATCGCTCCGGGCATCCGGTGCTCGGGATATTCAGGCGCCGGTCGGCCGGACCTTGAACGGATGGGGTAAGCCCGCCATGGTCGCCTTGGGCAAGACCACGGGAGGCGCAAGGGCATGGACACCGGGAACCCACTGACTTCCCCCTGGTTGGACGGGCGCCTGCAGGCGATGGAAGAACTGCCCGACCCACTGGGCGCCGCGCACGATCAGCCGGCGATCCGCGTCCGCTTCCTGCCCCTCGAGGCCGCCGATGCCGGATTGGACGGCACGGAGCCCGAGGATGCCTCGGAGCCCACCACCGCGGACCTTGACCTGCTCGAAGGACTGGACGGTGCCGAACGCGGCCGGCAGCGCATGGCCTAGGATGGCAGTACCAACGGGGATGCGGTCGATCATTATCTGCGCGCAATCGGGCAGACTCCCCGCTCAAGGCGCACGACGAGTGGAACCTGGTCCGACTGATGGCCGAGGAGGGACCGGCCGGCAATCGGGCCTGCGAACGCCTGATCCGGGCGGTCGGGAAGTTCGACCATCGGCGCGGCGACAAGTTTCCGACCTCCGCCATGTGGTGGATCCGGCGGGCCATCAGCCGCTCGCTGGCCGACAAGGGCTGCGTGATCCGCATGCCGGTGCACATGGTCGGGACCATGAACCGCCTGCGGGCCGTCGACCAGCGCCAACCGCAGGAGGACGGCACGCCGCCGTCCGACGAGCGCGTGGCCGAGGTCGAGCAGGTGCCGCTCGCCCGTCTGCAGAAAATACGTCGGGTCATCCGGGACATCGTCTCGTTCGATGCCCCGGTCGGCAGCTAGGAAGACGGGCGCCTCGCCGACCTCATCCAGGACGAGGACCATCCCGATCCGGCCCACGCTGCGGTTCAGATGGCGAGCGATCTCCACGCGGTGCTTGACGTGCTGCCGCAGCCTGAAAGACACATCGTGACGGCAAGGTTTGGCTTGGATGCCCGGGAACCCCGGATGCTCGAGGACATCGGCAAGGACTCGGGCATCACCCGCGAGCGGATCCGCCAGTTGGAAGCCCGCGCGCTCGGAAGGCTGCAGCTGGCCATGAGCGACCGCGAAATGCAGCGCTACCTCGAGGAGACATGACGCCCCCTTGACCCAGGGAGCGGGGTGTCCTACGATGGCCCCGTCGAACAAGCGTACGAGAGGAGCAAACCCGCACCGTGGCCCCCAAGGAACCCGCCTCCACCCCCCAAACCACCGGCCGTGACCCCGCCTTGGCTGATCGCATGAAGGCGATCGACCTCGCCCTGACCGGCATCGAGCGACAGTTCGGCAAGGGCTCCATCATGAAGCTCGGCGACAACGCCAAGATGCGCGTCGCCACCGTTCCCACCGGCATCCTGCCCCTTGACGTGGCCTTGGGCGTAGGCGGGCTGCCTCGTGGCCGTGTCGTCGAGATTTACGGTCCCGAGGCCGGCGGCAAGACGACCGTCAGCCTGCAAGTCGTGGCCCAGGTCCAGAAGGCCGGCGGCATCGCAGCCTTCATCGACGCCGAGCACGCCCTTGACCCCCAATATGCCAAGGCTCTGGGCGTCGACATCGACAACCTCCTGGTCGCCCAGCCGGATACGGGTGAGCAGGCGCTCGAGATCGCCGAGGCCCTGGTTCGCACCAGTGCTGTCGACATCATCGTCGTGGACTCGGTCGCAGCCCTGGTCCCCAAGGCCGAGCTCGAGGGCGAGATGGGCGATTCGCATGTCGGTCTTCAGGCACGCCTGATGAGCCAGGCCTTGCGCAAGCTGACGGCCGCCATCAGCAAGAGCTCTGCCATCGTCATCTTCATCAACCAGCTGCGCGAGAAGGTGGGCGTCATGTTCGGGAACCCCGAGGTAACGACGGGTGGCCGCGCCCTACGTTTCTACGCCTCGGTCCGCATCGAGGTGCGGCGTATCGAGACGCTCAAGAAGGACGGCACCGAGATCGGCAACCGGGTCAAGGCGAAGGTCGTCAAGAACAAGGTCTCACCCCCCTTCAAGGTGGCCGAGTTCGACTTGCTCTTCGGACACGGGGTATCGACCGAAGGCTGCATCCTCGATATCGCGACCGAGATGGGCATCATCCAGAAGAGCGGAGCTTGGTACTCCTACGGGGACCAGCGCATCGGTCAAGGTCGCGACGGTGCGCGGTCCTTCTTGGTGGCTCAGCCCGAGATCGCAGCCGAGATCGATCGCGTCGTGCGCACCAAGCTCTCGCTGATTGCCAGCGAAAACATCGTCGACGACGCCACGCCGGCAACGCAGGGCTGACGCGGCTTCAGGACACTGTTGACGACGGGCCGTCTGGTTCTCCCGCAAGGTGAACCAGGCGGCCGTCGCGCATGGCGACGTGACGATCGGCCCGTGCAGCCAGTTCCATGTTGTGTGTCACGATGACGATCGTGAGGCCATCCCGACGATGCGCTTCATGCAAGATGTCCATGACCCGCTCCCCGCTGGCCCCGTCCAGGTTGCCCGTGGGCTCATCGGCCAGCAGCAGGCGCGGCCGGTTGACGAGCGCCCGTGCCAAGGCAACGCGTTGCTGTTCCCCGCCCGACAGGCGCGTAGGCCGGTGCGTCAGACGATGGCTCAGCCCCAAAGCCTCGAGTCCGGCACGCGCCAGCAAGCGAGCTTCGCGTTCCGATCTGCCGGCCAGCATGGCGGGAACCATGACATTCTCTTCGGCCGTCAGCACTTCATTCAGGAAGTGGAACTGAAAGACGAATCCGATGGCTTCAAGGCGCAACCGCGCCAGGTCATCGTCGCCCAACGTAGTCGTCGACTGACCGCGAAGCAGGACGTCACCAGACGTCGGCCGGTCAAGGGCACCCAGCAAGTACAGCAAGGTCGACTTGCCACTGCCCGAAGGACCCGTCAGCGCGACAAACTGCCCGTCGGGCACCACCAGGTCGACGCCATCGAGGACAGCACCGGAGCGCGCGTCTTGATCCCCGAAGACCTTGCGCACCGCCCGTGCTTCGAGCATCGGCGTCAGGGCTCGCCTCCCAGCAAAACCGAGTAGTCGGCCGAGAAGGGGGAGGGATCATCCGTGACCAGCCACGGCGTGCCGGGCAGCAGGCGCTCGAGGACGGCATCGGACTCGAGCGTGACGTCACGGGAGACGACCCGGGTCGCGATGTCGGGCTCACCCGTGGCCAGACGCACCACCATAAGCCCCTCGGCACCCAACGTCTCGGCCAGCTTCATGGCCCGGTCGCGCTGCCCCGGTCCATGCAGCACCTCGACCTGCATCGGACGGCTACCCTTGGCCCGTTGCGGGCGTCCCAGCCGCTCGAAGAGCACTTCCATGCGGTTGATGTCGGGGATCCAGACGCCATCGAAGCCCGGAGTCCCCGGCACGACCGCCGCCCGAATGCCGGACACCGCCCCGAGCCGTCGACACAGCGCGAGGCGCTCTGGGCCCGTGAGATCACCGGCAGGCTTGAGTGCGCTCCACGCCTCGCCCCACGACGCCGATCGCGCGGCAGCGCCGCGCATCAGCAGGCCCAGCAGTTGCATCTGCCGCACAAGCGCAGGCCGCTCTCCCACTTCGTCGGCCCGCACCCTGCCCACGCGTGCCAAAGTCGCAGCATCAAGCGGCAGAGCGCTGCCAGATGCCGCTCCCCAAGTGGCCGGCACCAGGCCTTCTGTCGACCCGAAGACCTTTCGTGCCGTCGCCGGCGTGAGTGCGACAACCCGGTTGACGGGATGTCCAAGCGTCCCCTCGACGGACTGCCGAAGCAGGGTCAGGCCCCCGACGGCAGGGACATCCTTGAGGCGGCCGACGCCATAGCCGGGCATCGTTACCTGAGTCAACGTCGGGAACAGCACCATCCGGGCCCGGGTCTCGTCCGGCATCAGGCCTAGCACCCCGAAGAACGCGCCCCTGGCAGCCGGGCCCTCGCCATCCAGCAAGGCAATCAGGATCCACCACGGCCCATCGAAGAGCCCCGGCTTGGGCCGATCAGCCACGACGCGGCGCAGAACAAAGCCGCCGACGACCAGCAGCATCATGGCCAACAGCGCCACGGCAACGCGTCGGTGTCGCGCACGCTCCTGCGCGACCGCCCGGCGCAGGCGGCGGGTACGCAGGTGCTGGGTGCCCATTGAAGGCCCATGGTAGCACCTGTGGCGCCGACAACATTGACAAGCGCCGCCTCCGGCCCTACCATCGCGATCGTCATTCCGGCATAGCTCAGTTGGTAGAGCAGCTGACTGTTAATCAGCGGGTCACTGGTTCGAGTCCAGTTGCCGGAGCTAATAGGGAAGCGGGTTTTGGCGATTATGCCGGGACCCGCTCTTTTGTTGGGGGGACGCCGGGGGGACGGCAGGAGTGAATCTGGGTCACTCTCGGCGGTCCGTACGCTCTGCCTGATCGACCTCACTTGCTACGACGGCAGGACGGTTCTTGTGGTTGCCCGGGCGGATGAGCCTCGAGGCCCGGAAGCGAGGGGTACCATCACCCCACCCAGCAAGCAAAAACGCCTTCTAGGCCCCTGTAGAGGGCCGCTTTCCGCGCCGCGGTCCGGCTTCGCTACGGACCGGGGCGATAGGGTCAAGGGACAAAGGGTTCAAGAGTCAAGGGACAAGCCCTCGGCCTACGGCCTCGACCTGGCAAGGCGGAAGCCGATGTAGAGGTTGCGGCGGGCGCCGGGGTCGTCGTCGCCGCGGTGCGCCGCACGCGTGCCGGACGCGTCAGCGGCCCACGACCCACCGCGGCGCACCCGGAACGAGCCTTCTGTGGGGCCCACCGGATCCGTCACAGTGCCTGGGTAATCGCCGTACCAGTCCCAGCACCACTCGTACACATTGCCCGCCATGTCATACAAGCCCCACGCATTGGGTTTCTTCTGGGCTACAGGATGGGTCATGCTGTAGCTGTTGCCGTCGAACCAGGCATACGTCCCCAGCAGGTTGCTGTCGGAACCGAAGTACCACGCCGTGCTGCTGCCGGCACGGTAGGCATACTCCCACTCCGCTTCCGTAGGCAGGCGCCATCCGGTTGTGGCATAGGGGGTGTAGGCCGTCAGCGTCACGTAGCGGCAGGAATAGTTGCCCGTGCCCGGGGTGCCATTGCAATTGGACAGGTTGTAGGCCTCGGGTAGGCCATCCGCAACGGACAGGGCGTTTGCGTAGGCTATGGCGTCGTACCAACTCACCTGA
>VGJW01000015.1 GCA_016867265.1 Candidatus Tanganyikabacteria bacterium
GAACCCGGCCGACAGCCGGACCTTCTATGGCGGCGGCGCCGAAGGCTACACGGACTATCCGTTCCTGACGTGATCCTTGGTGCCCCGGCCGCGGCGGGGGTACCATGGCCCGATCATGGCCACCATCGAATTCCAGTATCAGGACCCCTTCCCCCTGGGCGAGGACCACACCCGCTACCGCCTCGTGACGAAGGAAGGGGTACGAGTCGTCGACTTTGACGGCGCGCCCGTGCTCAAAATCGATCCTGCGGTCCTGACGCTGGTCGCGAACGAGGCGCTGCGCGACGTGTCCTTCCTGCTGCGCGCCGAGCACAACGAGGCGGTGGCCCGCATCCTCGCGGACCCCGACGCGTCACCCAACGACAAGGGCGTCGCCCTGACGATGCTGCGGAACGCCGAGATCGCCGCCCAGTTCCAGTTGCCCATCTGCCAGGACACCGGCACGGCGACCATCGTCGGCAAGAAGGGCCAGCAGGTCTGGACCGGTGTTCAGGACGAGGAATTCCTGTCCCTCGGGGTCCATCGCACCTACACCGAGGAGAACCTGCGTTACTCCCAGGTCGCCCCGCTCGACATGTACCGCGAAGTCAATACGGGCACCAACCTGCCCGCGCAGATCGACCTGTATGCCGTGCCGGGCATGGCCTACAAGTTCCTGTTCATCGCCAAGGGTGGCGGCTCGGCGAACAAGACGGCGCTCTACCAGGAGACCCGCGCCCTGCTTGAACCCGAGAAGCTCTACGCGTTCCTCGTGGACAAGATGCGCACGCTCGGCACCGCGGGCTGCCCGCCCTACCACCTGGCCTTCGTCATCGGAGGAACCAGCGCCGAGGCCTGCCTGAAAACCGTCAAGCTGGCGACGACCAAGTACTACGACAGCCTGCCGACCGAGGGCAACGCCCACGGACAGGCCTTCAGAGACATCGCCCTCGAGGCGCGGCTGTTGCAGGCCGCCTACGACCTTGGAATTGGCGCCCAGTTCGGCGGCAAGTACTTTGCCCACGATGTCCGTGTCATCCGCCTGCCCCGCCACGGCGCCAGTTGCCCCGTGGGCATGGGCGTCTCGTGCTCGGCCGATCGCAACGTCAAGGCCAGAATTGATGCAGACGGCGTCTGGGTCGAGGACCTCGACCGGACGCCCGGACGCCTTCTGCCGATGGCCGAGGCCGTCACGCCGCAACCCGTGGTGGCCATCGACCTGAACCAGGGCATGGATGCGGTCCGGGCGGAGCTCACCCGCCACCCGGTCGCCACGGCACTGTCACTCTCGGGCACCATCGTCGTCGCCCGCGACATCGCGCATGCGAAGTTCAAGGAACTGCTGGATGCCGGTCAGCCCTTGCCCGACTACCTGCTGCGCTACCCCGTCTATTACGCCGGTCCGGCCAAGACCCCGGAAGGCAAGCCATCCGGTTCATTCGGACCGACGACGGCCGGCCGTATGGACAGCTACGTCGACCTGCTCCAACGCCACGGGGCCTCGCTGGTGATGATCGCCAAGGGCAACCGCAGCCCCCAGGTGACGGAGGCCTGCCAGCGGCATGGCGGCTTCTACCTGGGTTCCATCGGCGGCCCGGCGGCCATCCTGGCCGAGGAGAACATCCGCAGGGTCGAATGCCTGGACTATGCCGAACTGGGCATGGAAGCCGTCTGGAAGATCGACGTGGTCGACTTCCCGGCCTACATCCTCATCGACGACAAGGGCCATGACTTCTTCCGGCAACTGCCGGGCAAGGCCGCCGCCACGGGGGCATGAAGGCAGACTGTTAGCCCCCCGTGAAGAATACCGGCGAGCATGCCGGTTTTCGCAAGGTCCTGCGCGGCATCCCGGACGAATTCCGGGAACCCGCAAAGATGGCCCCGGAGGAGACAGCCCGTGCCCGACATTCAGATCCAGAACACCCTGCGGGCGCCTTGGCGTGCCCCCGCAAACCCCGATGTTCTCGACATGGTGGTGGGACAGGCCTACGCCCCGGGCAAGGACCAGTACCTCGCCGCGCCCCGTCGAACCGGATCGGTAGCTGACAGGGGCACGGCTGGATTCCTGGGCGCGATGGTCGGGGGCAGCATCGGCACCGGCGCCGCGCTGAAGTCACCCAAGTTGGTCGGCATCGGCATCGCGGCCGGGGCACTTTCCGGCGTCGCGGTATACCCCGCCCGTCGCGACTCGGTTCTGGGCCGCAACCCGCGCGCCGCTGTGGCTGGTGGCTGGCTTGGGGCCGGCGCCCTCGCGATAGGCGCGCTGCAGCTGGGCGTCGTGGCTGGACCGGCCATCGCCGCGGCCGGCTCCGTAGGTGCCGTTGCAGGAGCCTTGGGCTCGGCAAGGATCGCCGACCGTTAAGTCTTCATCAACCCTGACAGGGCACGGCCAACAGGCTTGGACAACCTTGTCAGAGGTGGCAACTTCCCGTGAGCGTCAAGAAGTCTTCTGGCAAGGCTCCAGCCGGTCGTCCGGCATCTTCGACCCGTCCGGCGGCCCCTGCGGCCAAGCGCCCCGGCACGGCCAAGCTCAAGCCGGTTCAGGACAGGCTGGATCTGCAGCGCGCGCAGGTGCGCCGTGACGCCGATGCCAGCTACCAGGACGCCAGGAAGAACGGCATCGGCGGGTCTGCCATCCGGTTCTGGGATGAGGCTGGCCGCAAGGCCAAGGCCGACACGGACAGCGGCCGCATCGCCAAGCCCTTGGGCCAGCTCAAGCAGGCCGGCGCCGGTGTCATGAAGTTCCTGGCGCAGATGTCGAACGTCGCCGAGCTCGAGGGCAGTGCCGCCAAGCTGGGCTACCTGTCCGGCTCCGGCGTCGCGACCCGCGGCGACCTGGCCAAGGCCTCGGCCGTGACGGCCCTCGATGCCGGACTCGCGGCCACCAACTTCATCGGTGTCGGCGGCATCGTCAAGGGCTCGGCGCGCCGCGCCGCTGCCCAGCAACTGATCCGGCAGGGCGAGGCGCGCTTCGGTGCCGCCGTCGCCAAGGACGCGGTCAAGGGCATGCTCAAGGCAAGGCCATCGGCCGCGGCCTCTGTCGCCGACGACCTGAAGCGCATCGTGGGCACCTTGCCCGATCAGGGCAAGCTTGGGGCGAAGGAGGCCGAAGCCTTCCTCGGCAAGCTCCAGCCGTTCGCTGCCCGCTACGGGATGGATTTCCAGTTCGGCAAGAGCATGTTGCCCGAGGTCCACGCCAGCGCAACCAAGGTGTCCATCAAGACCATGGGCGGCGGTACCGACTGGCACGAATATGTCCATGTGGTCCAGACGCTGCAGAACCGCGCCACGGCGCTGGCCTCGCAGGCCGAACGCCTCGGCAAGCCCATCGCCAAGCTGACGGGCAAGGAGGTGGATGAAGCGTTCACCTTCACGGCCAAGACCTTCGAGAACCAGGCTTACCGGCACTTCGAGGAAGGTGCCGTCAAGGCGACGGGATTCATGGCGGGGGCCTTGCGTCCCGACCACTGGAAGAAGGTCGTCGGCTCGTCGATCGACGCGCAGGCCAAGGCGCTCGTGGATGGGGTGATGCCCAATTTCCGGGTTGGCCTGGGGGGCAAGCTTTATGGCGACATGACGGCTCTGGGCCAGAGCCAGGCCGAGATCCTGATGAACTTCGGTGCGCCAGCCACGAGCGTGGTCAACCACGTGGCCAGCAGCGGCCTCGGCAAGCGCTGAAGGCCCCCAGGCGAAACGACCGCCGGCTGGTCCGGCGGTCGTTTCGCCTGGGGGCCACAGGCCTCGCGATCACGGGCGCGCGTCGCCGACGCACGGGTCATCCCGTGCCCGCTACCCGGCGCCGGGAAGCTTGCCAACGGCAGCCGTCGCCACGGTAGCTTGCAGAAAACCCACGGCTGCACCAGCGCCCGGCTGCCGGTCCCAAGACAAGGATGCGGCCCGACCATCTGGGTCGGACCGCATCCCGGACCAGGCCTCAGTACCCCTTGTAGGCGCCGCCCCGCGCCATGCTGCGGATGCCCGGCACGTTCTCGAGCGAACCGTAGCGGTTGAGGGCGTAGCGAACACCCGCGACGATGTTGTGGACTGGATTCAAGATCTGGTCCATGCCGGGCAGCTTCCATCGTTCGAAGGTCGGCCGGATCGTCTGCATGAGGCCCATCGAGGGCGTACCCTTGCGCGCGTTCGAATCCCAGTTGTTGACAGCCCTGGGATTGCCGCCCGACTCGTGCCGGATGATGGTCGCGATGGCCGACTCGCTCAGCTTCTCCACCGACACGCCGGCGCGGACCAGAATGTCCTTGGCCTGCGCAATCCACTCCTTGACCGTCCCCGATACCTTGCCCAGCACGGACGCATCGACCGCTCCGCCGGTTGCGGCGCGCGCACTGCCGGGAATCTCCTCGAATGCCGGATCGACCTTCAGGCCCGCGGCCGCGGACTTGCCCATCTTCTTCTCATAGGCTGCCATCGCGGCACGGGTGAGGGGACCCTTCAGGCCGTCGATGGGGCCGGGATCGATGCCCGCGGCCTTCATCCGCTGCTGCATCGCCTTGACATCCTCGCTGTAGCCATCGACGTGGCTATGGGGCACGGCGCCGCCACGGGCCACCTTGGCCACCGGAGCCGCTTCTTCGAGCTTCATCTTCGAGGCGACGCCCGACTCGGCCGCGCGTCCCGCAACCTGGTCGCGGCCAGTCTGCAAGGTGGCAGAAGCGGTCGCACTGCCGGGCGCCGCGGGACGCCGCAGGGGCAAGGTACCCAAGCGAGGATCGGTCGCCACGCGCGTCGCCTTGAGTTGGTTCGTGCCGCCCACTGCCATTGCCACGTCCCCCCTGCCGGCCGAGCGTCCGACCGTTCCACATCTGGTTCATCGGGCAGGGCGGCTGTTGCAAAGCTAGCTTTAATGGACGCGCAACATTTGCAACGATTTCAACGCGGCAGCACACCCGGGAAGACCAGATCCACCAACGTCTCGTGCGTCCGCTGGGCCGCATCGAAGCCGGCCAGATGCTCATAGCGGGTCAGGACCTCGAGGGCTTCCGCCCTGTCCTCGGTGTCGGTGGCCTCGAACTCGACGCAATGGACCTCGCGTCCGCCGCCGCGTGCGATGTAATGGACCACCTCGCAGTCGGGGAAGACCCAGACGCGGATGGTCTTGGTCAACGTGCCCGACCAGACAAGGCCCATATGGGCCACGAAGGCCTCGACGGTCGCCGCCTGATCCCCGGCGTGGTGGCCGAGGTCGAGGTTGATCTCGGCGCGAACTTCAGGATCATCCCCGAACGACTTGAGCGTCAGGTGATGCAATTCCTCGTCGAACCGATGCCTCAGAATGTAGCGCCGCGCCTGCCCGTCGGCCGTCAGGAAGTAACGGTCGGAGACCTCGAGGGCGATATGCCGGACGGGCCCGAGTCCTTCCATGCGCGCCGCGAGGGCCGGGTAGTCATAGGCACTGCCCACGACGAACTTGTGCTCGATCTCAACCGTCCGTGTCACAGCCACCATCGGAATCTCCCCCACCGCCGGATACGCTTCGCGAGTGGCCCGGGCCACGCGGCCAGGGTCTCCTTCGTGACCTCCTGGCGATCAGACATCGCCCGCAGCTCGTCGAAGACCGAAAGTGCAGGTCCCACGGCACGCGCATCCCTGGAGACCAGCATGGCCTCGGCAAGGCGGTCGTGCGCCGGCTCCTCGAAATTGTAGCTGCCGAAGGCCGCCCAGGCGCGGTCGACCACGCAGATCTTCGAATGCTCGCCCGAAGGATGTTCGTGGATCCGCACGCCCGCCTCGAGCAACTGCGGATAGCGGACGGCCGCCGCCACCCAGGCAAGGTCCGTGGCCGAGAGGGACTGGCGATGGGAATGGTGGACCTCGACGTGGACGCCGCGGCGCGCCGCACGCAGGATGGCCGCCTCCAGCACGGGGGCCGGCTTGAAGTAGAACGAGCTAATCAGCAGTTCATGCTCCGCTGCTTCCACCATGGCCACCATGCGATCCGTGAGGGCATTTGTCCCTTGCCACAGCCACGGCCCGGCAGGTCCCTGATGCAGGTTGGGGTTGCAGAAACCGTAGGCCATGTCGATATCGCCGGGTGTCTCCCGGGCAAGCACGGCCAGGTGCAGGCTGTCACCGGGGTCCAGCACGCCACCAATCTTCTCCCAACTGGCCATGATGTCCGGAACCACCGCACCCGAGACGGCCACGGCATATTCCCGCCAATGGGAGAATGAGGTCCGCGTCAGGTTGCCGCTGGTCAAGATCAGGTTGCCTGCTTCCGAGACTTGGATCTTGACGTGCTGGCCTCCGCCGACCCGGCGCTGCAGCCATCGGGGCGGGTGGTAATGGGTCACCCTGCCACCCGCCCGACTCAGGGCATCGAGCGCACGTTCCAGCTCCGCGCGCTGATGCGGGGACATCAGCGTGCCCCCGAGACGCTGGCCGAAACGGTCGATCAGCAGCGAAACCCGGACCCCCCGGCCCTGTGCGGCCAGCAGAAGGTCGAGCAACTCCGCCCCGTAGTCGTCGTAGTCCAGATAAAACGTCGAAAGGTAGATGAAGCGCTCGGCATCCCGGAGCATGGCACAGCGCATCGACCAGTCCGCTTGCCTGTCCCTAAGGGGCACGAAGTGCCGGGCCCAGGTCATCCGAGGCGATAGCCCCCGGCGACATCAAGGTTGACGCCCGTGACGTAGGGAGCATCCAGGAGGTACGCAACGGCACCTTCCATGTCGGCCATGGTTCCGGCCCGACCAATCGGGATCTCGCGCTTCAGTTGTTCCGGGCCGGGCAAATCGACCGAATTGTCCAACTGGCCAGGGGAAACCATGTTGACCCGGATGCCCCGCGGCCCGCAGGCCAACGCGAGTGATCGCGTCAGGGAAAGCAGGCCGGTCTTGCTGACGTAGTAGTCCACGGCCAATCGGCTGGCGCGCGTCCCCTCGAGGCCCGCCATGCCGATGTTCACGATGGAGCCTCCGTCCGGCATCAGGCGCAGGGCATGGTAGGCCGCATAGTAGGCACCCGAGAGATTTGCGCCCAGCGTGGCATCCCAGGCCTCGGGATCCAAGGCCTGGATCGGCTGGGGATTGTAGTTGCCCACGTTGTTGATGAGCACATCCACACGGCCCTCGACGCCAGCCACTTCGGCAAATGCCCGGGCAACGGCGTCCCTGTCCGCGATATCGAGGGCAAGCGCCCGAATATGGCCACCAAGGGCCTTCACCTCGGCCTCGAGCGAGGCCACGTCGGCACGAGAGGATCGATACAGGCAAACGAGCCTGTAGCCACGGCGGACCAGCATCAGGCCGAGATGCCGCCCGAGGCGCCGCGCCCCCCCTGTCACGACGGCGACAGGCGCCACCGCCCCTGCCTGGCCATGCTCGGCCGTCACGCGCGCTGCCGCTCGATCCGCACGAAGGAACATGCAGCCGCAGGAACGGCCGCCGGCTTCTCGATGCGGAGACGCACCGCCGAGACGGTCGGGAAGGCCTCGAAAAGCATCCGCACACCTGCCTCGGCCATCGCTTCCAACAGCTGGAAACGCCGCTCCTGCAGGAGGGCCGTCAGCCGAGAGGCAACGCCGTCATAGTCGAGCGCATCGTCGATCGCATCGGAGCCTGCCGCGGCGGCGAAGTCGTTGTCCAACTCGACATCCAGGTAGACCGTCTGCTCCGCGGCCCGCTCGTGGGGGTAGATGCCCACGATGCAGTCCACGCGCAGCTGCCTGAGACCTGTCGTACCCGTCATGATTGCCCCTCCTTGCGCACCAGCCAGACCTGCTCCTCGGCCGACCCAAGGTCGAAGGGCGTCCGGTGGAAATCCCCCCAGCATCCCTCGATGACGAAACCCGCTTCGCGCAACAGGGCTTCGGCCTGCTCGGGCCGCTGCCACGAGAAGGTCAGCGGCCGGTACTGGCGGCGGAGCAACACCCCTTCGGAGTCGAGCGTGTCTTCCCACGTCACGGCTTCGATGCGCTGGGCGGCTTCATCCACGATGGACGTGACCCAGAAGAGCGTGTCCTGGCCGGCAGCATTGCGATAGCGCGCACGCAGCTGGACCTCGCGCATGCGATCGATGACGCTCGGCGTGATGATGAAGTCGTCAAAGAGGAAATGCCCCCCGGGACGCAGTTGGCTGTGGATCTGGCGCAGCGCCGCCAGCTTGGTGGCACGGTCAAGCAGGTGGGGCATCGTGTGGTACGGCATCGTGACGAGTGCGGCCGGCTCGGGCAACGTGAACGTGGTGAAGTCCGCATGAATCAGGACGAGGCGATCCAGGACACCGGCATCCGCCGCCCGAGACCGACAAACGTTCAGCATCGCCCCGGAACCCTCGACGCCGTGCATGGTCCGGCCGGCACGCGCCGCCTCGATGACGAGACGGCCATCTCCCACGCCCATCTCCACGACCGGACCCTCGGGCGCATGCGCATAGGCCTCGAGGTAAAAGGCCCGGTTCGCTGTCGTGGACTCCGCCGTCGCGGCCCAGACCCCGAAGACGCCGGCAAAGCGGTCGTATTCCATCCGGTCATTATTGCAGATGCCGGGGCAAGTCCTGCCGCGGTGAACATGTGGTGACCGGGCTGCGGGATGAATCGGGTGTCTGGCGAACCTGCCCGGAGATAAGGCAGGCCTCACTAAGGAGGTTCCCCGTGGCCCCGATTGGCACCCTCGCGTCCTTGCACGCCCGGCTCGAGTTGGCTGGCTTGCTGACCGGTCCGAAGCACGCCCCCTGGCTCACGCCATCACCTGCGACGGCGCGCCAGGCCTGAGGCTGTCAGCAGGCCCGACCGCCGGTCTTCAGGCCGCTGCCAACACCGCCGCGAACTGCTCGAGGCCCCAGAGCAGATCCGTATCCTCGATGACAAGTGGCGGTGCAAAGCGAATGACGGTCTCGTGGGCGTCCTTGCACAACAAGCCGCGGGCCGCCAGAGACTCGATGAAAGGTCGGGCCGGCCGATCGAGCTCAATACCGATCATCAAGCCCTTGCCGCGGACCTCGACGACCCGCGGACTCTCCAGAGCCCGGAGCCGGGCCATGGCCAAGGCCCCGAGGGCAGCCGAGCGTTCGGCCAACCTTTCGTCGACAAGGACATCGAGTGCGGCCATCGCCACGGCACACGCCAGCGGATTGCCCCCGAAGGTGCTGCCGTGATCCCCGGGACGGAAGACGGACATGACATCGCGGCGCCCCACGACGGCTGAAACAGGATAGACACCACCAGAGAGGGCCTTGCCCAGGATCAGGACATCGGGCTTCACGTCCTCGTGATCCACGGCCAGGAAACGGCCGGTCCGGCCCAGGCCCGTCTGGATCTCGTCCGCCATGACCAGGACGTCGTTCGCCCTGCAAAGCGCCGCGGCCTCTCGCAGATAGCCTTCCGGCGGCACGATGATGCCGGCCTCGCCCTGGATGGGCTCGACCAGAAAGGCACAGGTCCGCGGGCCGATCGCCGCCTCGAGGGCCGCGATGTCGCCATAGGGCACGATCCGGAAGCCCGGGGTGAATGGACCAAAACCTCCGCGGTACTGGGGTTCGGTCGAAAAGCTGACGACTGTCGTCGTCCGGCCATGGAAATTGTTCGTGCAGCAGATGACCTCGGCCTCGCCATCCGGGATGCCCTTGACCAGATATCCCCACTTGCGTGCCGCCTTGACGGCCGTCTCCACGGCCTCGGCGCCGCTGTTCATGGGCAAGGCGACATCCAGATTGGTCAACTCCGTCAGCTTCCTGTAGAAGAGGCCCAGTTGATCGTTGCGGAACGCGCGGCTGGTGAGCGTCATCCGTGCGGCCTGGGTCACCAGGGCCTCGATGATGCGGGGATGGGCATGACCCTGGTTCAGGGCCGAATAGGCCGACAACCCGTCGAGGTAACGCTTTCCGTCGACATCGGTGACCCAGGCACCCCTGCCCTCACGCAGGACCACATCCAGCGGATGGTAGTTATGCGCCCCGTGCTCCTCCTCGAGGGCGATCAGGGAAGCTGCGGCCGACTGCTCATCAACGTGCAACATAGACCTTCATGATAGGCCCGCAGGGGCTTCGGGTGAACCCCCCCCGGGGGGTGCTGCGGCGAGGACATCCTCCACCCAGCCCAGCACAAGCGGCCAAAGGAGCCTGCCGACCCCCTCCGCGAAGTAGGCCACGTGGCCGATCGACGCGAGGCCCAACTCCCGGGGCACGACTGTGATGTAACGAACCGGGGCGGCCGTGAGACCGGACATGAAAGCCCGGACCGAGGCGGGTGGCGCCCACGGGTCATCCTCGGCTGTCACGGCGACGACAGGTCTCCGGATGGCCGCAAAGCGCACGGTCATGCCGGACTCCGGATCATCGAAGAAGTAGCGGGGCAAACCGCACCAACGTCGCCAGTCCCGGTAGACGCCTGCCGGAAGCGGCTCCCCCATGCCCAGCCAAGGGGACGGGAGATAACCCAGCAGGGCTACCAGCGGTGGCCCTAGCACGGTCCACAACAGATGCAGGCGAGGACGCTCGGACCAATGCATATAGCCCATCCAGCCCGCCCCGTACCAAAGGCCACGAGGCCCCGCCGTCCGATGGACCTGAGGCACCATGCCCCAGGCCTGCCCTCCGAAGCTGTGCCCGATCATCACGACGCGGGGGTGCAGCGCCAGGGCGAGCTCGAGAACGGCCGCGAGATCCAGTTCGGCCCACGCGGTGAAGCTGGCCGGAAAGCCACGCAACACGGCCGGCCGTGACGCCGCGATGCCCCTGTAGTCAAAGGTCAGGACGGCCATGCCCTGCTCGGCGCACCAGCGTGCGAAGCGTCCGTAGTAGCGCTGGGGCGCGCCCGTTGCGGGTCCGACCACGAGCAAGGCCCGGGCGACCTGCAGGTCTTCGGGACCGAACAGGCGCGCCGAGAGGCGATAGCCGTCGGCGGCCACGACCTCGAGGGGTTGCTCAACCACCACGGCCATGACTCAGGGCAACGACAACCTGAAGGTCACGCTGCGTAGCGGCAGGACTGCCACCAAGGCTTCCGTGAGGGCATCGACCGCCACCTGTGGCCGATACTCGATGGGCTCGGACGTCGTGCACCCCGTAACGCTCGCCGTACCCGAATCCGAGCCCGCCACACCATCTAGGTTGCCCGCCGGCGCCGGCGCGCTGGGCGAGCTATCGGCTGAAGCCGCCTCGAGGGGAGAGGTCGTCGCGAGCCCGCCGGCTGAAGATGCGACATCGTCGGATACAGGCGCCAGCCGAGTCCCGTCGATCTGCCACCAAGACTTGCCGCCCGGCCCCTGCCGCAAGGTCAGCAACCACGTGCAGTCCTGGACCCGAACAGCCTTGAATATCGGCTCACCTTCGACGACAAGCGAAGAGGTTGCGGGGGGACGGGGTGCCCCGTCCGTAGTCGCGCGGTAGCCGCTTGCGTAGGGCTGCAGGAGGGGTGCGTCGGCTTCCAGGATTTTGCCCGCCAGCGCCAGTGCCCGTTCCGGGGCAACGAGGGCCTTGGCGAGGTCGATCTCGACGAGGTTCGGCGCACCTCCCGAGGGCTGGTAACCCTCCAGCACATCCACGAAGGCGACGCTCTTGCCAAGCGTCAACCGCGCGTAGCCCTTCTGCTTGCCCAGGACGTGGACCTCGAGCAAGCCCGGTTCCGAACCGGACTTGCGCCATTGCACCCAGGCAACGCGCCCGAGGCCCAGCGCCCGCTGAACCTCGGCAACCTGCTCCAGCCTGGCCGGCCATGTGTCCCTGACCGGAAGGTCGGCACGTTGCCAGCCCTCCGCTTGGCTGAATGCGAAGGGAATCGAGGCAAAGCCCGGCTCGATTTCAATCAGGGCCCACTTTTCGAGTTCGACATCGGGAACCTTGCACGGCAGAGGACCCCGGGGCGACTCCACGCCGCCGGGGTCGGTAGTCTTGTTGAGGGCCGACGTGTTGTTGAGCGCGGAGGTGTTGTTGAGCGCGGAGGTGTTGTTGAGCGCGGAGGTGTTGTTCAGTGCCCACGTGTTGTTGAGGTCTGCCGGTCGGGCACCGACGACCAATTTCAGGCCACCACCCGTGCCGCCGATGCCGGTCGCGATCGCACCCTGCTGCAACACCGCGGGCGGCTTGGTCGAAACGTCGACGGCGACACAACCCGACATCACGGCCAGACAAACCAGCAGACGAACGGGCTGCATCTGGATTCTCCCCCACCCTCCGGCCCCGGAGTTACCAGCAGCCTTGTACCGCAAGACGGACTGCATCATTCAGCGCGCCGGGGTCCCCGTGTCGCGAAGCGCCACGAAGACCCCGGCCGGGACGTGCCCCATTCAGGACACGGCAGCAGACCCTGCCTAAGCGCCTGTCTTGGTGCCGGCCTCGGCTCCGCCTGCGGCACCTGCGTCACCACCCGTATCCAAGCCGTCGGGGAGAGGCTCCCCGCCATCCGGTCCGGCGGGTTCCTCAGCCACGGGCTCGCCAGTCGGCGGCTCCTCGGTCACGGGGTCCTCGGCAACCGGTTTCTCGACGACTGGGTCACCAGACGGCACTGGCTCCGTGGGCGGTTGCGGCTTGGGCTCCTCGGCCACCGGCGGCTCAGGGAAGACACAATCCTCACAAGGCGGTCCGAAAAGCGGCATCCGGTAGTAATAGGTCACCTGCCGGGGGAGCATGGCAGCCAAGACCTTGCCCGAGACGGCATCCACGGCCGCGGCAAACGGTTGGAGGTAGCTTGCCTTGCGAACTTCCCACCCCGTGATGGGGGCTCCCGGTCTCGTGACACCCACGGAGGGGGACGTCATGGTCGGCAGTGCCAACGGCACGTCCCGGACCGGGTAGACCGGAATGGAACCCTCTGCGTCGGCATCGCCCGGGGCAGGCAAACCGACATAGCCTTCCTGGGCATCCGGGGCACCGGCATCGATGGGCATTGGCGCTTCGGACGACGTGTCGCCACCCTCCGCGGCCAAATCCTGAACCCGACGATAAACGGCCTCCTTCGTCACGGGGTAGGCACCATCGGAGGAACCCGAGCCGATGGCCGACTCCATCGCCTCATACGGGTAGGCGTTGACCAACCAGATGAGCTGACCGGATGCGGCCTTCTGCAGCGTGACGTGCCAGCCGGTACCGGCGGGCAACTCGCTAAGGACCGACTTGACCGGCTGCGGCAGGTCGGGCATGGGCGGCATCGTGACGCTCGGCGAATCCGTTCCGGAATCGGGTGGCAAGGGCCCCCAGATCGAGATGGGCTCACTTGGCATCGTGCTGTCGCCACCCTCCACGGTGCCGACGACGGCTTCACCCTGCACACGGCGCATCATCGGGACAGGCTTGCTGACAATGGCATCACCTGCGGGCTCCGACCCGGTTGAACCGGACACGGCCCCGGGTTCGCCCTTGGGCATCGGGAACAGGTCATCGCCAAACGGCATGTCCTGCAACGATCCCTCGGCAAGGCGGGCCCGCAGGGCGGCAACGGCCTCCATCGGACTGACCTTGACGGCATCGAGGTCCAACGAGGCCTCCATCGGAACGACGGCGCCTGCCTGCTCCGCGACATAGGACAGATCGGCCCCGTCAGGCGTCACGACGACCTGGGCGAAGCCTCCCTTGGCACCGGCAAAGGCAAAGGACCAGACTGGATTGGGCTCCAGCTGGCCGCCCACGGCAAAGGGCCTCGCGTCATCGAGGACCGAAGCAAGCTTGCGGGCAATGAGCGAGGCCTCGCCAAAGTCCTTGGATCCGAAATCCAGGTGCATGCCCTGCCAGCTGTCCTCGAGAAGCGGCGGTGCAGGCATCGAAGCCATGGGTGGCAGGGCATCCGCCTCGGGCATGGGCTTGGGCGCGAAGCCGGGTTGAGGCAACCGGGAGGGAACGCCCGCATGTACCGAACCGTCCGCACCCGCCGGCAACGAGGCACCCCCATTGGGCTCTCTGCGGCCCGCCCCGCCCGCCGTCGGCGCCTGCAAGACATTGCCTGAGGGGCGCGCCACCTTGCCCACCTTGGCCGACACGTCCACGGCAGCAAGCCGGGCCAACAGGTTCGCGGCGATGTCCGACGGAGTCGCGGGACCCTTGTTCGCATCCGTCCCCGCCGCGTCGGACGCCTTGCCGTCGACCGCCGGATTGGTCGCCAGCAAGGCCTTGACCGCCTGGCCATCGCACCCCGTCAATGATGCCAGCAGAAGGGCCCTGACCACATGCCGTCTCACGTTCCGACCTCCTCGGCCATTGGCCTTTGAACCGCCTAGGTATTCCTGTACCCGTCTCGTTCGTTTACAACACACAAGCACTTGAAAATGTAAACTTTTCTTGTATACTTCGTCAAGCACCATGTCGGAATCCTTGGACCAAGAACCTGCGAGCGGCCCCGAACGGCCCTTCGGGGAGGCCTTGGTCGGCCTGATGGGGACACGAGGCCTGGACTACCGCACCCTGGGCAGACTCGTGGGCGTATCCCACGCCCACCTCTGGCAACTGGTTCGCGCCTCCCGAGAAGCCGCACGGACCGGAACCGTGCCCGCGCGGCGGCCAACGAGCGACTTGATTCATCGTCTCTGCGAGGTCCTCGAGGTCACGGCCGAGGCCCTCGGGGGTGATCCCGAAGCGCCCGGCGACACTCGGAACAGGCAGTTGCCCCCGGTCCTCACCCACGCGCCCCTGCGGCCCGAGGCCCCGGGACGATTCGAGGCCGGCCTCGCCAGCCTGCGCCAAGGCCAGCCGGATCGGGCCATCCTGCTCCTCCGCAAGGCCACTCGGGATGGGGAAGTCTCGCTGGCCCTCGCAGAGGCCGGGTTGGGTGTCGCCTACCTGAAAGCCGGTCGGCCGGTTGAAGCCGAGCGTGCCTTTACGGCAGCAATGGAACACCTTGAGGATCGGACGGAGGCATCCCCGAAACGTGCCGACCTCCTGTACGACCGCGGTCTGGCCCGCCAGGAACTGGGTCACCATGGCGCCGCCTGCGCAGACTTCAAGGCCGCCATCGCCGCAGGTCTCGACCAACCGGACCGTGCCCTTGCCGGTCATTGCTACAGCGGCTTGGCCCTCGGGCGCTGGCGCGCCGTAACGCGAGACGTCCTCGCCTGGACCGGGCGTCCCGAGGCCGAGCAGGTCCATGCGACCTCGTCGCTGGACCTGCGTGCCTACGGGGCCTATGCCATGAGCCGCCTCGGCCAGCATGCGGCGGCCCTCGCCATGGTCGACACCGTGGTCCTGCTCTGCCCGACCTACTGGTATGGCCTGTACGTGCGTGCCGCGGTGCGCGCGCGGGCAGCGGCGCGGGCACGCCCATCCGGTGTGGTGGCGCGCATGCTCGTCGAGAGTTGCCTTGCCGATGCCGTCCGAATCCTGCGAATCAATCCGGAGGCCCGGGACATCCTGCTCCGGGACGATGATGCCGACTTCACCAGCGTGGCGGCATTGCCGGCTTGGCAGAGCCTGCTCGAACGATCCGAGGTTCCCGACCGATGACCAGACTCCGCGGCGGCGCGCTCATCGTCCTGCTGACCGGCTGCATCGTACGTGGGCCGGTCGAACCCATCGTGCCTGTCCTGCCAGCCCTGACCGCAGGGAGCGGCGCCTCCGCGGCCCCCGAACGCCAGGCCCCCGCAGCCTCCGACAACCAGCAGGCAGATCCGGCCTCTGCCCGATCCGATCTGGCCCCGGGCGCAGGCATCCCCCTCGCCCACCCGGTGGCCGGCGGCGCAGCAGGTACACCGCTGGCCAGCCCCTCTGCGGAACCATCACCCTCAGCGAGGCCTTCACCTTCCGCCCCCACGCCCGCACCCACCGACGAGACGCCACTTCCCTCTCCGACTCCCGGACCGGATGCGCCTTGAGGTAGGCTGGAGCCATGCAAGCTCCCGACCTCGCCAAGTCCTGCCCACGCAGCCCCCTCGACCGTTTGGGCGACCTGCCGTGGCTGCCACGCCTCATCGACAAGGCGCGTGCCCATCTGGCCGGCACGATGGGCGATTATATCCCCTATCCCTGCGGCGGGGATCAGCGTTTCCTCGACACGTTCGGCCTCGATGCCAACGCATTGCTGGGGGTGATCGGACAAGGCCTGTCCGACGAGGCCGTGGCCGAGTGGGTCCGTCTTGAAGCCACCGAGGACCTGCAAGAAGGGGTCCGTGTCCTGCTGGCCCACTTCGAGGCACCCATCCCCCCTGATGACGCCGATCGCCTGTTCCGTCTGCAGCAAGCCCGTGCCGAGTTGCAGCAGGCGCGACCAGACCTCGACCTAACATGGGTCGACAACTTCACCAAGCTGATTCTCGCCGAAGAGGGCCATCCCCGCTTGGCCTGAAGGATTTTACAAAACCTAAACGAAAACACTACAATTAGGTACGTCTTCCTTAGCCCGAGCGGGTCTGATTCGGAAACTTGCTGATGCGCCATCTTTCGCCCGTACCCGTGCTCGCCACGGTCCTGTTTCCGCTCGTGGCCTGTGGCTCGGGCCTTTCCCCCCGACCAGGGACCATCGTCACCCCCGAGCAGCCTGCGGCGTCGCTACCGCCGCGCGCGGACCAACCCGGGCAACCGGCCGGCGATGCCTTCGTGTCGCGGCCGGGCGCTGAAAGCGACCTGCTGGTGCGCGTCTGGCGCGACGGCCTCGCCGGTGCGCTTGCCCATGACCACGTCATCGAAGCGACATCCTTTCGGGGCGATGTCGTCGTACCGCGACAACCCGGGGATATGGCCGCCGTCAGCTTCGACGTCGATGCCCGAAGCCTTCGCCCCGACCGTCCCGACCTGCGTCGCAAGGTCGGCCTTCCCGGTACTTTGTCGGAGGGCGATCGCAATACAGTCCTCGATCACATGCAGGATGCCAGCCAACTCGATGTCGCGCGCCACCCCTCGATCCGATTCCGGTCGAGCCGCGTTCTGCCCCTCGGGAACGGCCTGTGGGATGTAGAGGGCAACTTCACGCTGCACGGCGTGACGAGACCGCTCCGCGCCCGGATGACGGTCGCCCAGGAGGGAGGCCGCCTGAGGGCTCGGGGCAGCTTCCGCCTCCTGACCAGCAACTACGGTATCCGGCCCTACGAGGCGTTGGGCGGCCTGCTCAAGAACAAGGACCAGATCGACATCCAGCTCGATCTGGCCCTGGATCCCGCAAGGCCCTGACCTACAGCGGCGCGTAGATACCGATGACGTGACGGTTGCCCGGCGGGAAGTTGGCTCGGCCGCCGTAGCTCATCTCACCGTCGTTCAGGAAGCGGCCGCCCCCCATCGCCACGGCGATGTCGCCGGCCACCGGGTGCGCCGTACCCGGCGTTCCAGGCCGGACGACGACAATCGCGCCCTTGGGTGCGTCGTAAGGGTTGTCGATGGGCAGGAGCTGCATCCCGAGTCGTTTCGCATTGTCGCCGGCGTTCAGGTACTCGCCGAACTGGCGCGCATAGGCCGAATGCGAGTCGGGGATGCTTGACGGCGTCAGCTTGGCATAGCCGGACGCCATCAGATGACCCCAGACCTCGCGGTAACACCAGCCATCGGGAGACTTTCCGCCCGCCCTGGAGTTGGCCACGCGGGCCAGACGCTCCATGTCGGCACGACCTTCCGGAGAGATGCCCGAAGCTGCGGCCTGCGACAGTTTCAAGCTGTCGGCAATCATACGCTCGATCTCCCGCTCGCCGCGCCCGGGGCCAGCCCCGGGTTGCTCACCAGGACCGAACGGCAAATGCACGAGCCGCGCCTTGAGTGCGCCTTGGTTGAAGCGATCCAGCGGTTCCATGAGACGCCCCCCTGCAGATAGAGACCACGGTTTCCCCCCCCGGGAAACGGGGCCTGCCCAACGTGTCTATCGTGGAGAATGTCGTGTGGCTGGCGCGCCTCGACGCTAACTCATGTTTAAGGTTTGACGGCCTGGCCAACCGCTACAGGCAGCTTGTCGAAGACATAGCCACCCTTGCGCGCGCCCCAGACCTGCCGGCCAGATGCATCGTAGCCCCGGTCCCAGGAGATCACGCGGCGTCCGTCGACGGAGACCTCGCTGGTCGCATATGTGGCGCCGTTGATGTCGCTGCCGCAAGCGAGGCCTTCGGTCCCGCCGACATAGCCCGCGGCTGTGCGCGCCAGAAACACCCCGCAGCCCGCCCGGTCGTTCAGCGACGCAGGGTTCAGGGACGGCAAGGGGTTGGCAGACTTCCAAGCTCCGATGGCCGCGTCCGGATCGGGCAGGGTGAAGATCGCACTCTCGAAACGGTCTGCGGCGACGCGCGTCAACCTGTAGACGCGCTGGCGGTAGGGCGCGTCCAAGTGGGTCGCCATGGCCTGCTCGACATAGAGCCAGACCGCGTCGCTGCGCCATCGCCAGATCCGGGCGATGTGCAGGCGCACGTCGAAGAACGCCGGGTCGGCGATGGATTGCGCCGTGCTGGCATAGGAGCCGGCCATCCAGCTGCCGAGCTTGACCAACTCCGCATCACGGACGGTCTCGCTGCCCGGCACGGCGGCCGCCGCTGGGGACCCGGCAGAGGCGGCGGCCAACGGGGCAGCAACGCCACATCCAACGAGCAGAACGGTAGGCAGGAAAGGAATTATGCGCATGATGGTTAAAGTCAACCATGCGCCGTCGCTGTTAAGGAATTGACAACCCTAGGGCTGATCGCCCGTGGGGTCCTCGACCTTGAGTTCCGGGTCCTTGGGCTTGAATGCCGGCGGACGATTGTTGCGCGCAGCGTAAATCAGGCGGCGGAACTCACGCTCGAAGCGCTGGGCAAGCCCTTGGTCGTTCTTGATGATCAAGAACGACTCGTTGTTCGCGTTCTCGGCATTCTTCGAGTAGTTGTAGGACCCGTTGATGATGGTCTGGCCATCCACCAGGATGATCTTGTGGTGCATCAGGGCCTCGTTGCCGTCCTTGACGACAGACAACCCGGACATCTTGAACGGGGCATACAGCGAGTACTGGCCGCCTGCGAGCCACCGATCGAAGACGCCGGAGACTTCGACGCCATGCTTCGACTTCTGGACCAAGGTCTCGCCGATCTCCTTGTCCGTCAGGGAGAAAGTCATGAAGTGAATCGACTTTCTTGCCTTGCGCAGGACGTCGACGACGGCATCGCGACCGCCCCCCTTGGGGGAGAAGTAGAGGCTGACTTCGGCGCCGCCGACGTGGAAGAGACCATCCCCCCCGATGCTGGTCAGCGTGCCCGCGGGTCCGAAGACGCCATCGACGAACATCGTGTTGAACGTGCGGCGGTAGCGGGACGCGAGCGACTCGCTCTCGAGAACCAGGGCGTTGTTGTTGTGCCGGAAGAGGCTGCTGGTCGTCAGATTGGTCGAGCCGGTCCATATCGTCTTCTCGTCGATGATCATGAACTTGTTGTGCATGATGGCCGACCGCTGGTCGTCGCGGATTCTGACGCCCGCCTGCCGCAGCTGGCCGATGGCGAGGCGCTGCTTGGCAGGATTGTCGTGCTCCACCATGTTGTCGCTGTCGGTCGTCAGGCGGACCTTGACTCCGCGCTTGGCAGCCCGCACCAGGGCAGCAACGGCGTCGGCATCCGCGATGTCGTAGAACGAACCGTCAATCGACGTCCGGGCCTTGGCAATCAGGTCGAAGAAGGACTTGTCGGTGTTCGTGGCGCTGCGGCGTGCCTTGGGTTCATTCGAGGCGATGGTGGAACCGTACGTGTCGTTGAAGTAGACCTGCAGGCGGCGACCTGCCTGATCCGGTTCGGCACCGAAGGCATCCAGCCCATCGGGTACGGCCACGCTGCCCATTCCCACCACCGAGGGGGTGGAACCGCAACCCGCGAGGCCTGCCGTGAGACCCAGCAGGACTGCGATGGCGCGGACCCCGGGGCGAATGTGACGAACGTTCATAGGACCTTTATCGCCAACCCGCCAGAAAAGTTGCCTATCTACGGGTTAAGAAACACCCAAGGCCGGAGTGGTGCGTCCCTGCTTCAAAAGCGTGGCCAGGCGAACGACCTCACGCCCCAGGGTCTGCAGTTGCTGGCCGACGGCGGGGTCGACGGGGACACCGGCGCCATCGAAGGCCTGCCACGCCCGGGAGATGGCCACCACGTAGGGAACGGTCAGGCCGCGCAAGGCCCGGACGGCGTATTCCATGGTGTTGATCGCCTGCATCCCCTGGGTACCGCCAGCGGCAGCAACCAGGCCGATGGGCACGTCCGAAAGGTAGGGGCGCGGGTCCTTGGCCAGCAACTCTAGCCAATCGAGTGCGTTCTTGAAGGTCCCGCTGACTGTTCCGTGATAGAGGGGACTGCACCACACCATGGCGTCGGCAGAGCGGACCTCGGCCAGCAGGCGGGCCACCGACGCATCCTCCTCGCGGTTCCTCGCATCGAAGGGAGGCAGGGCCAACACGTTGAGGTCCAGCAGGACGATCGTGGCACCGGCAACCTCGGCCTCGGCCAGGACCTGACGCATCGCGGCCGACGTCACCGAGGCATCACCGAGAGCCCCACCCAGTCCGACCACCTTGACCACGACGACCTCCTCCGGGCCCCGCGACCTTGGAGACAAAAGCTGGGGCGGTAGGATTCGAACCTACGAATGTCGGCTCCAAAGGCCGATGCCTTACCGCTTGGCGACGCCCCACCAACAAGGGCCAATGTTAGCGAGGGCCGGGGCCGGGGTCAATCCCGCAGCGCCCGTGATACGCTTGGGAGCATGCCGATGGTGCCTGGCGTTCCCGCCGGCGGCGGACCCGCCATGGTGTTGGCGATCGTCCTGCTGCTGGCCTTGCTCATCTTGCTTCACGAGGCTGGCCACTACTTGGCGGCACGGTCCATGGGCGTGCCCGTCCGCCAGTTCGGGATCGGCTTCGGACCCGCGCTCTGGTCGCGGGAGTGGGCCGGGACCCGGTTCAGGTTGAACGCGATCCCCTTCGGCGGCTACTGCGACCTCTCGCTTCCCCCCGCGGAGGGCAAGGAAGAGACTGAAGACGACGGGGGCATGCCCCGGGACGCCCTCGAGGGGCGCAGCATCCCCGTCCGCATGTGGGTGATGATCGGCGGCATCGTCTTCAACACGATCGGCGGCTGGCTCTGCGTCGTCGCCCAGCTTGGCCTGCAAGGGATACCTCACGCCACGCCCCGGGACATCGCGCGCGAGGGCATCGTCATCCAGCAGGTGGCATCCGCGCGGGCCCGCGAAGCCGGTCTTCAGGACGGCGACCGCGTCGTTGGCGTCGCCGGCAAGCCCTTCAAGGCCATCGAGGACTTCGGTTCGGGCCTGCTGCCTTACGCCGGGGCGACCGTCTCCCTCGAGGTGCGGCGCACGACCAGCGGCCGCGATGCCACGCTCTCACTGACCGTCTTTCCGGACGCGCGCGGCAAGCTGGGCGTGGCCATCTCGCCGCCGATGGACATCCGCTACACGCCCGCCGGCGACCTGCTCGAGTTGCTTCGGGCAAGCGGGTCCCGTACCGTGGACATCGCGATCTCGATGGTCAAGGGACTGGGCATGCTCGTCACGGGCAAGCTGCCGCTCGACACCGTCGGCGGACCTGTCGCCATCGTGCATCTGGGGAGCCGCATGGTGCATGACTTGGCCCAGTACCTGTTCTTCGCGGCGCTGATCAATCTCAACCTGGCCGTCGTCAACTTCCTGCCCCTGCCCGCACTCGATGGCGGACGTCTGCTGCTGCTGGCCATCGAGGCCGTAGTCCGTCGACCGCTGCCACGGCGCCTCGAAGGTACCATCCACTCCGCGGGGATGGTCGCCATGCTCGGGCTCATCGCCCTCGTCACCCTCAAGGACATTCTGGAACTCTTCCGCCCATGACCGCATCCGCCACGACCCGCCAAGCCCGCCTCTGGGATGAGGCCCGCACCCTGATGCCCGGGGGCGTCAACAGCCCCGTGCGTGCATTCCGGGCCGTCGGCGGTGATCCCGTCTTCGTGGCGAAGGCACAGGGCCCTTGGCTCTGGGACGAGGACGGCAACCGCCTAGTCGACTACATCGGGGCATGGGGGCCCGCCATCCTCGGGCACGCCGACCCGGACGTGGTCGCGGCCGTGCAGGATGCGACCACCCGAGGCTTTGCCTTCGGCATGCCCAGCGCCGGAGAGAACGTGCTGGCCCGGATGCTCATTGACGCCGTCCCCTCGCTGGAACGGGTCAGGTTGGTCAACTCGGGGACCGAAGCGGCCATGAGCGCCGTACGCTTGGCTCGCGCCGGGACGGGCCGTGAGCGCATCATCAAGTTCATCGGCTGCTACCACGGCCACGTCGATGCATTGCTGGTCCGTGCCGGGTCGGGCGTCGCCACGCTGGGGCTGCCCGACAGCCCGGGCGTCCCGGCCTCGACCGCGGCGGGCACGCTCGCCCTCCCCTACAACGACCTCGAGGCCGTTGCGGCCGCCTTCGCCGCACACCCCGACAGCATCGCCGGCGTCTTCCTCGAACCCGTGGTCGGCAATGCGGGGCTGATTCCGCCCGCCCCCGGCTTCCTCGAGGGCCTGCGCGACCTGTGCACGCAGTACGGTGCGCTTCTGGTTTTCGATGAGGTGATGACGGGTTTCCGGGTGGCCTACGGCGGTGCGCAGGCCCGCTACGGCGTCACGCCCGACCTGACTTGCCTGGCCAAGATCGTCGGGGGCGGCGTCCCCTGCGGTGCCTACGGCGGCCGCGCCGACCTGATGGCGATGGTGGCTCCCGAGGGCCCGATGTACCAGGCCGGGACGATGTCGGGTAACCCGGTGGCCGTGGCCGGAGGCCTTGCCACGCTGCGCAAGCTGGCCGCGCCGGGCTTCTACGAGGCCCTCGAGGCGACTTCGGCCGCCGTAGAGGCCGCCATGACCGAGGAGGCTGCCCGGGCAGGCGCCACCGTCACGATTCAGCGCGTAGGCTCGATGCTGACTGTCTTCTTCGGCGATGGACCCGTCACCGACTGGGACAGCGCCGCGCGCTCCGATACGGGCGCCTTTGCCCGCTTCCATCAGGCCATGCGGGCCCACGGCGTCATGCTGCCACCCTCGCAATATGAATCCTGGTTCGTCTCGGCAACGCACGACGACGAGACGCTGGCACAGACCCGCAAGGCTGCGGCTGCAGCCTTCGAGGCAGTCGTGCGGAGGGCATGAGTCGTCCTGACGCCGTCCGCGGCGAGGATCTGGTCCGCAGCTACGCCCAGGGAGAAGGCGCGGTCCATGCCCTTGCCGGCGTCAGCATGCGGATTCCCCACGGTGCCTGGGTCGCCATCACGGGTTCCAGCGGCTCGGGCAAGTCGACGCTGCTCAACCTGCTGGGCTGTCTCGACCGCCCGACGTCAGGCCACCTCGCCATCGACGGCAACGACGTCGCGGCCCTCGACGACGCCGGCCTCGCCCGCCTGCGGAACCGACACCTCGGCTTTGTCTTCCAACAGTTCCATCTGCTGTCAAGGACCTCGGCCGAGGAGAATGTCGCCCTGCCGCTCGTCTATGCCGGTGTTGCCCGCCCCGAAAGGCTGGCGCGTGCCCGGGAAGCCCTGGACCGGGTCGGTCTCGCCGACAGGCGGACGCACTGGCCCAGCCAACTGTCCGGGGGCCAGCAGCAACGCGTGGCCATCGCGAGAGCCCTCGTGACCCGGCCGACGCTCCTGCTGGCCGACGAACCGACAGGTGCCCTGGACTCCCGGACGAGCGAAGAGATTCTCGATCTGTTTGCCGACCTGCACCGTCAGGGCGCGACCGTCGTGATGGTGACGCATGACCCGGCGGTGGCGGCCCGGGCGAGCCGACGCCTGGTGCTGGCGGATGGTCGGATCGCAAGCGACGACGGAAGCCTGTCATGACCAAGCCCAGCCGCATCGCGGCGTTGACCCTGCTGACCTTCCTGTTGGCGACGGCCCGGGCTGTCGCCAACCCCGAAGCCCTGGACTTGGGCCGACTGCTCGACAGGGTACGCGCGACCCATCCGGAAGTGGCTCTGGCCCGGATCAGCCAACTGCGCGCGCAGTTGGAGCGCCAGGTCGCGACCGAAGGCCGCTGGACCGGCCGTGTCGGCCTCGACGGGTTCGGCGTGGCCAACCAGCGCCTGCCCTTGAGCGGCACGGCGCCCGACCCCTCGGGATTCAGCCAGGGCACGCTCTCGGCTGAAGGCCGCCTCGTGCTGCTCGACGGCGGTCGGCTCGGCTATGCCGATGCTGCAGCGGCCGCCGGGGAACAGGCCGCAGGGGCCCGCGCCGGGACAGCGCTCAGGGATCTTGCGGACGGCGTCATTCGTGGCTTCTGGGATCTGCGCCGTGCCGAACTGCTGCGGCAGGTCGCTCAGCAGCAGGTCCAGCAGGCCCGTGCCACCTGGGAGGCAGGCCAGGCCGACCTGGCCCACGGCCGCAGGGCTGCGGGCGACGTGGCGGGACTCGAGGCGGCGCACCTTGCCGCCGAATCTGCGTGGCACAGGCAGGATCAGACCGTCGCCGAATTCAGGGCGCGCCTTGCTGCCTTGGTGGGCCTGAGTGATGATGCGTGGACCCTCGCGGCGACACCCGTGGCCCCCGACAGCCTTCCCGAAGCCTCGGGCAGCTGGCAAGCCAGACCGGAATGGCTGGCCCAGCGCGCCGCGGTCGAGCAGGCCCAGGCGCGACTCGGCGAGGCAGCCGCAGCGCTCGCTCCGACTGTCGGCCTGTCGGGACGCCTCGAGACCGGAAACGGCCTCGTGCGACCGGACATCCAGCTGCGGACGACGGACCCCTTGGCCTCGCAATGGAGCCTGCGCCTCGACGTGGCCTGGCCCTGGCTGGACAACGGACGTGCGGGCCGGGCGGCCGAGCGCGCGCGACTCGACCTGCTCGAGGCCGACCAGCGAGCAGAACGCCTGCGACGCGATCTCGAACGGGACGAACGCCTGGCCCGCGAGCGCCTGCGCCAGGCGCTGCTGCGCCTGAAACTTCAGGACCGTGCGGTGGTGGTGGTCGGCCAGGCGCACGCGCTGACAGCCACCCGCTTCAGGCAGGGCCTTGCACTGCCCGTCGAGCTGGAATCGGCCCGCACCCGTCTCGCCCAGGCCCAGGCCGACCGGATCGATGCCGGCATTGAGGGCATGGTCGCCCATTGGGATCTGGCCCTCGCTCTCGGCAAGGAGAATCCATGAACCGCAGCCTGCTGATCGCCGCAGCGCTCGTGCCCGTCGTCGGCGTGGCCGGATGGTTGCTGCGTCCGCGTCCTGACCGCGCCGGCAGCGCGGATGTCGTCACCGTGAGCCGGGGCAGCCTCAAGGTCGATCTGGCCGAGACGGGCACCGTGCAGCCGCTGGTCAAGGTCGACATCAAGAGCCGCATCGCCGGGCCGGTCGCGAGGCTCGATGTCGATGCGGGCAGCCGTGTCCGCAAGGGCGACATCCTGATGGTTCTCGACACCACCGACTTGGACCGCAACCGGGCCCAGGCCAAGGCCGACCTGGCTGCGGCACAGGCCCGACTGGACCGCCTGATGGCCGGTCCGAGGCCGGAAGAGATCGCGGCCGCGCGGGCCGAAGTGCGCGTGGCCGAGGCCGAGCTTGCCCGGGCCCATGACGAAGCCCAGCGCAGCAGAGCCGCCGCGCAGACGCAGACCCTGACGCCTCGGGAACTCGACATGGCCCAACGGGACCTCGATGCGGCCCGGGCGCGTCGGGACGCAGCCACGGCGCGTCTCGCGATGCTGACCAAGGGCAGCCGCGCCGAGGACATTCGTGAGGCGCGTGCCCAGCGGGACCGCATGGGCGTCGTGGTGGCGTCGGCCGAGGATCAACTGCGTTACGCAACCCTGCGATCCCCGCTCGAGGGTGTCGTGATCCGGCGTGGCATCGAGGTCGGGGAGATGGTCAGCCCGGGTGTCTCCGCCCTGGCGCAGAGCAATGCCATCTTGACCGTGGCCGACTTGCGCCGCCTGATCATCCAGAGCAACGTGGGCCAAGTCGACGTCGGTCGCCTCCGCGTCGGCATGCCCGTGACCGTTCGCGTGGACGCCTTGGGTGACACGGGACTCGAGGGCCGGATCCACCGCATCGCCCCGGCCGCCGAGGCCCTGAAGGACGGCCTGCAGACCTTTGCCGTCGACACCCTCGTGACGGGTCCCGGGACGGCAAGGCTGCGCCCGGGGATGACGGCGGACCTCGACATCCATGTCGCCGTGCGCGACCAGGTGTTGCTGCTGCCTGTCGAGGCGTTGCTCGACCGCAAGGGCAGCAACGCGACCGTGCGCCTCGCCGACTCCGGCAAGAAGGGCGGGAAGGCCGGCAAGCGCGAGATTCGCCTCGGCCTCTCCAGCGACAGCGAGGTCGAGGTCTTGTCGGGCCTCGATGAAGGGACCGAGGTCCGCATCGCGCCGCCTGCGGTCGACAACGCCCTGAAGATGTGATGGTCCTCGAACACATCCGGCAGGCCATGGCCCAAATGGCCGCATCCCGCGCCCGCACCGCACTTACGGTGCTCGCCATCGCCATCGGTGTCCTGTCCGTAGTGCTGCTGGTCAGCCTGGGCCAGAGTGCGCTGGTCTCGCTGACCCGGGGCATCGAGGCCATCGGGGGGACACGCATCGTGATAGTCTGGCCGGACGCGCCCCAGGTTGCGGCAATGAAGCAGGCCTCCTACACCGATGGTCTGACGCTCGCCGACGCGCGCGCCCTGCGCGCCAGACTGCCGCGTGTTGCCAGCGTGGCCCCTGTCGCTGGAGGCGGCGAAGACAGCGAGGCCGTCCACGCCGGCGGCGGCCGGATGGCACGCCTCGACATCGCAGGCGTCGACGAGGCCTACATCTCTGGCCACGCCCTGAAGGTACAGGAAGGCCGAGATCTCACGGCCGGGGACCTCGATCGCCGGGAGCACGTCTGCATCCTGGGCCGGCTGGCTGCGGACCGGCTGTTTCCTGACGGCCGGGCCGTGGGCCGGGAAGTCAGGGTCGCAGACACCCGCTACCGCGTCGTGGGCACGCTGGCGATGGCCCTGAAAGCCGGCATGCGTTTCGGCACGGACTGGAACGAAGTCGTCCTGCTGCCGCTGACCGTCGCCTCTCCGGAAGGGCGGCTGCGCATGATTTCGGTGACGACGACAGCCTCTCGCCACAATCCCGAGGTCGTGGCCCTTGCCAACAGTCTGCTGCTGCATCGCCATCGCCAGGTCGACGACTTCCAGTTCCTCGATCTGGGCACCATGATCGCGGGCTACTACAAGGCCTACGACGCGATGATCCTCGTGGTGGGCCTGCTCGCAGGCGTCAGCCTCGTCATCGGTGGCGTCGGCATCACGAACATGATGCTCGTCGGCGTCGTCGAACGGACCCGTGAGATTGGCCTGCGCATCGCCCTCGGGGCGCCTGCCGGCACCATCCGCCAACAGTTCCTGATCGAAGCCCTGGTGTTGGCGTGCGTCGGTGGCCTGGCGGGCCTTGGCGCGGGCGTGGGAATCGTTTCCCTTCTGGCGTCGATCGTGCCCCGGTTCCAGCCCGAGTGGACGGTGGTGCTGAGTTGGCCGGCCGTCGGTGCCGCGGTGTTCGCGACGCTCGCGACCGGCGTGGCCTTCGGCTGGATGCCCGCGCGTCGGGCGGCGGCACTGGACCCTGTCGCGGCGCTTCGCGGGGATGCGGCATGACGTGGGGCGACCAGTGGCAACTGGTGCTCGAGGCCATCGTGCGCCACCGCTTCCGCAGCCTGCTGACGCTGCTGGGGATCATTCTTGGAGTCGGCACCCTGGTGGCGTTGTCCAGTACGGTCCGCAGCGCGGAGCACTATCTTGCCCGCAGCCTGCAGCAAGCTTCGGGGGAGGATGTCTTCAGCCTGTCGCGCAAGTGGCAGGAGGACCCCGGAACTGCAGCGGCACCGCCCTTGTCCCGCCTGGACGCCCGCGCCCTTCGCGCCACGGAACGCCTGTCCGGAACCACCGTCTTGGGCCGGCACGTCAAGCGGGTCCGGTGGGGTGAACGCTTCGGCCAGGGCATCACGGTCGTGGGCACGCGACCCGAGGCCCTGGGCTTCTACAGGCTGGAGTTGCGCCGGGGCAGATTCCTGACGCCTCAGGACTTGGACGACAGGGCCCAGGTTGCCGTGGTCGGGGCCAAGGCGGCCCGGGGCCTTGCTGCGCGACAGGGACCGATCCGCGTCGGCGGCTGGATTCGCCTGGACGGACACCGCTACCGGGTCGTGGGCATCCTCGCGCGGAAACCGGCTGTCCAAGGCCAGAGCTTCTTCACTTGGGACGGATCTGTGCTGGTCCCGGAGACACGTTTCCAGGAACATTTCGCCAGCATCAAGGACCTTCGCGAGATCGTGGTGCGCGCAACGCAGGAGACGCTCGAGGCAAGGCCTCTGGCCAGCCTGGTGCACGCCGCCCGGGCGATTGTCACGTGGCGCCACGGAGGCGTCCAGAATTTCAAGGTGACGGACCCCCGCGAGAACCAGTCCTCGGTGCGGCTGGCGTCGGCCATCGGCCTCGGGCTCGAAGTCGTCATCGCCAGTGTCTGCCTGCTGGTAGGCGGCATGAACCTGATGAACGTGCTGCTGTTCTCGACGCTGCAACGCACGCCGGAAATTGCCCTCAGGCGTGCGCTCGGGGCGACGCGGCAGGATATCCTCGTGATGTTCCTGGGCGAGGCCATGCTGCTTGCCGTGCTGGGAGCCGTGGTGGGTGTCGGCGGCGGCCTGCTCGTGGCCGGGCTGGGCTCGTGGGTCCTCGGGCAGGTGCTGGGCTCCTGGACCTTCTCGTGGCCATGGACGGCCGTGGCGGCCGGAGTCGCCGCGGCCCTCGCCACCGGGGCCGTGTTCGGGGCAAGGCCGGCACTCTCCGCGGCCGGGCTCGATCCGGCGCAAGCCCTCAGGAGGGAAGGATGACGGTCCGGATCGTCGGGACGGCCCGGGAGTGGGCCACCCTTCGCCGCCCCGGTGCCCGAGTGGCGTTCGTGCCGACGATGGGCGCGCTGCATGAGGGCCATGGGGCACTGGTGCGCGCGGCGCGAGCCCATGGGGACATGGTCGTCGCCAGCATCTTCGTTAACCCGACGCAGTTCGGCCCGACGGAAGACCTCGCCCGCTATCCCCGCGATCTCGAAGGCGATCGAGCCAAGCTCGCAGCGTGGGGGTGCGACGTGCTGTTCCACCCGACGGCCGAGGCGATGTATCGCCAGGGGCTCGAGGCCTTTCGAATCCACCCGCCGGCGGGGCTCGGGGACTTCTGGTGCGGGCTCGCACGCCCCGGACACCTCGCGGGCGTCTGCACCGTCGTGGCGAAGCTGCTGGGCATGGTCCGTCCCGACGTGGCGCTCTTCGGCCAGAAGGACTTCCAGCAATGGCGCATCGTCGAGGCTCTGGTCGACGACCTCTGCCTCGGCACGCGCATCGTCCGCTGCCCGACCATCCGGGAACCGGATGGCGTCGCGATGTCCAGTCGCAATACCTACCTGTCCCCTACGGATCGCATCCGGGCCCGCGCCCTGTCCGGAGCCCTCGCCGCGGTGCTCGGCTGCTGGCGTTCGGGCGAACGGGACATCCTGGCCCTCGAGGCGGCCGGCAAGCAAGCCTGGATCCGACTGCAGGGCAAGGACCCCGAACTGGGCGATCTGGCCTACCTCGAGGTCCGACACCAGGACCTGACGCGCCCCGCCCTCCTGACAGCGCCGGGCGTGGCGGCCATGGCGGCACAGATTGGCCCCGCGCGCCTGATTGACAACGTCCTCCTCGAGGATCATTCCCCCGACCTGCCGCTCCTGGAGCTTGCCTGAATGCCCCTCATCGTGACCCTCGACGGCCCCGCTGGCGCCGGCAAGAGCACCCTCGCGCGCCATCTGGCGCAGCAGCTCGGCTGGACTTATCTGGACACGGGGGCCATGTACCGGGCCGTGACATGGGCCGCAATGGATCGGGGTGTCGACATCGGGGACGCGACGGCGCTCGGTGCGCTCGCGCGGTCGTTGCGCCTCGCGCTCTTGCCCGGCCCGGACGGCGCGCGCGTCGAAGCCGACGGCAGGGACATCACCGAGGCCATCCGTTCGGCAGCCGTCACGGGCCGGGTCTCGGCCGTCGCCGCCGTGGCCGAGGTACGTGACGCCATGGTCGCGGAGCAGCGGCGCATCGGCGAGGCCGCCGACCTGGTGGCCGAGGGACGGGACATGGGCACGGTTGTCTTCCCGGACGCTCCCCTCAAGGTCTACGTGACGGCTTCCCCGGGTGTCCGGGCGGAACGGCGTGCCGCCGAACTGGCCCGGGCGGGCCGGATGGTCGACGTTCGGGCACTCGAGCAGGAACTGGTGGCGCGAGACGCGCTCGATTCAGGCCGCGAGGTCGCGCCGTTGCGCCCGGCCTCGGACGCGCGACATCTGCTGACCGACGGCGAAGACGTGCAGACGCTGCTCGGAAAGCTTCTGGGCTGGGTCGGTGAAATCCGCTGATCCCCTTGAACAGAGCGCCTGTCGGCCTTATGATGGCTCTCCGGGGGGTATGTACCTTCTGAGCGTGGCCTTGCCGGCGGCCGCGGGCCCCTGGAGGTAATGCGTGCTCGACGGACTCTTCGGCAAGAAGACCGCGATGTTCGAGGCCGCCCTGCATGGTCTGCAGGAGCGGGGCGAAGCCATTGCCGAAAACCTCGCGAACCTCGACACGCCCAGCTACAAGGCACGGCGCGTCGCCTTCGAGGAACAAATGCAGTTCGTGCGAACGCATCGTGCCGCCGACCTCGCGGCCACGACGCCCGCGCACTTTCGCCTCGGGCCCCGCAGCGCCTTCGAGGTCAGGCCCGTCGAATCCCGAGATCGCTCCTCGACCCTGCGCAACGACGGCAACAACGTCGACGTCGACGTCGAGATGACGGCCCTCGCCAAGAACCAGTTGTCCTACAGCTACGTGGCCGAACTGACCAAGCGGCAGTTCGAGGGCCTCAAGTCCGTGATCCGGGGGAGCTGACCATGGGAGCCTTCGACGGTCTCGACATCGCCGCCAGCGGCTTGACGGCACAGCGCTTCCGACTGGACGTCATCTCGGCCAACCTGGCCAACGTCAACACGACCCGTACGGACGCGGGCGAACCGTTTCGGCGCCAGATCGTCCATTTCAAGGCACGCCAGGGCAAACTGCCCGGTGTCGATGTCTTCGAGATCGCCCAGGACAAGACGCCCTTTCCGCGCATCTATGATCCTGGCAACCCTGACGCCGACGAGGCGGGCTACGTGCGGATGCCCAACGTCAACTCCATCACGGAAATGACGGACCTGATCTCGGCAAGCCGCAGCTACGAGGCCAACATCACGGCCGCAGGCGCCCTCAAGGAGATGGCGCGCAAGGCACTGGAGATCTGAGCCCCTTGGAACTCGGTCCTGTCGGCCCGCTGCCGGCATCCATCCATCGCCCCCGGACGGCCGTGCCCGCCGCGGGGTTCTCGGACTTCATCGACGGCCTGGCGCCGGTCGAAGGAAGCTCCGACGGGATTGCACCACCCGACCGCAGCGGCATCCGCCTCGGCCCGACGGCCGCAGCCTCGGCACGGGATGCCCGGGGGGCCCTGCTCAAGCCGCTCGAGGACTTCCTCGGCCAGGTCAACACCTCGCTCAACGAGGCGGGTGAGATGCAGGAGCGTCTGGTTTCCGGCGAAGACGTGGACTTCCATGACGTGATGGTGGCTTCCGAGAAGAGCTCCGTTGCCTTGCAGCTGACGATGCAGCTGCGCAACCGCATCCTCGAGGCCTACCAGGAAGTTGCCCGGATGCAGGTATGAGCTGCCCAAGGCCACGGGCGACCGGGGTTGAACCCGCTTGAACGCCTTCATCAAGCGGGCCTGGATCGACCTCGTCCGGATCTGGGAGGGCCTCGGCCAGAGCCAACGCGTCATGCTTGGCGGTGTCCTCGCGGCATCCGTGGTCGGCCTCGTGGCCTTGGTCATCTGGTCCCAGGCCCCTGACTTCCAACCGCTGTACGCCAACCTCGAGGACGCCGACGCTGGCGCCGTCATCTCCGAGCTGCAAACGGCGCAGATTCCCTACCAGGTCAGTCCGGACGGCCGCCGCATCAGCGTACCGGCCGGACGCGTCGCCGAGGTCCGCCTGCAGATGGCGCAGAAGGGCCTGCCGACGGGCGGTGGCCAGCTGGGCTTCGAGGAACTCTTCGACAAGGGCGGCACCCTGGGCCAGACCGATGCCATGATGCGGCTCAACGCCAAGCGGGGGCTGCAAGGCGAGTTGGCGCGCACCATCAAGCAGATGAGCGTGGTCGAGACGGCCCGGGTCACGCTGGCCCTGCCGGAGCCCTCGCTGTACGCGGACAATGATGCGGTCAACGAGCCAAGCGCGACCGTCCTCCTCAAGCTCAAGACCGGCAAGGCGCTCACGCCGGAACAGGCCCGCACCATCGTTCACCTCGTCGCCGGATCGGTGGAACGCATGAAGGCCCAGAACGTCCTCGTCGCCGATACGGCCGGGCACAACTACACCGAGGACCTCAACCTCGGCGACGACAACGCCCTGATGAGCGCCGGCCAACTCGAGACCAAGCGCAACTACGAGGCTGTCATCCGAAAGAATCTCCAGGCCATGCTCGACCGGGTACTTGGCCTTGGCAACTCGGTCGTCCAGGTCCAGGCCGACTTCGACTTCAACCGTATCGAAGTGGACCAGGAGATCTTCCAACCCATCTTGCAGGCCCCGGACGGCACGCGGTCGGGCCTTTTGCGCAGCCAGCGGGAATCGGTCGAGGAGTACCAAGGCCGTGCACCGTCGGTGGCCGGCGCACCGGGCACGACCACCAACATCCCCAGCTACCAGGCCTCGGACTCGATGGGTGACAACGGCAACTACCGTCGCAGCGATGTCACCCGGAACTTCGAGATGAACAAGGAGATCAAGCGCCAGACCAAGCCTCCGGCTGAACTGCGCCGCCTGTCCGTATCGGTGGCGGTGAACGGCGAGATCCCCGAAGAGCAGCAGCAGAGCATGAAGGACATGATCGCCGCAGCCTCAGGCATCGACCTGAACCGGGGCGACACGCTGGTCGTGGCGGCCATTCCCTTCAACGACAAGGCGGCCAAGGACGCCGAAGCCGAAATCCTGGCCGAAGGAGAGCGGGCCCAGCTCATCAACCTCGCCAAGATCCTCGGGGCCGTGCTCGTGGCGCTCGTCGCACTGTTCCTGCTGCGTCGCGGCTTGCGTGCCCGCGAGGATGAATTGCTGGCCACGTTGCAGACCCCTGCCGAGAAGGCGGGCATCAACGTGGCGGAGATTGTTCTGGGCGAGGAGGATCGACGCACGCACTTGCAGCGGGAAATCTCGAAGGTCGTCAAGGCCCAGCCGCAGGAGGTCGCGAGGCTGGTACGAACTTGGATGCTCGAGGACGATCGCTAGTCCATGCGCAACAAGATCGAACTGAACGGCCGCAAGAAGGCCGCCGCCCTCATGGTCGCGCTGGGGCCCGATGTCTCGGCCGATATCCTGCGCAATCTCGGCAGCCCCGAGGAAATCGAGCAGTTGACGCTCGAGATCGCCAACCTCGGCAAGATTCCGGCGGATACGACGGAAGAGCTGCTCGAGGAGTTCTATCACGTTCTGCAAGCCAACAAGTACATCACCCAGGGTGGTCTGCCCTACGCCAAGAACCTGCTCAACAAGGCGCTGGGTCAGGAAAAGGCCGACGAGATGCTCAGCAAGCTGGCTTCCTCGCTGACGAGCATGCCCTTCGAGTTCATCCGGCAGGCCGACGCGACGCAAATCCTGAACTTCATTCAGGCCGAGCATCCCCAGACCATCGCCTTGATTCTCAGTTACCTTAGGCCGGGCCAGGCAGCCTTGGTGCTATCCGGTCTGCCAGCGGAGATCCAGACCGAGGTCGCGACGCGCATCGCCGAGATGGACCGGACGACTCCGGCCGTCCTCAAGGAGGTCGAACGCGTCCTCGAGCGAAAGTTCGCCTCCGTGGCCTCTCAGGACTTCAGCGCCGCCGGCGGCGTCAAGGCCGTCGTCGAGGTCCTCAACCGGGTCGACAGGGGTACAGAGAGGACCATCATCGAATCGCTCGAGGAGATGAACCCCGACCTGGCCGAGGAAATCAAGAAGCTGATGTTCGTCTTCGAGGACATCATCCTGCTCGACGACCGCTCGATCCAGCGCATCCTGCGGGATGTCGACGGCAAGGAGCTGGCCATGGCGCTCAAGGGCGCCAATGAAGAGGTCCGAGGCCGCATCTTCAAGAACATGTCCGAACGCATGGGCAAGATGATTCGGGACGAGCTCGAGTACATGGGCCCTGTTCGCGTCCGTGACGTCGAGGAGGTCCAGCAGAAGGTCGTCGCCCACATCCGGGCCCTCGAGGAGCGGGGCGAGATCGTCATCAGCCGCGGCGGCGGCGACGAGCTGCTGAGCTAGGCCGATGGAAGGCTCGCCGTTCCGCTCGCCCAACGTCTTCCGGGACGTCTCCATGACGGAGCGCAGCCAGAATATCCCAGGGCCCAAGGTCATCTTCACGGCCGAGGACGGCGAGAAGCTCAAGGCAAGAATCACCGGGGAGGCCGAAGCCACCCGGCAACGCATGCTCGCCGAGGCCACCATCGAGGCCGCGCAGATCCGGGCCGAAGCCCACCGCGCCGGCCTCGAGCAAGCCCACGAAGAGGCCTTGGCCCAGGTACGCGGAGAATGGCAGGCGCAGTGGCAAGCCGCTTTGGATCAGGTCCAGGAAGCCGCTCGCCAAATCCTTGGGGCGCGAGTGCAGTTGGTCGAGGGCCTCGAGTCCGAGTTGTCCGCCCTCGCACTGGCCCTCGCAGCCAGAGTCATCGGCCGCGAGGCAGCCCAACCCGAAACCACTCGCCACTTGGCCGTGCAGGCGCTGGACCGATTGACGCGCGGTCACGCCGTCGATATCCGCGTCGCGCCCCTGCTGGTCAACGCCTTGGGCGGTGAGGTGACCCATCCTCGCTGGGGCAGTATCCGGCTGCTCCCTGATCCCGAACTGCAGGCAGGTGACGTCCGGGTGACCTTCGACTGGTGCGTCGCCGACGCACGTCTCGATGCGATGCTGCAAGAGTTGGCGGCGGGGATGGACCAGACGGCCCCGGCGATCCCGGAGCATCCGCTGGCCGTGCCTCCGCCACAGCCTACACCCCCTGCGGCGCCGGCAGAAGCCCAAGTCGAGGAGACGGCGACGCGCCGCGTCCCGGCGCGCCGCACCGGAGGCTGGTTGTCGTGACCGAACCGCTGGCCACCCTGCTCGAAGGCTGGCGGCAGCAGGTCCTTGACACCGATCCCGTCCGCTTCGAGGGCACGGTCGTCCAGGTGGTGGGTCTGGTCCTGGAAAGTCAGGGACCACCGGCGCGGCTGGGTGAAGTCTGCTTGGTGGATGCCGGGCAGGGCCCCGCCATTCCTACGGAGGTCGTGGGCTTTCGCGAGGGGCGCCTGCTCTTGATGCCCCTGGGACCGATGGAAGGTGTGGCGCCCGGTGCGCGTGTGCGCGGCACGGGACGCGGCCTCAGGGTCCCGGTGGGCCCGGGCCTGCTCGGACGCATTGTCGATGGCCTGGGGCAGCCGATCGACGGCAAGGGCCCTCTGGCAGCGACCCAGTGGGCGCCCGTCGACCGCACGCCTCCCAATCCGCTCGAGCGGCAACGCATTCTGGAGCCCATGCCGACGGGGGTCCGTGCGCTGGACGCCATGCTGACCGTCGGCTATGGCCAACGCCTGGGAATCTTCGCCGGCTCAGGCGTCGGCAAGAGTACCCTCCTCGGCATGCTGGCGCGCCAGGCCGAGGCCGATGTCAATGTCATCGCGCTCATCGGCGAGCGTGGCCGGGAGGTTCGCGAGTTCCTCGAGGAAGACCTCGGCGAAGCCGGTCTCGCCCGCAGTGTCGTTGTCGTCGCGACGAGCGACGCGCCGGCCCTCGTGCGTCTCAAGGGTGCGTTTGTCGCCACGGCCATGGCCGAGGCCTTCCGCGACGTGGGCGCCCGGGTGCTGTTGATGATGGACTCGGTCACACGCTTTGCCATGGCCCAGCGCGAGGTGGGCCTCGCCACAGGCGAACCTCCCGCGACCAAGGGCTACACGCCAAGCGTCTTCGCGTTGCTGCCTCGCCTGCTGGAACGGGCCGGCATGGGGGCGGTCGGCGGCATCACCGGCCTCTATACGGTCCTCGTCGACGCCGACGACTTCAATGAACCCATCTCCGATGCGGTCCGAGGGATCCTGGACGGTCACGTCATCCTCTCCCGTGCCCTCGCCGTCCAGAACCACTATCCGGCCATCGACATCCTCCAAAGCGTCTCGCGGGTGCAACCGCTGATCCAGCCTGCCGAACCGCTGGCGCACGCCGCGACACTCCGCGAGCGCATGGCCACGTGGCAGGAGAACAAGGACATCATCACGCTGGGCGCCTATGTGCCCGGCAGCGATGCCGCCATCGACCGGGCCGTCAGGCTGCGTCCCGACATCGACGCCTTCCTGCGCCAGGATCGCCACGAAGCCACGGCCTTCGCGGACACCATGGCCCTGCTTGGCGATCTGGCCACGCGCTGATGGCCAAGGCTTTCCGCTTTCGGTTTGAGGGCTTGCTGAGGATCCGCAGCCGTGCCGAGGAAGCGGCCGAGCGGAACTATCTGGCGGCCTCGGCACGGGAGAGAGAGGCGGACAAGGCAGTCGAGGCGGCCCGGCAGGACCGTCGCCAGGCCGCTTCGGAAGCCCTGGCCCGCAGACAGGCAGGTACGCTCGACCTGCGTGCCGTTCAGGACGAGGGAGCATGGGAGCGGTCCCTTGACCTCCGGATCCTCGATGCGGAGAAGGTACTTTCGGACGCCTGCCGGGGAACGGCCCAGGCCCGGGAAACCTGGCTGGCGGCGCGCCGTGCGCGCGAAATCGTGTCTCGCCTGAAGGACAAGCAGCACCTTGGCTGGTTGCAGGACCTCGAACATGCCGAGCGCGTCCTGCTGGACGAACTGGCCACCCAGGCCCATGCTCGGCGGGAAGGGCGACCGGAGAGCCTTTAGATCGGCGTAATCCTGACGATGGAAGGCTATATCGCCATCCACGAGGACTTCCATGACGCCGGTCGATCTGCGTGCGCACGCCGTTGTCGCGCCTTGGCAGCCTGCGCTGCCCGAAACTGCTGCCCCCGTTCCCGCACGCTCGAGCAAGGCCTTCCGCGAGGAAATCCGCAAGACTGCCCTGCAGGCCCCGGCCCGGCGCGGGTCCGAACGTCCCGGAACCCTGCGCGCGCGCCCCGATGACCTGCGTGTTCCGGCGGAGCGGCCCAAAAGCGCCGGCCCGGCGATCCGTGGCATGGCGACCACCAGAGACTCGGGACGGGCCGCCTCGCGGTCCGGTCCGGTCGTCGACAAGCGCCCGGGGCGCAACGAGTCCTGGGCGGCGTCGGCAACGAATGTTCGCGGGCCCGCACCTGCTCCTGACTCCGAAGCACGGTCCCTGCACCCTGCCGAGCCTGCGACCGAGGACTCGGCCCTCACGATGCCGGGAGATTCCGGTCACGCCCCACAGGAAACGACGGGCGATGCCGAGACGACCCTCGAGGTAACGGGGCGCGAGCCCCTCGATCCCCAGTTGCTGGCCCTGCTGGCTGCCACCATCGAAGTACGCACGAACGGCCCCGTTCCGGAGGTCGCCGCGGATAGAAGCCCGGATCCTGTCGCATCGCCAGGCCTGATCCAAGCCAGTGCCCAAGGAACCCTCCTGACGCCCGCTCCGGTCGGGGGCGTCGCGGCGCCGCAGCAACAGTCCGTTCCCCGGGCAACCACCGACACCAGCCCTGCCGGACGTGCGACAGGCCTTCCGACGCCGGGCGAGGCGGCCCGGTCCACCGCAGCCGCGTCTCCCGACTCGATTGCGGGAGCGGCCGGGCGGGCTGCACACGGCCCTGCGCAGGCCCCGGAGCCGGAGAGGGTGGCCAAGACCGAAGTCCGCCGAGAGGCGGACGCTCTACGCGTGACCTCGATGCCCGAGATGGGCCTCGCGGACCTCAGGCTCAGGCCCGCGACTGGCGGCCAAGGCGATCCGCATCAGGAAGGTGGCGCCGAGGACGCCATGCCGGATGCGCAGGCCGATCCCTTGCCGATGGCCGAGCGGCGCGAAGGTAGCTTCGAGGGTGTTGTCGGGTCGGGCGCCGTGGGGACCCGCGAGGGCGTCTCGAATCGGACGGCGCGCGAGGCCCCTGCCTTGACCAGGACCTTGGCAGCCGAGGTTCAGGAGGCCGTCCGTACGGGCCCCCGCTCGATCCGCATGACGCTGAAACCCGAAGCACTGGGTGAAGTGCAGCTGCGCGTCGCCCTCGTGGGCGGCGGCGTTCGCGCGACACTTCACGTCGACCGTGAAGACGCCCGGGACCTCTTGGGGCGGCAACTCGACCAGGTCCGGCAGACACTCGTCGATCAAGGGATTCGGGTGGATCGTCTCGAGGTCGTCTGGCGTGGAGCAGAGACGGCCGAGGAACAAGGCCGGCAGGACTTCGGGCAGGGTCGTCACGAGCGCGAGCAACAGGAGCGCGACCAGCCGGCACGCCGTGAAACGGAAGCGTGGCAGCAAGCCCTCAATGAGGCGGGGCAACCTGCCGATATGTCCGATATCGCGTAGGAGGTCCGGAAACCGATGCCAAGTGCCATCGCCAATGTGGCGCCCCAGGGCGGGCCCGCATCCTCCATCCCGAACCCCAAGCAGTTGGGCCAGGAAGAGTTTCTCAAGCTGCTCATCACGCAGCTCAAGTCGCAGGACCCGATGAAGCCCGTCGAGGACACGGCCTTCATCGCCCAGATGGCCCAGTTCAGCAGCCTGAACCAGATGCAGGCGCTCAACAAGAGCTTCGAGACCTTCAACCGCAACCAGGCGGATGCCCAGCAACTTCAGACCATGGCCTCCTCGGCCGCGCTCATCGGCAAGGTCGTCTATGCCGGACCGGACATGCCGAACCGTTCGATGGGCACCATCCAGGAAATTCGCCGCGTGGACGGAGACCTCAAGGTCGTGCTGCGTGGCGTGGACCGAGATGGCAACACCTTTACCGACAGGGCCTTCCCCCTCGGGCAGGTCCAGCAGATCGGCATGGCACCCGAGGAGGTCGAGCGCTTCCAGAAGGAAGTCGAGACCCGGATGGCCATCGCCGCAGCGACCTCGGGGACCAGCCTGTGATCGGCATGCCCGAGCCCATCGGCCCCGTCGGATCGGGGATGGCGCTGCCGGCCCCGGCCGTCGGTCCGCGATCGGGCCCGAGCTTCGCCGAGGTCCTTGGTGACCGCGCTCGCGTCCAGCCCGTCAAGCTGTCCAGCCACGCCGAAGCCCGCCTCAAGGCCCGCAACATTGCCTGGGACGAGAGCCGCCAGCGCCAACTGGACCAGCTGGTTCAGAAGGCCGCCGGCAAGGGTGCCCGGGAATCCCTCGTCCTGATGGACGACGTGGCCCTCGTCGTCTCCGTCCGCAACCATACCGTCATCACCGCCGTCGACCACCAGAGCCTCAAGGACAACGTGTTCACGAACATCGACTCCGCCATCATCGCCTGACACCCCCCACCCTCGGGCCGGACCCCTCGGGGAGGCCCATCGCCGGGACTGAAGTTTCCCGGCATCCCCAAGAGGAGGTCCCATGCTTCGTTCGCTGGATTCCGGCGTGTCCGGATTGCGCAACCACCAACTCAAGATCGACGTCATCGGCAACAACATCGCCAACGTCAACACCGTCGGCTTCAAGAGCCAGCGCGTCGAGTTCCAGAACCTGCTGAACCAGACCCTTTCGGTCGGTACGTCGGGCGAAGGCGGACGCGCCGGCACCAATCCGCAGCAGGTCGGTCTGGGCGTGGGTGTGGGCTCGATCACGAGCATCCATACCCAAGGCGCCTTGCAGGGCACCGGCAAGAGCACAGACCTTGCCATCCAAGGCGAGGGCTTCTTCGTCGTCAGCGACGGCAGCCGCAACTTCTACACCCGCGACGGAAGCTTCGACTTCGACAAGACGGGCAGCTTTATCCGCCCGGCCAACGGCCTCAAGGTCATGGGCTGGACCACGGCAAACGGCGTCATCGACACCACGGCCGAACCCGCTCCCATCCGTGTGGCCCGGGGCCAGAACCTGCAACCCAAGGCCACCGGTTCCGTGCGGATCAAGGGCAACCTGCGCTCCGACAGCGTCGACACGATGATCACGGGTATCCTCAAGGCGACGCCCAAGGGCGCGGCGGAGGCTGGCATGGTCGTCCTGCAGCATAACATCCTCAACTCGAAGAACCAGGTCATCCACGGCACGATCACGATGATCAATGACCCCGGGACGCTGACGTGGCAGGTCAGCTACCGGCCGCGTGCAGGCGACCTCGACGCCGACCAGCTGACCAACCCCAACGAACAGGGGCTCGGTACCTTGACCTTCGACACCTCGGGCCGCCTCACCAGCAACACGCTGGGGGCCATCCGCCTCGCCTTCACGCAGGAGAGCGGTGCAAACGCCATCGAGTCCCAGGTCATCCCCAGCCAGTTGCAGATGAACTCCGAGGTCCCGCGCTCGCGCCTGGGCTTCGACAACATCGCGGGCCTGATCAGCGGCAACTTGCAGCCGGCGGTGCTCAAGGTACCCGCGACGCTGGGCGGCCTGTTGGCCCCTGCGGCGGTCGGACCCAAGGACGTCAGGCGGCCCATGAATCTGCGCGTCGCCAGCGGCAACACCATCGAAGGCGAGCTCAGCCTGCGCAACACCCAAGGCAGCAACACCTGGTCCGTCTCCTACCTGCCCAAGAGCGGCACAACGGGCCAGGACAAGCTTCGCTTTGCCGACGAGCAGAATCTGGGTGTCATCAACTTCGACCCCGTAACCGGGGAACCGGTCGGAACCATCAGCCTCAAGGACATCAAACTGCTGGCCAAGGACACCGTCACGCCCACGCTCGTCACGGTGACCGTCCCGACCCTCGCGACGGGCTCGGCCCTGAAACTGGGTGCAACGGACGCGGTAGAGGCGAACCTTGGTGCAACCGTCAGCGACGCCGTCGTCAAGGAGACGCGCTTCGACATCGCCAACGCCCGGACCTACAGTGCGGAGACCGGCCTTGTCGGTAGTCAGGTCGTCACGGGCAAGCTCGTCGTCCGCAACGCCCCCGGCGAGGCCACCTGGTCCGTAACCTACGTCCCGGACGACACGCCCGAGAACCGCGGTCTCATCAACTCGACGGGTGAGCAGCAGTTGGGATCGTTCAGCTTTGATACGGACGGCAAGCTGACCACCACCGACCTCGAGCCCATCCGGTTGCAGTACCAGAACCTGAGCACGCCCGACGTGACGGCCCATCTGGACTTCGGCGACATCGGCTTCGACCCCAATGAGACCAAGGGTCTCGCGGAGGTCGTCCAGACCTCGGGCAAGACCGATGCCGGTTCGTACACGATGTCGATGAACTTCTTCGACTCGCTGGGCAACTCGCACTCGGGGAACATCCTGTTTACCCGCGACCTGGAGCAACAGGCCGACGCCGACGGTCGTTCCAAGTGGCGGGTCTCGTTCGGCATCGTGGACCCCCAGGTCAAGAACGACCTGAAGGCCCTGCCCGGTCCGGGCGTGGGTGCCTTCCCCATCGACCTCGGCTACATCATCTTCGACAACGGCGGTCTTCCTGTCGACGTCAACCTGTCGCCACTCAAGCTCAACTACACTTCAGGCGCCGCGCCCTCGACGATCTCGTTCGACCCCGGCAAGCGCGGGGATACGCTGGGCCTGACGCAGTTCCTGACGACCTCGACGGCCATCATCGACGACCAGGATGGCTACTCCACCGGCACATTGCAGGGCTTCAACATCGACTCCAACGGCTATGTCTCGGGCGTCTTCACGAACGGCCAGATCCGGCAGTTGGCTCAGATTGCCCTGGCCTCGTTCAACAATCCGAACGGCCTCGTCAACGAAGGCAGCAACATGTGGTCGGTCGGCAACGCGTCCGGCGACGCGCAGGTCGGCACCGCCGGTTCAGCGGGACGCGGGCTGCTGGCCTCGTCCAACCTCGAGACGTCCAACGTCGATCTGGCGGCCTCGTTCTCGGAACTGATCATCTCCCAGCGCGGTTTCCAAGCCAACTCCCGCATCATCACCACCTCGGACGAAGTTCTGCAGGAGCTGATGGGACTGAAGCGCTGACGTAGATGAGCCTGGCTGCCCCCGGTCCCGTCGAGGGTCCCCGCCCCGTGGCGGAGTACTCCGGCGTGACCGGGGGCGTGCCGCCTGTATCCGGCCGCGCGGGGAGTCCCCAGGGCCAGGAAGACAAGCCCGTCCCCACCGCGGAAGGGCCAGACGGAGCCCGTCGCGCCCTCGAGGATGCGGGGCTGCCGACGACGCCCGCGACACGAAGCCTCGTCCAGGCCATGGCCCAGGCCGGCCTGCCGGCAACCCCCGCGATGCTGCGCCGCCTGGTGGCCAATTGGCCGGATATCCCTGCCGAGATGCGCGCCACGGCCCTCGGACTCGCGGCACGGGGCCTGGTGCCGACGGCCGCCCTACTGGCCCAGGGCCCGCCGGACCAGGGCCCGCCACGACCGGCCCAGACGATCCGGAGCTGGATGTCCCGACTTGGCCATCCCGCCCTGACGTTGCTCGCCGGCGAGGGGGATCCCCTCGCATCGCTCATGACGTGGATCGATCGCCTGACGCCGCCCGAAGCACGGCTCGCCCGACAGCTGCGCGACCCGTCTGCAGGCGACACGTTCCCGGATCCGGGGCCGAGGTCCGGCGAATGGCCGACGGAAGAGGCCTGGCCCCAGGGCTTCGCCCGAATGGTCGACCCTGCCGCACCTTGGACCATTCCGTTGGCGTGGGGGCCCTGGACCGGCACTTGGACCCACTGGGACCGGGATGCCCGCACTTCGGCAGGGCCGGCAGACGCGGAGCAAGCATGGCGAACCGTCCTCGCCCTCGAGCATCCCGAATGCGGTCGGGTACGCCTGCATCTCGCCGGCGCAGGCAGGCAACTGGTCGTGCGCATCCAGGCCGAAGACCCGGCGCTGCGCGAAGCCCTCGCGGCCCTCGTGCCCGAAGTCTCGGCCCGCGTCGCGGAACTGGGCTGGATCGGTCCGCCCTGGGCCGTCGACGCAACGGACAAGGAGCCCCATGGCTCCTGAGGTTCCCGCCATCGGCGACAGTCGCGAACCGAGCGTCCAGCGCCGGGCCGTGGCCCTGCGGTACGACCCTGAACGGGATGCGGCACCTGTCGTGGTGGCCGCAGGGATGGGGGCGCTTGCCGAACGGATCATCGAGGCGGCCAAGGCCGCAGGCGTTCCGTTGCACCATGACATCCAGCTGGTGGCGGCCCTCGCGCAGCTCGATCTGGGCGAAAGCATCCCCGCCTCCCTGTATCCTGTGATCGCGGAGTTGCTGGTCATGGTCCAGCGCGCAGGCAAGGGCACGCAGGAAGGTCGGTCCCCATGATTCGCATGACGCGGCTGAACGACCAAGTCATCGTCGTGAATGCCGACCTGATCGAGAGTCTGGAGGCCACCCCGGACACGGTCGTCACGCTCACCACCGACCGCAAATATGTGGTAAGAGAGTCGGTTGACGAGCTGATCAATCGCATCATAGCCTACCGTCGGGCCTGTGCCGTACCTTTGGGGCTCGGCTCCCGCGACCCTGGAGACACGTAGCTGGAAATCTCGACCCTGATCGGGCTCATTCTTGGCTGGGGCGGCATCATCATCGCCTATGTCCTCGACGGTGGGCACCTGGGAGCCCTGGTGGTTCCGACTGCCGCCATGATTGTCTTCGGGGGCACCTTCGGGACGCTCTTCATCGCCTTCCCGATGAAGGATGTGCTCACGATCCCCAAGCTCATCGGCTTCACCTTCTCGAAGAATCCGCTCGAGCCTCACACGATCATCCCGCAGATGATCCGCTACGCCGAAAAGGCCCGCAAGGACGGCCTGCTGGCGCTTGAGGCCGATGTCCAGGCCGCCCCGGACGAGTTCCTCAAGAAGGGCATGCAGATGGTCTCGGACGGCATCGACATCAAGACCGTCCGCGAGATGCTGGAGACCGAGCTGGCCTTCATCGCGACCCGCCACGCGGGCGGTATCGCGATGTTCGAGGCCGCGGGCGGCTTTGCCCCCACAATGGGGATCATCGGCACGGTCATGGGCATGGTCCACATTCTGGGCAGCCTGGGCGGAGACTCGGACCCCGCGGCGCTGGCCCCCGCCATCGGCGTCGCCTTCATCGCCACCCTGTACGGGGTGTTCTCGGCCAACCTTCTCTGGCTGCCCATGGGCACCAAGCTCAAGAAGCGTTCCGAAGAGGAAATCCTGGTTCGCGAACTGATGCTGGAAGGCATCCTGTCGATCCAGGCCGGCGACAACCCGCAGATCGTCGAGGAAAAGCTCAAGGGCTACCTGTCGCCTGCGGTGCGCGCCACCATCACCAAGGAAGAATGATTCCGTGGGCAAGAAGCGGGGTCACAAGGGCGGCAGCCACGCCAACCACGAGCGCTGGCTGCTGACGTATGCCGACCTCATCACGCTGCTGTTGATCTACTTCATCATCCTGTTCTCGATGTCGTCGATCGACGCCAGCAAGTTCAAGAAGATGGCGGACGCAATGGCGAGCGTCTTCAACCCGACGGCCTCCTCGGGCGGCGGCAACGATGCGGTCTTGCCCCCCGCGAGCGACATGGTCATCCCGCCGGTGGCGCCCATGTATGCCAAGGAGGAATCCGAATTCGAGGAGATGGCCGACAAGGTCGAGAAATTGGCCGAACAACTGGGCGCCAGCGCTTCCTTCGACGTCCACATGGAGAAGCGCGGGCTCGTCATCTCCATCGCCGACTCGGCGCTGTTCGCCGCGGGCTCTGCCGACCTGGATCCGAAGACCCGCGAAATGCTCGGCAAGGTCAGCGGCCTGGCCGCCAAGACCGGCAACAGCCTGCGGATCGAAGGCCACACGGACAACACGCCCATACGTTCGGCCCGGTTCCCGAGCAATTGGGAACTCTCCACGGCCCGCGCCACCGCCGTGGTCCGGCACCTTGTCGACACGGGTGCCCTGCCTCCGTCACGGGTCTCGGCGGCCGGCTACGGCGACACCTTCCCCAAGGCCCCGAACGACTCCCAGGCCAACCGTTCCCGGAACCGGAGAGTCGATATCGTGGTCCTGAGCGATGCTACAATGGCGCAGGAACCCATGAAGCCTGCTCCCGGAGACTGACCCCCCATGGCCACCAAGAAGGGCGAGCCCAAGGCGGGCAATCCCGCCCTCTCCCCGAGAATCATCGTGGGCATGCTGGCGGTCGCGGTCATTGCCTCCGTCAGTTCGTTCATTGCCATCCGCCTGGCCCTGCCCAAGCAGATCATTGTTGAGCAGCGCACGATCGTGGAACACGAAACGGGTACGCACGAGGCGACCAAGTCGAGCGAACTGTGGACACTGACCGAGCCCTTCATCGTCAATCTCTCGGACCCCAAGCGGCGCTTCCTCAAGACCACTGTGACCCTGCGGCTCTCCAAGCCGGCCCCGCCCGCAGGCGAACACGGCGCCGAGGGCGGCGAGGGTGGCCATGGCGCACCCGCCAAGGGCCCGAGTCCCTTCATCCAGTCCCTCGCTCCCTTCCAGCCGGTTTTCCGGGACACCATCATCCGCACCCTGCGCAAGCAGACGACGGTCACGCTTCAGGATCCGGACCGCGTGAAGTCGGAAATGAAGGTTGCCCTCAACTTGATGCGGCGTGATGACGAAGGAATTCCGGAGACCCTTGAGGTCTACTTCGGAGAATTCGTCGTCCAGTAGCTTCCGTGTCAGACATCCTCAGCCAGAACGAAATCGACGCCCTGATGGCCGCCCTGGCCAAGGGCGAGGTGGCTGCCGATCGTCCGGGTGATGCCGCGGAGAGCGACGAGTCCGGCGTCAAGGCCAAGGCGGTTTGGGCCTATGACTTCCGGCGCCAGAGCAAATTCTCCAAGGACCACATCCGCACCCTGTCGATGCTGCACGACGGCTTCGCCCGGCTCGTGTCGACGCTCTGGGCAGGCATGTTCCGCGTGATGGCGACCTGCGAGGTCGTATCCGTCGAGCAGATGACCTTTGACGAATACTCGCGGTCGCTGCCGGGCCCAACCATCATGACGACCTTCTCGATGAAGCCCCTCGTCGGCTCGGCCCTGCTCGAGATCAACCTCGACCTCGCATCGATCATGATCGACCGGCTGCTGGGCGGCCCCGGCAAGGTCAGCCGTATCCGCCGCGACCTGACGGATATCGAGCGTCAGCTCATCACCAACATCTCCAACCGGACGCTTTCGGCCCTGCAAGAGTCCTGGGTCAGCCTGGTGCAGTTCGATCCTGTCATCGAGAACATCGAGACCAATCCCCGGTTCGTCCAGCTCGTACCTGCGACGGACCCCGTCGCCCTCGTGACGCTTGAGGTCAAGCTCGGCGAGAATACGGGCCCCGTCAGCATCTGCCTGCCGTACATGGTCCTCGAGAAGGTCATGACCAACCTGGGCTCCCAGTACATGTTCGCGACCCAGAAGCTGGCACAGACCGACGATTTCCGTCTCAGGCTGAACGAGCGTGTCGTGCAGACGCAGGTGCCGCTTACGGCAGTGCTGGGTTCCACGGTCCTGTCGGTGCAGGACGTCCTGCAGTTGCAGCGTGGCGACGTCGTGGCGCTCGAGCAGGGTCACGATCGGGACATCGAGGTGAGGGTGGGCGACCGCACCAAGTTCAAGGCCAGACCGGGTACGTGCCGCAGCCATATGGCCGTCCACATTACCGAAGTCGTCCTCGAGGAAGGCGAACCCCATGACTGACGCCATGTCGCGCGACCAGCAGGACGCCCTCGTCGAGATCATGGGCAATGCCCTGGGCGCGGGCGGATCCACCCTGTCCATTCTGCTCAATCGCCAGGTCGAGATCCGCCAACCCCGGACCCGCATCATCACCGTCAACGAGTTGTCCGGCATCCTGTCCGGCCCGGCGGTGGCCGTCGAGATTCACTTCGAGATCCAGGGCGCTATCGTCAACTGCTTCTACTTCGTCAAGGAAGACGCCGCGCGCATCACCGACCTGATGATGGGTGGCGAGGGCTCCCCGCCAGATTTCGAGATAGACGAACTGCGCCAGAGCGCGATGTCCGAGGCCGTCAACCAGATGATGGGCATGGCCGCCAACGGCCTGACGGGAGCGTACGGTACCAAGGTCGACATCAGCCCGCCCGTGACGACCGTCGTGGATTATCCCGCGGACCTGTCCCTGCCGCCCGACTTCGGGTCCGGGCCATGGGTCCTCGTCACCAGCTCATTCGAAATCGAAGGCCTGGTGCAGTCGGAGTTGCAGCAGTTGCTGCCTGTTGCCGATGCCGTTCGCATGACGGAGCGCCTGAGGCCGGAGCCCCGGGCGTCGGCGCCGACGGCCCGGGCCGTGGACCTCGACACCCAGAATATCGCGGCAGCCATCCCTCACGTGCCGGCACCGCCCCTGGGTGCCCAACGTCCGGACGCCGGCGGACAGGATCTGGCAGCCATGTTCGGCATTGGCCAAGGCGCGCAAGGCATGCCGCAGGGAATGCCCCAAGGGATGCCCCAGAGCGTCCCGATGGGCTATCCGGCAGCCGCCGCAACCCGCGAGCCACCATCGGTTCATCCCGCGCAGTTTGCGCCGCTGACCCAAGGCCAGCTGGGGGCCCAGATTCCTTCGAGCCTCGACCTGATCCTCGACGTGCCGCTCAAGGTCACGGTCGAGCTCGGTCGGACGCGGATGCAGATTCGCGAGGTCCTCGACCTGGCCAACGGCTCTGTCGTCGAACTGGACAAACTCGCCGGCGAACCCGTGGACCTGCTAGTCAATGGTAAGCTGATTGCCCGGGGCGAGGTCGTCGTGATCGACGAGAACTTCGGCATTCGCGTCACCGATATCGTCAGCCAGGCCGAGCGCCTGAGCGGCTTCCGCAAGTCGGATTTCTGAAGTCATGAAGAACATCCTGATCGTAGATGATGCAGCGTTCATGCGCCTGATGCTGAAGGACATCCTTACGGCACACGGCTTCAACGTGGTCGCCGAGGCCAAGACCGGCGTCGAGGCCGTCGCGTTTTACGAGCAGCACCAAGTGGACCTCGTGACGATGGACATCACCATGCCCGAGATGGATGGCCTGACAGCCACGCGCCACATCCTGAACAAGGACCCCAAGGCCAGGATCATCGTCTGCTCGGCCATGGGCCAGCAGGCCATGGTGCTCGAGGCCATCCAGAGCGGGGCCAGGGACTTCATCGTCAAGCCCTTTCAGGCCGACCGGGTCGTGGACGCCGTCAAGAAAGCCCTGCGCTGACCGCCGTGACGGCCAAGACCCTTGCCTGCGGCCTGCTGGTGCTCGTCGCCCTGGCTGTCGGAGGCTCCTTGCCGGCGCAAGCCGAACCGGATAGCCTGCCCAGCGCCGCGGTTGCCGGAGTCGGGGGTGCGACGGGGTCGACGGTCACGGTCGACGCCTCGGAAGATGCCTTCGTCTGGCGGGACTATGGCGATGAGGCCGAGACCGGCCAGCACGTCCCATGGTGGCGTGCCCTCGGTCGCTTCCTCGTACGGTTCGTCTTCGTCCTTGGGCTGCTGGCCGCCACGCTCTTCGGGCTGCGCCGCTTCATGGCCATGAGGGCCCCGCTCGGGGATGGTCGCATCCTGGTGCTGGAGCAGACACGCTTGGCGGGCACGCAGAGCCTCTGCCTCGTCCAGGCGGGCGCAAACGTCCTGCTGTTGGGCACCAACGGTGCCGGGCTGCTGGTCAAGCTGGCCGAATGGCCCGTGGATCAGGCGCCCCCCTCCGTGGCCGAGGCGATGTTCCGCCAATCCGTCAGCCAAGCGGCGCGTACCGGAGACCAGGGCCGGGATGCCTGAAGTCATCAAGCCGGTTGTCCGCATGCTGCCGCTGCTGGCAGCCTGCCTTGTCGCGTGGCTGCTCGGGGATGCCCCGGCCCACGCCCAGCTGCGCGTGCCGGCCATCCCCCTGACCGAGGACCGGCAGTCCATCTCGACCTCGTTGCAACTGCTGGCGCTGCTGACCGTCTTGTCGCTCGCCCCGGCGATTCTCGTGATGATGACGGCCTTCACCCGCATCGTCATCGTCCTTTCCTTCACCCGTCAGGCGCTGGGCACCCAGGCCATGCCCCCGAACCAGGTCATGGTCGGGCTGGCCCTGTTCCTGACGCTGTTCGTCATGACGCCGACCCTGCAACGGATCCAGAAGGAAGCCCTGGAGCCCTACCAGTCAGGCCGCATCACGCAGGGTCAGGCACTCAAGGCCGCGGAAGGGCCCATCCGGACCTTCATGCTGCGCCAGACCCGCCAACGGGACCTCGGCCTTTTCGTCCGCATGGCCAAGATCGAGCGCCCGCGTCGCCCCTCGGACATCCCGACGTGGGTCGTGGTGCCCGCATTCGTCACCAGCGAGCTCAAGACGGCCTTCCAGATGGGCTTCACGCTCTACCTGCCCTTCCTGGTCATTGATCTCGTCGTCAGCAGCATCCTGATGTCGATGGGCATGATGATGCTGCCGCCGGTCATGGTCTCGTTGCCCTTCAAGCTGATCCTCTTCGTCCTCGTGGATGGCTGGCACCTGCTGGCCCGCGGCCTCGTACAGAGCTTCCAATGACCCGCGAGGCCTTTCTCGAGCTGACGCAGCACGCGCTCTTGACGGCTGTCATGCTCGGCGGCCCCCCGCTCTTGGTCTCGCTCGTCGTCGGTCTTGTCATCAGCCTGATCCAGGCCGTGACCCAGCTCAATGAATCGACGCTGACCTTCATCCCCAAGGTTGCCGCCATCCTGGCCATCCTGGTCCTGCTGGGCCCGTGGATGCTCGAGTCGATGCTCGACTTCGCCCGTTCGATTCTGGTGGCCCTGCCGCGCATGGCGAAGTAGGCACTTCCTTGGAGCTGACGGGCCTGATGCAGCTCCCCGGTCAGGGGATTCTGGTCTTCGGCCTGCTGATGACGCGCTTCGGTGCCTTGGCCTTGACGGCACCCATCCTGTCGGCCCCGCAGGTGCCCATCCGGGTCCGCGTCGGCCTGGGTGCCCTGATGGCCCTGATCCTGGTCCCCCTCGAGCTGGCCCGTCCGGGTCTGGACCTGCCCGGTGGCCCCGGTGGCCTCGCGACGGCCCTTGCCGGTGAAGCCTTCATCGGCCTTGTCCTGGGCGTTCTGGGGATGTTCATCCTCTACGGCGTCCAGTTCGCAGGCTATCTGATCGGCCTGCAGATGGGCTTCGGGATGGATCAGGTCTACGATCCGATGTCCAACCAGCAGCTGCCTTCCCTGGCCCTTTTCCTGGGCTCGCTCGCGTTGCTCGTGCTGCTCCTGACAGACGGACACCTCGCCATTCTCGAGGCCCTGAGCGGCACGCTCGACCAGATACCGCTCGGCCACAACCCGTTCACGCCGGCCTTGCTGGACCGGGTCCTGAGTGCGCTTGACGCGCTCTTCACCATCGCCTTCGCCCTGCTCTTCCCCATCCTGGGCGTCCTGCTCGTCGCCGAGATCGGCTTGGCCGTCATGAACCGCATGATGCCGGCACTGAATGTCTTCTCTGCTGGTTTCGCGCTCAAGATCGCCATCGGCATGGGCATCCTGCTGACAGGCCTGCCGTCGATCACGCACTTTCTGGAAAGCGTGATCGCACGCTGGCTGCCCCGGCTCTCGGGGTTTTTCGGATCCTGACGGATGGCCGAACCCGAGAAGACCGAGGAGGCGACCCCCAAGCGTCGGCAGGACGCCCGCAACAAGGGTCAGGTCCTGCGCAGCAACGACGTGGGCATCGCCGCCACGCTCGCCGTGGCCCTTGTCCTGTTTCGCCTGAACTGGGCCTCGGCCTCCGAGGCCCTGGGCCAGATGATGGAACGACGGCTCGGTCAGCTCAAGGGACCGGACATGACAGCGGAATACCTGGGCACGCTTCTGCTCGAGGACGGCGGCACGCTGCTGGCCGTGGCGGCACCTTTCGCGCTTGGCCTGTTGGTGACGGGCCTCATCGTGCAGCGGGCCATGGTGGGCCAGTTGCTGACGACGGAGCCGCTGCGTCCCGATCTCAAGCGCATCGATCCAATTTCCGGCCTGAAGCGCCTGTTTTCGGGCCGGGCGGTGATGGAGCTGGTCAAGAACCTTGCCAAGATGGCCGTACTCGGAACCGTGGCGTGGCAAGTCGTCCGGCAATATGGCCCTGGGCTGGTCGTGGCACTGGGCTCGGATCCGCGCATCTTCGCACCCCGCATCGGCGAGGCGCTCTGGACGCTCGGCATTCGCATCGTCATGGTCCTCGCGGCCTTTGCCGCCTTCGACTGGTGGTGGCAGAAGCGGACTTACGAAAAGTCGCTCAAGATGTCCAAGCAGGAGGTCAAGGACGAAAACCGCAACAGCGAGGGTGACCCGCTGGTCAAGGGCGAGATCCGCAAGCGCATGCGGCAGGCGGCCCGGCGCCGGATGATGCAGCAGGTACCGCTCGCCAGCGTGGTCGTGACCAACCCGACGCACTTCGCTGTGGCCCTGCGCTACCACCCGGTCGACATGCCCGTGCCCATTGTCGTCGCCAAGGGCACGGACGAGATTGCCCGCCGCATCAAGGAATTGGCCCGTCTCCACGGTGTCCCCGTCGTCGAGAACCCCCCTCTGGCCCGGCAGATGGTCCGGCAAGTCGACCTCGGGGAGAGCATCCCTGCCGAACTCTATCAGGTGGTGGCCGAGATTCTGGTCTCGGTCCAGCGCGCCGGGGTATAGAGCGTTTCCATGGCCAGCCAGTCGACCGCCCCCGCCGGAAGCGCTGCTCCGGGCGGCCTTGCGGCCTTGGCGCGAAACTCGGACATCGTGCTGGCCGTCATCATGGTGTCCGTCGTCATCATGATGATCCTGCCGATACCGGCGGCCATCCTCGATTTCCTGCTGGTCGTCAATATCACGGCCAGCCTGCTGATGTTGCTGCTGGCGCTCTACGTGATCGAGCCCGTCTCGCTCAACACGTTTCCGACGCTGTTGTTGCTGCTGACCTTGTTCCGGCTGGCACTCAACGTCTCGACCACCCGGGTGATCCTGCTCGATGCCGACCACGTGCCCAAGGTCGTCGAGGCTTTCGGCAAGTTCGTCATCGGCGGCAACTATGTCGTCGGTCTGGTCGTGTTCCTGATCCTCGTCATCATCCAGTTCGTCGTCATCACCAACGGCGCAGGCCGCATCTCGGAAGTCTCCGCGCGCTTCACGCTGGATGCCATGCCCGGCAAGCAGATGGCCATCGACGCCGACCTCAACAGTGGCCTCATCCAGGAACAGGAGGCCAAGGAGCGCCGGCAGGCCATCCAGCGCGAGGCCGACTTCTACGGCACGATGGACGGTGCCAGCAAATTCGTCCGTGGTGACGCCGTCGCAGGTCTCATCATCACGGCCATCAACCTGGTCGGGGGCATCGTCATCGGTGTCCTGCAGCAGGGACGACCGCTCGTCGATGCGGCCGGAAGGTATACCGTCCTGTCCATTGGTGATGGCCTGATCAGTCAGATTCCCGCCCTGCTGATCTCGACCGGTACCGGCATCCTGGTGTCGCGGGCCGCCAGCACCACCAGCCTCGGCGAGACCATCGCGGGCCAAATCACGGCCAGCCCGCGACCGCTGCTGATCGCGGCCGGCATGCTCGGGTTCCTCGCCGTCGTGCCGGGCTTGCCCGGGCTGCCCTTCCTGCTCGTGGCCGGCATCGTCGGCGGAATCGGCTATACGATGGTGCGCCAGGACCAGGCAGGCAAGGCTGCCGCTGCCGCCATCGAGATGACGGACGAGGCCGGCATCGAGGCCCCCAAGGGACCCGAGAACGTCATGAGCCTGCTCAAGGTTGACGCCATGGAGCTCGAGGTCGGCTACCGGCTGATCCCCCTCGTGGATACGAGCCAGGGTGGGGACCTTCTTGAGCGCATCACGATGATTCGCCGGCAGATGGCCCTCAAGATGGGGCTGGTGGTCCCCCCCATCCGGGTCCGTGACAACCTGCAGCTCAAGCCCAAGGAATACCGCATCAACATGCGGGGTATCGACATCGCGCGAGGCGAGGTGCAGATCGACCACTTCCTCGCGATGGACTCAGGCCTCGCCGTTGAGCCCGTGGACGGCATCGCGACGGTGGAACCGGTCTTCGGGCTGCCCGCGACGTGGATCACGGAAGACCGCAAGGAACAGGCCGAAATGGCCGGCTATACGATCTTCGACGTGGCCTCGGTGATCGCGACGCACCTCATGGAAGTGCTCAAGGCCCATGCGCCCGAGATCCTGACCCGCGCCGACACCCAGGCCCTTCTGGACAACCTCAAGCAGGAACAGGAAGCCCTCGTCAATGCCGTCGTGCCCGAGTTGTTGCAAGTCTCGGATGTCCAGCACGTCCTTCAGAACCTGCTGCGGGATCGTGTCAGCATCCGGGACCTGATTCCGGTCATGGAGAGCCTGGAGACGCATGCTCGCCTGACCAAGGACATCGACACGCTGACGGAATATGCCCGGCTTGCCCTTGCGCGCTCCATCTGCAAGGCCAGCCTGGGCCCCGATGGTGCCCTGTCCGTCCTGACGCTGGACCCCGACCTCGAGAATCACATGGCGCAAAATATCCAGCAGACGGATCAGGGCGCTTTCGTCAGCCTCGAACCCGGCCTTGCCGGCATCATCCGCCGCAACACCCGCACCCTGGTCGAGCAGCAATTGGCCTCGGGCATCTCGCCCGTCGTCCTCTGCTCCAGCAAGGTCCGCCTCGTCTTCCGCCGCCTGATGGAGCGGGACCTGCCCCAGATTCCGGTCATGGCCTACAACGAGGTCGTCCCGACCAGCACCGAGGTCCGCGCACTCGGGGTCATCCAGACATGACGACCGACCTCGCCGCATTGAAACAGGCCGTGGCCAGCGTCTTGCCGTTTCCAATTGACCGGTATCGGGATGATGCGGTTGACCGCCGGCTGGCCTCGTGGCTCTCGGGACGCCCCGAGCAGACCCGTGAGGCCCTTCTGGAAAGATTGCAGCGGGACATTGACCTGCAGGACGACCTGATTGCCGGGCTGACGATCCACGTGACGGGCTGGCTGCGGGATCCCGAGGGCTTCTCGGCACTCAGGGACCGGATCCTGCCTGAGCTCGCGACACGCTTCGGGACGGTCCGCATCTGGAGCGCCGGTTGTTCGGACGGGGCCGAGATCCTCTCGGTGGCCGCGATGGCCGAGGCCGCCGGCCTGCTGGATCGCTGCGTCCTGACGGCGTCGGACATCAGCCGGCCGACACTCGCCCGCGCAGGCCGCGGCGTCTTCCGGCCCGAGGCCCAGCAGGGCTTGCCGGAATCCTGGCGGGACAGCAAGGGCACCGTCGCGGCCGACGGTACCTGGACGGCGCCTGCGACATGGCTCGGGGGGATTCGGTTCGTGGCTCACGATCTGCTTGGCGAACTGCCCCTGCAGGGCCAGCACCTGATCCTGTGCCGCAACGTCACCATCCACATGGTCGACGAAGCCCGGGACGAGGTCTGGCGCAAGCTGGGGAGGGCGCTGCCTTCAGGGGGTATGCTGTTCGTAGGTTCGGCGGAACATCTTCCCGCCGGCGGGGAGCACGGCTGCCGCCCCTTGCGGCCGTTCTTCTACGAGAAGGCCTGACGCGTGGACAACGACCAGTACCTGAGCATCTTCCTCGACGAGGCACGGGAGATGCTGCAGCTGCTCAACGATCGGCTGCTGCAGCTCGAGGCGAAACCGGACGACCGCAAGTCCGTCGACGAGATCTTCCGGGCAGCCCACACGCTCAAGGGCATGTCGGCCACGATGGGCTATGCCGCCCTCGCCGACCTCACGCACAAGATGGAGAACCTGCTCGACGCCATCCGCGTGGGCAAGCGCCAGGCCGACAGGACAGTCGTCGATGCCTTGTTCGCCTGCCTCGACACCATCTCGGGGATGCTCGACGCCATCATCGAGGAACGCTCGGGCCCCGACCACAGGGCACTGGCCCAGCGCCTGACGGCCATCCTCGAGCACGCGACGCCCGCTCCGCCCCCCGTGGCCGTGCAGGCCATCGTGCCGGCCGCGGCCGCCTCATCCGGCTGGCCCAGTGTCGCCGACTACGTCATGACGGTCATCTTGGAGGGCGAATCCCAAGGGTTCCAGGCGCACTGGATCGAGGTCACGCTCGCCGCCGACTGCATGCTCAAGGGTGTCCGCTCCTACATGGTGATGTCGGCGCTCGAGGGGCAAGGCGAGCTGCTCCAGGCGAGCCCCGAGGTATCCGAGCTCGAAGAGGAGCGCTTCGACCGCAGCTTCTCGCTCCTTGTCCTGTCCAAGGAATCCGTCCAGGACCTGGAAGCCCGCATCCGCGACGTCTCCGAGGTCACCTCGGTCCGGCACGCGCCGTTGTCCGGGCAGCGCACGGCCGCGGCGCCACCGCCCACGGTCTCGTCGCCACCGGAACTGCCGCCCCCGGCCGCGGCCCAGCCGGTATCCCCGGCACCGCCTGCTCCTGCCTCACCGGCCAAGGGCGGTCAAGACCAGAGGGGGGACGAGGGCAAGGCCAAGGTCGCCCAGACCGTGCGCGTCGCCACGGAGCGCCTCGATGCCCTGGTCAATCTGGTCGGGGAACTCGTCATCGATCGAACGCGGCTGCAGGAAATCGTCCATCGCTACGAATCCGACGATGTGAAGGAAGTCATCCGCCACGTCGGCTCCGTGATCTCGGATATCCACGGCGTGATCATGAAGCTGCGCATGATGCCGGTCGAGCGGGTTTTCAGCCGATTCCCCCGCATGGTGCGCGACCTCGCGCGCGAGCTCAACAAAGAGGTCCAGCTGGTCGTCGAGGGTCAGGAAACGGAACTGGACCGCCTGATGATCGACGAAATCGCAGACCCGCTGCTGCATCTGCTGCGCAACGCCGTCGATCACGGTCTCGAGCCCGGTGACGACCGCGAACTGATGGGCAAGCCCCGTGTGGGCACCATCCGCCTGGCAGCCAGACACGAAGGCAGCCACGTCATCATCGAGGTGCAGGACGATGGCAAGGGTCTGGACCCCGAACGCATCCGTCGCAAGGCCGTCGAGAAGGGACTGATCGGCCAGGAAGAGGCGCAGCGGCTGAACGACAAGCAATGCCTGGACCTGCTCTTCCTGCCCGGCTTCTCGACCCGTGACGAGGTCACGGACATCTCGGGCCGGGGCGTCGGCATGGATGCGGTGAAGGCCAAGACCCTGGCGCTCGGGGGCGTGCTCGACATGACGAGCCAGGTCGGACGCGGCACCCACGTGACGGTCATCCTACCGCTGACGCTGGCCATCATCCAGTGTATGCTGACGGAGGTGGGCGAAGAAATCTACGCCATCCCCATCAGCTTCATCGAGGATGCGCACGACCTCGTGGACATGTCGCTGCAGTCTGTCCAGGACGAGGAGATGGCGATGCTGCGCGGCCAAAGCCTGCCCCTTCGGCGGCTGCGCGAGGCCCTCGACGTCCCCGGCGGCATTGCAGGCCAGGAGGCATCGGTCGTGATCGTCCGGGTCGGTTCTCGCCGCACGGGCTTCCTCGTGGACCGCCTGCTGGGTCAGCAGGAAGTCGTCATCAAGCCCATCAGCCGGCTTGCAGGCGGCATCGGCCAAGTCAGTGGCGCCTCGATCCTAGGCGACGGACGCATCGCGCTCATCCTCGATGCGTCGGCGGTGGCCTGAGGCACGCGTCCATGACGGAACCCCGGCGACTGACAGAGCTGCAACTCGACGCCCTGCGCGAGATGGGCAACATCGGCTCCGGGCATGCCGCGGCCTCGCTGTCCACCTTGCTCGGTCACCCGGTCCGGATGGACGTGCCCGCGGCCAACTTGAGCGACCTCGGGCAGATCGGGGCCCTGCTCGGCGGGCGAGAGGCCATGGTCTGGGCCGTCTATCTCACGGTCTCCGGCGATCTCGAGGGCCACATGGCCCTCTTGATCCGCGAAGCCGAGGCCCGACGCCTCGTCGGCGTCCTGCTGCCGAACCGGGGCGCGGCCAGCGCCATGGACGAGCTTGCCGAATCGACGCTGGCGGAGATCGGCAACATCCTGACTTCGGCCTATGTCGGGGCGTTGACCCAATTGACGGGTTTCGACTTGCGACCCAGCCCGCCGTTGCTGGCCCACGATCAAGCAGGAGCCGTCCTGGACTCGCTGGCCGCGGAGATTCACTTGGCCGGCCAGACGATCGTGACGCTCGAGGGGCGCCTCGAGGTGCCCGCCATACCGGGCTGCGGCGTGCTGCTGGTGTTCCTGCCGCCCCCCGCCATCCTCCCGAGGATGTTCGAGGCCTTGGGACTGGATGCGCTGCGGTGAGGGACGTGCCCATGGCCACGTGGATGACCTCGGATGCCGTTGCGGAGACCTTGCGCATCGTCGGTCTGGGCAGCTGCGTGGCCGTGGTCCTCAGGGCCGTCCGGAAGCCGCTCGTCGGTGTGGGCCACTTTATGCTGCCTGCGCGGTCCCAGGGCGTTCCCGAGGATGACAGGGACAAATTCGTGGACTCGGGCATCGTGGCGATGGCCGAGGCGCTGGGTGCAAGGGGCGTGCCTCCGGCCGCCCTCGAGGCCCTCGTGGCGGGTGGGGCAAGGATGTTCCGGGGCTTCGGCGGGGGTCCGGCCATCGGTATCCGCAACGTGGCGGCTGCGCGGGAAACCCTGGACTTACTCGGCATCGCCGTCGTGGCTGGGGATGTGGGCGGCGTCAGCAGCCGCAACCTCCTCGTGGCCCATTGCGGCCAGGCCGTTTCCGTAGCCTACCCTGGCCAGACCGGACACCCCGTGGTCGCGTGGCGAGACGCGGCGGAGACCACGAGCCCATGATGCATCGGGACTGGACGCTAGTTCTGGGAGCAGGGGCCTTGGTGGTGGTCGGGGGACTCACGCTCATCGGGGGCGCCACGCTCGGCACCGCAGCCTACCGAGGTCTGCTGGCCTCGCTGATGGGAGGTCTGCTGGGCTTCGCGCTCGACGTGGTTCTGGCCCAGGTTCCGCCCCCGGAACTGCTGGACCAGAAGGGCGCCAAGGGTCCCGAGTCCGGGACGCAGGGCGAGTGAATGCGGTTGCCCCGTGACGCGTGACCGGGCTATGATGGAGCGTATCAAGACATCGCAAGTGAGGTGGGATGGCCGTAAGCCCGGCTCCTGAGCTTTGGTCGCGGTTCATCCGGACGGGTGACAGCAAGGATCGGGAGCAGCTCATCATCCACTACATGCCGCTTGTCCGGTATGTGGTAGGGCGCCTTGCCCTGACGTTGCCGGCGACGTTGGATCCCGAGGATCTCTGCGGCTACGGGCTCATCGGCCTGATTCAGGCGGTCGAGAAGTTCCAGCTCGACCGCGGCGTCAAGTTCGAGACCTATGCGGCGACCCGTATCCGTGGCGCCATCCTCGACGAGCTGCGCAGTCAGGATTGGGTCCCGCGTTCGGTCCGCAGCCGGGGGCGGGAGATATCCGAAGCGATGGTCCAGCTGGAGGGCAGCCTGGGTCGACCCGCCACCGACGAGGAGCTGGCGAACAGGCTCGGCATGACCGTGACCGAGCTGGGCCACGCGATGGCGCGCGAAACCAGCCCATTCCTGTCCCTCGACGAGATGATCCAGGGCAGCGAAGACGGCCAGACCATGACTTGGCTCGACACCATGGCCGACGACCGCCCCGGACCGGCCCATGTCCTCGAGGAAGATGAATTCCGGCAGGAGCTTGCGGATGCCATCGACCGCCTCCCTGAGCGCGAGCGGCAGACGCTTGCGCTCTACTACAAGGAAGGGCTGACCCTGAAGGAGATCGGGCAGGTCCTTGGCGTCACCGAGTCCCGGGTTTGCCAGATCCACACCCAGGCCGCGATGCGCCTTCGTGGGCATATCAACCGCTACCTGGGCATCTCGACCGATGGCGCGGCCCCCCGCAGGAGCCGCAAGTGAACGCCACGGGCAACACGAACCGGCCACGGTCCGTCGATGGCAAGCTGCAACTCGTCACATTCAAGCTGGGTGAAGAGGTCTATGGCCTGCCCATCGGCCATGTGCGCGAAATCATCACCTCGCGCAAGCCGACACGCCTGCCGGGATCCGCGCCTCATGTGTCCGGACTCATCAATCTCCGCGGCGAGGTGATCCCCGTCTTCCAATTGCGGGTCTGGTTCGGCCTCAAGGACGAGGCCCCCGCGGCATCGGCCACCATCATCACCGAATGGAAAGACGAGCGTTTCGGCTTCCAAGTCGATTCCGTGCAACAGGTCGCTTGGCTCGACCGGAGCCAGATCGACCCGCCCACCGCGCAATTCCAGCAGCATGCCCCCCATATCTCGGGATTGGGGAAGCACGAGGGACGCCTGATCATCTTGCTGGATCTCGATGCACTCTTCCGGGACAGCGATGAGGATGCCCACGGCCGTGCCTGACGCCTGGGTGCGTCTTGGCCATGTCGAGATCCCTGTGCCGCCCCCCGAGGCGTTGGCGCAGGGCCTTGAAGCGTTGCTGCCGGTCTCCGAGGCGGGTGCAACATGCCTGCACGCTGCCGTGATCGGAGTCGCGGGCGGTCGCTGGCAAGTCGAGACCTTCGAGGCCGGGCCCGACCTGACATTGCCGCCCCTGCCCCGGAACGGCGGGCCTGCCGCAGCAGGGCAGGCCTGGACCGTGACGTTCCTCGCCCCGACGGGATTGGGCCTTGCGACCGGCGGCTTCGCCGGAGATGCCAATCCGGCCGTCAGCCTGCTTGCCGCCACGGCCGATCGCTGCGTCACCCATCCCAATGCGATCAATGCCGCTGCGCTCAACTGGGCGCGACCGGGTGTGGCCTACGTCGAGGGTGGCTTGCTGGACGGATGGCTGGCCGGACGGTGGGACCTCCTGCCGCAACGCGCCCATACGCTGGGCCTCCTGATCGATGGAGGCCTTCCCCGCCGGGCGCAGGATGCCCTCGATAACGCGATCGCGGCCTTTCGCACGGTGGGGGGCGGGCGGGTGATCCGCGAGGAGATGGCCGTTCCCCTGCGCATGACGCTCACACGGGACGGACGCGGACGCAGCGCAGGCACCATTGCCGACGCCTCGGCCCTGCTCGAGGCCGGCCACCGTTTGATGGCCCGGGGCGCGACGGCCATGGCCATCGTCAGCGACATGACGCACCTGGCCTTGCATGACGAAGCCTATGCCTCGGGACAGGGGCCCGATCCCATCGGCGGACTCGAAGCCATGCTCTCCCGCGTCCTCGGACGGGCGCTCGGAATGCCGGTGGCCCATGCCCCTTGGCTGCCGGTGTCCTGCGACCCGGTCGATCCACGCGGAGCCGCCGAGGAACTGGGGCTGGACTACCTGCTGTGCGTGCTTCGGGGCCTGCAGCGCGCGCCCGTGCCCGTGGCGCCCGGCACCCGGGGCGCCTGGCCGGCCGAGGGGATTGTCGTCGTGCCGAGGACCGCGGCAGGAGGCAGCGGCACGCTTGCCGCCGCGGGACGCGGGCTGGCCCTGGTCGCCGTGGACAATCCGGGCGTCCTCGACATCACGCCGGCCGCGCTCGGCATCGAGGCGTGGCACGCGCGCTCGTGGGCCGAGGCTGCAGGCCTGAGCCTCGCCCTGCGCGAGGGCCTCGCTCCCGAGACCCTGGAACGTCCCCTTGCACGAAACCTTGCGCGACCTGCCGGGGTCATGATCGGGTGAACCTCACGCAACAGGCCCGACCGGGTGCCGGCCCCAGCCGGACAGCCCTCGTTCGGGCGGCACAGCGCGGGGATGAGCGGGCGTTCCGCGCGCTTGTCGCCGATATCCAGCAACGACTGTGGCAAGTTGCGCGCCGTCTGGCCGGGGACGACGACAGGGCAGCCGACCTCGTGCAGGAGAGCCTGATGCGTGCCTTCCGGGCCCTGCCTCGGCTCCGGGACCCCGAACGCTTCATGTCGTGGCTGTTGCGCATCCTGAATCACGTTGCGACCGATACGCTCGGGGCGCGCCAGCCGGAATCCCTCGAGGACCTCGCCGAAGCCGGCATCGAGCCCATGGCCTCGGAGCTCGAGGGACCCGAGGCGCGGGCCGAAGCCGCAGGCACCGCCGAAGCGATCGATCGCGCACTGGCCGCCATGCCGATGATCTATCGCCAGCCCTTGGTCCTGCGGCACGTCCTCGACCTGACTTACGACGATCTGGCGCAGATCCTCGACCTGCCGCTGGGCACGGTCAAGACCCGCCTGTTCCGGGGCCGGGAGATGCTGCGCGAACACCTGCTGCGGGAGGGGATCCGGCCATGACATGCGATGAACTGAGGCTGGCTTTCCATGAGGAACTGGGTGGCACGCCCGGCCCCGGCACCCGGGAACACCTCAGGACCTGTTCCCTGTGCAGGGCTTGGAGCGCAAGCCTCGCGGCGGCGATCCGGGATCTCGAGACCGCGGCTATCCCGGCCATGCCACTTGACTTCAGCCGCAGCCTGGCCCCGGCCCTGGTTCGGGAACGCAGGGCCCGCACGGCGGGTCGGTGGCGCTGGGTGGCTGCATCCTTGGTCCTGCTGGCCTCTGGCGCGGGTGGGTGGCAATTGGGGCGCCTCCTGCTCGTGCGCCAGACGGAACCCGGCCCGAGGCAAGCCCGTACGGCGGATATCCTGTCCGCGCCCCGCGCCCTGCCCGGGCATGCGGACGTGGTACCGGCTTCACTCGGACGCTGACGCGCCCCGCGCACGCAACCAGGTCCGAAATCCGGCCTCGTCCACGACGGTGATACCGGCGGCCTCGGCCTTGCGACGCTTGCTTCCGGCCGCCTCGCCCGCCACGACCAGCGTCGTCCGCTTCGTCACGGACTCACCCACACGAGCACCCAGACTGCGGACTTCCTCCTGAAACTCGGGCCGGGGCCGGGAGAGCGTGCCTGTGAACACGATCTCCTCACCCTCGAGCGGACCGGCGATGGTCACCGCCGCGACAGGCCCGGTGACCTGCAGGCCGGCGGCAGCAAGCCGGGCCAGCACGTCCCGGTTGTGAGGCTCCGCCATGAATGCGACGACGGCGTTCGCCATCTCGGGTCCGATGCCATGGATGCCTTCGAGGTCCTCACGAGAGGCGGCTTCCAGAGTCTCGAGCGAGGGAAATGCGTCGGCCAGCAGGTTGGCCGTGATCTCGCCGACCTCGGGGATGCCGAGGGCATGCAGGAGGCGCGGGTAAGGTCGCGACCGGCTGCCGTCGATGGCCGCGATCAGGTTGGCGGCCGACTTGGCTCCCATCCGCTCAAGGGGCTCGAGATCGCGGGCATCGAGTCCGTAGAGGTCCGCAACTGTCCGTACGAGGCCTGCGTCAACCAGTGCGGCACACAACTTGTCTCCCAAGCCCTCGATGTCCATGGCGCGGCGACTGCCAAAATGCCACAGCCGATGCACCAACTGCGCACGGCAGGACAAGCCGCCGGTACAGCGGACGGCCACCTGCCCCGGCAGGCGCTCCAGCAGGGAGCCGCATTCCGGACACGCCTCGGGCATGGCAAACGTCCGCTCCGTACCGTCCCGACGTTCCGTCACGCTGGCGACGACCTGAGGAATGACATCTCCCGCCCGCTGGACCACGACCCAGTCGCCGATGCGGATGTCCTTGCGCGCGATCTCGTCGGCATTGTGCAAGGTGGCATGGCTGACAACGACCCCGGCGATGGGCACGGGTTCGAGCACGGCCGTCGGCGTCAGGACGCCCGTACGGCCCACCGAAACCTCGATATCCAGAAGACGCGTGATCTCCTGGATGGCAGGAAACTTGTAGGCGAGGGCCCAGCGCGGCTCACGACCCACCGCCCCGAGCATGTCCTGATCAGCCAGGGCATTGACCTTGACCACCATGCCGTCGATGTCGTACGGAAGGTCCGGACGCCGGGCCAACCAGTCGGCGTACTGGTCGTGGACCTGTGCCACGCCGTCGGCGCGCATGGGCTGCGTGGTCCTGAATCCGTACTGCTCGAGGCGCTCGAGGGCACCGATGTGGCTGGTGACGTCCCGCAGGCCCGCTACGGCATAGGCCAAGAAACGCAGCGGCCGGGTCCGCGTCACCCGGGGATCCATCTGCCTGAGCGAGCCCGCCGCGGCATTGCGGGGATTGGCGAAGACCTTGTCGCCGCGCTCCGCCTGCGTGCGGTTGAAGGCCTCGAACTCGTCGCGGGCCATGTAGACCTCGCCCCGAACCTCGAGCCGGTCGACATAAGGAGGCAGGTCCCACGGCACGTCCTGCAGGGTGCGCAGGTTGAGCGTCACGTCCTCGCCCGACAGGCCGTCGCCGCGGGTCAGGCCGCGGACGAGGTGGCCATCCTCATAGATGAGCGAGACCGCGAGGCCGTCGACCTTGACCTCGGTCGCGTAGACCACGTGACCGTCCTGCGGGGCCTGGGGACCGGACGCCTCCGCCTTGGCCAACAACTTGCGCACACGCTCGTCCCAGGCACGCAGGTCTTCTTCCTTGAAGCCGTTCGCCAGCGAGAGCATCGGCCGCTCGTGCGGGACCGTCCTGAAATCGGTCTGCAGGGGAGCCCCCACGGTCCGTGTCGGAGAGTCGTCACGCGCAACGGCGGGCCACTCCGCCTCAAGCGCCTGCAGGTGCTGGAACAGACGATCGTACTGGGCATCCGAGACGGTCGGGCTGGCCAGCAGGTAGTAGCGGATGTTGTGCTCGTGGAGCGCACGGCGAAGCGCATCGACTTCCCGCAGGACCTCGGCCGGCACGCCCCCGGAAGCCCCGGCCGCAGCCGTCTCGACCTGTTCCGTCATGGCCCGCATGGTACACCGCGCCTGCCTGCATCGCCCAAAAGTAAAGATTCGATTGTGCCGGCATCAAGGCGTACACAAGGCGTTAACTGTTTTTGAAATGACCGTCAAGATTCCACAGGGACGCCCCCACCGGACCTTAACCGCGGTATGAACTTCTTGGTGGAGGCTTCACCCCACGTTTTCGGAGGCTCTGGTCCAGATGTTCCGTCGTTCCCTTCTCGCGCTTGCCGCCGTGCTCGTTGCCGGCTGCGGTGGCCAGCCCGGCGCGAGCATCGCCCCGCTCGGCCGGTCCACCATGTCGACGGCGGACGTGGTGCAGGCCAAGGCCGTGCAATCGATCCTGCAGCCAGCCATGGGTCAGCCCGTCACGTGGAACAACAGCCTGTCGGTGCATCCCGACCGCGAGGCGTTCCCCGTCCTGATCGACCTGCTGCGCGGCGCCCGCAAGACCCTGTGGATGGAAACCTTCGAGTTTGCCGACAACGACAAGGCCCGCCAACTCACCGACCTGCTGATCGCCAAGAAGAAGGAAGGTGTCGACGTCCGCGTGATCATGGACAACATCGGCGCCAAGTCGATCGGGACCGCCACGGCCAAGGTCCTGCGCAACAACGGCGTGCCGACCATCGTGTACGGCCCGTTCCCGTTCGTCCGCAAGACCGGCCACGGCCTCAACATCACGCACCGCAAGCTGTACCTCGTCGATGGCGACCAGGGCATGACCGGCGGCATGAACCTGGGTGACGAGTACTTCGATCACGCCCACGACATGCTCTGGAAGGTCCGGGGCCAGGCCGCTCACCAGCTCCACCAGGAGTTCAGCACGGACTGGGCCTTGGGCAAGGGTGGCCGGCTCGAGGTGCCCGCCGCGCCAACCGGCGCCTACGGCAACGAGCCCATCGGCATGTGCGTCACGAGCCCGCGCCAGACGGGTCGCGAGGAAGAGATCCGCGGCGTCCTGCTTCGGGCCCTCGACAGCGCCAAGAGCCGCATCGACATGGCCTATCCGTTCTTCTCGGACGACCGGGTCGTCGACCGCCTGATCAAGGCCGCCAAGCGCGGCGTCGACGTCCGGGTCATCCTGACGAAGGAATCCCACTCGGCCATCGAGAAGTTGGCCATCTGGTCCGCGAAGCAGGCGATGCCCAAGGGTGTGAAGTTCCACTGGTGGAACACCGGCTATGCCCACATCAAGTACACGGCGGTGGATGGGGCCTTCCTGCTGGTCGGTTCGTCGAACGCCGACACGCTGACCTTCGAGAACAACCAGGAGCTCGACTTGATTCTGACGAACCCGCAGACGGTAGCCGACTTCCGGGGCAAGGTCTGCGACCCGGACTGGGCGTCGACGCCGGCCGTCACCGAGGCCGAGATCAACGTGCCTTGGACGCAGAAGCCCTGGATCGCCCTTCTCGAGCTCATCGATCGCTACATCTGAAGCGACCTGGCGCGTGCGCCTCCCGAGGCCCCCAAGGGCCCCGGGAGGCGCTTTGTTCAGATTCTGTTAAAAGTTGTACGAAAGAATGGACCTTCATCTGGGCATAAACCATACTTGAGACCATCTTGAGGTTTCGTGACCCCGTGACCATGATGACCAAGTCCCGCGGAAGCCTTCGCCACATCGCCGTGGCCCTGGCCCTGATGGTGCTCGCCGGCTGTGGCGCGAACCCCGTGACACCCGCGGGCACTGCGCTTTCGGGCGCGTCAGCCCGCGCCACGGAAATGGCACAGCGCATCCGGCAGTCCGTCCATCGGCCCGTCACGACAAACAATCGCCTGTCCCTGACGGTGGACCGGGAAGTCCTTCCGGCGTTCATGGACCACCTGCGCTCTGCTCGGCATTCGCTGTACATGCAGACCTTCGAGTTCTGGAGCGATGCCCTGGGTCGACGCATCTGCGACATCCTTGTCGACCGCCATAAGGCGGGGGTGGATGTCCGGGTCATCCTGGACCAGATCGGCCAAAACCACGTCGACAGCAAGGTCGAGCGCATCCTCAGGCAAGCCGGCGTCGCCGTGCAGGTCTATCGCGCGACCCCCTATGTCCGCAAGAGCGGCGCCGGGCTGAACATCACCCACCGCAAGCTGTATCTGGTCGACGGGGACAAGGCGATGACCGGAGGCATGAATCTGGGGGAGAAGTACCTCTACCACGCGCATGACATGCTGTGGCGGGTCGACGGTGATGCGGCCTGGATCATGCACGACGAGTTCCGCCTCGACTGGATTCGGGCGGGAGGCAAGGCCTTCGACCTGCCGCTGCGCCCCCACGGCAGCTACGGCCAAGAGCACGTCGGCATCGCCGTCACGAGCCCCCGTGAACGTGGCCGCGAATCGGAGATCCGCAAGGTCCTCTTCGAGGCCATCGACAAGGCCGCGACGCGCATCGACATGGCCTATCCGTTCTTCTCGGATGACGCGCTGATGACCAGGCTCAAGGCCGCGGCCAAGCGAGGCGTGCAGGTTCGTGTCATCCTGACGACGCACGACCGCGAGATCCTGCGCAAGCTCAACAAGTGGTCCGCAAAGCAGATCCGGCCGGCCGGCGTGCAGATGCACTGGTACGACAAGTCCTACGCGCACATCAAGTACACCGTGATCGACGACGCCTTCCTGCTGGTCGGCTCGTCGAACGGCGACACGTTGACCTTCGAGAACAACCAGGAGCTCGATCTCATCCTGACAGAGCCCGCGCGCATCAGCAGCTTCCGTGTCCGGGTTCCGGATCCGGACTGGTCCACCACGCCCGAGATCAGCGATGCCGACCTGGACTTCCCCTGGTACGACAAGCCGCTGGCCGGCTTCCTCGAGCTGATCGACTACTACATGTAGGTAGGCCGGCGCCCGAAGGGGCGCCAGATTCGCGCCAAAGCCGTCAGGCGCGTTGATTGCCCGTGAGGACGCGCTGTTCCTCGAGCACGCGGGACACCTGCTCGAGGGTACAGAAGCCCAGCTTGATCACGAGATGCCCGAGCAGCAGGCCGGTCGCCTCGTGTTCGGCCATCGCGGCCTCAAGCTGTTCGGGATCGAGCAAGCCCTTGCGGACAAGCAGCTGCCCCAAGCGCAAGTCACGATATTGCTGCTCGAGCTGCTCCTCGAGCTGTGCAAAGGACAGATAGCCCAGGGTGAAGAGGACCTCGCCAAGGCGAAGATAGGGCTTCTTGGCCTGCTCGCGCAGCGCATGCTCGAGCTGCTCGCGGCTGATGATGCCTTGGCTCAGCAGAACCTGACCCAAGCGTTCGCCCAGACCCTGTGATGTCATATAATGATTTTACCACGGAGGCTCCACCCGGACATGCCGCTCACGTTGACGCTCGCCGCGCCGGGCCGTGGCAAGACCCACGCGTGCCTCGCAGCCATGGCCGCAGCGTGCAAGGAACCGGGGGGGGCCTTGATCCTGCTGGTTCCCGAGCAGGCCACGGACATGATGGAGCGTCGCATCCAGGATGTGGCCGGCGTGTCGCATCGCCTGCAGGTCAGCAGTTTCCAGCGCCTCTCGTGGCGCATCGCGCAATGGACGGAAGGCGCCGCGCGGCGCAGCCTGGATGACAGCGGACGACACCTGCTGCTGCACGGCCTGCTCCGCCGGCACAGGAGCGAACTGGAACACTTCGGTCGCCTCGAACGGCCGTACCAGTGGGCAGGCAGCCTGCTCGCGTGGCTCGCCGAGTTCCGCAAGCATGGCCTGACTCCGGCCCGACTGCGCCAGGCCGCGGCCCGTGCCGCGCTTCAGCCCGGTGACGTCCTCGCCCCTCGCCTACGGGACGCCGCCCTCCTGATGGAAAGACAGGACACGGTCATGCAGGGTGGCTGGAAGGACGAGGACCTGACGCTTGGCGAGGCGATGGCAAGGATGGATCGGGCGACCTTCCTCGCCGAAGCACGCCTCTGGATAGACGGCTTCCAAGGGTTCACACCCCTTGAGGAGGGCTTCATCACAGCCCTGCTTCGGAACGGCAATGACGTCACCGTGACCTTGCCCCTGGACGCGGCACGGCTGGACACACCCGAAGGCCGCATGGTCCATGCCCTGGCCCTCGAAACCCGCGAACGCCTGCGCGGTTGCGGCGAAGCCGCCGGGGTCCGCTTGACGGAAACCTGCCTGCCGTCCGACGCGACCGGCCGATTCGCCGCGGCCGGCCTGCTGGACCACGTGGTCCGGCATTGGGGCACCGGGCTGCGGACGCCTCAGGAGCCCGCCGGACGCCTGCGCCTCCTCGAGGCACCCGACCACACCGCCGAAGCCGAAGGCGTGATGGCGGACATCGTCCGTACGGTGCGGGAAGGTGGGTGGCGCTGGCGCGAGATCGCCATCCTGGTCCGCGATATCGAGGAGGAGGGTCCCCTGCTCGAGCGAGCAGCCCGCCGCCTGGGCGTGCCCTTGTTCGTGGATCGGCGTCGGCCGGTGGAGAACGAGGGCCTGATTCGACTGGTCCGTTCTCTGCTCGCCATCTGGGCCCATCGATGGCCGACGACGGCCGTGATGGACCTGCTTCGCAACGATCTGTCGCCCGTCCCCCAGGCCGAGGTCGACCAGCTCGAGAACCGCGTCATCGCCGAAGGCTGGGATCATCAGGACTGGTCCCGCAAGCTGGCCATGGAGGACCCGGCCAAGGGCTGCCCCCCGGGCGTGCGCCGGACGCTCGCCGTCGTCCAGGAGTCGGGGCAGGCCATGGGCCAGGAGCCGACCGTCCGCGCTCTGGCCGAGACCCTCGTCGGGACGCTCGAACGTCTGGACCTGCCGGAAATCCTGGCGCGACATCAGGATGAAGCCGATGCCGAGGGCCGTCCCCTGGATGCCGAGGCACTGGCCCAGGCCCGCGAAATCCTGCTTTCGGTGCTGGACCAGTGGGTTGCGGTCGATGGCGAGGCCACCGTTCCGCTCGAAGAGGCGATGGTGGCACTGGGCACCACCCTCGCCAGCCAATCGCTCGCGCACGTTCCGGCCACGCTGGACCAGGTCCTTGCCGGAACCGTAGACCGCACGCGCACGCCCGAGCTGCGCGGCCTGTGGCTGATGGGCCTGACAGACGGCCATCTGCCGGCACCCCACGCCGAGGCACCCCTGCTGGACGATGCCGACCGTCGCCAGCTGGAGGACCTGGGTTGTCCCGTGGGTCCGGACAGCGTCCGGCGCCAGGAACACGAGCGGCTTCGGGTGCTCCACGCGCTGACACGTGCAGCCGACGTGCTCACCTTGAGCCGGCCTATCCGCGACAGCCGGGGGCGCGACCTGTCCCCGTCCCCCACGTGGACGGCCCTGCGACAGATGGTGCCGGCGCTGCGGCCCATTCTCCTGCCAGCCACCCACGCTCTGGTCCTGCCACGTGCACCTTTGCCCGAAGTCGACCGAACGCTCCTGCGGATGCCGCGCCCCGACATGCTGAGCGCGAGTCGGCTCGAAGCCTATGCGGCCTGCCCTTGGCTGGGATTCACCCGGCACGTGCTCAAGGTCGAGGATCGCAAGGCCGGACGTGTGGCGCCACTCGAGACGGGACAGCTGTTGCACCTTGCCCTCGAGACCTTCGTCCGTGCGTTGCATCGGGACGGGGCGAGGTGGCGGGATCTGGAGCCTGTCGAGGAGCGCCAGCGCATTCGGGCCGCGCAGGCAGCTCTCGAGGAAGCCTATCGGGACCGCTTCCCCCGGACGGATGTCTGGTCGGAGCGTGCCCTTGCCCGTCTGCTCAAGCGCACGGCATACGTGCTTCATGGCCTCGGGCTGACACTGCGGTTGGGCAAGGGAGAGCCCGTCGGGGTGGAATTGGGTTTCGGGCTAGAATCAAGCCGCCGCGACAAGGACACGACGTGGCTGCCTCCTCTGTACCTGCCGGCGGCGGACGGCGCAGACCATGTCGTGGGCGGCCGAATCGACAGGGTGGATGTCTTCGAGGGTGCGGTCACCGATTGGCTCGTCGTGCTCGACTACAAGTCCGGCACGATTGGCGGCATCGCCCAGAAGATGCGTACGGGCGAGTACCTGCAGTTGCCCCTTTACCTCGCCGCCGTCACGGAGGCCGCCCCGGGCTGGCTGGATCAGACGCCGGCACCGGGCGGATTCGCCTTCGCCATGCTCCACATCGAGGCAGAGGACGAGGCCTTGGCCTTCAGCGAGACAGCGACCGAAGCGACCGGCGAAGCGATGGCCGAGGAAGATGTCGGGGATGACGGCGCGCCCGGTCGGGTGCGACCCACGCGGATGAAGGGCCGGGTGGTCGACGACTCCGATCTGCTCGAGGCCCTTGACCGCGACCTGCTGCCGGGACAAGCCTCGGCGACGTGGGGGCTCAGGCGCACCAAGGACGGCACCCTCTACAAGGGCCAGGGCGAGCCCCCGGGGACCATGGTGGATTTGCTGGAGCGCACGCGCGTCCTCGCCGGCTCCCTGGCCGACCGCATGATCTCCGGCGAATATGCGCCCCTGCCCGTGCTGCGGGGTAAGACCACGCCATGCCGTCACTGCCCCGTCCGCAGGGCCTGTCGTTTCCAAACCGGCCGCGATCCACACCGGGAGGTCGACCTTGGCGACTGAGTGGACAGTGCCGCAGGCTGCAGCCATTCGGGCAGACGATCCGTCCGTCCTGGTCTCCGCGGGAGCCGGGGCGGGCAAGACGGCTGTGCTGGTGGAACGCATCCTCCAGGCGGCCTTGGCGCCCGGAAAGCCCTTGCCCCTAAATCGCCTTCTCGTCGTGACCTTTACTGATGCGGCGGCTCGGGAGATGCGACACAGGCTGGACAAGGCCCTCGCCGACTTGGCCCGGGCAGAACCGGACAACCCGCTGATCCGGGATCAGCGCCAACGACTCGAGCGTGCCTGGATGTCGACGCTGCATGCCTTCTGCCAGCGGGTGGTCCGCCGCTGGGGGCTGGCCGTCGGCGTCGCGCCCGACACCCGACTTCTCGACGAGGGCGAGGCCGGACTCTATCTGGCCAAGGCCATCGAGCGCACCCTGGAATTGGCCCTGGCCGACGACGACCCGGACTTGGCATCGTGCCTCGACGCATCGGCACCGGATGGCGACCGCCTGCTGCGGGCTGCCCTCGCCGCCGGACTCGAGCGACTGCTGAGCCTGCCGGACCCTGATGGCTGGCTGGCCATGGCCGCAAGCGACCACGCCGAGAGCCCGGAAGGCACCGCTGCCCGGGCCCGGTGGTGGCAAACGCTGGCACTGGACCTCCAGACCCGGCTCGAAGCTGCGTCAAGCTCTTGGCGCCAATGGAGCCGGGATCTCGAGGAGACGGGCCTGTTCCCGGCACAGGCGGCGCATGGCCTTGGCATCGCCGATGGTCTCGCCCGGGCAGCGGGCGCCATCGGAGGTTGTTCGGGGCCGGACCACGCGGGCATTGCCGAAGTGGCGGCGGCCTTGGCCTTGCCGCGCGCCCCCGCGACGGGCCGGCAGGACGACAAGGAAGTCTGGGCCGTGTGGGCGGACCGGCGCAGCCGGCTGCAGGCGCAGGTTCGCGGCCTGCGTGAGCATTTGCTGGCCGATCCGGACCGTGCGCACGAAGGCAATACGGCTCAGGACATGGCCTCTTCCCAGACGCGCGGCTTCATCCGGCTGCTCGGCCTTTTGCTGCGGACGCACGCCACCCGCAAGCGCGAGGCAGGCGTGATGGACTTCGGGGATCTCGAGCATCTCGCCCTGACCATCCTCGACCCGGATTGCCCGGGCGGCGCCGAGGCCCTCGCGGCGCTGCGCGGCCGCTTCGACCAGGTCATGGTGGACGAGGTCCAGGACACCAACCCCATCCAGGAAGCCCTGCTGGACCGCCTGCTTGCCGAAGGGGAGGGACGTCCCGCGGCCTTCCTCGTGGGAGACGTCAAACAGGCCATCTACGGGTTCCGCATGGCCGATCCGGCCCTTTTCCTCGCACGCCTCGACGCAGCCGATCCGGAGGGCAGCCAGGGTGCACGTCGGATCGACCTGCCGCACAACTTTCGCAGCCGAGCCAACCTGCTGGAGGCCTGCAACGGCCTGTTCGGACATCTCTTCGACCGTTCCGTGGGCGGGCTCGATTATGACGACCGTGAGATCCTGCTGCCGGGAGCCCGTTATCCCGAGTCTCCCCAGCCCCGCGCCCACTGGGTCACGGTGGCTGCCGAGGAAGGGGTTGCTACTCAGGACGCGCAGGCCATCGCCTGCGCCCAGGTCATCCGACAATTGCTGGATGACGGCGGCGAAGGTTCCCGAATCTGGGAGAAGGATGCCTATCGGCAGGCTCATCCGGGCGACTTCGCCGTGCTGGTGAGGGACGGCGCGCAAATCGAGCGGGTCAGGCAAGCGCTGGCAGCCTGCGGCATTCCCTCGATGGGCAGCCTGCGGGCGGGCTGGTTCGACACCCCCGAGATCGCCTTCATGCGCGACCTGCTGCACGTCATCGACAACCCGCGCCATGACCGGCCCTTGCTCAGGATCGCCCGAAGCACCCTCGGCCGCATGACGGACCAGGACCTTGCGGACCTCCGGGTCAAGGTCGGTCACGGTCCGTTCCACAAGAGCCTGCTGGACCTGCCGACCGAGACAGCCGAACCGGATACGGCCCTCAGTAAGGCAAGAGCCCTCGGGTCTTTCCTCGAACCGTGGCGCCGGACAGGCCGTCGTCTGGCAGCCGCAGACCTGATCGAACGACTGCTGGACCACCCGGCCATTCTCGAGGCGATCGCCCACGAAGGTCCGACGCCCTCGGCCCCTGCCAACCTGGACGTCCTGCTGCAACGTGCTCGGGTGGCCGGGCAGGGGGTATCACGCGGACTCAACCATTTCCTGACGGTCCTTGGCGAGATGGAAGCCGGTCAGAGTCGCGTCGATCGCCCCGTCATGGCCGAGGAGCAAGCAGCCGTTGTCCGCGTCATGACCATCCACGCCTCCAAGGGCCTGCAATTCCCCATCGTGCTCGTGCCAGGGCTCGATCGGAACTTTCCGATGCGCGAGAGCAGGGAAGCTTTCCAGATTCATCGGCACGCCGGCATCGCGACGCGCTATCGCGACCCGTTGGACGGCAGCACCCGTGAAACCCCCTCCCGCCTGGCCGTGGCGCAAGCCAGTCGGAGGGATGCCTTGGCCGAAGAGATTCGCGTGCTCTATGTCGCCATGACGCGCGCCATGGAATCGCTCTACCTGTTGGCGCCGGCGCCATCCTCGCCAGTCCTGGAACAGGCGATCGCAACGGCGCGTTCGGGCGTGATGAACCTGACGCTGCGCCAGGCCCTGCGTTGCGGATCGTGGCAGGCCATGATGGCGCCGTTCCTGCTGCGCCATGCCCGGGCAGCGACCCTGCACCACCACTGGTCGGTCGACGCGACCACCAGTGGCCAGTTGCTCGCCCTGCCACCTTGTGCACCCGGAGCGTGGGCCTTTCGCCACGAGACCGTGGGATTGGCGCCACCTGCCGATCCCGAGCCGCCGGCAGCTGCCGTGTCCAGGGAAAGAGAACCTTCCCCGATGCCCTACGCGTGGGAGGCGGCAACCCGCACGCCGGCCAAGCAGAAGGTCACGGGCCTGCACGCGGGGACAGCAAGCCCGAAACCACACAAGGTCGAACGGCTGGCCCCCCTTTTCATGCAGGGTCCGGAGCGGATACCCGGTCCCGCCGAGCTGGGTCAGGCGCTGCACATGGTCCTCCAGCACCTGAGCCTCGATACACCTCCTGACGAGGCGCCCATTCGGGACCTCATCGCACGGCTCGGTCAGATCGGCCAGATTTCCGAGGTCACGGCCCGCCATCTGCAGCCCTCCTGGCTTGCTTGGTGGCTGCAGTCGCCACTGGCGCGACACGCCCGGGAAACCGGGGGCGTGCTGCACCGCGAAGTACCCTTCACGCTGACGGCCGACCGCCTGGGCCTCGTGGCCCCGAACGAGGATGCGCCACTGATCCAGGGCATCATCGACGCCGTCCTCGAGACGGCTGATGCTGTCGAGGTCTGGGACTACAAGACGGATGCCCCCGGCAAGAGGCCCCTCGAAGACTTGGTACGCGAACACCGCACGCAGGTCGCCGTCTATGCCAGAGCTGCAGCCTTGCTGTTCCGCAAGCCCGACCGGGCGGCCCACCTGGTCTTTCTGGCCCACGGGCAAATCGTGAAGATCTGAAAAGCCGGACAGGGCCGGACGGTTGCCCGTCCGACCCTGCCGGCCTTGCTGGGTCCTAACGCAGCAGGGAGAGGACTCCCTGAGGCGCCGCGTTCGCCTGGGCGAGCATGGCCTGGCTGGACTGGGCTAGAATCTGGGCACGGGACAGGTTGGACACCTCGGCCGCCATGTCCAGGTCGCGGATGCGGCTCTCGCTTGACGCCGTGTTCTCGCGCTGCACGTTCAGGTTGTTGATCGTGTGCTCGAGGCGATTGATGATCGCACCCAACTTGGCCCGCTGGGTGGAAACGTTCGAAATCGCGGTGTCGAGATTGCCGATGGCAGCAGCCGCGAAGGTTTGGGTGCTCACCGTGATGTCCGACGTCTGGGCGTTGAGGCCATCGGCAGACATGTCGCCGATGGTCAGGCTGATCGTCTGGCCGTTGTTGGCCCCGATCTGGAAAGTCATCGCAGCTGAGGCGAAGTCGCCGGACAACAGGGCCTTGGTGTTGTACTGCGTCCGGGTCGCAATGCCGTCGATCTCGGCGGAAAGCTGGTTAAGTTCTCCCTTGATCGCCGTCCGGTCGCTCGCCACCAAGGTGTCGTTGGCCGCCTGCACCGCCAGCTGGCGCATGCGCTGCAGAATGGACTCGGTTTCGTTCAGGGCACCCTCGGCGGTCTGAACGAGGTTGATCGTGTCCTGGGCATTGGCAGCTGCCTGACTCAAGCCCTTGATCTGTGCCTTGAACTTTTCAGCAATGGCGAGGCCGGCAGCATCGTCCGAAGCCGAGTTGATCCGAAGCCCGCTCGACAGCCGGGCGAGGCTCTTGCCCAGCGCGGCATCATTGGTTCCCAGTGTGCGATGCGCATTCATCGCTGAGATGTTGGTGTTGATCCGGAGACCCATGGGTCCATTCCTCCTTGAAGCGTACCGCCGGACATCCGTGCCCGGCTCCCTGCCCCCTGCCGTCATCACCCGTTCCGGGGAGACCCTCTTGGTCAACCCTTCTGCGGAACGACAGGGAACACCTACACCCTAGCAAAAAAAAGTAGTCCGGCAAGGGGGGATGCCCTCAAGTTTTGTCGCCGACGACCGACCCGGGGCCGTTATGTCGTACCGAGACATGCTTATGTCAAAAGATAGTCGGATTATGTCAATCCGCTTGATCCGACGCGCCTACATAACGCTTGCAGCCTTATCAGACCAACAGACCAACAACGCCCCGCGCAATCTGCTGCGCTTGGACCAACATCGCCTGGCTGGACTGGGCGACGATCTGGAAACGTGTCAACTGCGCGACCTCCGCGGCCATGTCCAGATCACGGATACGACTCTCGCTGGCCGCCATGCTTTCGCGCTGCACGGACAGGTTGGCGATGGTGTGCTCCAGCCTGTTGACCGCCGCACCCAGGCGAGCGCGCTCCCCGTTGACCAGCAGCAGCGAGTTGTCCAAGGACCAAAGCGTTTCCCGGGCCCACTCGTGACTCGACACCGTCAAGTCGGACGAAGCCACATAAAGCGCATAGGCCCTCATGTCGGACACCGTCAGGGCCAAGACCTGATCCGCCGAGGCTCCGATCTGGAAAGTCAAGGGCGCATCCATGGCAAATCCGAGCAACAATTGCCGGGTGTTGTATTCCGTGCGGTCCGCGATACCATCGACCTCGGAAGACAACTGATCCAACTCATCCTTGACCACGATCCTGTCTTCGGAGGTCAGCGTGTCATTGGCAGCGTGAACCACCAGTTCGCGCATCCGTTGTACCAGGGCCGTCGTCTCGGCAAGGGCCCCTTCCATGGTCCGCACAAGGTTGATGGCATCCTGAGCATTCGTGGCAGCCTGAGCGAGGCCGCGGACCTGGGCACGGAAGCGCTCGGCGATCTGAAGGCCTGCCGCATCATCTGCCGCCCCCTGGATCCGCAGACCGCTGGCCAAGCGGCCAAGGCTGCGCTCGATCCCGCACTCGGCACGCTCGCGCCCCGCCAAGGCAAAGCGCGACGATTGACCAATTGCCTGCAATGACATCGATGAGTCATCTCCTGCCATGGTCATCGACAGGTCTGCTCAGGACCTTGAGGCAAGAGGCCCGGGTGGTCGAAACCACCCGGGCCGTCCGGCGTCAGGTGACGCCCTATCCCCGGAGCAACTGGAGGACGCCCTGGGGAACCTGGTTCGCCTGTGCCAGCATCGCCTGGCTGGACTGCGTCAGGATCTGGTTGCGGGTCATCACCGAGACCTCGGCCGCCATGTCGAGGTCGCGAATGCGGCTCTCGCTGGAGGCCATGTTCTCGCGCTGGACCGAGAGGTTCGCGATGGTGTGCTCGAGACGGTTGATGATGGCACCCATCTTGGCGCGCTCGGCCGACACTTGTGAGATGGCCCCATCGAGCGTCGTGATGGCACCGGCTGCGAAGCTATGGCTCGATACCGTGATGTCGGACGTGCTGGCGGCAAGCGCCGTCGCCTGCATGTCGCCCAGGGTAATCGACAGGGTCTGGCCCTCGTTCGCGCCGATCTGGAAGGTCATCGGGGTCGTCAGGAAATCCCCGGTCATAAGCTTCTTGGTGTTGAACTCGGTGCGATTCGCAATTCCGTCGATTTCGGCGGACAGTTGGTCCAGCTCTTCCTTGATGGCCGTGCGGTCTGAGGTCTCCATCGTGTCGTTGGCCGCCTGGACAACCAATTCGCGCATCCGCTGCAGGATCGCTTCGGACTCGTTGAGCGCGCCCTCAGCCGTCTGCAGCAGATTAATGGTGTCCTCGGCGTTCTGGATCGCCATCGACAACCCGTTGACCTGAGACTTGAATTTCTCGGCGATCGCAAGTCCGGCGGCGTCGTCCGCCGCGGAGTTGATGCGCAGGCCGCTCGACAAGCGGACCAAGCTCTTGCCCAGTGCGGTGTCGTTGCCGCTCAGCACACGGTGGGCGTTGAGCGCCGTGAGGTTGGTGTTGATCCGAAGTCCCATGCCGCCGTCCTCCTAGCTTGCGCGGTTCCGTCCATGTGCCTGCACGGCGGCAGGCCCGCTTCGACGTTTGGCCGTCTGCTGCCGGCTTTGTCCTACATGTCGGACGGCCCGGGAGAACCTTTAGGCGGGAGGCCCGGGAGGATTTCCCCCCGGGGCCCCGTTCACCGGATGACCTAGTTCCTGAGCAGGCTCAGGACGCCCTGCGGCACCTGGTTGGCCTGGGCCAGCATCGCCTGACTTGACTGCGTCAGGATCTGGTTGCGGGTCATCACCGAGACCTCGGCCGCCATGTCGAGGTCGCGGATGCGGCTCTCGCTGGAGGCCATGTTCTCGCGCTGAACACCCAGGTTGTTGATGGTGTGATCCAGGCGATTGATGACGGCACCCAACTTGGCGCGCTGGGCCGAGACCAGCTGGATGGAGGAATCGAGGGCCGTGATCGCCGCTGCCGCGAACGTGTGGCTCGACACCGAGATATCCGACGTCTGTGCCGTGAGGCCATCGGCAGACATGTCGCCGATGGTCAGGCTGATCGTCTGGCCGTTGTTGGACCCGATCTGGAAAGTCATCGCAGCTGTGGCGAAGCTGCCGGACAACAGGGCCTTGGTGTTGTACTGCGTCCGGGTCGCAATGCCGTCGATCTCGGCGGAAAGCTGGTCAAGTTCTCCCTTGATCGCCGTCCGGTCGCTCGCCACCATGGTGTCGTTGGCGGCCTGCACCGACAGCTCGCGCATCCGCTGCAGGATTGCCTCGGTCTCGTTCAGGGCGCCTTCGGCCGTCTGCAGCAGGTTGATGGCATCCTGGCTGTTCTGCATGGCCATCGACAGGCCGTTGACCTGTGCCCGGAACTTCTCGGCAATGGCGAGGCCGGCGGCGTCATCGGCCGCGCTGTTGATGCGCAGGCCGCTGGACAGCCGGACAAGGCTCTTGCCGAGGGCGTTGTCGTTAGCGGTCAGCACGCGATGCGAGTTGAGCGCCACGATGTTGGTGTTGATCCGAAGTCCCATGATGGGTTGTCCTCCTTGGACGGTTGGGAAGGGTCACGTCCGTGCGACCCCTGACTTCCGAACCGCCTCGCTTGGAAACGGTCCGTGTTGGTGAGTTCGGCACCCCGACAGACTTGTTGAGGCGTTATGGAAGCTGGCGCAGGTTGCGCGAGGGTGGCCGGTCCGGCAACGTCCGGCGTGTGTCGAACCGAAGCGATGGAGGAGTTGACCCATGGCGCTGCGACTCTGGTTTCCCCAGACCGAGCTGGACAGCGTCCGGCAGCAGATGAATCGCATGGTCCGGGATACTGAACGGCTCTTTGCGACGTTCCTGCCGGCCCTCGCCTCCCGGCCCGGCGAGACCGGCACCACCTGGATGCCCAGCCCTGCCTGCGACCTCCCGGTCGGTGAGGACACCTCCGTGCTGGTGCTCGAATTGCCCGGAATCGAGGCCCGGAATCTGACGATCGAGGCCCATGAGGACGGGATCACCATCTCGGGCTCCCAGTCCGAGGAACACGTCATCGAATGCGAGACCTTGGTGCATGAGGGAACGGCGGGCAAGTTCCAGCGCCAGCTCGCCTTGCCTTGCGCCATCGACCCGGAACGGACTTCGGCGCAACTCAAGAATGGCCTGCTCACCATCAAGATGCTGCACAAGGCCGGCAGTCGCCCACGCGGTCGCCACGTCCCTATCGCAGCCTAGGGAGGTTGGCAGGGGGTGGGGTAACATGATCTCGTGCATCCCCACCCCCCGGCCACCATTTCCGATGATGCGGCCCTGCTGCTAGGCCGGGCCGTCGCAGGTGTCGCCCACGACATGCGTCAGGTCTTCCAAGGCCTGCTCGACCTCTTGGCCGAAGCGGATGAGGGGCCGGAACTGACTGGTCGCGTCCGGATCGTCGTGGCGGCGGGGGAAGCCATGACGGCCGACATGCTGGCCCTGGCCGGCCTGGGTCCGGCGGGCCTGCAGCCATGGCCACTGCCGAAGGCACGTGCCCTGCTCGAGACGTGGTGCGCGCCCGAGAACCTCCACCTGGAGGGCCTGACGAACATCCGCCTCGATGAACTCAGGTCCGTGGCCAACCTGGTGGCCAACGCGCGGGCAGCAGCCGGCCGGGGCGGCCATGTGGCGCTCAGGGTCACCGTTCAGGAGGGGCGACGCCACTGGGCGTGCGACAACGAGGTCCGGACAGCAGGCGGCGGTGGTCACGGACTGGGTCTGGCGCTGGTCGCGGCGTTCTGCCGTGAAGCGGACGGCCACATCGAGACCGCGATGACGGATGCCCGATGCACCGTGCGGCTCGACCTGCCGGACCTGGCCCGGATGCAGGAGGCCTTGGCGTGAACTGTCCTGCATGCACCACCGCCTACGAGCCGGAAGCACGCTTCTGTGTCCAATGCGGTGGCCCCGCATGGTTTGCCTGTGGTACCTGCCAGGCTTGGGCTGCGCCCGGCGACCGCTTCTGCACGCATTGCGGGGCATCCGTCGCGGAGATGGACCCGCTGGCAGCCGCCGGACCAAGCCTGGAGCTCAAGCCCATGAGCCAACTCGGGGAACGGCGCATCGTCACCGTCATGTTCCTCGAAGTCCTGGGCCTCGCGCAGCTGCAGCAAACCCTGGATCCCGAGGAAGTCACGGAGCTGACCAATCGTTTCTTCAAGAAGCTGACAGATGTCGTCGATGCGTGGGGCGGCGTCATCGACAAGTACCTCGCGGACGGCCTGATGGTGCTGTTCGGTGCGCCCGTCGCGCGCGAGGATGATGCGGACCGTGCCCTGATGACCGCCCTCGCGCTCAGGGACACGGCCCGCGAGGACATGGCATCCGCACCTGCGGCCAAGCGCCTCGGCATCCGCATCGGCCTTCATACCGGGCTCGTCGTTGCCGGTGAGGTCGGAGGCGAGGCAAAGCGCGACTATACGGTCATGGGCGACACCGTCAACCTGGCACAACGCATGAAGGCATCGGCCACCTCGGAACAGATTCTGGCCACGCCCGAGACGGTCGCGACCACCCACCGGGACTTTGCCATCGAAGAGTTGCCCGAAATCCAGGTCAAGGGACGCAGCAAGCCTGTCCGGCCGCAGGCCGTCGGCGGCCTGCGCAGCGACGGGGCTGCACCTCCCCGGGACCGCGTGGCCTATCTGCCCAGGCCGGAGATGGACCATGAATGGGAGGCCACGATGGCCGCGGGCCTGTCAGGTCGCCCCCAGTGGCTGCACGTCCAGGGGGATGCGGGCGTCGGCAAGAGTCGTACCTTGCGCCGCTGGAAGCAGGCCTTGGCCGACGGCGGTGCGCTCAGGCTGCCCGACCTGCGGGGCCTCGCCCACAAGCAGGATGAGGCATGGGCGCTGGTGCGGGCCATCGATGGCGATCAGGCCCCTGAGGCGGTGCAGGCCGACCTCCTGACCCAAGCCCGAAGACATCTCGTCGCGCTGCTCATCGACGACCTCGATGTCGTCGATGCCGAGAGCCAGGGCTGGTTGCTCAACCTCTGGCGTCAGGTGCATGACACGGAAACCGGGCGCAGCTTGATCATCGTTTCGACGAGCAGAGCGCCACTGGCGCCGATCACGGGTCGCCGGGACGCGCATATGGCGCCATTGGCCCTGCGGGAAGCCATGAAGCTTTTCGGGGCTGCCGCGGATCTCCCGGAACCGGTCGAAGCTTGGCCGGCCGAACTGCGCGAACTCGCTCGCGAGGCGGTCGATCAGACCGGAGGCAATCCGCTCTTCCTCGGGGAGTTGGCGCGCGACCAGGCCTCCGGTGGCTGGATCCGGAGGACGGAAGAAGGCTTGAAGGTCCATCGGGACAGCGATGGCCTTCCCCTGCCCAGCGCGATGAGCGCCATCCTGATGAGCCATCTTGATACCTTGCCGCCCGACCAGCGCACCCTGCTCTCGGCTGCGGCCGTTGCCGGTCCGGGACTGCATCCGGAGATGCTTGGCCACCTCGGTCCCGTGGCAGCGATCCGTCAAGGCCTCCGGTCCCTCGTGACCCTCGGCCTGCTCGAGGCACGTGACGAGGGTGGCTTCCGCTTCCTCGACGCTGCATTGCATGAGGTCGCCTACCAAGGCGTCCTCCAGGCCCAGCGACGCCTTTGGCACGAAGCGGCGGCGGACACCTTGGCGGCGAATCCGGACTTGGCCGGCGAAAAAGGCATCTCGGCCCTGATGGCCCATCACCTGCTTCGCGCCGGGCACCCGGACAAGGCCCTGGGCCACTCCCTCGTTGCCGCCGATGACGCTGGCCATCCCGGCGGCTGGGCCAAGGCGGCACGGGTTCTGCGCACGCTCGTCACCCCTCAGGACCCTCCGCTCCTTGCGGAAGATCGGGATGTTGCCGCCGCCCTGTCGGCGCTGGCACGCGTGGAGACGCGCCTTGGCTGGTACGAGCGGGCCCTCGATCATGCCCGTCAGGCACTCACGCTGGCGGAACAGGTCGGCGAGCAACTTGCGTCCCGCGAACAGATTGCCCGTCTGTTGCTCGACCTGGGCCAACCCGAGGAAGCTCTGGCTGTCCTTGACGAGGCTGGCCCTATCGCAGGCTACGGTTACGCTGCGTGGTGGGGCCTGCGTGCCCTTGCCCAGCTCGCCACGGGTGCAACACTGGCAGGCAACGATCCCTGCCGGGCCTGGGCCGAACGCGAGCCCGCCCAGCCCGACCTCGCCCTTGCGACCTATCTGGCCCGGCCAGCGGGACGCAAGGCACTGGCCCAGGCCCGAGCCCTCGTGATCCTGCAAGGAGATCCGTGTGCCGGCCTCCTGTCCCAGATGGCACTCGAGGACTTGGCCTTGGAGCGATTCGAGGATGCCGTGCAGACAGCCGAGCAGGCTGCGCGCGCGTGGGACAAGCTGGGGCGACCGGACCAGGCGAATCGGGGCCGATTGCTGGGGATCGAGGCCCTCGTCCGGATCGGTCGGGTGGATGAGGCCGTCAGCCGCTGGGCATCATGCCCCCCTTGGGAAGGCGAGGTCCGTGAGCCGTTCGGGTTGCGCCACCGCCGGACAGCCATGCGGCTTGCCATGGCACGGAATCGCCTCGCGGACATCCAAGGCGCGATCTCCGCTCCGGTTTCCGGGGGCCCGCGCCTGCAGGCCTTCGAGCAACTGCTCGAGTTGCAAGCCGGCCTCGAGCTGGCGAGGATTTCCGGCAAGTCGGACCTTCTGCAGGACTACCAGGAACGCTTGGCGAAGGCGATGGAGGCCCTCGTGCCCGATTTGGCGGGCGTCGGGGAATCCTGAATCAGGACCGGGGCAGGAGCTCCAGCGCCGGCCCCTCGGCCGGACAGGCGCCCAGACAACTGCCGCACCCCGTACACGCATCGGCCAGTACCAACGGCAGGCCGTCAGGACCGGGGGTGATGGCGCGCGCCTCCCGGCACGCCGTCGCACAAGCCACGCAGGGAGTACCTTTCGAGACGACACAATGGTCGGGCTCGACCCGGACCAAGCCGATTCGACGGAGGCTGCGGGGCTGCCAGGCCAGCGCACCGGAGCCGCAAGCCGCGATGCAAGGCATGTCGGGACACATCGCGCACGGGGCCGCCCGGGGATCCCTCAGCACGGGCCGGCCCTCGGCATCCTGCTCCAGGACCCTGAAAGGGCAGGCTGCCACGCAACTGCCCGACCGGCCGCACAGGCGCTGGAACTCGGGCTCGTCCCGGGCTCCCGGCGGCCGCAACCGGGTCCTTTCGGGCGTTGGCGGCGGTGCCGGACGCGCCGCCTCGCGATAAGCCTGCCAGCTCTGGAACATCGACTGCCCCAGCATCCCGAGTCCCTCGCGGATGAAGGTGCCCCGTTCGACGGGCCCGGCGTCTTCCCGGCCGCTCACGGGCCCGTGGGCGACGGCCGCGGCGTCGGCTGGGGTGTCGGCGTCGGCTTGCGTTTGCGTGGGGGGTTCCGCATCAGTTCGACCAGCATGCCGACTTGGCGCGGCGTCAGATCAAGCGATGGCAAGTGCCGGCCTGCGCCGGCCATGTCCGGATGGGCGAGAAATTCCGTCAACTCGTCGACGGACCGTGAGGCCACCACCTTCCCCAGGTCGGGGCCCTGTGTACCCTTGGCCTCCTTGATGCCCTTGAGCTGGTGGCAATGCGCGCAACCCTTGCGGATGAACAGTTCGTGGGCCGGCGTACGAGGCTCGGGGGTCGCGGCACCCAGCAACAGCAGCAGCGTGACGAAGCCGAGGCCACTGGTGACGACGATGCGCATGTCGCCAGTTTAGCAGCCGCGCGGGTTGCTCCGGACCCGGCGCCGGCCTATGATGCGACGAGGGGGAGCCGACGCCCCTGCTCTTAGAGATCGTTACCTGATGCATGCTTTTCGCGTCGCCTTCAGTTTGATTGCCGTCCTGATCGCCGGTTGCGGTTCGGGATTTCCGGCCGCGCGCCCGGCGACGGCATCCGCCCCTATCCTGCAAATGCGTGCCTTGAATGAGGGGGAAGGCGCTTGGTATCCCGTCGATCTCGGTCGTCGCTGGACCTACAGGACGACCTTCCGCCACGCGGGCACACCGGAGCGCGAGGGAGCCCCGCATGTCTTCGCCATCACGGCCGAAGACCGTGACGGCGTTCGGCTCGAACGACGCTACGGCCAGACGCAGGCGTTGCCCAGCCGCATTCGCGTCTCGGACCACGAAGTTCGGGCGATGCGCTGGCTGGACGGAGATCCCAGGCCCGAGGCTTCCATCGTCCTCCTGCAGATGCCGGTCGTGCCGGGTGCCAACTGGTCCGGGCGACCACTGGCGAGCGGCGCCTCCGAGACCATCACCTGCACGGGCTACGAGACCGTGACGCACGAGGGCGGAACGTGGCAGGCGGTGCGGGTCGCGCACGTTGTGCGCCGGCCCGGTATGCCGGATGACGAAAGCCTTTACTGGTACGCCCGAGGGATTGGCATGGTCCGCGGCATCGAGCGGTTGACGATCCTCGTGGGAAAAGAGCCGCGCTTGCTCGAGGCCGAGTTGCGCCTCGTGGCGATGGAAAACACGCCCCGATGAATCGCCGGACGCTGACCCGCCAGCTGGATGCCCTCGGACGCCTGCTGGAGCTGGATGGCGCCTCGGTCTTCCAGACCCGTGCCATCCGGGACGCGGCGGCCATGCTGGATGCCCGTGCCGAAGACCCCGTGGCGGCCTACCTCGACGGGCAATTGGCGACGTGGCCGGGAATCGGCAAGGGTTTGCTCGGGGACATCGCCCACCTGATTCAGACCGGTCGCCATCCGGTTCTCGACGAATTGCGCATCCGCTGGCCCGGCGAGCCCCTGCGGCTCCTTGATGTGCCCGGGCTTGGACCTGCCAAGGTCCGGTCGCTGATACGGGACCTGAACATCTTGGACATCGCTGACCTGGCCCAAGCCCTTCGCCAGGGGAAGGTTTCGGGCCTGAAAGGATTCGGCGCAAAAACGACCGAGAAGCTGTTGCCCCACGTGACGTACATGCTGGAGACAGCCGGCATGGCCCTTCTGCCGGATGCCGAAGCGCTCGCTGCCGACATGGCTGCAGACCTCGCAGGACTTGAGGGTGTACGCGCCGTCCATGTCGCGGGAAGCCTGGCCCGACGGGACGATCTTCACGCGCGTCTCGACCTGGTGATCATCACGGAGCATGGCGATCCGAACCGCCTGCCACTGGCAAACCTGGGGCTAGTCCCGGACGAGGGCGCGTGGGTATGCAGCCG
>VGJW01000016.1 GCA_016867265.1 Candidatus Tanganyikabacteria bacterium
TTGGCTGTGGTCGGGCCAAGGTCATGTTTTTTCTGTGTTTGTTCTTGAAAGGCGGGTGTCTCCGGGGCGAATAAGGGGAGTGTGGGGCAGGCGCGGCGTGTGTGACGCCCGGTGTCCGTAGGGTTCGGAAGGAGAACGACGATGGCAACGCTCGGTTCGATTCATTCGCAGGGTGTGGCGACGACGCTGGCGGTTTCGAGTTCGGTGCAGGACATTCTTGCCGAGATCGAGGCGAAGGCAAAGCAGGTCGGCCAGAGGAACGCCGACGGCAAGGAGTACACCCCCCAGGAGTTCCAGGCCTGGATCCTGTCGAAGCAGACGCAGCTGGACATGCTGTCGAAGCTTCTGAAGGCGGTCGAGGACGGCGTCCGGAAGATGCACCAGTAGCGCAAGCTTGCGCGTCGGGGCCCCTGCCAGCTGGCGGGGGCCTCGGGGTTTTGGGGGGGTGGTCCAGGCTGGTCCAGATTGTAACTTGATGTGAAGTTTGATGATGTCTTGATGGTTGGCTGTGGTCGGGCCAAGGTCATGTTTTTTCTGTGTTTGTTCTTGAAAGGCGGGTGTCTCCGGGGCGAATAAGGGGAGTGTGGGGCAGGCGCGGCGTGTGTGACGCCCGGTGTCCGTAGGGTTCGGAAGGAGAACGACGATGGCAACGCTCGGTTCGATTCATTCGCAGGGTGTGGCGACGACGCTGGCGGTTTCGAGTTCGGTGCAGGACATTCTTGCCGAGATCGAGGCGAAGGCAAAGCAGGTCGGCCAGAGGAACGCCGACGGCAAGGAGTACACCCCCCAGGAGTTCCAGGCCTGGATCCTGTCGAAGCAGACGCAGCTGGACATGCTGTCGAAGCTTCTGAAGGCGGTCGAGGACGGCGTCCGGAAGATGCACCAGTAGCGCAAGCTTGCGCGTCGGGGCCCCTGCCAGCTGGCGGGGGCCCCGGGGTTTTTGGGGGTCGTCTCAGGGGGCGAGGACCCGGGCCAATGCTGCCTCGAGAACCCTGCTGCGCAGGCCGGCTGCCTCAGCAGGTGCGGTCCAGAAGGTGACCTCTACCGTGTAGTGAGTCGCATCCACCGTCACCACGCGGACCTCAGGCTTGGCTTCGCCTGCAGGATCGAGGCCGTCCACGATGGCGTGGAGTTGCTCGCGTACCACGGCGCACGAGCGTGTCTGCGGCACGGGAAAGGTCAGGGATTCGCGGCGGCGGTCCTTGTTGCCCAGGTTGATGATGGGATTGGCCAGCAATCGGGCGTTGGGCACGAGGATGGTCGTGCCATCCGCTGCCTCGAGCGTGGTGCTTCGGGTCGCGATGCGGGTGACCACGCCCTCGATGTCACCGCTGCGGATGCGCTGGCCCAGCCGGAAGGGTTGGCCCAGCATCAGCATAAGGCCCGCGAGGTAGTTCTCGAGGATGTCCTTGAGCGCGAAACCGATGACGACGCCGGACACGCCGAGACCCGTGACCACGTTGCTGAGGCCGAAGCCCCACATCGTTGCCGTCACGGCGATTGTCAGGACCAAGCTGCCGGCATGGACGACTTGGCCCAGCGGCAGGGCGGCCTCGGAGCCCGGCAGGGTCTTGTGGACTGTATCGATGGTCAGGCGTCGCAACCTGCGTGCCAGCCAAATGCCGGCGAGCAGCACCACGACGCCGGCCACCAGGCGGGGGGCTGCCTGCCACGATTGGTTGAACTGCCGGTCGAGCGCAAGCCACGCGCTGCGGAACCAGATGGGCCATGTAAGGGTCATGACGACGTAGATGTCCTCGGAGGGTCACCCTGCGGGGCACCCAATAAGAAGAGGGGCCCCGAAGGGCCCCTCCGAACCTGGAGTCGACGAAAAGACGGCGTGCGGCGTGACGTTTGCGGCGAAGAGACGACGAAGTGTGCTGCTTCCAGGTCAATCCCACTTGCGCGGGGGTGGTCAAAGACCGACTTCAGGGTAGACCGGCTCTCCGAAGGGGGCAATGAGCTGTAACAAAGCTTAATCGCTCCAGGTGGCCGTGGAGGGACCCCACTGGCCATCGGTGCCCTGAGCCTGCACATAGACCAATTGGCGCGGGCCGCGGCCGGTCGCGACCAAGCTGCCCTCGGCAAGTGCCTGACCCTTACCGGGAGTGCCCTTGCGACCACGGAACACCTCGATGCGACGTGCTCCGGGGGCGCTGATCCGGCCGGCCTCGACGCGGACCTCAGGTCCGTTTATGGCGGCAGGACGATCCGCAAGCTGCAGGAGGAGGCGTGCGCCCGGCTCGTTCTCGCGCCAGAAGCGGGTCACCTCGCGATACGGCGGGTCAAAGCCGTCGCCCCAGCTGCCGATTTCGGTCGTGTAGGACAGGATGCCCCGGGCACCGAAGGCCCAGTCCGTCAGGTCGCCGCTCGTCCGGTAGAGGTCCTTGGACTGCTGTGGCTTGTAGCCGCTGAGCTTGCCCAGTTGCTGACCCACGGCAATCATCTCCTTGCTCGGGGGCGCCTCATCGGTGTAGCCCCACGGCCACAGGATCAGGTTGCTGAAGCTGTGGTAGGTCATCAGGAACGTGAACGGCCTAGATGATGCAAGCTTCATGACGGCCTGAGTCTCCGGCTCGCTTCCGGGGCCTGCACCGCGGAAAGTCGGGTCCTGGGGCCGGGTCGAGGCCCCGCCCTCACCCCAGTGGTGAGCGTAATTGCGGTTCAGGTCGACGCCCGCGCCATTAGGGCCGACGTCAAAGAAGAGGTTGCCGGCATTGGTGTTCTTGCGCCAGTCGTTGCCCAGCGCGGCCAACGCATGCCCGTCCGGGTTGACCATCGGCACGACCCAGATGTCCAGATCCTGCACCGCTGCGGTCATCGCCGGGTCCTTGCCCTCCTGGTCGACAATCATGTGCGCGACGTTCAACGAGATTTCGGGAGTCACGATCTCACGGGCGTGGTGGTTGCCCAGGTAGACGACGCCCGGCTTGGCCGAGGCGTCGCCCTTGGAGATGTGCAGGCCCCAGATACGCCGGCTGGCCTTGCCCTTGGTGGTCTCCCAGGTGGGGCCGAGGTCGACGAGCCTGCAGATGTCCGGACGGCTGGCCGACAGCTTCGTCAGGTCCTCCAGCATCGTGTCGTAGGTGTGATAGCCCTTGTCGAAGCTGTTGTAGATTTGAGGGCCGGTCTCGACCTGGACGGCATCCGGCCGCCGGCGCAACTCCGTCAGTTGGGCGGGTGACACCTGACCGTAGGCAATCCGTCGGTCACTGTCCACGCCCCAGACATCCATGCCGGCATCGACGAGCCGTGTCAGGTCCGCCGGGCTCTGATAGCGGTAGGAGACGATGGCTTCACGGCTTCCCGAGGAGAAGGCCTTCTCGAGGACCCGGACGCCACGATCGCCCAGCGCGGGGCCCGACGGGCCACCCAAGGCACAGCCCGCCAGCGTCGCCACGACACCGATAGTGGCGGCGAGGCGGGGAAGACTCTTCTGACTCATGGCCATCTCCCAGGCTCGACTACGCTATCAGATTAACCCCAGGATTGGTTTTTGTAAATGGCCTGTTAAATCGGCTGCCCGGGAGACCCTGTGCCGGGCTGGGGGTAGAATGGCTGGGTCCCCTGCATTGTCGCGCCGGAGCCCCATCCTCTCCTTGGACGAACAAGCCCTGCTCGAGGCCAACGAACGCGTTCGTGTGCTGGCCGAACGCTTCGACGAGGTCATCGGCGAGATGCGACGCGTGATCGTGGGGCAGGGCGCGCTCCTCGACCGACTGCTGATGGGGTTGCTGGCGGACGGCCATATCCTGCTGGAAGGCCTGCCCGGCCTCGCCAAGACCTTGAGCATCAGCTCGCTCGCACGGGTCGTCCAGGCCGAGTTCCGCCGCATCCAGTTCACGCCGGATCTGCTGCCTGCGGACATCCTTGGTACGTCCATCTTCGATGCCCGCAAGGGTCGCTTCACCACGAAGCACGGGCCGGTCTTCGCGAATCTGGTCCTGGCGGACGAGGTCAACCGGGCACCCGCCAAGGTCCAGAGCGCGCTCCTCGAGGCGATGGCCGAGCGCCAGGTCACCATCGGCGGCGAGACCCTGCCCTTGCCTGAGCCTTTCCTCGTCATGGCCACCATGAACCCCTTGGATCAGGAAGGCGTTTACGCCTTGCCCGAGGCCCAGTTGGACCGATTCATGATGAAGGTGGTTGTCGGCTACCCCAGCCGCAGCGAGGAGATGGAGATTCTCGAGCGCGCAGCCGTGGCGCGTGGCCCTGATCTCGAGCGGCTCGCCAGCCTCGACCTGATCCGTGAGGCGCGCGAGGTCGTCGGCTCATTGACGGTATCCGACCGTATCCGTCGCTACATCGTGGACCTGGTCCACGCAACCCGTAGCCCGCGCGAGGCCGGCCTCGACGAGCTCGAGCCCCTCATCGCCCACGGGGCCTCGCCACGGGCCAGTATCTTTCTGCTGCGTGCGGCGCGAGCCCATGCCTTCCTGCGGCGCCGGGCTTATGTCCTGCCGGATGATGTCAAGGCCGTGGCGCCGGATGTGCTTCGGCATCGGTTGGTGCTGGGCTACGAAGCCGAAGCTGAGGAGATCGGGGTCGATGCTGTCATTCGCCGATTGCTGACTCTGAAGGTGCCATGAAGCCACGCCTCGAGGAAGGCCTGGCCCTCGCGCGCCGGATCCGGAAGCTGACCGTCCGGACCTCCCGGCTCGTGCGGTCCCGATTTGGCGGTGCCTGGAACAGCGTTTTCAAGGGCCAGGGCATGACCTTTGACGAGGTGCGCGAGTATCAGGAGGGGGACGATCCCCGCCAGATTGACTGGAATGTCACGGCGCGAATGGACCGCTTGTACGTGAAGCGTTTCGTTGAGGAACGCGAGCGCGCCGTCATCCTGCTGGTCGATGTGTCGGCCAGTCTCGATTTCGGCTCCACGCCAGCCGGCACCAAGCGCGATCTCGCGGCACGCTTCGCGATGGCCATCGCGCTATCCGCGGCGGCCAGTCATGACCGGGTCGGCTTGCTGCTCTTCGCCGCGGGCATCGAGGGGTGGGTGCCGCCGCGCCGCGGGCGCGAGCACGCCATGCGCCTGGTCCGTACCCTGCTGGGTTGCAAGCCCGCCACGACGGGCACCGACCTGGCCGCTGCCATGCGCAGCCTCGGCCACGTGCTGAGGCAACGCGCGACTATCTTTCTCGTGTCCGACTTCCTGAACCTCGATCTCGAGGCCGTTCGCCACTTGGGCTCGCGGCACGATCTGGTGGCCGTGACCTTGTCGGATCCGGCCGAAAACCGACTGCCGGTTTCGGGACCTGTCCGGGTGCGTGATCCCGAGACCGGTGACGCCCATATCCTGGACCCTCGGGACCCCGAGGTTCGCCGACGCCACGAGACCGCGGCCGAGTCACGCCGCGCGCGCCTCGAGCAAGCCGTTGCCCGCCTGAGGATCGACACGATCGCCCTGAGCACCGACGAACCCGTGGTTCGTCCGCTCATGCGCTTCTTCAGCAGCAGGGCCGGACGCCGGGTCCGCCGGAGGGGGGCATGATCCCGGAGCCCCTGCCACCGCCGCCCTGCGGGTGCCTGGTGGCCAGCAGCCTCCTGCCTTCCCTTGCGACCTCGTCCTTCAAACCGGCTGCGCCGGCCCTGCAGCCCCTTGGCGCCATTCGTGCCGGCTTTCCCGACCTGCTGGAAGATCCCCTGGGGCCGTCCCTGCCCGCTGTGGGTCGGGATGCGACTGCGTCCCCGTCGTGGACCGTGGCGTCCGGATCGGCCGAGGTGGTCTTCGAGGGGGGCAAGGTCCTGCGACTGACAGCGGCCGAGGTGATGGCCGACGAGGTTGCCGGCCGGATTACGGCGAAGGGATCGGTCCGGGCCTTGGCCGGGCCCTATATTCTCGAGGCCGACACGCTCGAAGTCGCGACGGAGACGGGCGTCGGGCAGGCCAGTGGTAGCGTCCGGTTCATGGTCCGCGGCTACGTGCTCGTCGCCGGCAGCGTCGCATTCGATGTGCCGCGCGAGCATGTCCGCATCCTGGAGTGGCGTGGGCGCTTGCAGGACAGGCTGGCGCTCGAGGGCCGCGAACTCGTTCTGACGCCCGACAGGGTCGATGGCATCGGCACGCGGTTCACGCCGTGCCTCGCCGAGCAGCCCAGCTACTTTGCCTCGGCCGAGCACTTGTCATGGTTTCCGCGCGCCATGGAGCAGAATGTCTCCCTCGAGGGTCTCGGGCTCTGGTTGTCCGGCCTGCAGGTCTTTTATTGGCCGGGGTTGAAGGCCAGTTGGGAAGAGAAGCCGCCCGAAACCCGCAAGGCCACCGACGGGGCCGTGGATACGCAGGTCGGCTTCAATGCCTTCGAAGGCGCCTTCGCGTCTGGCCGCGCCGACTTCAGGCCCTCCGAGCGCTATGCCTTTTCCGTCCTGCCCCGCCTGACACAGGGGCGGGGTCTCTACATCGGTACCTTGCAGCGTTACGACTGGGTCGGTGGCCACCTGACCGGGGATGTCAGCTATCAGACGGCCTTCGCCGGCGGTACGTCGGGTCTGCGCGGGAACGGGACGACCTTCATGGGCCTTGGCAGCCTCGGGGCGCTGGCGATGGGCATGGGCTTCCGATCCGACCTCGCGGGTCAGGCAGTCGACCGCCTTCCCGAGGTGACTTGGCAGATTCCCGACCAACCCATCGGTCCGTTCGCCGTGGGGGCCTCCGCCCGCTGGGGCATCTTCCGTGAGCGGTTGTCTGTCCTCGATCAGGAGATCGTTCGGGCCGAGGCGCGCACCAGCCAGTTCCAGGGCGTGCTGCGGGCTCCACGCCATTCGTGGGCAGACGGCTGGGCCATCCAGCCTGCACTGGTCTTCCAGGCCACGCGCTACGACACCTACGCGCCGGGACCGTCCGTCATTCGCGACGTTCGCCTGGGGGCCCTGACCCTCCAGACCGAACAACGTTGGTCTCCGGCGTGGCGGACCGGCTTTTCGCTCGATCTCCGTGATGCCACGGGCCAGTCGCCCTTCTTCTTCGACCAGGTGAACGGCAATAGCCAGATTGTCGTCAGCACGCGCTATGACCTCGCGCCAACGTGGTATCTGGGCGGATTCGCCACCGGTACCCGTCTCCCGAGCGTGCCTGACCGGGCGCTGATCCTGACGGATGCCGGCATAAGTCTCAACTTCGAGGGCCCCTGCCTCGCCTGGACCTTGGGCCTGCGGCCCCTGACTCTGGGGGTCGATCTCAACTACCGCTGGGCACTGCAGTGAACCTGCCCGCGGGAGACGGCCCGTGTCGCGGGGTATGAATACAGCATGGCCCTGATCAAGGGGAACAAGGTCAATCCCCGGGGAACGGTGGTTCTTCAGGGAGATCAGCTCCTGCCGGAGGAGGCCGGTGAGGAGGCTTCCGCGTCGGCTGTGGCGTCGCCGGTCGTGACACCGTCCCTGCCCCCCGTGCCGCCTCGCGAGCCTGAGGGGGTGTGGCCGCAGGGCCGCCTGTCCGAAGCGCCGCAGGCAGAAGCGGCGGTCGTGGCTGGGGAGGTCTTCGAATCGGGCTTGCCGACCCCTTCCGATGCCGATTGGGCTGATGGGGACGCCGTGGCGTCCGGACAAGCGACTGTCGCGGATGTCACGTCCCGCATCGAGGCGTGGGATGCCGGTCGGGATGCCCTGAGGGACGCGCGGATTGCCCTTTCCGGGCAAGAGGAAGCCGATGCACACTCGGAAATCGATCCGGCGGGGTTGTTTCGCGAGCGCCATGCGGAATTGTCCACGCATCTCGAAGGCGTTGTTGCCGCCCAGGCACTCGAGAGCGCTCTCGAAGCAGCGACGCCGGGGCTCGAGTCTCTCGTCGAGGCCGAGGTGCGTGCTGCCCACGCCAGGGCCCGGGACCTCACCCGGTGGCGTTCCATGGCCGAGGCCGAAGAACAGATCGCCGCGTTGCTCGAGAATTTCGAATGGTCCGAGGAGCACGCCAAGGCCTTGCTGGGAGAGCGTGAGCAGGTCCTGGCTGCCGCCCGGCTCGAGGCCGAACGCATCCTGATGCACGCGCGGGCGGAGGCCGAGTCACTCATCGTCGAGGCTCGGACGCACGCGATGCAGGACATGGCCACGCTTGAGTCCCAGCGTCAGGCGCTCTTTGACGAGAATCGCCAGCGTGCTTATGCCGAAGGCTACACCGAAGGGCGGGCGCAGGCTGACGAGGAAGGCGCCCGGTTGCTGGAAGACGCGACCGACAGCCTGAACCGGGTTCGATTGGCCCTGCCACATGCCGTCCGGGAGAGCCAGGACCAGCTCGTTCAGATCGCGCTCGAGGTCGCCGAGCGCCTGGTCCACGCCGAGGTCGCCACGCGTCCCGAGATCGTGCTCGACACGCTCGATGCGGCGTTGGCCCGAGTGACGGACATGGAATCCGTCACCATCCGGGTTCATCCCGAGGACTTGCCCATGGTCCAGGACACGGAGGAGCAGATTCGCGACCTGTTGGCGCAGGTCAAGAAGCTTGAGTTCCAGAGCTCGGTCAAGATCGCCCGTGGTGGCGTGTTCATCGAGACGGGATCGGGCACGGTCGACGCCACGATCAAGACCCAGATCTCGGTACTTTCGGAGGTCTTTCGTAATACGCAGGCCGAGCTGTCGGAAATTTCGGAGCCCGGTCCTGAGGCTGCCTCGTGACCTTGCCTCTCGAGCCATTCGCGCTTGCACTACGGGATACCGAGCCCATCCGTGCCCGTGGCCAGGTCACGCAACTGGTGGGCTTGGTCATCGAGGCCCTTCTGCAAGGCGTGCGCATGGGCGAGCTCTGCCTGATCTATGCACAGCACCGCAAGACCGTATTCCCGTGCGAGGTCGTCGGTTTCAAGCCCAGACGCGTCATGTTGATGCCCCTTTCGGAGGTCGAAGGCATCGGTGCCGGTTGCGAGGTGGTTGCGACCGGTCGGATGGTCAGTGTCAAGGTGGGCCCCAAGCTGCTGGGCCGGGTGCTCGATGGCCTGGGCAACCCCATCGATGGCAAGGGGCCCCTCATCTACGAGACGACCTATGCCCAGATGAACCAGCCACCGAATTCGATGAGGCGCAAGCTGATTGACACGGTCCTGCCGACGGGCGTCCGGGTCATGGATGGCTTCCTGACGATGGGCGAGGGGCAACGTATTGGCATCTTCGCGGGGTCGGGCGTGGGTAAGAGCACCCTGCTGGGCCAGATAGCCCGTCAGACCGAGGCCGATCTGTCGGTGTTGTGCTTGGTGGGTGAACGCGGCCGCGAGGTCCGCGAGTTCCTCGAGTACTCGCTGGGCGAGGACGGCCTCGCGCGCTCGGTGGTCGTGGTGGCGACCTCGGACACTTCCAGCCTGATGCGCTTCAAGGCACCCTTGGTCGCGACGTCCATCGCCGAATACTTCCGGGACCAGGGCAACAAGGTCTTCATGATGATGGACTCGATGACGCGTTTCGCGATGGCGATGCGCGAGATCGGGTTGGCGATTGGCGAGCCTCCGGCCCAGAAGGGCTACACGCCGTCCGTCTTCGCCTTGATTCCCAAGTTGCTCGAGCGGGCGGGGACCAGTGACAAGGGCTCGATTACCGCCATCTACACGGTTCTGGTCGATGGGGGCGACATGGATGAACCCATCGCCGACTGCGTCCGGGGTGTTCTGGACGGCCATATCGTGATGCTGCGCAACATCGCGGCCCAGGGCATCTTCCCGGCCGTGGACGTCCTGCAGAGCGTCTCGCGACTGCTCGACGTGCTGGCGACCAAGGAGCACAAGGCCGCGCGGCAGGCGGTCTTCCAGATGATCGCCGACTTCAAGGAGGTGCAGGATCTCCTCAACGTCGGTGCCTATGTCCGCGGTTCCAACCCTGCTTACGACCGCGCCATCTCGATGTGGGACCAGATCAAGGGATTCCTGAAGCAGGATGTCCGCGACAACACGCCCTTCGAAGAGACGGTGCGCCAGATCCGGATGCTGGGTTCCAACACGTCCGCAGCGTCGATGTTCAACTAGCCGGACCGGCCTTGAGCCAGACTGCAGCTTGGTTTGGTCGATTTTGCACCACTTTCGCCTTGGCGATGAATTGTTAAGGCTGTGTTTGGACTGTTAAGGGTCCGGCAATTCTCCGTCAACTTGCCGTCAGGGGGCTTTTCAGGGAGTGTTTGTCGCCCTATGCTTGCAGCGTAAAGGTTGAGTTAACTCTGCCTATCGAGAAAGGTTAAAGCAATGATGCGTTTTGCGAAGGCGACGACTGCGGCGGCGCTGGCGACCACCTTGGTCGGTTGCGGCACGAACATGGGCCTGGGGGGCGCCAATAGCGGCGTCTTCGGCGCCAAGTCCAAGGCCCAGGCCGAGTGGACGCTCATGCTGCACCTCGGCGCCTCCAACAACCTCGAGCCTTTCGCCGGCATCAACCTCAACGAGATCGAGGCCGCCATCGACGACAAGAACGTCAACTTCATCGTCCTGTTCGACGGCCAGAAGAAGGGCGACTCGAAGATCTACCGGATGGTCCGCGACGCCAACGGCAACAACAAGACCCTGGTGTCGACCGTCATCGACGACAAGGGTGCCATCATTCCGAGCGACACCAAGGAGGTCGACTCCGGCGACGTCAAGACGGCTTCCAAGTTCACGCAGTGGGCCATCCAGAACTTCCCCGCCAAGAAGTATGGCTACCTGATGTGGGATCACGGCTCGGGCATCTTCACCCCGCAAGGCCAGCGCGTGAACCTCGGCCCCAGCGTCGATCGCTCCTCCGTCAAGCGGGCCCTTTCCGGCAACGGCATGTCTGCAAATGGCATCTGCTGGGATGACGAGACCGGCAACCACATGTCGACCGCCCAGTTCGGCGACGTGGTCGCCGCCGGTGCCCAAGCCGCCGGCAAGCCCCTCGACATGGTCGGCTTCGACGCTTGCCTGATGGCCCACGTCGAGCTGGTCTACCAGATGAAGGGCAACGGCCTGAACATGGTTGCTTCCGAAGAGCTCGAGCCCGGCCTCGGCTGGGACTACATGGGCTGGATGAAGCGCCTGGCCGCCAATCCGGCCGCGGATGGCGCCCTCGCCTCCAAGTACCTCGTCCAAGCGTACGGCGAGTCCTACAAGCCGGGCGGCAACCACGCCCAGGATGGCCGCGAGCAGGAGATCACCCTGTCGGCCGTCAACTACGCCGCGCTGAAGAACAACCTGGTCCCCGCGCTCAACAATCTCGCCAGCGAGATGGTCGCCGCGATGGGCACCGAGAAGTCGGCCTTCCAGGCTGCCCGCAAGGCCACTCAGGAGTTCTACAACAGCGACTGCGGTGATGTCGGCAGCTTCCTGGGTCACCTGAGCGCCAACACCCGGAATGCTCGCGTCAAGCAGGCTGTCACCAGCACGCAGCAGGCCCTGTCGACTGCGGTCATTGCCGAAGTCCACAACGGCAAGTGGGCCACCGAAGGCACCGCGGGTGCCACTGGCCTGGTGATCTTCTTCCCCAAGACCAAGTACCAGTGGAAGGAAGCCTACAACAACGTGAACCAGATCGCCTTCGCGGCCGAGGGTTGGCGTAACTTCCTGGTCGACTTCATCAAGTAGTCGCCGGGTTCACCAGGGCGGGGCGGTGCGCAAGCACTGCCCCGCTTGGCTTTGGGTGTCGTGGCACTTGCCGGACGCCGTTTCCCCGCGCGCGGCAAGCGTAACGCCTTGAGCCGTCAGGGCTCCATCGGGTCGAGCACCTTGCGGACCTGTGCCGCGATGATGCTCTGCTGGACTTCCGCAGGAGTCTTGGGCCGGGCCGGCGAGGCTTCAGCCAGTCTCGGATGCTCGTAGGCGGCGTTTCGCTTCTCGCGCTCGGCGACCATCTGCGCCAGCTTGTCGACGACTTCGGGATTGGCGCGCACGACGGTGCGGAACGCGGGCTTGTCCACCTCGAGCAACTCGGCGCCGCCGCCCGGAGCGATGACGGCCGTCGCCCCGCGGGGCTCTCCCTTGAGCAGCGGAATCTCGCCGAAGGCATCGCCGGGCCCGAGGCGCGCGACGGGCTCCGAAGTCTCGGGCGATCCCAGGTAGATGTCGATGTGGCCCTTGGTCACGACATACATTGCATCGCCAGGCTCACCAATTCGGAAGAGGACCTCGCCGGCCTCTGCCCGCCGTGAGTGCGTGTGGGCGGCAAGCAGACCCAGGCTGTCGTCATCCATCGGTTCCAGCAGGGGAACGTGATGCAGGACGTCGTCGACCTTCTGGACCTGACGCAGATCGTAGAGGCGATCGCGGGTGGCCTTCTGGATCTTGTCCGGGGTCTCGCGGTCCGCGAGCACGACGCCGAACCAGCGCTCCGCCTGCTCGAACCGCCCGAGGCGCAAGCCCAGTTCGCCAATCATGAACGGGATGGCCGACTCGTCATCCTCTTCTTCTCCGCCCTGTCCCGGCTTGGCGCCCCCTTGGCTGAAGGCCAACTCGAGCAGTTCGCTGGCCCGGGCAAGATGGGCCAATTCACGTCCGAGATTGCCGGTCATCCGGCAAATCCAGCCGGCACGAAGCGCCATCGATGCCAGGACCTTCGGCGATGCCTTGCGCGCCTCGTAGGTCACGCCCGCCAGCTTGAAGGCGACCAACGCCGCGAAGGGCGACCGATCCGGCTGCCTGAAGTCGACGGTCCGGGCGAGGCCCGATTCCTTGAGCGCCTTGGCCACGGCATCGTGATGACGATCCTCGAGGCTGGCAAAGTCCTTCTTGAGCGCGGCATAGCCACAGCCCGAGCAGACCCAGATCTGGTAGTAGAGGGGATTGACGCCCGAGTAGTGGGGGCAGTTGTCCGAATCCCGGCGCACGAGCGAGTAGGTGCCACTTCGCGGGGTGTGCAGCTTGAACACCTGCAGGCAGACGGGACAAGAAACGTCACGCTGCGTGAGGGTTGCGAGGGAACGCGTGGGGGTTCGCATGATTCTAGTCCCTCACCTACCCGCAATCAGGATCTCTTGCCCTTGGCCGGCCCCTTGCCCGGAGTCTCGCCCTTGATGTGCACGACCTGGACCGGAACCTGCTGCTGCGCGGCTTCCCAGTGACGGGTGCCCTGGAAGGCAATGTCGTACTTGTTGCTCGCGTTCCAGAGCAGCCAGCCGCTGGCCTTGCCGTCGCGACCTCCCTGCAACTGGCGATAGACATAGTCGGCGTTGTAATTCGAGACCATGTAGCCGAAGGCCTGCAGCCAAGGGCGGATGACGGTGCCCTCGCCAATGCGGTTGCGGACGCGGACGACGCCTTGGCTGATGAAGTAGTAAGGCTGGTCCGCAGGGCGCGCGAAACCGTCGAAGGGCGGATAGAAGTGCGACGGATAGACCATCGGGCAGATGACGTCGACTTCCTTGGCCATGTCCGCGATCTTCTGGCCGGTCACGGCCATGTCCACGTCCTTGCCCCAGGCCATGACGCCATAGACGTCGATGCCCACCCGGGCGTTGAGCGGCGCCAGTGCGGCGCGGGCCTTGCGCAGGAAGGCCGTGATGATGGCGTGCTTGGGCGTCACCTTCTCATCGAATCCGTACTTGCAGTCCCGGGTGTTGCCCTGCGCCGGGAAACGAATGTAGTCGAACTGGATCTCGTCGACCCCGGATTGCGCGAGTTCGACCGCGAGGCGGATGTTCATGTCCTGGACCTCGGGGTTGCTGGGGTCGACCCAGCGCAGGTGCCCATGTTCGAGCCAAGGCTTGCCCGTCGCCTTGCTGCGAATTGCGAGGTCGGGCCGCCGCTTCGCAAGCACGGGGTCATTGAAAAGGACCTGCCTCGCAATGACGTAGATACCCATGCCGTGCAGGCGATCGACCAGCTTGGGCAGGTCCGTCACGGTATGGTCCCACTGGGTCATGGCCCGAACCTTGGAGTCCTTGGCCAGAATGGACACGGGACCGTCCTTGATGTCAAAGACGACGGCGTTGCCGCCGGACTTTTTCAGGGCTGAGGCCAGCGTGAATATTCGATCCATGCCTGCACTCGTCGAGGTGCAGTAGATGCCCTTGATGGGTATGTCGACGCGCCAACCCAACGGCTTGGGGTCGGGGCGACGTGCGAGGACATCCGGGATGACCAAGGTCTCGCCGGGCTTGACCCAGGCGCGCTTCAGGCCATTGGCGGCCGCGATGCGCTGCCGCAGTTCACGCGACGTGTAGGCCTTCGTGAAGGGCAGGTAGGCCATCGAGAGCCCTTCGTAGCTCTGCCCGGTCTGGACCTTGTGGCTGATCTTGCCGGCTTGCCATGTGCCGCCGGGCGGCAAGGCCTTGCCGAAGCCGGGATGGACGTTCGATGCGATCGAGGTCGATGCCGCCTCGGGGACGAGCGTTTCGGTCGTCCCCGCCGGAACAGCCGTGGCATCGGTCGTCGAGGGTGTAGGGGCCGCAACCCGGGCGAGTTGCTCTACCTCGGGTGACGGACTCGCCACCAGCTGGGCTGCAGGAGCATTCGTGGCGGTTTCGGCGAGGGCGGCAACGGCCTTTGCGCCGAGCTTGCGTGCCTTCGCCTTGCCCAGCCGTGCGGGATCGAGGCGATCCGCCGCAGCGGCCGGGAAGCTGACCAGGGCAGGATCGCCGTCCGCAACATAGGGCGTAAAGGCTTCAGTCTGCCTGCCGGTATCCTGGCCCTTGCGCTTGAACCAGTGGGCAAACTCGCTGTCGAGGGCCTGGATACGTGCGATGCGCGCGGGGTTGAAGCCCTTGGCAAACGGGGACGTGGCGGGATTGGCACCGACGAGCAGCAAGGCCCCGTGGTGGATATCCTGTCCCGGCCCACCCATGGCTGCGGCTTGCTGATCGGGGCGCTTCGGGATGCCGCCCATCGGCAAGGCCACGGTCGTGGTCCGGAAGTCCGGGCCCACCACCTTGCGGACCGCTGCCTGGAGGCGGACCAGCTCCGAGCGGATCTGTCCGGGTGTGGCCTTGCTCATGAGCAGGTGGGTCCACGTGTGGTTGCCCAATTCAAAGCCGTTGGCAGCGAGGAACTTGAGCTTGGCGGCTGCCGTCCGGTCGTCCTCGAAGAACGAGGGCAGCAGGTAGAAGCTGGCCCGGTGGCCGAAGCCGGGATAACGCTTCGCGACGTCGCGCATGATGCCGACGCCGCAATCGGCCGTCGGGATGGCAAGCCCCTTGGCGTCCACGCCAGAAGCCACGAACTGGTCGGCCCGGGCGTCGTCAAAGGTCAGTACCACTGGCTTCTTGCCTGCCGGCACATGCGGGAACCCGTCCAGCATGTCCTGGGTCGTCGCCGTCACATAGCCGTTGGTCGCGAGGAACTCGAGGTCGCCCCGGAAACGATCCGCCCGACGCACCCAGCGGCTCTCTTCCTTGCCGATGCCGTGGTACTCGAGCACGGGGACCAAGCCAAGTTCGTTCGCCTTGGCGACATCAGCCGCCGAGGCGACTTGGATGGCGGCGGGCGCAGGCGCCACCGTGCCTGTCGGTGGCGCTGCCTCGCCGCTGGCCGGCAGGGTCGCCACGTCATCGGCCGGGGGCTGCGCACCGATGCGATGGGGTGTCTTGGCCGATTGGCATCCGAGGGAAAGCGCCAGCACTGCCGCAGGCATGAGTGGCAGCCAGAAACGTCGCAGTTGCGTCAACGAGGGGGTCCTCCGGGCGCCCATCCTACCACGGGCACCTCCGGCATCCCATCACCAGAAACGGATGACGCCCTTATCCTCCTGGATGCCGCGGATCGCCTGGTCGTTTTTGGACACCATGATTGCGTCGTGGATACGTACCGTTACGCCCGTACGCACGAGATTGCCGACTTCGACCTTGGGCTGGGGCAGGTTCTCGAGGTGGGCCCGGACCTGCATGATGCGCTTGGCGGTGTTGGCCATCTCCAGCTTGATGACCTCGGCTGTCTGATCGAGCTTCTCCTTCATGGCGGCCTGCTCGGGAGACAGGCGCTTGAGCCGGATCATGACGACCTGGAGCGACTGCAGGCTCTCGTCTATTCGCTCGAGATTGGCCTTGAAGGTCTTGACCTGCTCCGTGAGCTCGGTCAGCTGGCTGACCCATTTGTCCCGGGGTGTCAGCAGGACGGTCGTAGGGGTCCCCATCTTGCTGCCGATGGTCTTGACGTTGAGCAGGACATCGATGCGGCACTCCCCCCCCACGAGGGAGCCCGAGATTCGGCATTCGCCGCCGACCTCGACATCGCTGAAGAGCAGGTCCTCCTGAACCGTCAGGCTGCCCTTGACCCGAGCCTGTGAGCTCTCCATGAAGCTGATCAGCATGTCGCCGCCGGATTCCATCACGGCATTCTGGCGTACGCCGCCCGCCACGATGATGTCCCGTCCCGCCATGACGGTTGCTCCGTCCACGGCGCCCTTGATCAGGATGTTGCCCGTTGCCTTGACGACGAATTTGTTCTTGACGTCGCCACGGACCTCGACGTCGCCCTCGAAGTCGATGTTGCCGACGCTGAAGTCCACGTCCCCGTCCACGACGAAGTTCGTGATGACGTGGATGGCTCCGCGCTCGAGCCGGGGCTCGCCCTTGCCCGTCGCGACGATCATGAGCTCGTCATCGGTCAGCATCGTGTTCTTGCCGGACTTGAGGCGGGCCTCTCGCGGCACTCGAGGCGACAGGTCCTCGCCCGTGACGGCCTTCCCCATCTTGCCGAGGACGGGCGGGATCTTGCGGGCCAGCACCGTGCCTGCGGGCACGTTGGCGACCACATCCATATTGAAGTAGTCGACCCGGCCGTCATCGAGCACCTTGGGCTTGAGTTCGGGGCGGCCGACCCGGAAGAAGTACTCGATGCGGGCATCCGAGCCGTTCACGGGACCGAAGCCGCGCGCCACCTCGTAGGAGCCGGCCGGGGCCACCTTGCCCAGCCGTGCAAGCACGTCGTCGAGCAGGCCGTAGCGCACCGTCGCGTCCCCGAGGGCCTGCCGGAGCTGCTGTTCCGTCGGTTGGACGCCCTGGGGGATCTGGATGTAAGCCGCCAGCTTGTCCTTGGAGATGCGCACCTGGATCATCGGGTTCAACCTACCAACCGGCGATAGAGTTTCGCCACCGCATTGACGGCATCATCGCGATCCGGCCCGTCGAGGCCCTCGATCATCCGGGACAACTCCGCAATCACGTGGTCCCAGGGGGCTTCTTCCCGCGTGACCCGGGTCGAACCCCACGGACTGTGCGGCATGGCGTCGTGGGCGACGAGGTCAGCTGGTTCCGCCACGGCGACGCCCTCGGCAAAGTGGTCCGGTCCTTCCCAAGGTGCGCCGCTGCCGTCGTAGGTCTCGGACAGGCTTCGGACCCGGGGCTCCCGACCGAGGCGCGCGTCGACCATCTTCGACAGCTCCCGCACGGGAATCTCGGTAAGGGGGCGCTCTCCATCCGATGTCGGGAAGTAGCCTCGCGCGAGGATCTCGCGTTGCATCTCCGGATCGTCCAGACGCGCCACCTGCACGAGCTTGGATATCTCGGTCTCGCCGGGAGGCAGCAAGTCGGGCGACATGCCCACGCGGTCGAACATCCTGCCGACCTTGGCCAGTTGAAAGATGAACGATCGGCTGAACTGCAGCCGTTTGCTGCCGACCCATGCTTCGAAGGAATCGTGGCCGAGCGCCTCGAAGACCTTGTCCTCCCGTATCCGGTGGACCAGGCTGGCGAGGCGCGTGAGCGGTTGCTGGACCACGGCGACGAGCTCGTCGACCTCGCGGTCGAGGCGTTCGGCCTCGTCGCGGCTGGCCAAGGTTCCGGTGCTCGTGTCCTCCATGATCGTGATCCTACTTCATCGGGGCAGGGTCAGGAGCGTTTGCCGAGGTAACGGGCGACAAGCTCGGCAGGGACGCCGTTGGCTCGGGCCATGGCGCGGAAGATCTCCACGGACGGAGTCGGGCGACGGACCAGGGCCGGATCGGTTTTGTCCAGGCGGTACAGGCCGAACGTCGGTGCCCACGTGCCGACTTCCCAATTGTCCGACAGGGTCCAGTAGCAGTAGCCGATTACCTTGGCCCCATCCCGGGCGGCCCGGGCCAAGGCGTGGACGTGGTTGACCAGGTAGGCATCCCGGGTCCATCCGTCGGGGCGGGGTTGGCCCCGGTGCGTGGCCATGCCGTTTTCGGCGACCAGCAGCGGCAGGCCATAGCGGCGATGCAGCAGCATGGCCGCGTCATACATGCCCTCGGGGTGGACCGGCCATCGCCACTGCGTCGCGACCTTGCCCAACTCATCGACGGCGGCCGCGTAGTAGTAGTCGAACGCCATGTAATCCATCGTGCGCCGTGGTTGGGATTCGGGCGTGTCCCGCCAGGCCAACAGGGCATCGCCGAACTTCTCGGTCGGATCGTCCACCGGCACCATCAGGGTCGTGGCCTTGCCGCTGCGCCGCAAGAACATGAAGAGGTTGGTCGAGACCCGCGCCGACGGATCCTCGGCGTGCAGGGCGTCATAGGCTTGCACGTGGGCCTCGGCCATGTGGTTGAGTGCCCGCGCGAAGGCCACGGGATTGACCTGTCCCGGTGGCACGATGCCCAGCAGGTAGCCATTCAGGGCCTCGATGTTGGCCTCGTTGATGGTGATCCACAGGATGTCCCGGCCCTTGAGTGCCTTGGCGACCACCGCCGCATACCGACCGAAAGCGGGGACCAGCCCGGGACGTTCCCACCCCTTGCCGCCATTGCCGTCCGGCATGAGCGAGAGGGGCGGGTCATAGAAGGCGGCCCGTCCCTTGCGGGCGCCGTAGGGGAGTGTCGTCGTATCGGCCCAGGCCGGATAGGAAAAGTGGTAGAGCGTCAAGATGGGCTGGAGGCCCTTGCTCCGGCAGTGGTCGACCACCTTGGCGTAGCGGGCGAGGGCCGCCTGGTTGAATACGCCCGGCCGGGGTTCGATCCGGGACCACTCGAGGCTCATCCGAAAGGCATTGGCTCCCGAAGCCGCAGCCAGGTCGACGTCCTCCTCATAACGATCCCACGATGCCGTGGCCTTGCCGGCCGGCTCCTTGGCACGTCCGGCGCGCTCGAAGACTCGCCAGGAGGAGTCTTCGAGGCCTTCTTCATTCTGGATGGCCGCCATGGCGACGCCCCAGAGGAAGCCCTTGTCGAAGCCGAGTTCGGCCGGTTGGGAGCCTGCAGGTCCTGCGGCCAGCAGGCCAAGTGCCATCAGGCAGGGCAGAATGCGTCGAAGGATCGGTGGCATCAGGGGCGTGCGGTGGGCCGCGGATACTGCTCGAGCAGGGAGGGGGGCACGTCGTTGCCCGTGGCGATGGCGCGATAGGCCTCCACCGCTGGCGTGGACTTGCGCCTCAGCAGCGGATCGCGAGGATCCACCTCGTAGAGGCCGAACCTTGGACGATAGCTGCCCCATTCGTAGTTGTCGAGGAGCGACCAATGGATGTAGCCGAGGCATGGCACGCCCTCGGCAATGGCGCGGCGTACCTGGTCCGCGTGCTGGACCAGAAAGGCTTCGCGGCTCCAGCCGTCCGCCCGTGGCTTGCCATCGTCCGTCGCCATGCCGTTCTCGGCGATCAGCAGGGGCAGGCCGGTCCGGCTGGCGTGGACCTTCATCGCCGTGAACAGGCCTTCGGGACGCAGGGCCCATTCCCATTGGCGCGCCATGCGCTGCACCTCGGTCCATCGCCAGGCGTAGTAGTAGTCGAAGGCCATGAAATCGAGTTTGCGGGTGCCCTGGCCCAGCGTGCTTCTGCCCAACATCAGATTCAGGCCCTGCCAGTCCATCAAGCGGTCCAGCATCTCCCGGGCGGGATCCCCCGGGAAGACGGCGGCCGGGTCCGAGACGTGCGCCAGGTCGAAGAAGTTCGTCGAGACGATGGCATCGGGGTCTTCCTGATGGATGGCGTCATACGCAAGGACGTGGCCGAGCGTCATGTGCCGGGTGACGGCGGAAGCTGCGCCCGGATTGACCTTGCCCGGCGGGAACACGCCCGTCAGGTAGCCCAGGATGACCTGGGTGTTCGGCTCGTTCAGGGTGATCCAGTAGCGGACGTCAGGGCCGAACTCTCGCGCGGCGAAACGGGCGAATTGCTCGAAGGCTGCCGCCGTGTGCAGGTCCTCCCAGCCGGGATAGCCGCCGGTTGTCTGCTTGTAGGTATCGAGCCAGGCCGGATAGGCGAAGTGGTGCAGGGTCACGATGGGTTCCAGACCGCGGGCCCGTGCGGCGCGGATCATGGTCCGGTAGCGCGCGACGGCCGTCCCGTCCACCACGCCGGGACGCGGTTCGATCCGCGCCCACTCGATCGAGAAGCGGAAGGCGTTCAGGCCCATGCCGCGCGCAAGGTCGAAGTCCTCGGCGTAGCGGTTCCACGAGTCCGTGGCACGGCCCGGCAGGGCTGTCGTACGCCCGGCCTCGGCCCATGCCGCCCAGTTCGAGACCTTGTCGTGCCCCTCGACCTGATGTCCGGCCGTGGCGACACCCCAGAGGAAGCCCTGCGGGAAGCGGCTGCGCACGGTGCTGGGCTGCTCCTGCCGCGGGTCACCGGGCAGCGCGGGCAGGTTGCCGGGCGGCAGACCACCAGGTCGCTGGGTGCAAGCCTGAATGCCCATGACCAGCAGGACCCGGGCGGCGAGGGCCGCCAGGCGTCGCTTGGGTTCCCGGGCGCGCATGGGGAGTCTGTCCTTGGTTGTCGTCCGGACGATCGCCCGGCTTGCTTTCAGGGCTGGTTGACCCGCAGGCGCACCGTCCGGGCGGCCGTGGCGCACCAGAGGCTTTCCCCGCCATCCCCGCACAGGGCCGTGATGGGTTCGACCCCGTCGAGAAGGACCTTGGTGCCGCCTCCTCGCCAACCGATGATCGCAAGGCCGCGCGCCGCGACGAGCGTGCCGTCCCCCAACCACGCCAAGCCCGAGATGCCGGTCTCGGGCCAGCGGGCGATGCGGTCGCCGGGGCCGGATACCACGACGCCGTGCCGGCCATCGGCCACCGCGAGCCGGGCATCCGGAGCGACGGCGAGGGCGCCCGGTTCCGGCAGCGGCAGGCGCAGGGGGGTGGGTTGGTCGGGCCAGGCACCCTTGAGCCCGGACCCCAGAACCGTATCGATCCGGCCTTCTGCGTCGATGCGGCGTACGCGACGGAAGCCGGGGTCCGCCAGCCACGTGTCTCCCCCGAGGGTCGCCAGGGCCGCCGGACGGGAAAGCTGCGCCCCGACGGCCCTGGCCCGGTCGCCAATGGGCTGGAAGTCCGTCCCTGACCCTGCGAATACCGTGGTGATGGCCGGCTGCCCGGGGGAGACCCGCCAGACCCGGTGGTGGCCGGGATCGGAGATGAGCAGGCTGCCGTCCGGCGCCACGGCGAGCCCGGGAGGGGCTCCGAGTCGTGCCGGCAGCGTCAGGGGACGGATGCTCGCGCTTGCGACTCCGTCGGGCCGTTCCGCCAGCCAGGCGTGCCCGGCCCCGTCGACGCCCGCGAGAAAGGCGGTTCCGATGGCCAGTTGGCTGGCACCGGCCTCCATCGTATCGACCACGGTGAAGGTCGGCCACGCAGGCTCTCGGGAGAGGCATCCGGCGACGAGCGCCAGCACGGGGGCCGTTGCGGCCACGCGCCGCAAGGCGGTGGCAAGGGCGTGACGGGCGGGGGGCATAGGTCTGATCCTAGCAGGGTCCGCCTGCATGGTGGCCTAGCATGGCCCGGACGGGCTATATTGGACAGGACACATGGTCCTTTCGGGGAGGTCTAACGGTCGCATGGAGCCCGTCACGCTTGGCGTCGACCTCGGTCGCAGCGAGATCCGCCTGTTCGACGGCGAGGCGCCGATCCACTACCCGGCGCTTGCAGGCGGTCCCGTGCGTTCGATCGCGCGCGGTTCTTCGCGTCATGTCGAGGACCATCCCCAGGACACCATGACGGTCCGGGCCGGGCGCCTGACCCATACCTTGGGTCGCCTGGCCCTCGAACAGCCGATGGTTTTCCCGGCATCGGGCGTCGACCTTTTCGAGGATGAGCTGGCGTTCGTGCACCTCCTTGGGGCCTTGGGCCTCGCGGCAAGGCACCATCGGGCCCAGGGCACGTTCCGTGTCCGCCTTGGCCTCGCGGTGCCGCAAATCCACGCCCGTCGCGAAGCGGAGCTCGAGGCATCGCTTGACGCCTGGCGCGGGGTGCATCGCTACGAGTTCTGCGGCCAGCCCGTGGCGGTGGCCATCGACCAGATTGATGTCCTGCCCCGGACCTTGGCCGCCGTCTACGCCGCCACCATGGACAGTGTCATCGATCCCGGTCCCGACACGACCCTCGGTGTGATCGATGCAGGCCACGTCGCGACGGACTGGATGGTTGCGCGCCTACCGCGCGAACTGCCGCGCTTCGGGGGCTTTACTCAGGCCGTGGCGGGCATTCGTCTGGTGGAGGCCGTCGAGGAGGTCCTGCGTGATGCAGGTGTTGTGCGCATCGACCCGATGGCGGCCCTCGAGGCCTCCCTCGATGGCGTCTACGTCGACGGTCGGGTGCGGGTCGAGATGCCCGAGGGCCTTTTGGACGAGATCCTCGAGCTGATGGCCCAGCAGCTGGCTTTGACCCTGCGTCAGGCCTGGCGCGACCTGTCCGTCGACCAGGTGCTCCTGACGGGCGGCTTGGGTGCCCGGCTTGCGCCTTGGCTCGAGGGACACAAGGCCCTTCCCGGGTTGGTCGTGGCGGCGGAGCCGCGACACAGCGTCGTGCAGGGTGCTTATCACTTCGAGTTTCGGCAGCCTGGTCCGGAATCGGCTGCTCCGGTCGAGGCCTGATCCCGCGTGTTCCGGGACCTGCAGCGGCAGCTGGGGGAGCTCCTGGGGCGGACACCCGACCCGCTGGGGGCCATCACGCCCGAGCAACTCAAGGTCGTCCTCAAGAACATCGAGACGCGCTACCACGATCTGCGTGAGGAGAACGGCCGGTTGCGCCGGCAGGCCGAGGAATCGCGGGCACTTGCCGAACGCCTCGAGGCGGAGCGCGATGTTGCCCAGAGAGAGGCCGAGCGCGGACCGGAGGCGATGTTGTCGCGGATGGCCGAGATGCAGCGTGAACTCGTGGCCGCCCGGGATGGTCAGGAGCAGTTGGCGCACGAGGTGGCGCGCATGCGCGAGGCCGTGGGCGAGGCCGAGAGCGTGCGGGATCAGGCCCTTGCCGACGCCCGTGGCATGCAGGATCGCGTCCTTGCCCTCGAGGCGGAGCGTGACCGGCTGCTGGTGGCCGGGGAGCGTGCCGAGGAGGCGCGATCGGGTGCCGAGGAGGCGCGTGGCTTGATGGGGCAGGACCTGGATGCGGCCCGCGAGGAAAATGTTCGCCTGGGCCTGCGCCTCGAGGCGCTCGGGGCGGATCTGGCCGCCCGGGAAGAGGCCCTTGCTACCGAGCGCGAAGGTCGGGATGCGGCGCTTCGCCTGTTGGCTGCCGATCCCGAGAAGGAAGCCCTCAAGGAGCAGGTTCGTGAGCTCGAGGCTCGCGTGGCGGAGCTCGAGGCGCAGCTGGTGTCCCGGGAGGCCGAGCTGGCGGCCGAGGCCGTCCCTGTCGTCGATGAGGCCGTGCTGGCCGCGCAGCAGGCCGAAAGCCGGTTGCTCGAGGAGCGGCTGGCGCAGGCCGAGGGCCAGCGGGACGAACTGGGACGTATCGTCGAGGCCCTGCGCGGGGAGCAGGATCGGCTGACTGCCGAGATGCGTCGCTTGGGCGAGGGGCAGGGGGACATCCAGGCGCGGATGTCCGACTTGTCGCTCAGGACGCGTCGCGAGCCTGCATCCCAGCCTGAGCTCGGCGACATGGGCGAGTTGCGTCGACAAATGGAGAATTTGGGGCACAAGCTGGACAGGATGGTACAGCAACGTGGTCCCGAGCGGGGTCGGCAGCGGGTCGCGAGGCCGGAGGCCGGCGCAGATCCCGCGCGCAAGCTGGATTGGTTGATGGGGCGCTGATCGTGCGTCCCGAAGGCCTCGACCTTGTCCTCGGGCGCATTCGCGACCTCGAGGATCGGCTTGGCTTGGCGCGGCGGCCGTCGGCAAGCCCAGAAGCGCCTGCCAAGGTCGCCTTTTCCTCGTCCGGCGCAGCCCCGGCGCAGCCCCAGGTCGGTGCCGCAGCCTTTCGTGATGCCATCTCGGCGGCGGCTCGCCATCAGGGCCTCGATCCCCGCTTGCTCGAGGCCGTCGTCGAGGCGGAGTCCGGCGGCAATCCCGCGGCCGTCTCGTCCAAAGGGGCCATGGGTCTGATGCAGCTGATGCCCGGTACGGCGCGGGCGCTTGGCGTGTCACGCCCCCTTGACCCCGTCCAGAATCTGGAGGGCGGTGCCCGCTACCTTGCGGAGCAGGTCCGTACTTTCGGGTCTGTCGAGCATGCACTCGCCGCATACAACGCCGGTCCCCGGGCGGTGCGTCGCCACGGGGGCGTGCCGCCCTATCCCGAGACGACGAATTATGTGACGAAGATCATGGAGCGCATGCGCGCCCGGGAGCCCGATTCCCGCTAAAGTCCGCCGGGTGACCTGCCGAACATAAAAACGTCAGCACGACTTATGTCAGGGAGGTCCGATGATCCGGGGCATCTACACGGCCGCATCCGCGATGCTGGTCCAGATGGGTCTTCAGGACGTCGTCGGTAACAACCTGGCCAATGCGAACACCACGGCCTACAAGCGGGACGAAGTGTCCTTCAAGGCTCGGATCGACAAGACGATGTACCGCGTGGGCATGGGGCCCGGTGGTCCTGTCGACGGCAGGACGCTCATCGGCAAGCTCTCGACGGGCTCGCAGGTCGCCGAGATTCGCCCCAATATGGCCCAAGGCGAGATTCGCCCCACCGACAACCCGCTGGACCTGGCGCTGCGTGGCAAGGGTTTCTTCCTTGTCGAGGACATGGATGGCCAACAGTATCTGACGCGCGTCGGCAGCTTCATGGTGGATCGGGATCGTCGTCTGGTGGACGGCACCGGCGCGCTGGTCGTGGGTGAGGCAGGTCCCATCACCATGCCTGCGCAGGCCACCGTCCTGATCAGTCAGGAGGGTGTGGTCACCGCGAGCAACAAGGTCGTGGGCCGTCTCGCCCTGCGTGAGGTGGCCCGGCCCGCCGAACAGCTCGAGAAGACCGGCGTAGGTCGGTTTCGTCTGAAGGCGGGCGAGATGATTGCCAGCAAGTCCGAGGTGCACCAGGGCTACCTCGAGGCTTCCGATGTCTCGCCGACGCACGAGATGGTCAAGATGGTGACGGCGATGCGTACTTACGAGAGCTCGTCAAAGGCGATGCAGACGCACGACGAGCTCCTTGGCAAGGCTGTCAACGAGTTGGGCAGGGTCTAGGGACCCGAAGGTCAAGGAGAACCACCACCATGATGGGAGCACTCTACAGCGCGGCCTCCGGGATGAAGGCCCAGCAGCTGAACATCGACGTCATCTCCAACAACCTGGCGAACGTCAATACCGGTGGCTTCAAGAAGTCGCGGGCCGAGTTCCAGGACCTGCTCTACCGGACCATCGCCGAGGCCGGCGTCCCCGTCAGCGGAGGTTCCAACACCCCGGTCGGCACCCAGGTGGGTACGGGTACCCGTTCCATCGCCATCTCCAAGATCTTCAGCCAGGGCGACTTCAACCAGACGGACAATCCGCTGGACCTCACGATCGAGAACGACGGCTTCTTCATCGTGCAGATGCCGGACGGCACGCAGTCCTACACCCGTGATGGCGCCCTCAAGATCGACCGCACCGGCCAGATCGTGACGGCCGAGGGCTATCCCCTCGTCCCCAACATCACCATTCCCCCCGGCGTAGTTCGCCCCAATGTCAGTCCCGAGGGCATCATCACCGCGACCGTCGCCGGCGTGAACACGACGCTGGGTCAACTGCAGCTGGTGCGCTTCCTGAACCCCTCGGGCCTGAGCGCCGTGGGCCACAACCTGTTCAAGATCACGAACGCCTCCGGCGACCCGATCCAGGGCTTGCCCGGCATCGACGGGATGGGCAGCGTGATGCAGGGCTACCTCGAGGGCTCCAATGTCCGTGTCGTCGATGAGATGGTCAACCTGATCGTCGCCCAGCGCGCTTACGAGGCCAACTCCAAGTCGATCCAGACCTCGGACGACATGCTGAGCCAGGCCAATACGCTGAAGCGGTAAGGGCTGAGTCGCGATGAACCTGTCGATCGGGCCCGGTACCGGCCGCACCTCCCCCGTCCCCGTCCTGGGGCCGGGGGCAGGTGCCGCCCCGGCGGGCAATCGCGCAGGCGCGAAGGACGAGCGCGGTCGGCTCGTGACGGCCGCCAAGGAGTTCGAGGCCATCCTCGTCCAGCACATGCTCGAGACGATGCGCAAGGCCAAGTTGGCGGAAGACCCGCTCGCCAAGGGCAACGCAGCCTCCATCATCCACTCGATGCAGGATGAGGCGATGGCGCGCTCGATCGCCAGTGGCAAGGGCCTGGGACTGGCGGACGCCATCGTCCGCGACCTGGACCTGCGGATGGCCAAGGCGCATCACTAAAGTTCTCCGGGGTTCCTGTCGATGATAGGCGTGGGATGGAGTTCCATCCTGAAGAGGAACGGAAGATGAGGATCGACCCACGGCTGCTTTCGCAGCATAACGATGTGGCGGCGACCCAGCGCAAGCGGGAAGCCGACGCCCTGAAGCCTTCGGCACCGGTCTCCGGTCCGGCGGCTCAGGTCTCGCTGTCCGGTCCCGGTGAGGCGCTCCAGCGCTTCGGTGCGGTTCTCGGCAAGTCCGAGGTCAACCGGGCAGAATTGGTGGCGCGTCTCAAGGCGGAGGTCGACGCTGGCGCCTACCAGCCGAGCGGGGAATCCATCGCCAAGGCGATCCTCGATCGTGACGCCGACGCCGTCGACGTCGACGCCCTCCGCTAGGGGTCGGCACATGGAAGCCCTCGAGGTCTTTGTTTCCTGCCTGGAGCGGGAAGTCAAGGCCTACGAGGGCTTCTTGGCGCGCCTGCCCCTGAAGCTTGCCCTGATGCGCAAGAACCAGGTTGGCTCGCTCGCGGCGTTGGTCGCCCGCGAGGAGGAAGATCGTCGCGCCTTACAGGCCATCGAGGGTGAGCGCCGTTTGGCCGCGCGGCCCCTTCTGGTGCGGATGGGCCTACCGGAGAGCGCGTCCTTGCGTGAGGTGGCCGGCGTGCTGGGCGGCGAGGACGGCAGTCGCATCCTCGATTTGCGCGGTCGGTTGGCCGATGTGCTCGGACGGCTGCGCGCCGGTCAGGAGACGGCCGCCCTGCTGGCACAGGCGAACCTCGACTACGTCGGATTCTCGCTGGGCCTTTTCAGTCGCGCCCTCAACCCCGAGGTGCAACTGGCCGACATGACTTATGGGGGATTGCCCGGCGGCGTCGGGCGCGCAGCCTCCAGCCTGCTGGACCGTACGGCCTGAGCAGGCGGGGGCCCCTGATGGGGAGGTCCGGATGTCCGCAGGCGATCTGACGCGGCTCGGCATCAACGCGGCGACCAGGGGGCTGTTCGCGGCCCAGGCCGCCTTGACGACCGCCGGCCACGACATCACGAACGCCAACACCGAGGGCTTCAGTCGTCAGCGGGTCGAGCAGAGCTCGCTGCACCAGCAGTTCCCGCTGGCGACAAACTCGGATCGCGTCTTTTCGTCCATCGGCAACGGGGTCGAGGTTTCGCGCGTCACCCGCTTGCGTGAGGGTTTTCTCGACGATCGGTTCAGGGCCATCAACCTATCGTACTCGGAACAGGCGGCCGTCAACAATGCCGTCCGCGAGATTGAAGGCGTCTTCAACGAACCGTCGGATTCAGGCCTGAACGCGACCTTGGCGAGTTTCTTCGACGCTTGGCATGAGCTTTCGACGCACCCCACGGAGTCGTCGGCCCGCGCGGCTGTCCGCGAAGCCGGCAAGACCTTGGCACGGGCGCTTAACGAGACGGCAGCCGGCCTGTCGGCCGTGCGTCGGCATCTGGACTCCCAGGTGGCGGCCGCCACGGACGAAATCAATGCCCACGTCCGCGAGATCGCGGCAATGAATGCGCAGATCGTGGCCTCCCAGGGGTCGGGCATTTCACCCAATGACCTGCTGGATGCCCGGGATCTGGCGTTGGACCGCCTTTCCGGCCTGGTGCAGACCAACCTGTCGACGCATTCGGACGGGTCCATCTGGGTCTATTGCTACGGCAAAGGCCTCGTGACAGGGGTCCATGCCAACGAGCTCAAGACCTTGCCCGGTACGGACATGGGCTTGTCCAACATCGCCTACAAGGGAGAGTTGCTGAGTCCCGAGGTCTTGGGGGGGCGCCTGAAGGGCCTGCTCGAGGTCCGCGACCAGATCATCGGGCGGTCCATGGTGCCTGACGGCTTCTATCTCCCCAATACGCCCAATGGCCTCGCCTACCAGTTGGATCAGGTCGCGTCCCAGTTGGCCGAGGCCGTCAACGAGGTGCATCGGGCCGGGACCAACCTCGCCGGGACCAGCGGTCTCGATTTCTTCATGGTGGATGCCGCCCGCGTCACCGAGGGTGCGAGCCTGAGCCGCGCATCCATCACGGCCCATTCGATTGCCGTCAACGACGTGTTGGTCGAGGCCGGACTGCCCGGGCTCGACCTGATTGCCGCCGGAGGACCGGCGACGACGGACCCCGTGACGGGTCTGCCGGTCCTGCCCAAGCCGGCTGACAACCGCTCGGCGCTGTTGATTGCCCAGTTGCGCGACAGGCCCCTGATCCGGGCGACTTTTCCCTACGCCGGCGGTTCCCAGGAGTTCTCGGTCCAGGACTACTACCGAAACATCCTGACGACGCTGGGTGTCTCGGGCCAGGCTGCGAGTCGTCAGGAAGCCAACCAGAAGGCCCTGCGCGAGAATGTCGAGGCTCAGCGCCAGGCCGTGAGCGGCGTCAACCTCGACGAGGAGTTCGCCAACATGATCAAGCACCAGCACGCCTATGCGGCGTCGGCCAGGCTGATCACGGTCTTCGACGACATGATGAAGACCGTCGTCGAGCTGGTGCGGTAGGAGAGAACCATGCGCGTATCCCAGCGGGCCATCAATGATGTCACGGTCTCCAATCTGGGGGTCAGCCTGCAGAAGATGCTGCAGTTGCAGGAAAAGATCTCGACGGGGCGGGCCATCAGCCGCCCCTCGGACCAGCCGATCGACTTCAACCGCTCGATGGGTATCCGGGCGGTCCTCGAGGGCAATGCCCAGCAGCAGCGCAACATCGAGTTCGCCAAGTCGTGGCTGAGTTCGACGGACTCGGCTATCCAGCAGGCCACTTCCATCCTGCATCGGGCTCGTGAACTCGCGGTGCGGGGTGCCAACGACTCGATGGACCCCCTGGCACGCCAGCAGATGGCTGCCGAGGTGCGCCAGCTGCGGGAGCAGATGCGGGTCGTGGGCAATACGGACTTGGGGGGACGTTACCTCTTCGCCGGTTCGGACCAGCTGGAGACGCCTTATCCGACCGGGGGTGCCGACCTCAACAATGTCGAGAAGCTCTCGTTCGAGGTCGGCATGAAGGTCACCATGACCTACAACGTCCCGGGTGAGCAGGCCTTCGGGAATACGGGGGTGGATACCGGGGGGAACCCGGTGGAGCCCACCAACGCTTTCCGACTGCTGGACTCCCTGAACACGGCCTTGATGGCGAACGATGGTCCGGGCATTGCGGCGACGCTCGGCGTCTTCGACACGCGTCTCGAGAAGTTTCTCGCGGCCCAGGCCGAAGTGGGCGCCAAGGTCAATCGACTGGACCTGCTGACGGACAGGTTGGAAGATCAAAGGGTCAACCTGCAAGGTCTCAAGAGCGAGGCGGAGGACGCCGACATCGCGACGCTCATCACGGACCTCAACCAGCAGGATGCGGTCTATCGCGCCTCGCTTGCGGCGACCCAGCGCGTGATCCAGCCGACTTTGCTCGATTACCTGAGGTGATGGCATTGGAGATTATTTCCCAACAGCTGGGCGCACTGGCCTATGGCGAGAAGGACTTGCTGGCCTTTCCCGACGGCATCTTGGGTTTCGCGCAATGGCAGGATTACCTGCTGGTCGACCAGGATGACGTGGCGCCCTTGCGCTGGCTGCAGCCCGTTGGCGAACCGGCCGTGACCTTCACGGTGCTGGACCCTTACCTCTTCGTGCCGGATTACCGGATCTGCCTCGGGGACGAGGATCGGGCCGCTCTGGACCTCGTGGAGGGTGACGAGCCCGCGGTCCTGGTGCTGGTGACCATTCCCGAGGATCCTAGCCAGATGACGGCCAACCTGCTGGGGCCTCTGGTCATCAACCCCCGGACGAGCAAGGGCCGTCAGCTGGTCATGCACGACAGCGGCTATCCGATCCGGCATCCGCTCATCGCGGATGCCCCCCAGGCGGAGGCAACGCCTTCGTCTGCCGCGGTGTAGGCCCATGCTGGTTCTTAGCCGCAAGCTCAACCAATCGATCGTGATCGGGGACCATATCGAGGTGGTCGTCCTCGAGATCAAGGGCGATGTCGTCAAGATTGGCGTCAAGGCCCCGCGTGATGTCTCGGTCTACCGGCAAGAGGTCTTCGTCGATATCCAGGCCGAGAACGCCCGGGCGGCCGGTGGCGACAGGGCGAAGGCTCAGGTTTCCAATGCTGGCGCCCTGCTCAAGCAGGCGCTCGGCAACAAGCCTTTCGGTGGTTCCCCGGGCGCCGGTTTCGCGCGACCCGCACCGGCCAAGGTCCAGCCAGAGGATGCGAATCCTAAGTCGTCGAAGGCCAAGAGTGAGTCCGAGGGCGATCTGGGGCGGGGTGGCTGACGCAGGCTGCTGCGGTGCGCGACTGCGTGACGCTCGGGCTGGATGTCGGCCCAAGTCTCCGGGGCTTCCGCTACCATGGACCTGTGCGTTGGGGTACGTAGCGGCAGGGATATGAAGATCAAGCAATTCCGGGCTCCGACGATGCAGGAGGCCATTGCCCGCATCAAGGTCGAGCTCGGCTCGGATGCGGTCATCCTGCATCAGAAGAATGTCCGGGTCGGTGGCTTCATGGGCTTCGGGGCCCGACATGAGGTCGAGGTCCTGGCGGCCGTGGATGAGTCGACGCGGCCGACCCCTGAGCCCGCGCGGCCGGCGCCCGATGCTGGCCGCCCCCCTGCGGCCTCGCGCGTGCAAGTCGACATGGACAGCGTCCTGCCGTGGGAGGTGAAGGAAGAGCCCGAGATCCTGCCGCCGCCCCAGGTCCGGGAGCAGATCGTTCCGGCAGCGGCCGAACTGCCCGCTTCACCGACTTCAGCCGCAGCTTCCGCCCCCCTCGAGGCACCCTCCGCGCTCGTGGCCGAGATCAAGGACGCGGTCCTGCGGGAAATCGGGGGCCAGATGCGCGAGAGCCTCTCCAGCGCAGTGGGTGAGGTGACGCAGCGTGTCGAGGATGTTGTCTCGCGCCTCGAGCTGATGGGCCAGGCAAAGTCGGCATGGAGCCCGGGCCAGCAGCGCTTCCACGACAGGCTCGTGAAGCAGGACGTCGAGCCGGCCATGGTTCGCCAGATCCTCGCGCGCCTGCATGCGCTGGGTGCCACGCATGAACCTGCCCTCTCCGAGCGGTTTCCCGAGGTCTTGGGCGAGATGGTGCGATTCGGGGGCCCTATCCTGCCGCCGTCTGCCGAGCGGCAGGGGCCGCGCCTCGTGGCCCTCGTGGGCCCGACGGGCGTCGGCAAGACCACGACCATCGCCAAGCTCGCGGCAACCTGGATCCTGCATCACAAGGCCAGCGTCGGCCTGATCACCTTCGATACGTACCGGGTTGCCGCCGTGGATCAGCTCAAGGTCTACGGGGACATCATCGGCGTCCCGGTTGAGGTGGTCCTCACGCCGGGCGGCCTGCGGGAGGCCTTGAAACGCCTCGAGTCGCGGGACCTGATCCTGATCGACACGCCGGGCCGCAGCCCCTCCCACAAGCTGCACCTGAGTGAACTGCGCAGTTTCCTCGAGGTGGCGCCCGATCGCGAGGTGCACCTGGTGCTTTCGGCGCCGACGACACGGGTCAACCTGATGCAGGCGGTGGAGAGCTTCCGCCATGTCGGGGTGGACCGATTGCTCTTCACGAAGACAGACGAGGCCGTGACGATGGGCGCGGTGGCGTCCGTGGCCAGCAGCGTCGGCCTGCCGTTGTCCTATGTCACCGTGGGGCAGTCGGTCCCGGACGACTTGGTGGTCGCGGACAGGGACCTGATGCTCAAGGGCTTGGTCGGTTGATGGAAGACCAGGCATCCCGACTGCGCGAGTTGCTGCGCGATGGCCAGCCGGCCGCAACCGTGGCCCAGGCCCGCATCATCGTCGTCACCTCCGGCAAGGGTGGCGTGGGCAAGACCAACGTGGCCGTGAACCTCGCCTTGGCCATGGGCCAGCTTGGCCAGCGGGTCATCCTGTTCGATGCCGACATGGGCATGGCCAACGTGGACGTCGTGCTCAACATGTCGCCCCCCCACACCCTGACGGACGTCCTCGCCGGCCGGCGCAGCCTGCGTGAGGTGCTGGTGCCGATCGAACCGGGCGTGCACCTGGTGCCCGGCGGCTCCGGGGTCGCCCAATTGGCGGCACTCGAGTCGGCCCGGCTCGAAGCCACTGTCCAGCGCCTGTCCGAGCTCGAGCGGCTCTCCGACGTCATGATTGTCGACACCGGTGCCGGCATCTCGCCCAATGTCCTGGGCTTCGTGCTGTCCGCCCCCGAGGTCATCGTGGTGACGACGCCCGAGCCGACATCAATCGTCGATGCCTACGGCATCATCAAGGCCATCGATCAGCGTAACCAGCACGCGCGTGTCTGGCTGCTCGTCAACATGTGTGCCTCCGAAAGCGAGGCGCGGTCCGTCTACGATCGCCTGGTGGCGATCATCGCGCGCTTTCTGGGGGTCAAGGTCCGGCTGCTGGGCTGGATCGAGCGGGACAGCCAGGTCGGGCGGGCCGTGTTGCAGCAGAAGCCCTTCGTCAGGGCTTTCCCGGGAGGCCTTGCAGCACGCCGGATTGTGACCGTGGCCGAGAAGTTGCTGGGCTTTGGCGGAGCCCATCCCGGGGCGGAGCGCCAAGGATTCTTTGCCCGCTGGGGCCAGTGGTTCGCGCCGCGGAGTTGAGTCAGCCCACCCGATTGGGGGGGCGGGTACAGCGTCAGGCTTCCGGTCGACGGCGCTTCTGGGCCAGGAACTGGCGACCGCCCCGGATAGATCCGAGACTGCTGCGCAGGTCCGCCTCAAGTTCGGCAAGGACCTGTTGCACGTAGCTCTCGGCCGAGCGACGCAGGTTCATCGCCTCGTTGCGGGCCTCATCGAGGATGCGCTGGGCCTCGAGACGGGCAGCCGTGACATCGGGGGCCTCAGGCGCGTGATGTCGTCCGCCCTCATGGCCGTGATGGCGGCCGTGTGCCGAGGCTCCACGACCCGTCGGTTCTGTCGTCCGAACGACTGGCGGGACCGCAGGAGCCTGGTGGTTGCCGGTCTCGACATGGTCCGTCGTCGCCTGGAAGCGACCGGTCGTCCCGTTGCTGGTCGCCGTCGTCTCACCCTGGGAAACCGTCAGCAGGATATCCGCCTCGTAGCGAGGCTTGGGCGACACGGAGACAGGCTCCACGGTAGGCGTGTCCGCGACGGCGACAGACCCGGCGGCGACAAGGGCCGGTTCGGGTGCTACGACCTTGGTAATTCTCGTGGCACGCTCCTCAAGCTGGTAGCGACGGACGAGATCCTTGCCGTCGAGGCCCAGTAGGCGGGCGACTTGCCGGATGTAGCCCTGCACGAAGACCGGCGCCAGGATGGTGTCGATGCTGTCCGATTCGAGGGCCTCGAGGTAGGGCAGCTTGATGTAGGTGCGGCTGGCGACCTCATCGAGCGTCAGGCCCATGGTTTCACGGGTCTGGCGGAGGACTTGAGCGACAGTCGTCATGCGGGCGGGCGGGCTCTGAGGGAAAGGGTAGGGCACCTTGCACGGAAGGCAATATTGTCATGCTAGCACGGCCTCGGGGTGAAAGGGAGCCCCTGCGCCGGGTCCGGCGGCGTACCCGATTGTGGCTTCATGGCCTGCCGTGGCAGGGTCCCTGCGGCATGCTAGGCTGACTTCATGCTGCTGCGCCTGCAGGTCCACCAGTACGTCCTGATCGAGCACCTCGATCTCGAGGGCGCCCCCGGTCTCACGGTCCTGACTGGCGAGACGGGTGCGGGCAAGAGCGTCCTGCTCAGCGCGCTCGCCACCGTCCTCGGGGGGCGGACCTCATCCGACGTCATCCGGCCCGGAGCAGCCAAGGCACTTGTTGAGGCGACCTTCGCCGCGGAGGGCCCATGGTGGGATGGTTGGCGCGATGCCGCGGGCATTGCGGCCATCGAACCCGGGCGTGTCGTGCTGTCGCGCGAGATGACGGCGCAAGGCAGTCGGGCGCGCATCGACGGCCAGACCGTCACGCTTGCCGATTTGCGGGACCTCGGAAGGAACCTCGTGGCCATGTCCGGGCAGCACGACCACGTCCGCCTGATGGACGCATCCGTGCAGCGCGAGACACTCGATGCCCACGGCGGTCACGACGACCTTGTTCGGCAGGTGGCGGCCGCACATGCCCGTTGGCAGGCCCTGGTCACCGAGGAGCGCGACCGTCGGGAGGCTGCGGCACGCCGCGAGACCGAGCGGGACTTCATGGCCTTCCAACTGGCCGAACTCGATGCTGCGTCGCTGGTCGATCCGGACGAGGACGTGACGTTGCGCGAGCGCCTGCAGATTGTTCGGCAGCAGGCACGCCTGCTCGAGGGCGCCGGGCGTGCGCGACAAGCTTGCTCCGAGGCCTCCGGCGGGCCCGTCAGTGCCGGCGTGTCTGCCTTGCGACCACTTGCGGCGATCGATCCGCGCCTTGCCGAGGCGCTGGACCTTCTCGAGTCGGCCCAGGCGAGCCTGGACGAGGCGGCCGACGGTCTTCGCCGCTATGCCGACCGGGACCGAGAGGCCGAGAAATCGCTCGAAGAGATGGAGGCACGCCTGCACCTGTTGTCGGGTCTTGCCCGCCGTCACGGCGGCACGCTCTCGGCCGCCATCGCCAGGCGTGCGCGCCTCGCAGGGGACCTTGCGCGCGCGGATGAAGATGACGAGGCCTGCTTGCGCCTGTCGGCGGCCGTCGACGAAGCGGGACGGGCGTGGGACTTGGCGGCGGCGCGCTTGACGGCGGCGCGCCGGCAGTCAGCCGTCAGGCTGGGAGAAGTCCTGTCTGGCAGGTTACAAGGTCTGGGCCTGCCCCACGCGCGGGTGACGATCGACCTGGAACCCTCGGGGCAGCGTTCCGCGCACGGTGCCGAGTCGGTGACGTGGCTCTTTTCGGCACAGCCCGACGCTCCGCCACGTCCGCTGGCCAAGGTCGCCTCGGGCGGCGAACTGGCGCGATTGCTGCTGTCGGTGCACGGTGCCATGCAAGGTGTCTCGGCCCTGCCCACGCTGGTCTTCGACGAGATCGACACCGGCATCTCGGGCGAGGCGGCGGCGGCCGTCGGCAGACAGTTGGCCAGGATGTCCGAGGGAGATCAGGTTCTGGTCGTGACCCATCTGCCTGCCGTGGCGGCAGGGGCGGACCGGCATCTGCATCTGCGCAAGGTCGTTGTCGACGGACGCACGGAATTGTCCGTGAAGGATCTCGGGGATGAAGATCGCATCCGGGTCCTTGCCGAGATGCTGGCCGGAGACGAACCGGCGGATGGTGCGCTGGGTGCGGCCCGCGAGTTGCGGCAGCGAGCCCGGGGCCGAGGGGAGGTCGGGACGCATGGCAGCAAGGCATGAGGCGTCGTTCCGTTTGCGCGTCGGCAAGCGCGAGGTGCGGGTCGAAGGTCCCGAGGAGCTGGTGCGTGAGGCCATGCGGCACTGGGCCGGCCTCTGGACCGGTGAGGACGTGCGCACGCCGCCTACCGTCGAGGCCGGCCTCGGCGAGGAGGATCACGTCGCTCCCGTGCTTCGGGTCCAGAAGAACATCGGCATCCGTGACCTGGTGGCCCTGAAGGAGCCCGGCTCCCCGCGGGACAGGCTGCTTACGGCAGCGTATTACCTCGAGCGATACGAGAAGCGGGAGCGCTACGGCCTCGATCAGTTGAGGCTGCTCTGGCTCGAAGCCTACCCGTGCGCGCCGATGGACCCTGAAGCGTGGGAGGATGCCATTCGGGATGGCTACCTCGAACGTGTCGCGGATGGACAGTTCACGTTGACCTTCTCGGGCGAGAGCTTCGTCCAGAATGGCCTGGTCGAGGAGTATCGACCGGGATGAAGACGCTGCCTGCCCTGCCAGCCCTGCTGCTGGCTGTCCTGGCCGAGGCCCCCGGCGTTGCTGCCCCCGTGCCGACGACGCGTGCCGCGTCCCTGTCGGCCGATGCCTGGCATTGCCTGCGGATGAAGGGCACGGAGAGACCCTTCTCGGGTGCTTTCTGGGACCAGCATGAACCGGGCGTCTACCGCTGCGGGGATTGCCGGACGGTGCTGTTCGACAGCAAGCACAAGTTCGATTCCGGTACGGGCTGGCCCAGTTTCGACCGGCCGGCGGCGTCGGCTTCGGTTCGTCTCGTGGCCGACCGCAGCTACGGCATGGTCCGGACCGAGGTCCAGTGTGCACGGTGCGGCGGGCATCTGGGCCATGTCTTCGACGACGGGCCCGCGACGACCGGGCAGCGCTACTGCATCAACTCGGCGAGCCTCGTCTTCGTGCCCGACTCCCTAAGGCCAGAACCGCCCCGGCCCGGCAAGGGGAAGGGGAGGTCCTGAGCCGCAGGGCCTACTTGGCAGCCTGCTCGATCAGCTCCAGTTCGAGGCTGATGGCAATATCGTCACCGACCAGCACGCCGCCGGTCTCGACGGCCTTGTTCCACGTCAGGCCGTAGTCCCGACGGTCGAGATGCGTGGTGGCCTCGGTGCCGGTCCGCATGTTGCCCCAGGGATCCTTGGCAGCCTTTGCGGGCAGGGCGACCTGCAGCGTCACGGGCTTGGTCACGCCGTGCAGCGTCAGGTTGCCGACGACGGACAGGCCGTCCTTGCCGACCTTGGCGACGCGGGTGCTGCGGAAGGTCATCGCGGGGAACTTCTCGACATCGAAGAAGTCCGCACTCTTGAGGTGACCGTCCCGCTTCGCATTGCCTGTGTCGACGCTGGCCACATCGATGGTGGCCTCGACCGTCGACTTCTCGGGATGCGCGGCATCATAGACCACCGTGCCCTTGAGCGCGGGGAAAGATCCCCGGACGTTGCTGACCATCAGGTGCTTGACCTTGAAGTGGGCAGCCGAGTGCATGTCGTCGATGGCGTAGGTGACGGGCGCGGCGACGGCAGGCGCCGCGGCAAGGAGCGTCAGGACCAAGGCTGAGGATGTGGCGAATCGCAAGAATGGATCTCCCGTGTGTGGCAAGGAACAACTGGTGTCATCGTACACCACCAGCGGTACCCCGGGGGCGTATGTTGGGAGGCGTGTCGCTCAAAAGGCTTCGTGCCCCCCGACCGAAGCCGAGGGGCACGAATGCACGCTCTGGTGTCAGGGCTGGACCGGGCCGTCGTAGGCGAAGCCCAGGAACGAGAAGGTCGACCCACTGGTGCCGATGAGGATCTCGCGGATCTCTTCGCCGGCAGGAACCGTGACATGCAGGACATAGCCGGAACCCTCAGGCCGAATTGCCGTCCTGTCGATCGGGAAGACGCCAGTACCGGTCACGATGTCACCCGCAATCACGCCCGTATCCGAATTGAAGAAGATGGACATCTTGCCCGACGGACGGGCTGGCCGGACACTGAATTGACCGTCCGGGACGAAGTTGCCCTGCTCGTCGCTGGCATACATTTCGCCGCCGCGGATGTATAGGTTGCCGACGGATTGCTCGAAGACGTTGACGTCCGAACTGAGGAAGGGGTTGGACCGGGTGTAGAGACCCTCAGCCAAGCCGCTGACCTTCAGTTCGTACCGGGCCATCGGCGGGGGCGGCGGAGCCTGACGGCTGCCGAACATCATGTTGCCCAAGTCTCCGCTGATCGCACCGTCTCCACGGATGGTGAAGACGGCCGAGAGCGCTTCAGGCAAGGGTTCGAGACCCGTCGAGCGGAAGGTGCCTTGGAACAGGACGCCCGTATCGCTCGGAGTCGTTCCGTCGCCAACCGGCATGAACGTGGCGTCCCGCAGTTCGTAAAGCATGCCGTTGGCATTGCCGAGGTAGATGAGGGGCTGGCCACTGAGGTCGTCCTTGACCGTCAGATTCAGGTACTGGGGGAAGGGGTTGGTGCTGCTGGCCTGCACCTCGACATCGAACTGGCCAATCGCGAAGGACGGAAGCGCTGGCGCAGGCGAGGGATTCACCGGCTGGTTCTGGTCCTCGATGTAACTGCTGGCGAATTCGCCCTTCACATCCGTGACGCTGCCGGCAAGGCGGAAGTATCCGTTGAGGCCACCCGGCGAGAGCGTCAGCGACGCTTCGAGGTCACCCGCCTGTTCATTGACCCGGACCGACTTGAAGACCCCGTTCAGGCTGAAGGTGTTGGCGTTCAGTGCCTCGATGGTCGGTACCGCCATCACGGCTACCTGACCATCCTTGTCCACCAGCTCGACCATCAGGTGGCCGTTGGGGTCTGAAGCAAAGGATGCCTACAGATCACGACCATAGGGGTTGCCGTTGAACCACTGCATCGTGTAGCGACCCTGAAGCTCCTTGGGCAGGCCTGCGGCCGGGGGCTCGATGCCACCACCACCGCCGCCGTTGGCGGGACGGACTGCCGCGAAAGTCGTGGTGTTGGTGTTTGCCTCCCCGAAGGCACCCTCCACGCTGCCGTCGGCAAGGAAGTTCAGCGTGAGCTTCAAGGTTTCCGGACCGATGACGCCCTGGCTGATGGTCAACAAACCTTCGGCCACGAAGCTGCCGTCATCACGCTTGGTGATCTTCAGATCATCGGCATGAGCAACGGACCCGGAAGCCTGCCCGAAGAGGGATGCCGTGAAGAGCAGGGGCCTGTCCTGATTGCCGGTAGTGACGGTCCCGAGGAACAGGCCATAATCCGCCCTGTAGGGGCTCAGTCCCATCAGGTTGAGCGCGTACTCGCCCAAGAACGAATCGGGGAGCGCCACGAAGGGCTCCGGAACAGGTTGTTGCTGCTGGTTTGCAGGCGCAACGTTGCCGTGGCCCTGGTTCGCTCCGTCCGAGATCTCGATGTTGGTCAGCAGCCAGGGTCGCTGGTTTTGATTGTTCCTGTTGTCCATCAGGGGGAAGCGAACTTTGAACGGGGTGTTGCTGTTCCCGTAGTAGTCACCCACCAGCTCTGTGCCTCCGGGATAGCCTTCCAGCCTCAGGTTGACGATCTGGCCAGCCGTTGAAGCATTGCCCTGGCTGTCATAGGCGGTGACGGAGGCCCTGTAGCCGCCATCGTTGAAAATGGCGAGGTCGAATTTGCCGGAACCAATCGGGTTGAAGGCTCCGTCGTTCATGAACACGGACCATTGGCCGAAGACCTCGTCGATGGCCAACGGGAAGTTGCCGCCGCCGCCGTTGCCCCCCTCGAAGGGTGCGGCATAGACGCGGTACTGCTGGTTGTCGACAGTCAGGTTACCGCTCTGCAGCACCCAACGACCGACTTGGCTGGCCGTGTCGGTGATATAAGCGACATCGAACACGAAGCCCGCAATCCGGTTGTTTCCAAGGTCAACATTGACTGCGGCCCGAGGCATTTGGGTATTGGCGTCCTGAAACAGTCGGAACTCGAGCACGCGGCCCACCGCCCTGGGCGTGGGGTCGTTCTGGCCCTTGGCCATCAAGTCACCCCGCACCATGCCGTTCGCATCGGGTTTGAGGGAGAGACCGACCATCTCGCCGCCGAAGTCAGGCATGCTCGTGCCGAAGTCCAGCTTCCACTGGCCGGCAAAGGCAAGCGGGGCCGGCAATGGGCCGGGGACAGGACCGCTGCCGCCGTTACCATTGTCATCCTCGGCCGGGATCTCCTCGACAACGAATTCACGGTTGCCCAGCAAACCGGAAATCAGGACCAGACGGCCGCCGCCGGGCATCGAGGGATCAGGCTTGTAGGCCGCGAGGTACCGAAGCGGATAGGTCATGCCGTCGTCCAGCACAAGCTCACCCTTGAGGAAGAACTTTCCCGTCGCAAGCCTTTCGACGAACAAGCGCTCTACCTTGCCGATGACAGCCGGGACCGAGTCGGCATCCGTTTCCTGAAGCACGCGTGCCGAGACACCACCGCCCATCAGCGGGATGATCTGGACGCCGGTCATCATGTTGCCGAACGGGCTTGAGTTGTTCGGGAACACGAAAACCCAGTCACCGCCAAAGGCCTCGAGAGGTGGCAAGCCGGGCTCGCCGCCTCCGCCCTGGTTGCCGCCGCCGAAGGCCTCGAGCGCGGCCTCGAGCAGGAGCTCGTTGGCCGCGTTGAAAATCATCACGCCGACCTTGTCCCCCCCGGCAGGCGGGGCCATCAGTTCGATCCGGATCTCGCCGCCCAAGTTGGTGACGAAGGCCTTGGCTACGAAACGACCATCGGGGCCTGCAGGCATGAGGCCGCCCTCAGCCAACGTATTCGGGCCGGCTAGCGTCGCCTGGAACAGCTCGACCCTCAGCGCGCCATTGTTCGTCCGTGTCACACGCAGGCCCAGGTCGCCCAAGTCGGGGTTCGTCACGCCCGAGTAGATCGCAAGGCGCTGATCGCCCGCCATGGTCAGAGCCGTCAGCCATTCGGGGTTCGGGTAGATGGGGTCTGTCGGGCCCGTGCTGCCGCCGTCGCTTGGCGGGATGCTCACGGTGAAGGGGGTGCCCTCGAGGAGACCAGACCTCAGGATCCAGCGACCGTTGGGGTTCAGTGTGTCCTTGATGAACGTCGCGACGTAGCGGACCTTGAGCTTCTGGCCGCCATCGAGTTCGAGGACGCCAACGAGATTCGCCATGCCATTGCTATCGCGGTCAACGGTCAGGCCGGTCACGACGCCAATCTTGGCAGGATTGCCATTCTGGTCCTGCAGAACCTTGGCATCGATGCCGCCATTGACGCCGGGCTGAAGCAGAATTCCGGTCTTCCGGCCCGCGAACAGGGGTGCGTCGCCAAGCTCGAAAATCCAGGCGCCTGACAACTCCTCGACCCGGGGCAGGACGGTCGGGGTGGTCCCCCCGTCTCCCGGGGTGACCGTGATGTCGCCGCCGCCCGTCGAGCCACCGCCGGTGCTGCCACCGCCGATGGGGTTGACGATGACACCACCGCCACCCGTCGATCCCCCGGGCACGGTGTTGCCCGGCTGATCGCCAAACTGCTTGGTCGTGGTGAACGCGAGCTCGAGCTTGGTGTTGCCGTCGGCGGCGACGGCGAACTTGCCCGTGAGCTCGCCGACCGACTTGTCGGTGCTGCCGGAGTTCTCGTCGAAGATCTTGCCGATGATGGTGGTGTCGTTGACCGTGAAGTCGATCGAGATGTTGGCTTGCGAGCCCGTGCGCGGCTTGTCCTTCGTCAGGACGAGCTTGGTCAGGGACTTCTGTCCGCCGCCGAAGAGCGTGAACGTGCCGATGCCGCGGAACACGCTGCCATCTTTGGTGAACTGCAGCGTCCCCTTCTCGGGATTGAAGTCCTGCGTGTTCTCCTGGTCAATCAGGTACCAGGTGCCCGCCAGGGCCTTGAAGTCATTGGCGGCCGGTTGCTGCTCTCCTGCCGACGGCGTGGTGGCAGCCGTCTGGGCCAGATTCCTGAGGGCGGCCGCGTCGCATCCCGCCAGCACCGCCAGCGACAGGGTGGCCGCAAGGCCCGCCTTGACCGAACGATTCACTTGAATTCTCTTTCTCTCGAACAGACACGAGGGAGTTCACAAAGTGTCACAGCAATTTTAGCAAGTATGGCCGTTTCTTGGCTAGGCGGGATGCCGCTTGCCGCCTGTGAGATCGGATACACGGATCAGGGCCCGTGTCCCGCCGCGCAGGCGACCCGGATCGGTCAGGGCTGTTCCAGCAGCACCTGGTGATGGCCCCACTCTTCCCCGTTGGCCATGAGGTGGAGCTCCTGCAGGGCCATCAGGCCGGCGCGCCAGCGACGGCGCCAGACGGGCGCCTCGTCTCCCTTGAGCTTGCGCAGTTGTTCCATGACCGAGACCTCGCGCGTCGCCATGTTCTCGATCTGGCCTTGAAGAGTCCGCGCCATATAGGTGCCTGGCATCGCCCACCATGCGTCGAGGCGCCAGGGACCAAGCTGGCCGGCAAAGACGTCGAGCGTCGTCACATGGCACGCCTTGAGCAGGTCCTCGCCAAGCCACGCGAGCGGTTCCATAGGTAGCACGTGGGGAACGTCCGAGTGGCTCGGCAGCTGGACCAGAAGCGTGCCGCCGGGTTCTGTCCACGCGAACATCCGGTCCAGCAGGCGCTTGTGGTCGAGCCACCTCGCCGTTCCTTCCACGGCAACCAGGCGCTCGAAGGTGGTTCCGGGATCGAATCGGCTGAGCGAGCTGGTTCTGACCTCGAGGTTGAGCAGGCCACGCTGCCGTGCCTGGCGGGTGACGTGGGCCGCAATCGTGGCGTTCGCGCATCGGGTGACGACCTTGCTTTGGCGGAATCGCGCCGCCAGGTGGAGGGCCGTCCCCCCCAGCCCGCCCCCCAAGTCAAGGATCGAATCGCCGTCGGCGATCCGTGCACGCTGGGCGATCAGCTCGAGGGCCGCTTGCTCCGCAGGCTCTTGCCGCAGGTCGTCACTGTCGGCAAACCAGGGACCCGTGAGCGAGGCGGGACCCAGAAGATGGCTGTGAAGTGCCGGTGGCGCCGCGCCCTCGGGGTGCAGCAGGCCAGCCTCGGAGGCGACGAGGGGGCCCTTGGCGAGTGCCTCGAGATGTTCGTCCGTGCGGCGGGCCACTCCCTTGGTCCCGCCTTCGCGCAGTTGTCGGGCCAACGTCAGGGCCCGGCCCCGGAACTGGCCGGCCAGGATGTCGTCAGGCAGGAAGCCCCTGTCGATCAGGCGCTCGAACACTCCCACGATCTTCAGGACCTCGGGGGGGGGAGCCGGTTGCTTTGGGGCACGGTCGGTTGCGCGGGGCGGTTGTGGAGGATTTAAGGAGGATATCAGGACCGATACGCGGTCGCTTGTGTCCGGCGTGGCTTGTCGGCAAGATGCTGTGGTCGGTTTTCCTGATGGAGGTCGAGATGCGTGTGCTGCTGCCCCTGTTCACGGGATTCGAGGAAATCGAGGCCGTGACCGTGCTCGATGTCTTGCGGCGGGCGGGCCTTGACGTGGTGACGGCCGGTCTTTCCCCTGACCCCGTGGTCGGCGCCCACGGCCTGCCGGTTCACGCCGGGCAATCCCTGGATGCCGTATGCGATGAGGTCTTCGATGCCATCGTCCTGCCCGGGGGAGGGGGGACCCGACGGCTGGCTGAGAATCACGGCCTTGCCGCTCTGCTCCGGCGGCATGTGGCGGCCGGCCGGTGGACCGCTGCCATCTGCGCGGCCCCGACGGTGCTCGCCGGCCTGGGCCTGCTCGAGGGGCGCGCCGCGACTTCGTGGCCCGGCGTCCACGAGGCGATGGTCGGGACGGACTATCGGGAGGATGCCGTCGTCATCGACGGACCGTTCGTTACCAGCCGCGGGCCCGGAACGGCCATGGCCTTTGCCTTGGCACTGGTCGAGCACTGGTGTGGCGGTGACAAGGCCGAGGAGCTGAGGCGCTCCATGGTCGTAGCTTAGCCAAGGCTCGACCTATTCATGACGGGGTCGGCCGCAAGCCAGCCGACAACCATGGGGTCGTCGAGGCTTCGGAGGACCCTTAATGCCCCAGATCCGTTTCGCCGGCCGCCCCGTGCAGGACCGTCATGTCGTGAAGCTGGTCGAGGGCCGGACCGAGGCCGCTTTGGCCCAAGCCCATCGCAACAACGTCGATGATGTCTTCATCAAGGTCGGGCAGGACGGCTGGGTCGCCTCGGGCAGCCACATCGCCACGGATTTCAGGCCCGGCCAAGAGGCCGAGATCGATGGGCGGCGAGGGCTTGTCGTTCATGTCGAAAAGCAGGGCATCGCCCCGATGGTTGCGGGCGCTGTTGCCGGTGCAGCGCTGGGTGGCGCCTTGGGTACGGCAGCGCGGGTGCCGGGCCTGGGGGCGTGGCTGGGAGGTTTCCTCGGTGCCGGGTTGAACCGTGCGATGCGGGCCGAGAATCCCGGGTTCATGCGCATCCACGCGGCCGACTGAACGGCCTCCGGGCCTCAGTTACCCCGCCTTGCTGACGTAGTGGGCGTCGAGATGGCGCAGGATGTCCTCTTCGTCCGATAGGACGATGTCCCCGTCGACCAGGACCGGGACGGTCGGCTGGCCGGAAACGTCGATGACCTGCTGGCGCTTGCTGCGATCCCTGGGAATGTTGATGCAGACGTAAGTCAGCAGCAAGTCGCTCATCCGCTGCCGCACCATCTGGCAGTAGGGGCAACTCTCGAACTGGTAGAGGGTCATCATGGGCAGGGTCCTCCGCGCTTAACCAGACAGCCTTCAAGCTTAAGCATAACTTAGCACCTCTGGACGTCAGCCGCTCTCCGGGACCTGCGATAGAACCGGTGTTCCCTTCTCCGGGACAGGAGGCACACCTTGGCTACCGCACACCTGATGCCGATCGACAGTGGCAGGCTGTCGGCGCGCAAGCTCCGGGCACCTTCTGCCCAGGGCCACGAGCGCCCCGGCCGCGGCCCCGCCTTTGCCTACGTGCTGCAGCCGCAGGACACGCTCTATGCCATCGCCCGTGCCAGCGGCGTACCGCTCGCCGAGCTGATGCGGCGCAATCCTTCGATTCAGGGATCGACCCCCAAGGCGGGTGAGCGCCTCTGGATTCCCGATCTTCTTCCCGCCTCGGCGGGCGACCCCGTGGCCTCTCTTGGTGCCCGAGTGGCGGCAGGTGGCGAGATCCGCATCTCTCCGGACCGGCGGTTCGTAGCGGTCCTTGACGCCACCTTGGCTGATCGGCCCAATGCGGTTACCGTCTACGAGCGCAAGGCCGCCCGTCGTATTGCCGTCCCCCAGGCCGCGGCCCATTACATCTGGAAGCGCCTGTCCTGGACGCCCGATGGGTATTTGCTGGCGATCGAGGGATCTCGCCAGACCCGCGATGCCGAAGGCGGCGTCTTGTCCGCGTTCGACCCCGTGACCGCAGACAAGGGTGTGCTTCTGACGCCACACCTGGCCTTGGCCGATCTGGAGTCGGAGGGTTTCGACCCGGCCTTGGCCGAGGTGGTCGGTTTCAAGCCCGTCAAGCGGCGTATCCATTACCGGCTCGCTTTCATCGAGCATGGTGAGCGCCAGCTGCGCCACAGTGACTGGGAAGTCGATCTGGACAGCGGCGTTCGTCGTCGTCTCTGAAGCTGCCAGGCGTTTCCGTCGAGGGCCTCAACCTTCCAGGTCGAGGCCCTCGATCACGAGGGCCGGACAGCGCACGCAGCCCAGGAAACTGCCCTGCAGGAAGGTCTCCCGACCGATTGCCACGACGCCCATCAGCATGTCGAGGATGCCCTGCGTGAAACGGGCATTGCGGTGGGCCCCCACGATTCGGCCGTCCCGGACTTGCAGGACACCATCCCGCGTCAAACCCGTGATGCGCGTGGCGCGAGGGTCCAGAACCGACATGTAATGGAATCTGGTGATGAGCAGGCCATCTCCCAGGGCAGACAGCATGGCCTCGCGGTCGTGCGTCCCGGCCTGCATGTCGAGGTGCACGGGAAAGGGGCCGTAGGGATTCGGTGGCGGCAGGGCGTGGCCGGTCGACACGAGCCCGGCTTGGCGAGCCGACCGCGCATCATGGACGCAGGTGCCCGGAAGTCCCTCCCGTAGCAGGTCGACAATCTGCCGCGGGACGCCTTCATGGTCGAAAGGCATGGCCGGCATGGCCGGGTCCAGACCGTTGTCGCGCAGCGTCACGGCAGGTGACACGACCCGCTCGCGCCCGGACGACGCGAGGAAAGAGGTGCCCTGCGCGACAGCAGTGGCACCGAAGCTGATATACGCAAGCAGGGTCAGGAGGTCGGCTACCGCATAGGGTTCGAGCATCACCCGGTGCCGACCGGCGGCCGGCGGCGCGACGGGTTGACCGGCCAAAGCGCGGGTGAGGGCCTCGATGCCGAGGTCATCGGGGCGAATCGTCCGGTGGTCCGGACTCAGGCGCGCGGCGTACCCGCTCGCCTCGTCGATGCTGGCCACCGCGGACCATTCGGCGCGCGTACCGAGATGGTGCGCCCAGACGCCACGGGAGTTCCGCACGGCCAGTACACGACCCTCTGTGGCGTGGTGGCCGGATGCCTCGCCACCCTCTTCGGCAATGACCGCCATGAGCTTGTTCACGGCGTTCTCCCGGTCATCCGGCGCGACGTGCAGGGTAGCCGCATGGCAGGTTTCCGGGATGCACGCCACGGCTGCAGGCGTGGCCAGTCCGGGGTATCCGGGGGCCGGCGGTTGTATGGCGGCCATGGCGGCGGCCCTGTGCGTCACGCGCTCGATGCCGAAGCGTGTCAAGTCCGTGGTGGTGGCGATGCCGACGCTGTTGCCCCGGATGGCCCGGACGCGCAGTTCAAGGGAGGTCTCGCTCGTGTGTTGGCGGATGACGCCCTGGCTGAACCGGGCGAGGTGATGATCCGTCCCCATGAGGATGATCTCGGCTTCGTCAGCGTGACAGAGCGCGAGGGCCTCGGCCGTGATGGCTGCCAGCGTTGCCTCGTCCCACGGCAGGCTCGGACCGGATGTGGTCATGCGCCGACCTTGACGTCACGAAAGCGGGCTGCGGGTGTCCCGTGGCTGACACGGGCGAACTGCCTCGGTTGTCCCTTGCCGCAATGCGGCACGGACCAGAGGTTCCAGGTCTCCGGCCCACCGAGGGCATCGAGCGTCCGCCAGAAGTCCTGGGTCCTGCCTTGGTAGCCGGGCCGGGACAGCATGCGACCGAGCCGGCCCTTGCGAATCTCCCAGGCAATCTCGGTCCCGAAGCGGAAGTCTTCCCGTCGATCATCGATGGACCACGCCTGGTTGGTTGCCATGTAAATGCCTTCGTCGACGTCCGCGATGAGCGCCTCCAGGGACGGGTGGTCGCCCGGCTCGAGGTGGATGTTCGGCATCCGGATCAGCGGCAGGCGGTTCCATCCGGCCGCGCGCGCCACGCCGCCGGGCACGTGGCCGGCAAGCGCGGCCGTTTCCCGGTTGCCCAGCAGGCCCTCGAGGCGCCCGGCGACGAACAGGGGGAAGCGACCCGCCGGCACGCCCTCGTCGTCGAATCCGTAGGTCCCCAGCCCCCCGGGCGTGGTGGCGTCCGCCCAGACATTTACCAGCGGGTTGCCCAGATCGAGCCGCCCGACATCCTCGGGTCCGATGAAGCTGCCGCCCGCGAACGAAAGTTCCTGGCCCAGGATGCGGTCATGCTCGGCGGCGTGGGCCAGCGACTCATGCAGCTGGATGGCCATTTGCGACCCATCCAGCACCACGGTGGTTCGGCCCGGAGAAACCGCCGGCGCCGTGCACAACCGTACGGCCTCCTCGGCGATGCGGGGGGCGTTGCGGACAAGATCGAGGCCCAGCACGTGCTCGTAGCCTCCCGTCCATCCGTGGTGGCCGCGGGCATCCGGATAGGACCTGGCGGCAGAGCGACCTTCGACCTCGGCCCGGGCCTCGAGGGCGCAGGCGACTTCGGTGAGCGTCTGTTCGACGAAGGCTCCTTCCGTGTTGCCGAAGAACTTGTGGTGCCGATCCCAAGCCATCATCGCCTGCCGGACGCGAATGCCGGAGACCCTGGCCATGGCATCGTCGGCTTCGCAGAGCAGGGCCAGCTTGTCGCCCAGGGGCACCGTGAAGGGGTCGACGAGAAATGGCGTCTGCCAGTGACCGCGGCTTCGGACAGGTGGGCCCAGGCTGAGTCCCGGACGGCGCCCATGGCTGGCGGCCCGTGCGATGGCGATGGCACGGGTCGAGGCGGCCTCGACCCGTGAGCGTCCGAGGTCCGAGGTCGCGGCAAATCCCCACGCGCCATCCACCAGCACCCGGACGCCCAGACCGACGCTTTCCTCCGAGGACAGGCGCGTGACATCACCATTGACCACGTTGATCGCCTCGGACTGGGTCCTGACAAATCGACCATCGGCATAGGTGACATGCTTCGCTGCGCACGCATCGAGACACCACTCCAAGACCTCGCGCATGGTCCCTATCCTACCCCGGGACAGTGGCCTCGGGCCTGCCTTTGCTACAATGGGCCCCATGGCCGATCTTGCCTTGCCCGATGCTGCCGACGTCCTCGTCAAGGTCACGGCGGCCGACGAGCGGATTCGCGTCCTTGTCGTGCGTTGTACCGGCGTGGTCAACGAGGCCCAGCGCCGTCATCAGACTTCCCCGCTAGCTTCGGTGGCGCTCGGGCGCGCCCTTGCGGGTGGCTTGCTCCTCTCGGCAGCGCTGATGAAGGACCAGGGGCGCCTGACCATCCGGGTCGTGGGCAAGGGGCCCCTGGGCGGCATCCTCGTCGATGCGGGGCACGACGGTTCTGTCCGGGGCTACGTGGCCCACCCGGATCTGGATTTGCCGCTCACGGAGGGGGGCTTGCTCGACGTGGGGCAGGCTGTTGGACGCAACGGCTTCATGTACGTCACGCATGATTCCGGAGAGGCGACGTACACGGGTGTCGTCGAGCTGGTCTCGGGTGAGTTGGGTGACGACTTCACGCATTATCTGGCCCATTCCGAGCAGATACCGGCGGCAGTCTCCCTGGGGACGCAGATTTCCGGCGAGGGGGAGGTGGACGTGGCCGGTGGCCTTCTTGTCCAGTTGCTCCCTGGTGCTGGTGACGAGATTGCGTGGCGCCTCGAACAGAACGTCAAGGCCATGCCGCCCTTCAGCCACCTTGCCCGTGCAGGCGCGGATCCCTACGACATCGCGCTTTCGGCGCTCGGTGGCTTCAACGCCACGCTCGTCTCCCGTCAGGAAGTGCGCTTCCATTGCCAGTGCTCCGAGGAGCGGGTCCATCGGGCCTTGGCTTCACTGGGTTCCGCAGAGCTCAGGGCCATGATTGCCGAGGACGGCAAGGCCGAGGTGCGGTGCCATTTCTGCAACCTCCACTACCAGATCTCGGCCGAACAACTCGGCGCTCTGGCGGCCAGCCTTGTCGGCCCCGGGGACGATGACGTCACCTGAAGCACCCCGGGGTGTTTGCTTGGTCGGCAACACCCACGTGCAGGCGTTCAGGCTCGTCGACGAAGTCCTGGCGAGGGTGGCGAGCCTGCCTACGGGTGGCTTGCTGGATGGGGCGGATGGCAGCGTCCTGGGTGTCGGGCCGGGATACGTGGGCGTGTCCGTCGTCCCCGAGGCCGAGGACCTGCCTGCCTTGGTCGGCGTCCGTTGGTTGCGGCCGACACAGGCGCCGATGCCGCTTCGTTACGGGGACCCCGCGACGCTCGGGGCGGATCGACTGGCTGCTGCCTGGGGCGCTTGGTGCCTGTTGGGTGGCCCCGTTCTGGTCGTTGACGCGGGCACGGCCACGACCTTGTCCCGGGTCGGTGCGGGGGGCAGTTTTGATGGGGGAGCCATCACGCTGGGTGTCGGGGCAACCTTGCAGGCCCTCGCCGATCGCGGCGCCAGGCTGCCGCTGGTTTCGGCTGCGCTGCCAGCCGCAGGGCTCGCCACCGATACGGAAGCCGCCATCCGGCTTGGCGTGGTCGGTGGCCACGCGCACACGATCGCGGGTCTGGCGGGCGAAATTGCCCCGGGCGTGCCACGCGTGATCACGGGGGGAAGCGCGGCGCTGCTCCATCCGCTTTTGCCCGGTTTCCTGCACGTGCCGGACCTGCAGGCACGGGGTGCGTTGGCGTGGGCGTTCGCCCTGTGAGCGAAGGCGAAGGCATCGGTGCGCTCAGGGCCCACCACGTCATGTGCGTGACGACATTCGCCGGCAAGGGATACTCCACGGGATTCGTCCGGGAGATGACCCGTGTCTGGAGGGCCATTCGCGACGGCTCCGTCGCTCAAGTCCTGGTCACCGCCGAGGCCGATCCTGTCTGCCATGCCTGTCCGCACCTGCGGGATGTCGAGAACCCCGAGAGCTGCCGGTTTCAAGCCTCGGTGGCTTCTCGGGATCGCAGGATGATCGAAGCGATGGGCTGGACGGAAGGGCAGCCCGTCGACCTGGTTCAGGCCCTCGAGGTGGTCCATGAAAGCCACACGGACCTCATGGCTCGCGTGTGCACCGGTTGCGAGTGGGTGCCCATCTGTTCCCGGCAGCGCTTCACGCTGCGTGAGCCAGCGTTCGACCCGGGATCGCCCGAGGCCTGATCAGGCCGGATCGCCGGGCAGTCGGAGCTTCTGACCGGGATAGATCAGCTCCGGGCGCCCGATGGTGTCGCGATTCAGGCGATAGAGCGTCCGCCAACGCTTGCCTGATCCCAGATGCTTGCGCGCCAGCGTCCATAGGCTGTCCCCGCGACGTACACGGATCCGACCGGTGCCGGTTGCGTGGCCGCCTCCTGCGTGGGTCTCGAGCGACAGGACCTGCCCGATGCGGAGCCGTCCCGGATTGGCCAGTACGTCGCGATTGGCCGTCCAGATCGTTCGCCAGCGCTCACCAGACCCGAGATGCTCCGCAGCAAGGCCCCAGAGTGTGTCGCCGGCCTTCACCGTGACGGTACCCTTCGCCTCGCCGGCAGACTGCGTCGGGGCGTCATGATGTGCCGCCTCCTCCGCGTGCGCAGCGGGCGCGTCGTGATGGTCGGGTGCGGCCTTGTTCGCGGCCGGTGCATGGTGATGCGCGGGTGCGGCCTTGTCCGCGGCTGGCGCGTCGTGATGTGCGGGTGCGGCCTTGTGCGCGGCTGGCGCATCGTGATGGTCGGGTGCGGCCTTGTGCGCAGCGGGTGCGTCGTGATGGGCAGGGGCGGCCTTGTGGGTCGCGGGACCCTCGTGGTGGTCCGCCGCGGCACCGTGTGGCGCCTGAGCCCCATGGGCGACGGCCTTCTGCTCGATGACCTCGCCGTGGGCCGGGCGCGGACGCTTGGCGACCTTGCGCGGGGCCGGCGTGGGAGAGGGGAAGTGCACCTTGATGGCCGTCGCAGGATGGGCGTCGGTCCCGGCAGCGTGGGCATCCGCGTGGGCCGACTTGGCCTCGGGCTTGCCATGCGCATCGTGGTCGGCAGAACCGTGGGCACCCGTCTTGGCGGCGTGGGCATCATGCGCCGCGTCGGGCACCAGGCCGATGAAGACCGTCGTGCCGGCCTTGGCGCGGTTCAGGCGCTTCTTCGTCAGGCTGCGATAGCCCGTGCCTTCCAGCACCACCTCACCATCAGCCAAGTTGCCGACAGGCAGTATCAGGCGGCCGTCGTGCCCCGTGGTTCCCAGCACCTTGCCGCCGGAGCCCAGCACACGAACCCCGGAAAGCGGTTGGCTGGACGACGCATCGGAGATGCTCAACGTGACCGAGGCTTCGTGGCTGGCAGCATCCGCATGGGCGGCGTCCTGGTGCGCGGTGTCCTTGTGGCCCCCGCCGGCGTGGTGTTCCTCCGCCCATGCGGAGGCCGGCCAAGCCACCGTCGCGGCCAGCACGGCTACGGCCTCGGGACGCAGGCGGGTCTTGCGGCGCGGGGCCGACCCGGGCCACAAATCGTGCTCTCTCAGCGCATCGGCAAGGGTCGATGCATCAAGGTGCTGGCGGTCGACGACCGTATCCAGCAACCGGAAGGCCCAGAAAAGCTCGTCATCTTGGTGATCGGGAGCACGCATGGCCGGAAGTATAACCCCCGGGGACCGGGCGGGCAACCTGCCGGAGAGTCGGCAGGTTGCCCCCCCCGGCTAGAGCAGCTTGCCGTAGGTATGCAGGCCGGTTGCCAGGTAGTTCACACCCAGATAGGTGATGAGCACCGACACGAAGCCGGCGACGGCGAACCACGCCGCCTTGGCGCCCTGCCAGTCGCGTGACATCCGGGCGTGGAGGTAGGCCGCATAGACGAGCCAGGTGATCAGGGCCCACGTCTCCTTGGGGTCCCAGCTCCAGTAGGTGCCCCATGCGTGGTTGGCCCAGAGGCCACCGGTGATGATGCCGAAAGCCAGGATGGGAAATCCGAGCATGATGAGCCTGTAGGTCAGTTCATCCAGCAAGTCCATGAGCGCCGTGTGGTTCTCTGGCTGCCGGGCTGCCATGGCGCCAATCGAGCGGGGCTGCAGGAACTGGTTGCGGTAGTGGAAGAACAGGTACAGCACGGCCGCCACGAAGGACAACGCGAAGGCGGCGTAGCTGACGAGCATCAGCGTGACGTGAATCTTGATCCAGTAGCTTTGCAGCGAGGGCACCAGGGGCGAGGCGTCACGGAGCCTGGGCGGCAGCAACGAGGCCAGCGAGATGATGATCGTGACGAGGCCAGCCGAGACAAGGCCGAAGCCCGGCGCCTTGTAGGTCCGATCGATGACGAGATGGATCGCCAGAATCGCGAAGACCACGAACATCACGGACTCGAAGAGGTTCGACAATGGCCAGTAATGGGGATCGATCCGAATCATGTAGGCGTAGCGGTCGATGAGCTGCCCCAACGAGGTCAGGGCGGCGAGGCCGAGCAGTCCCTGCCCGATGCGGCCAGGCATGGCTTTCCCGGTGGCCAGGCGCAGGATGAAAGCCAATGTCGCGAGCCCGGCGAGGACAAGCGTGGCCAGGACGAGGCGGCCATCGAGGATGACCATCCAATTCTGGGGGTCGACCATGCCGGTTGCCTGGCGGTCGAGCGAGGCGAATTCGTTGCCGTTCAAGCGGCAGCTCCTTTCTCGAGCGGGGATGAGTCGAGCAATTGACCACCCAGGCTGCCGAAAAGCTTCCCGAGGTGGCGTCGGAAGGTGAATCGGCCCCGATTGACCTTGGCGCCCACGCGGCAGCCTTGGTCTTGGGCTGTCACCCAAAGCTGCTCGTGGTTGAAGAGACCCATCATCGTGCCGAGGATGACAATCAGAAAGCCCGCATAGATGACGGGCAAGCCGGGGTCCGTTTTGGTCTGCAGGCCCGAGAACCAGACCGGGCCGTCCCACCGGACCTGGGTGATGCCGATGTCGGCCCGTTCACCGGGCCGCATGACGGCCAGCGCCGTGCTGTCCCGTGCGTCCAGGATCCACAGGGGCGAGCCCGGCGGTTCGGCCGACTGCATGACCACCACGTCGCGTCCCCCGATCTCGACGGGGTCCGACGCGGCGCCTTGCACGCGGAAGCCCGTCCGCTCCAGTTCGACCATCCTCAGGACCTGCGCCTGGCCGTCGATGACGAGTTCGGCTGCCACGGGGCCGCCGCCGGCGGCATCCTGGACGGTGCCGTCGAAGCGCACCCCCACGCCGCCGAAGGCCTTGCGGGCCCCGGGTGTCAGGGTGCCCAGCGAAGCGATTGAGTCCAGATCCACCACCTGAATCGGTTGGTCCGGTCCGGGCACGAAGAGGAACACCTTGCGGCTGCCGAACACGATCTGGCGGGTGATATAGCCCTGCATCTTGAATCGGCTGGCCGATTCGACGGGCACGACGAGTGGCTTGCCACCCACGTTCAGGCGAACTGAGGCGACGCCGGGCCTTGCGAGCACGCGCTTGACCGCGACGCTGTGGCCGCCCCCGGTCATCGCCTGTCCGGGCCGGGCATCCCCGAGGTAGCCCAGCATCGGGAAGGTCAGGATTTCGAAATGGTCGCCCTTGCCCGTGTTGTAGGCGAAGACTTCCTGCTTGCCCAGCATGAAGCGCTGGGTAATGAAGCCTTGCAGCTTGGTCGAGGCCGATTGGTTGCCCAGGATGATGCGCGACTCGATGCCGCGGGCAACCGTCAGGATCTCGCCGCCGATGCCGTAAAACGACTGGTAGTAGGTGGTCCCCTTGTATTCGAGGGGCTCATTGACCTTGATGGTGCGTGTCAACATCGCCTTGCCGTCCTCGATGACGGAGAGGGTCGAGTAGAACTGCTTGACGCTGCCGTCGGGGTAGCGCGTGGTCCAGAACTTGTCGAGTCGGACCTTGAAGTCGTCGGGCAACGGCGTCAGGCGGCCGCGGGTGCGCGCGTCCTCGAAGGCCTTGCGCGTCGGCATCGACTCGCCGGGCAGCAGGGGGAAGCTGTGCTTGTATCCCGTGAGACCGGCGGTGATGCCGCCGATAAGAATCATGAACAGGCCCAGGTGCACGACCATTGCCGCGAATCGGAAAAGGCGGTTGCGATCGGCGACAAAGCCTTCCTTGGCAGGGAAGACGCGGTAGCCGCGGCGGCGCAGGGTTTGGGCCACCTGGTCGGCCGTGGCATCGGCGAACCGCACCTGATCCGGCATGTGGTCCCTGGCGGGGATGGGCAGGTCGCGGGGGCGGGCGAGCGCGAAGCGCAGGCGCGGCCAGACTCGAACGTAGGTGCAGACCGCCAGGTTCAGAAAGAACAAGCCAAGGAGCGTCAGGTACCACGCCGAGTAGTAGACGTTGTAGGCCTGGATCCCGATGAGGAATTCGCGTGTCCGCAGCGACATCTCTTCGAGGGCCAGGACGTCTTCCGGCCCGCCCTGCGGCACAATCGTCCCCAACGTCGACGCTGCGGCGATGGCGCAGATGAGGACCACAGCCAGCTTGATGCTGGCCCAGAAGGAAATGAATCCGTTCCGGAAGGTGACCCATGCTTCGGGGCCACGGACTTCGGCTTCCTGCTCCCGATCGAGCGGGGCAGAGTCGTCCGTAGCAGGAGTGGAAGGGCCGTCGGCCATGGGAATTATTCCGGAAAAGCAGATCGAAAGGGCTCGGACAGGCTATTTCAGGATACCATGGGGACTGTCCTGCCCGGCATGCGGCTTCTTGCGGACGACGATGTCGTCCGGTTCGTCCTATAATAGTCATCAGCGGCTGTGTGGCCGTCAGCGAACCTATTCATGCCCCTTCTCCTCATCGGCCTGAGCCACGACACGACACCCGTCGCACTGCGCGAGCGGTTGGCGTTCTCCGGCCCGGATGCTGCCACCGCCTTGGCCACGTGGCACGAGGAAGGCGTGGCTGCAGAGTTGGCGCTGATCTCCACCTGCAACCGGACCGAGGTCTATGCCGTCGGAGATGACGCGGACGCGCTCGAGGAGACGCTCGTGGCCGCCTTGGCGCGCAGCCGCGAGTTGCCCGAGGCGCAGGTGCGCGGCCTGTGCCGGGTCCGTCGGGGAGACGAGGCCGTTCTGCATCTGGTGCGGGTGGCTTCCGGCCTCGAATCCCAGATCTTGGGCGAGGGCCAGATTCTGGGGCAGGTACGCGAGGCCTCGATGGCAGCGCGACGCATGGGGACGCTCGGGCCGGTGCTTGACGCCCTGTTCCGGACGGCCATCCAGGCAGGCCGGCGGGTCCGCACCGAAACGGCCATCGCGCAGGGAGCCGTCAGTGTGGGTGCTGCCGCCGTGGAGTTGGCGCGGGAACACCTTGGCGGTTACCGCGGCAGGACGGTCCTGGTCATCGGTACCGGCAAGATCGGCGAGTTGGCCTTGCGGCAACTCTCGTCCGAGCAACCGGCGCGCATCCTGATTGCCAACCGGACTCCGGAGTCCGCCCAAGCACTCGCCGAACCATTCGGTGCCGAAGCCGTCCCCTTCCCGGCGCTTGCAGGGGCCTTGCAGGTTGCCGATGTCGTTCTTTGCTGCACGGGTGCGCCCCACCACGTTCTCTACCGGGCGGATATCGCGCCCATCATGGCTGCGCGCGCCGGACGTCCCTTGCTGCTTCTGGATGTCTCCGTGCCTCGAAACCTCGATCCGGAGATGGCGACCTTGCCCGGCGTCGCACTTTTCGACATCGACGCGCTGACCTCCCTGACCGAACGCAACCGGGCGGACCGGGCCACCTGGCTTCCGGCCGCCGAGACCATCGTCCTCGATGCGGCCCAGCGATTCCACGCCTCCGTCCAGATCCAGAAGGTCGGCCCTACCATCGCCGCTCTTCGGGACATGTACGAGTCCGTCCGCCACGCGGAACTGACGCGTTTCCTCGAACGCCATGGCGCCACGCTGGCGCCCGACCAGGTCTCCGCCATTACCGAACTGACGCGCGTGATTGGCACCAAGTTCCTGCACGTCCCCACGGTTGGCCTCAGGCATCACGCCGAAGCCGGTGCGGACGATCACGCCCGCGTGATCCAGGAGTTGTTCGGCCTTACGGATTCGGTACCGGCCTCGCAGGCCTGAACAACCACCATCCGGCTGCCACGGCAGCCGCGAGGCCCGTGGGTGCGAGCAAGGCGACGTGGGCAAGCCACCATGGGTCCTCGAGCAGGTTGGCCTGCGTGAGTGCGAGACCATTGTTGGCCATGTGGGCCACGACGCCGGGCCACAAGGAACCGGTCCGCCAAGCCACAAGTCCGAGCCACGCACCTAGGACGAGATAGCTGGGAAGGCCATACATATCTTGGTGAAAGGCGGCAAACATGGCCGTGACGGCGGCGATGCGCGCCCACGGCATGCCGTCACGGGCCTCGTGGATGCGGAAGAGGCCACGCTGCAGGACGCCGCGAAATGCCATCTCCTCGCACAAGCCGGGCAATATGACGGCACCGACGGCCAGCCAGGCCAGTTTGGGGCCGAAGCCGTCGATGGTCATCAGGTCGGCGAGACCTTCGGGCATCGCGAGGCCGGTCAGCAGGCTCCAGGCCATCTGGCCATAGGTCATCAGGATGGCGAGGCCCAGCATCCCCATCGTGGCCGCAACGACGGCTGAAGGGCGGCATGCGGTCCAGCCGCTGCGGCCAAGTCGGGCGGCCAGATTGCCCGGCCCGGCCAAAAGCAGTGCCGGCAGGCCGACACCAAGGGCCTCGATGGGCACGAAGAGTGCTTCGGCCGGTCGCTGCGGCCAGGTCATCGTGGCCAACGTCACGGCCAGCACGGGGCCGACCAGCAGCGTCGGGACCAGCGCGGCAGCCGCGATGCGCCCGGGGGCCTGACTCACTGCACCATCCGGCGAAGTCGCGCGCTGGCAAAGTCCACGATGAGGACGAGCACGATGAGGACCAGCACGCTTACGGCCGCCTGCTGATACTGGAAGGTCCGGAAGTCCGCGTTCATCAGCAGGCCGATGCCGCCGGCACCGATCAGGCCGAGTACGGTCGCTGCTCGGATGTTGGCCTCGAAGCGGTAGATGACGAAGCTGATGAAGTCGGCCATGACCTGGGGGACCACGGCGAAGGAGTAGACCTGAAAGCGGTTGGCGCCCGTGGCCTGGATGGCTTCGACGACACCTTGGTCAATGTTCTCAATGGCCTCGCTGAAAAGCTTGACCAGCACGGTCGTGGTGGCGAACGCCAGTGCGGATACGCCCGTGAACGGCCCGAGGCCGATGGCCGAGATCAGGACGAGGCCGACGGCGAAGTCCGGGATACTTCGCAGGACGTTCACGACGACCTTGACTCCGAAATACACGGAGGGGTGGGGCGAGGTGTTCCGTGCCGCGAGGAAGCCCAATGGGAAGCTGAACAGCGCCGCGAGGGCCGTGCCCGCGATTGCCATCTGGATGGTCTGGATGGTGCCCCCGAGGATCGTCTGGGGCCACGTGTTGGACCACCAGGCATCCCGGATGTCCTGCTGGTCTTGCGTCAGGGGGCCGGGCAACAGGGTCTGCTGCCACGTCAGTTCCTCGGGCAGGTGGTAGTCGGCGGGGTCGAAAAGGCGCCCCCAGTCCGGCGGCCAGCTTTGCTTGGCCATGTCCGCCATCTTGGGCAGGCCGGCGACCAGTTCCGCCGGGTTGAACTGTGTACCCAGGAAGGCCCACGCCAGGACCGCGAGCACGGACAGCGTCACCACCAGGCGCTTGCCCGTGGATCGTGGTGGCCGGGGCAGATCCAGATACTGGTCGGTGGCGCCCCTCATACCGAGAACCCCCGCAGTTCTTCCGTCTTGGCTTGGTAGATGCGCCGGATCGAGAGGTCGTCAAGCTTGTCGGGTGGTCCGTCGAAGACGACCTGCCCGCCTGCGAACCCGATGACGCGGTCCGCGTAGCGCTTGGCCAGCTCCAGCACGTGCAGGCAGACCAGCACAGTGATGTTGTCCTCACGGCAGATGTTGCGCATCAACTCGAGGATCGACAAGGAGAGCTTGGGGTCGAGCGAGGCAACGGGTTCGTCGCCCAGGATCATCGCGGGACATTGCATCAGGGCACGGGCGATGGCGACCCGTTGCTGCTGGCCGCCCGAGATGGCGTCCGCCCGCTGATAGGCCAAGGGCAGCAGGCCCACGCGGTCGAGGTTGCGCAGTGCCCGGGCTTGTTCCTGGTCGCTGAACATGCGGAGCGAACTGAGCATGGGATGGGCGTAGCCCAGGCTTCCCGAGAGGACGTTGTCGATGACGGACAAGCGCTTCGCGAGGTTGAACTGCTGGAACACCATGCCGACGCGCCTGCGCCAGCGTTGCAGTTCCGGACCGCTGACACGGACGATGTCGACAACGGCATCGGCGGGACGATCGACCACCATGCCCGGTACCAGGATGCGGCCCGAGGTCGGTTCCACGAGGCGGTTCAGACAGCGCAGGAACGTGCTTTTGCCTGCTCCCGACAGGCCCAGGATGGCGACAAACTCCCCCGGCCGGAAGGCCAGATCCACGCCCTTGAGCACCTCCTGGCCACCCGGATAGGTCTTGTGCAGGCCGGTGACCTGAATGAGGTCCGCGTCCCGGGGCAGCAGGATGCTCGTAGGCTGGCGGCTCATGGACGTCGATTCATGCCCGCGAGGGCTTCGCGGACGCTGTCGTAGTCGGAGGGCCTGGCCTCGACGAAGGCGTCGATGTTGTAGATCTCCTTGAAGCGGCGGCGGCCCTCGGGGGTACGACCCATGTCGAGAAAGGCCGACTTCAGTCGCTTGGCCAAGCCCGGCGTGAGGTCCGGGCGCACGCAGAAGACGTCGTTGGGAATGGCCTTGGAAACGGCGATGGTCCTGAAGGCCTGGCGTTCCTCGGGTTTCTTCAGGAAGACGGTCCAAGCCCCTTCCTTACCTTGTGGATCGTTGCAGAACACGGCCCCGGCCTCAGCCTTGCCGTGGAGTACGGCGAGCACCGTGGCGTCGTGTCCGCCGCCCGGTAGCCGCCGCAGGTCGCTGTCCGGGTCGATGCCGTTGGTGCGCAGCAGCGCCGAGGGGAAGATGGTGCCCGCGACGCTCAGGGGATCGCCGAAGGCGAACGTCCGGCCGCGCAGGTCGTCAAGCTTGCGGATTGGACTCTCCTTGCGGACGATGATGGCGGAGTAGAACACTTGGCGGCCGTTCCGGACCGCCTTGAGCATCAGCCTTACCCTCGCCTTCTGCTCTGCGAAGACGTACGCGAGCGGCGCCAGGAACGCGGCATCGAGCTTGCGATTGGCCATCGCCTCGACCACGCCCGTGTAGTCGGTGGCCACGAAGGGCACGACGCGCACACCAAGACGGCGGGACAAGTCGGCGACCAGCGGCGCCACCTTGCGGAACATTTCGTCGAATTTGTCCGAGGGGACGAAACCGATGCGCAGCACCTCGCGCGCGGGAGCCGGTGCCGCGAGGGCCAGCGGGGGGGGCGGGGCGAGCGTGGCCAAGCCCAGAAGCAGCGCTGCCGCAAGCATGAGGCGGGACGGTAGGGCGCGCAAGACCGGATGCCTCAGGCCTGGCCGCCTACCGCTGCGGGGAAGATCCACGAGGCCCCCAACTGGCGGGTCGGAGGCTCGAGGCGTTCCGCGAGCCACGATTCGAGCTGGTCGATGCCGACCCGGACCTGCTGCATCGAGTCGCGTTCCCGAACCGTCACGGCGTGATCGGTGAGGCTCTCGAAGTCGATCGTCACGCAGAAAGGGGTACCGATCTCGTCCTGACGGCGGTAGCGCTTGCCGATGGAGCCGGTCGTATCCGTCTCGACCGTCCACCGCGTCCGCATGGCGGCTGCGATTCGCGATGCCGGCTCAGCAAGCTCGGTCTTCTTGGAGAGGGGCAGGATGGCGACCTTGATGGGCGCGAGGCGGGGATGGAACCGCAGGACGACGCGTGTTTCCCCCTTCTCGTCGGTCTCCTCGTCATACGCATCCACCAGGAAGGCCAGCGTCGCACGGTCGGCACCCGCAGAGGGTTCCACGACGTGGGGCACCCAGTGCTCCCGGGTGGCGTCGTCGAAGAAGCTCATGTCCTGACCGCTGTGCTCCGCGTGCTGGCGTAGGTCGTAATCGCCCCGATGCGCGATGCCCTCGAGTTCCGACCAGCCGAAGGGGAACAGGTATTCGATGTCGACCGTCGCCTTGGCGTAATGGGCCAGCTCGTCGCTGCCCTGTGCCCGACGACGCAGGCGATCGGCCTTGAGTCCGAGGTTCAGATACCACTGGTAGCGGGCCTCGACCCAAGCATCCCAGTGGGCGTCCGACTGGTCGGGCGGGCAGAAGTATTCGATCTCCATCTGCTCGAACTCGCGCGTGCGGAAGGTGAAGTTGCCCGGCGTGATCTCGTTGCGGAAGGCCTTGCCGATCTGGGCCACGCCGAAGGGCGGGCGACGGCGTGTCGTGTTCATGTGGTTCTTCGCGTTGACGAAGATGCCCTGCGCGGTTTCCGGCCTGAGATAAACCGTCGCGGCCGACTCCTCGACCGGGCCCATGAAGGTCTTGAACATGAGATTGAAGCTGCGGGCTTCCGTAAGGTCGCAGGCGTTGTGCTGGCCGGGGCACTTGCTGGGCTTCTCGGGGCACTGCACGTCCTCGAGCTTGTCCGCACGGAAGCGGGCCTTGCACGTCCGGCAATCGACCAGCGGATCGGAGAAGGTCGCGACGTGCCCGGAAGCTACCCAGGCCTCGGGGCGCATCAGAATGGCGGCGTCCTGGCCGACCATGTCGTCCCGCTCCTGGACGACCGAGCGCCACCACGCGGCCTTAACGGCATTCTTGAGCAGGACACCATAGGCCCCGTAGTCCCAGCAGGAAGCCAGGCCCCCGTAGATCTCGGAAGACTGGAAGATCAGGCCCCGGCGCTTAGCCAGGGAGACCACCTTGTCCATGAGGTCGTTCGGGCTCATCGGGATGCTCCAGGAGGGCCGGGGGACAACGGCCATGCTACACCAGCGCCGGGGCTAGTGCCGGATGATGACGCCGTAACCCTTGAGGTTGACTTCCTCGGCGACGGCGAGTGCCCGTTCCCTGCTGGTGTAGGCCCCGATCTGGGCCCTGTAGAAGCGTCCGTCGGACACGACGACGGCCTGGACCCCGGCTGCCTGCAGTTCGAGGATCATGTCCTCGGCGGCCTCGCGTTGTTCGTACTGGCCCACCCAGACGCGGTAGACCTCTTCCGGGGCGGGTGTCGGCGTATTGAGCGTGCCCGTGCTCAGCAGGCCCTCGTCATCGTCCGGCGCGGGTGTCGGCCGCCGCGTCGCGCGTGGGGCAGGCTCGGGTGTCTCGCCAGAGGGCGCTTCCGATGCCTCGGGATCCGTCGCGAAGAGCGGGTCTGCGGTGGGCGACGGCGAGGGCGTGGGAGGCGTCCAGACCGGGTAGGGCGTCTCTTTCATGATGGGCGGCGGCGTCAGGCCGGGGGCGATGTCGCGCTTGGCCACGCCGCTGGTGTAGCCGTAGGTGAAGAGGAAGCCCCCCGCAAACGCGCCGCCGGCGCAGATGATGAGAAAGACCCAGTACAGCACCAGCGTCAATCGGCCCTCGCCGGGCGGTTTGGCGCCCGGGGGCAGGGAGCGGGTCCGCGTGCGCGTCCTCGGAGGCTGGTTCACGGGGGGATCGTAGCACGCGGGGAGGGTGGCGGCCTGCGGGAGAATGCCCTAGACTAGGGCCGTTCGGAAACGAGCTTCCGGAGGTCTTTCCCGCTCATGCCCCATCATCACGTCGACGTCGAAGAAGAACCTGGAACCTACCGCGCCGTCTGGGGTTGTGCCGCAGCCCTCGTCGCGGGTGTCATCGGCATCATCCTTGGCGGCATCGAGATGAAGGTCTATCCCGGCCTTGCCCAGACGACGCTCGGGCTCGGGGCCGTCGTGGTCCTCCTGATGGCTGCCCGCATCTTTGCCAGCCTCGACAAGTGGGGCAGCATCGGCGTGATCGCCATCGGCGTCTTCACCTGGTACTCGCCGGCGTTCTTCGGGGTCAACCCGAGCGTCGGGGATTATGTCGTGATGTTCGACTGCTGGAAGCACGTCGGACTCGGCCTGCTTTACGTCTTCCTGGGTACGTGGGGTGCCTTGGGTGCACCGGGCAAGGTCGAACTGGAGCCCTGGTTCCACAAGACCCGCTGAACCAGGCGGTATCCGCCTCGTCATGAAGCTGTCGTGGCGCGGTCAGGGTGAATCGTTGCCCGCGTTGCCTTCGTGGCGTCCTGAAGTTGTCCCCGACGACCTCGTATGGTCCGGGGACAATCTTGCTTTTCTGGCCTCATTGCCACCGGCCTCGGTACGGATGGCCTACCTGGACCCGCCCTACCTGACAGGAGGGATCTTCCGGATCGGTGAAGCCGTGGCCTATCGTGACCCGGACAACGATCCCGATGCGTGGCTCAGGGGCCTCGAGGTCCGGTGTCGCCTTCTCAAGGAGGCCTTGTTGCCGGCCGGCACCATCTTCCTGCAACTGGACCATCGCATGGCGCATGCCGCCCGTTTTGTCCTTGAGGAGGTTTTCCCGGGCGGTTTTTTGAACGAAGTCATCTGGGCCTATGGTGCCGGCGCCTTGGCGCAGGCTCGGCGCCAGTTGGCCCGCAAGCACGACGTGTTGCTGTGGTTTGCCAATGGCCCGGACCATGTCTTTCATCCGCCCCGGAGTGAGGCCCCCAGTTCCTCGATGGAGCAGCGTTGGCGCAGGCATGCCGATGACAGAGGCCGGGTGACCTTCGGCAGATTGGCCGTCGAGGCCACGACCTACGCCCGGATGGTCCGCCAATGGACACGACGTCATGGCCGTTCGCCAGCGTCTGATGACGTGGCTTTCACGCTCGAGGGGCATCTGCTGCGGTCGGTCTGGACCGATATCCCCGAGATCAGGAACAGCGCGCGCTACCGGGAGTCCACCGGGTATCCGACCCAGAAGCCGCTGGCCTTGCTCGAGCGCCTCGTCGCGATGGCCACGGAACCCGGGGACCTTGTCGTCGATCCGTATGCGGGCTCGGGGACGACCTTGCTTGCCGCGCACCGCCTGGGGCGTCGGTCGTGGGGGTGTGATGAGGGGGAGGCGGCCCTTGCCGTCATGCGCGAGCGGCTCTCGGGGACGGGGCACGTGTTCTTGGTGGATCCTTTACCGTAGCCTCGTTTGTTTCTTAACCGCCTGAGCGGGCGATCCGGGCGATGAAGAATTTGGAACGGCCCTCTCCCTCGGGAAGTCTCGACCCTTTCCCCCGCCCAGGAGCGCACCATGCACACTCAAGCCGCCCAATCCGTTGTGGCCAAGCCCCTCAACCTCGGCTTTCGGACGGGTGACGTGAAGCCTGTCCTGACGGCAGGCTCGGTCGGTTCGGCCGTCCGGGCGCTCCAGCAGCGGTTGAACGCGCTTGGCTCCGCCCTGACGGTGGATGGCGTCTTCGGCGCTGCGACCGAGGCGGCCGTCCGGGCTTTCCAGAAGGCGGTCGGACTTTTCCAGGATGCCATTGTGGGCCCCGAGACCTGGCTGGCCCTCGCGACCCGGAGCCCCCGTCTCACCAAGGCCAATCCTGCGCCGGCAGCTGCAGCCGGGGATCTCCTGTCCTTCTCGGCAGCTGCGTCGGGTCCGCGCAAGTCCGGGGTTGAACCTGCCCTCGAGCAGGGCTTCCGTGGCAATCCCTTCGCGGGCCGTGCGCGCGAGTGCTTCCGCTTTGCATGGCACGTGGCGACCCGGGCCGGTGGGCGTGATGTCTGGTCGGCGAACGGTACCAAGGAGCATCGCTGGAAGTCCCTCGACCACCTGAGTGCCATGATGCGCCAGGGAAGTCTGCGGCCCGGCATGGTGGTCTACGCGAACCGCTCGCCCGGGGCGGACCCCATGTCGACAAACCTCGCCTATGGACCCCACTGGTTCATTTACATGGGCAAGGGTGTGTTTGCGGACCAGTACGGCAAGACGGACTTGGCCGGCATGAAGGCGACCATCCCCGGTCGGATGCTGGACGAAGTCTTCGATCCCTTCGCCTGACGCCCCCTCGCCTCGTCAGGGTTCGACCCAGAGGACGTCCCACCAGATCGACAAGGCCCCGCGATTATCCCCGAACAGGCCATCTTGCATCCGCAAGGTCAGCGCTTCGCCTGATTCGACGAGGAGCACCGCGTCCGAGCCGACGAAGGTTGTCGGATTGGTCGCCCAGTCGTCATCCAGCCGCTGCCCGGATTCGACCCGGACCAGGGCCGATTCCGGCACGGTTCCGTAGCACGGCGTCGTGCAAATTCCGGGGTTGCCTTGGCCATCGGGCCCCTTGAAGTCATTTCCGTGCAGGCCCCAATCACCTGCTGCCCGGATTCGGACCACCTTGCGCAAGAACCGATCGGGCAGGGGCACGTTGATGCCGGAGCTGGATGAAGCCGCCAAGGTCACGACCCGATCGGAGGAAGTCGCCGTCTCGCTGTCGTCAAGTGAGAAGGCCTGCGCCAGGGTCCAGCGCACGGTGCGGGACGGCAGGCTGCCGGACGCGCCCGGCAGCGCGTTGACCCTGAGCGCCAGATCCTGCTTCGGCGCCAGGAGGAAACCTTTCCTGCCGCCCAGAACGTGCAGGTTGGCGCCGGATCGGACCATCAGTGCGGCTGTTGGCCACGCCTCGTAGAAGCGTTGGGTGTCAGGGGGTGGCGTGGCGATGGCACCGGCTGCCTCCGTCAGGTCGAAGATGGCCCACTGGTTGAGGGGGTTGCGGATCAGCACTTCACCTGACTCTGCCGTCACCGTGACTTCACCGTCACGAACCAGGTTCGAGGGGGCAGGCGTGGTTCCCGGACGTGGCTGGAGCAGGGCGATCTGGTCCCCCGTCCCCGCCGCCCCGACGGTAACGGCAACGCTGGCGCCCGTGAGGCTGCCGGCCTTGAGTCCGAGGGTCGCGGTTCCGGTGGCGAGTGCCTGGACGCGCGGTGCGTCATCCGTTCCGGACCGCGTGATTCGTGTGGCCGGCGATGCCGTGAGGGTGATGGGCCCTGGTCCTGTAGCGGCAAGGTCGATCCATTGTCCTGTGGTATCGCGGACATCTGCGAGCTCCCATGGGTCGAGGGTATCGCCGACGCCCATGCGCCAGGTGGTGCGTCGCCATGCGAGGGTCTTGATGACACGCAGGGGCACGGCCTTGGCGTTTGTCGCATCGACGCGCAGGACGAGGTCTCCCGACTGTGCACTGGAGGGCACGCGCGCCTCGATGCGTGTATCGGACGACCGGGTAGCTGCCGTGACGAGGGTACCTCCGATTTCGAGCATAAAGGCCCTTCCCCTGTCGGCCCCGAAGCCCACGCCTTCCAGAACGAGGGTTGCTCCGGGTGCCGCGATGGAGGTCGTGGCACCCGAGTCAAGGTCTACGAGCCTGTCGACACGTGCTTCGTCGGTGGCGAGGACCAGTTCGGGTGCTTGCGTGGTCTTGCCGGACGTGACGGCCACGGCAGCGAGGCTGCGTGCGTCGCCCAGCGTGGGGTGTATGGCACGAAGATCGTAGTTTCCTGCGGCGACAGCACCCAGGGTGTAGTTGCCTGCTGCGGTGGCGAATGCACTGTAGGGTGAGCCGGGGATGAAGACCTGGGCGCCCGTCAGGTCGCGTGTGCCTTTGCTGTCGCGTACGGTACCCGAGAGGATGCCGGGCGGTGTCATGACCTGGCTGCCGATCTGCTTGATGTCCTTGCTGGCGACGGCGATGCCGCGCACGAAGACCTTGAGTGTTCCGCCCTTGTCGCCTTCCAGGTTGTAGGTACCGGTCGCGGGCAGGGTGAGGAGGAAGCTGCCATCGGCGGCCGTGAGTCCCTCGTTGGCGGCGATGCGGCGGGCCGGGGCCGTGAGACTGCCGGCGTTGTTGCCGACGAGGCTCCCGGCGCTGTTGCTTACGAGGGCATCGAAGGCCTTGACCGAGGCACCGGCGAGGGGTTGTCCGGACGCATTGACGAGGATGCCCCCGACCGCAGGGGATGTGGCTGCGGGCTGTGCCGGTCCGGGCGTACCGGTGGCGAGGATGATGCCGGGTCCGGTGTCGAGGCGCGAGTTCAGCTTGGGTGCGGCATTGGTACCCACGGCCGCACAGCCGGCCAGCGTGGCGAGAACGGCGACAAGGCGAGTGGGCGAGCGCATGCAGATCTCGTGCCCCGGTCCGGCGACCTTGTCACCAGACCTCAGACGTCGAGGTTGCGGACCTCGAGGGCGTGCTGCTGGATGAAGGCACGTCGCGGCTCGACCCTGTCGCCCATCAGGACGTTGAAGAGGCGATCCGACTCGGCTGCGTCCTCGATATCGACCTGAAGCAGGGTCCGGGTTGCCGGGTTCATCGTGGTCTCCCACAGCTGTTCCGGCATCATCTCGCCCAGGCCCTTGAAGCGGCTGACTGTGCAGTTGTCGCCCAGCTCGGCCCTAGCGGCCTCGAGTTCTCGATCGTTATAGCAGTAAAGGATCTTCTTGCCTTTTTCGGCCTTGTAGAGCGGCGGCTGGGCGATGTAGATGTGGCCGTGCTCGACGAGCTCCTTGGCATAGCGGAAGAAGAACGTTAGAAGCAGCGTCCGGATGTGGGCACCGTCGACATCCGCGTCGGTCATGATGATGACCTTGTGGTAACGGAGCTTGGCCACGTCAAAGGTGTCGGCGATGCCTGTCCCGATCGCCACGATCATCGCCTGGATTTCTTCGTTGGCGTAGATCTTGTCGATGCGGGCCCGTTCCGTGTTAAGGATCTTGCCACGAAGGGGCAGGATGGCTTGGAAGCGGCGGTCGCGTCCTTGCTTGGCCGAACCGCCCGCGCTGTCTCCCTCGACCAGGTAGAGTTCGGCGCGCTGCGGATCGTTGTCGGAGCAGTCCGCCAGCTTCCCGGGCAGGGTCGAGGACTCGAGGGCGCTCTTGCGGCGCGTCAGCTCCCGCGCCTTGCGGGCAGCCTCGCGGGCACGCAGGGCGTCGACCGCCTTGCCGATCACGGACTTGGTGAAGGAGGGTTGGCTCTCGAGATAATGGCCAAGCTTGTCGGCCACGATGGCCTGGACGATGCCGAGGACCTCGGTATTGCCGAGCTTGCCCTTGGTCTGGCCCTCGAACTGGGGCTCGGGCACCTTGACGGACACGACCGAGGTCAGCCCCTCGCGGACGTCGTCGCCTGAGAGGTTCTGCTGGGTGTCCTTGAGCAGGTTGGCCTTGCGCCCGTACTCGTTGAGCATGCGGGTCAGCACGTTGCGGAAGCCTGTCAGGTGCGTGCCGCCGTCGATGGTGTTGATGTTGTTGGCAAAGGACAGAATGGTTTCGGAATAGCCGGTGGTGTACTGCATGGCCACCTCGACGACCACACCGTCACGCTCGCCTTCCATGTGGAGGACATCGTTGTGGAGGCAGTCCTTGTTCTCGTTCAGGTAGGCGACGAAGTCCCTGAGGCCGCCCTCGTAGTGGAAGACCTCGGACTCGGTCACCTTGGGGCCCAGCGGGGCGCCGTCGGAGTCGGTCTCCTGGTGCTCGACATGGAAGTTCAACGTCACGCCGCGGTTCAGGAAGGCCATCTCGCGGAAGCGGCCCACCAGAATGTCGCGCGAGAACAGCGTCGTCTCGAAGATCGTCCCGTCCGGCTTGAAGCGCGTCGTCGTCCCGGTACCCTCGGCAGGACCCAGGTCGCGCAGTTCGGTCACGGGCATGCCGCGGCTGTAACCCTGGGCCCAGCGACGGCCGTCACGCAGGACTTCAACTTCGCACCACTCGGACAGTGCGTTCACGACCGACACGCCCACGCCGTGCAGGCCGCCCGATACTTTGTAGCCACCAGCCCCGAACTTGCCGCCGGCGTGCAGGACCGTCAGGACGGTCTCGAGCGTGCTCTTGCCCGTCTTGGGGTGCAACTCGACGGGGATGCCGCGGCCGTCGTCGACGACTTCCATGGAGCCGTCGGCACGAAGCGTGATGGTGATGTTGCGGCAGAAGCCGGCGAGCGCCTCGTCGATCGAGTTGTCGACGACCTCCCACACGAGGTGGTGGAGTCCCCGCTCGCCCGTGCTGCCGATGTACATGCCGGGGCGCTTGCGGACAGGCTCGAGCCCCTCGAGGACCTGAATCTGGTCTGCCCCATAGACGGTCCCGGCGCCGACGGCGGTACCCGAAGGCGTGTGCTCGGTGGCTTCGGTCGGCATGGAACCTCCAGGGACAGGGCGTCTTTCCGCCATGGCCATGGTATCACGCAGCCCCCCCGAAGGTAGGCGGGAAGGCGCATGACGCAAGCAACCCGGGCATGCGTTCGGCCCAGTGGGTATGATGGAACCTGCCGTGCCCGTCCGGCTCATTTCCACCCGCAGGAGCTCCGCGTGACCACGACCCACACCGCCGCCCCGGCCGACCGGCTCGGCCTGATTCCGCCCTACGCCACCGCCCAGCTCGAGATCCTGCGCGCCCACGCCGAGGCCAAGGGGCTCGTCTGCATCGATCTCGGCATCGGCTCCCCGGACCAGCCGACGCCGCCCGAGGTCCTCGAGGCCATGCAGCGTGCCGTGGCCGACCCGGCCAACCACCGCTACCCGAACTTCAAGGGCAAGCTGGCCTTCCGCAAGGCGATCGCCGATTGGTACGGCCGTCGTTACGGCGTCGAGCTCGATGCCGAGACCGAGGTCCTGCCCCTGATTGGTTCCAAGGAAGGCCTCGCCAAGCTGGCCATGGCCTTCATCAATCCGGGGGACGTCACGATTACGCCCGACCCGAGCTACCCTGTCCATCACCGGGGCACGCTGCTGGCCGGGGGGCGCCTGTCGCTCGTCCAGGCTCGTGCCGAGCGCGACTTCCTGCCGGACTGGTCCGAGATTCCCCAGGCCGATCTCGAGCGTGCCAAGCTCATGTTCTACAACTTCCCGAGCAACCCGACGGCGGCGGTTGCCCCGCGTTCTTTCCACGAGGAAACGCTCGACTTCGCGAAGCGCCACGGTCTGGTCCTGGCCCACGACCTCGCGTATGCCGAGCTTGCCTTCGACGGATACCGGCCCACTTCCCTGCTCGAGCTGCCGGGGGCCAAGAACTACGCGGTCGAATTCCACACCATGTCCAAGACCTACAACATGGCCGGCTGGCGCGTGGGCTTCGTGGTGGGCAACGCCAAGATCCTGCACGAGCTCTACCGCATCAAGACCAACATGGACTACGGCATCTTCGGGGCCATCCAGGACGCTGCGACTGCTGCCCTCGCGCTGCCCCAGAAGCACGCCGACGACCTGATCGCCCTGTACCAGAGGCGCCGCGATGTCGTCGTCGCCGGCTTGAACCGGCTGGGTTGGAACCTGACGCCGCCCAAGGCGACGATGTACGTCTGGGCCCCCGTGCCGGGAGGCGCCAAGGCCTACGACTTCGTTGCCGATGTCATCGACCGGACGGGCGTCGTCTTCACGCCGGGTTCAGGGTTTGGGGCTGGCGGGGAAGGCTTCTTCCGCATCAGCCTTGTTGCTCCCGAGGCGACCTTGGTCGAGGCCTTCGACAGGCTGGACAAGGCCGGGATCCGATTCGCCCCCTGACGGGACCGGCGCTTCACCGGCCGCGTCATCATTCGCCTCGCCGGCCGCCGGTGCCGAGGTCGCCTCGGGTGTCGGCGGCGGTGTGGCAGCCGTGTCCGCCTGACGCCTGAAGCCCACGCCCGAATAGCGGAGCACGGAGCCTTCGGCTGCGAGCCGCCATTCCTCCCCCAAGCCGCGTCCGAAGCCCGTCAGCAGGGCCCTGTCGTCGGCCAGAGGCGTCAGGTGCCGGGTTTCGGCAAGGCCGTTGCGGTATCGCACCTCTCCGAGCAGGTGGCCGGCCTCGACGCGCAACGTCACGGCATCGACCGCATGGCCCTCGGCATCGGTAGGCTGCCAGCTTCCGCATGCGGCCAGCCAAGTTGCCGGCACCGGCCGCGGATCGACCTTGCGGGCCATCGTCCAGAAGCCTCCGGGCCGGCGCAGCATCAGCCAGATGCCATCCTCCTCGACGGAGGGGATCGCTACGATGCCCGACAGTCGCCCCGGTGCGACAGGCAGGAAGCCCAGCAACAGGGCCTCGATGCGGAATCGGCTGAGTCCGTCGTCGACGATGCGCATGGCCTGGCCGCCCCAATCGAACCCGAGGTTCTCCCCCGCCTGTCGCAGGGCAAAGGTCGCGCCGGGCATCGCGTAACGGCCTTCCAGGGATCGCACGGGTGGCAGAGGTGCCTTCGGGCGGGGCGGGACGGGGACCGTGAGACCGGGCACGTCCCCGGCCACGAAGGGTCTGGGACCGGCAGCCGCTTCGACGCCGTCCAGGGCCTGGCGCGCGATGGGCAACAGCGTCGCCTCGGATTCCGCCGTGTTGCTGAGCAGCACCACGCCCGTGCCGCGGTCCATCGCCAGAGCCAGTTCGGTCCGGAAGGCCCCGACCACGCCCGAATGCCGGGCCAGCCAGCAAGGTGCGGCCGGCTCGATGCCCCGAAGCTGCCAGCCCAGGCCAATGGCAAAATCCAGGTCCAGAGGGCCGGGGGTACCTTGCGGCAGCAGGCAAGCCCTCAAGGTGTCGGGGCTGATGAGGGGCCGGCCCTGGTGGTCCCGGCCGCCTCTCAGGATCGCCCTCGCGAAGCGGCCCAGGTCCTCGGCCGTCGAGACAAGTCCACCCGCCGGCACATCGCGCAGGGCGTCGTCGGGCACGGCCTGCCCCCGCTCGTAGCTCTGGGCCAACCGGGTCGAGCCGAAGCCCGAGTCGTGCATCGCGAGCGGTGTCAGCCAATGATCCTGGATCAGGGCCTCATAGCGTCGCCCCGTCACGCGTTCGAGTGCGAGGCCGACCAGCGCGTAGCCGACGTTGCTGTAGGCGTAGCCGAGTCCCGGGGGGAAGGGCAGCGGATCGGCGGCCACGCGTTCGGGCAGCTTGTCGAGGTCGGCACGCAGGGCCTTTCGCCGCTCCCATGGGCCCAGTGCCCCGGCTAGATGGTTCCAGGGCAGGCCGCCGCGGTGCGTCAGGATGTCCCGGAGCGTGGGCACGCCCGCGCCCTCGGCGCGCAGTTGCCGGGCACCTGGCAGGTAGGTGTCGATCGGGAGGTCGAGGTTGATCAGGCCCTCGTCGGCGAGCCTCGCGGTCTCGAGCGCCGTAAAGAGCTTGGTGACGGACCCCGCACGGAATCGGGTGCTGCGATCGACCGCCGCACCGTCGGCCCGGTCCCGGACGCCATGGAACGCCATGGCCGTGTCCTCGCCCCGGATCACGACGGCCGCACCACCTACGGCACCGCCTGCACCCAGTTCGGCAGCCAGGCGGTTCGCCATGGTGACAAGGGCCTCGGGCGGAGGGGGGCCCTCCCGGCGCACGGCAGCGGCGCAGCCGGCGAGCAGGGTAACCAGCAGCAGGGCGAGGCGTCCGGACGGGCGCACGCGCTCGGGGCGATGCGAACGCAGGCGCGTTCCGGGGATGAAGCCACGCATGCCATGACGGTACACGATGTGGCGCGTCGTGGCGCCGACAGGACCCTCTGGGGCATCATGGCCTCGATGACGGCAAGATACCAGTCGACCAAGGTCTTCCAGGGTTTCTCGACGGCCTTTCGCCAGTGGCGGGCCGAGGGTACCCACTGTGCCTACCTGCACGGTTACGACGTCTTCTTCAAGGTCTGGTTCGAAGGCGAGCCCGACCACCGGAATTGGGTCTGGGACTTTGGCGGCATGAGCCGTTGCCAAGGCACGATCGACGGCATGTCCCCCAGGGCGTGGATGGACCACCTCCTCGATCACACCGTCCTCGCGGCCGAGGACGACCCCGAACTCGACATGCTTCGGGAACTGGATCGCCGTGGCGTGCTGCAACTGCGGGTCTTGCCCGCAGTCGGCGCCGAGGCGCTTGCACGCCATCTGCAGGAGCGCCTTGACGCTTTCGTCGCGGCTGAAACGGCTGGCCGTGTCCGCGTTGTCCGGGTCGAGTTCTTCGAGAACGAGCGCAACTCGGCCATCTACGAACCCTGAGGCTTGCCCTCGAAGACCTGGATGCGGCCCTCGTGCAGCTTGACGGTGCAAGCGCCCGTCAGATCCTTGGTGGTCATTCCCTGCCCCTGCAGCCAGATGGCGACGCCCGGCCGCAACGCCTCGAGGATTTTCAGGACCGGGTCGTGGGCGTGGTTCATGTGGGATTCGGCCTCGCGAATGGTCTCGTTGAGCCGGCGCATGTCCGTGGCAATGGCCTCCAGTGTTTCTTTCAGGCGCGCGATGAGGGCCTCCTTGTCCGGATGCAGGCCCTTGAAGCGAATGCGCATTGCTTCCATCTGCTGAAGGCCCTCGACCATGCGCACCCGGTTGGCCTCGTGGCGCTCCTGCGTTGCCCGGGCCTGATCCCGGACACGTCCCCAACGCTCTCTCGGCGACAAGGACACCTCGGTCGGCGTTCCCTGCTTGCCGCCCAGCTTGGCCACCACCAAGGCCCCGTCGGCCTCGCACCGACCGCCCACGAGGGTGCCCTGCACCAGGATCGAAGTCTGGGCGGTCAGGGTTGCGAAGACGGCATCCTCCTGCACCGAGATGCCTCCCCGGGCAGTGGCCGTGGCGTGGTCCAGCAGCGCGACGCGGATGTCGCCGCCAGCCTGCAGGGTCGCTTCCTGAAAGACGCCCTCACCCACGCGGATGTGCCGGCCGGCCACCAGGTGACCGCCATCCACGCTGCCGCGAACGACGATGTCGCCTGTCGCCACCACCCGGAAGTGATGTGCGACGTGGCCGTCCACGTGCACGTCGCCGTCGAAGTCGATGTGGCCGGTGTGGAAATCGACGTCCCCGCTCACCCGGAACACCGGTTCCACGGTCCAGACGCCCTGTACCTCGCGGACCAGACCCTGCGCCGTCGCCACCAGGGTCTCGCCATCGGCCGACACCTCGCAGCCCTTGCCGGCCTTGAGCAGCGCATCTTCGACGGGTTGGACGACCAGCCAGCCACCACCGACCGTTCGTCCAGGCGTTCCGGGCACCGGGGGCAAGCGCCGGGCAATGACGGTGCCCTTGGCCACCGAGGGCGAGGACCCCAGGTTGTAGTGATCGACGCTGCCGTCCTCGAGTTGCTTGGGGACCAGCGTCTCCGGCTGGACCTCGACCAGGGCCTCGACCGAGCCGGACTGGCCCGGGATGGCGGGTTCGCCCCGGGCGACGACGTGCTCGCCGGGTTCGGCCTCCGAGGCCAGACGGGTGACCACATCTTCGAGAATGCCGTGGACGATGCCCGCGTTCGCCAGGGCCTCGCGCAAGGCGGCGTCCGTCGGCTGGATTCCGGCCGGCAGACTCAGCGTTGCCGTGAGTTCGTCACGGGAACGGGAAACGTCGAGGTGCATGTCCGGGGCACTCCATCGTGGCCGCCACGAACATCATGCCCGGTCACGCCAGGAAATCGAACCATTCGAGGACGTGGCTGACCATGGCGCGACCCCACAGCAGAGGCTTCTCGTACCAGCTGGCCTTGCGATACTCGGTGTCGTAGGGCTCCGACCGCTGCCACCAGCGTCGGAAGAGCGAGGTCTCGAGTTGCTTGGCGAATCGAGGGTCCTCGATGCCCAGGTTGAGTTCCTGATTGGCGTCGTAGCTGCGGGCGTCGCCGTTCGCCGATCCGACGCTGGACCACGCACCGTCGATGCTGAGGGCCTTGACGTGGCTGAACCGGTTGCTTTCCAGGTAGCGGACATCCACGCCTGCATGGGCCAGTTGGCGCGCCGAGGCCTCGTTCAGCAGCTTGAAGAGAAAGCTGTCGTTGGTTTCGGGCCTGGGCAGAATCACGTGGACGGCCACGCCGCGCTGCGCCGCATCCCGCAAGTGATCGACGAGGCGGTTGTCCGACAGGTACGGATACGTCAGCCAGATCTCCCTGCTGGCCTGCCGGATGGCGGTGTAGATGCCCTTGCGCAGCGAGGTGCCGCGACGGCTGTGTCCGGGGGCCGTCGTCATCAGGGTCACGGCACTGCCCTCGGGATGTGCCGCTGCCCTGGCTTCAGGCAAGGCAAAGGCCTTGCCCCCGGCCTTGGTCCACGCCTTCCGGAAGGTCTGTTCCAGGCCAGCCACCGCAGGGCCCGCGACGGAGACCATCAGGTCGTGCCACGTGTGGGCGTATTCGTCGGCGATGTTCATGCCGCCCGTCAGGCCCACCTTGCCGTCGGCGACGACGATCTTGCGGTGCGTCAGGTTGACGCCGGCCAGCGGCAAGAGGCCCGGGTAGTACCGTTCGACCTCCACGCCCCCGCGGCGCATGCGGTCGAGGACGGCGCCACTGCCGAGGGTGCCCAGCATGTCGACCAGGACGCGCACCTCGACGCCTTGGCGAGCTTTGGCGACAAGGCGGTCCGCGACCGCGCGGCCCGTCGCGTCGTCCTTGAAGATGAACATCTCCATGGACAGGCGTTCCTTGGCGGCATCGATCAAGCTCAGGATCTTCCTGAACCCCTGGGCGTCCAGGTGCAGGTCGAGGCGATTGCCTTCCGTCCGTCCGGCGACCGGAGGTCGGGCACCGTCGATATGATCGGGCCGGAAGGCGCCCAGCAAGCGCCGTGTCAGGCTTCGTGCGGCCGATCTGGCCCGCTCAGCCCGGGACTTGGCGTCGGTGCGATCCGGGGTTGGCCTCGGGGGTACCGTAAGGCTCATGGTTCCGGAGTGTCCATGGGCGGCAGCACCTGCCGGAGCATCGCATGGGGCCCTTCGCCGTAGGCGAGGTCCACCAGCTGGTCCGGCTTGCGATGGCCCTGCAGCAGATCGTCGTGCAGTTCGATGCGCAGGTGGGCCTTCTCGCGGGCAAGCATCTGCCGCAGCTGGGCGCTGGTCCCGACAAACGCCTCGGGCAGGTCGGTACGGGTCGCAGCACCGGCGACGAACTGGCGCCAGCTTGCGTCGATGATCAGGGGCTGGCCCCGGCCATCGTCCAGGGTCAGGAAGGCGTGGAACTTGCCGGCCATGCCGGGGGCCACGGCCTGGCCGGGCGGCCTCAGGGCAGGATCGACCACCGTGATGGCCACGGGCAGCCCCGCTGCCCGCAAGTGCGGATACCATTGCCCGGCGAGGTCCAGGCACGACCCCTCGGGGTCGCTCCAAGGACCCTTTTCGGGATGCTGCCGCCGGACCAGCTCCATGGCCGCGAGAACCTTGGCCCGCAGGAATTCCGTCTGTCGTTCGGACCGCGACGTGACAGCCAGCCGGTCCTGAAGCGGTGGGGACGGGACGGCAGGCGAGGGCGCAAATCCCGGCCCGCTTGGCGCAGGGGGACTACCACCTGGCTGGCGGGCCAGGGCGGAGACGCGCTTCATACTCCAACTATGCCCCGGGGAGCGTCTCGCCTTGCGTAAATCCCCGTGACCGCACCTTGTCGGGGTGTCCCGGCAACGTCATCATGGAAGCCGCCATGCACGACAGCGCCGCACCGCGCCCCCGCCTGATCCGCGAAGTGGACGAAGCCGTTAAGTTGCTGCGTGCCGGCGAGGTCGTCGCCCTGCCGACGGAAACGGTGTATGGGCTTGCGGCGCGGGCCGACGTGCCCGAGGCCGTCGCCCGCATCTTTTCCCTGAAGGGGCGGCCAGCCAGTAATCCGCTCATCCTGCACGTCTCCGACACGGCCATGCTTGCCGATTGGACATCGCCCCCCGAGGACCGCGCCATGAAGCTGGCGGAGGTGTTCTGGCCCGGTCCGCTCACCATGGTGTTGCCGGCGCTTTCCCGCGTGTCGCGCCGGATTACGGCCGGTCAGGACACGGTTGCCGTGAGGCTGCCGGCCCACCCTCTGATGCGGGCCGTCATCGCCGAGATCGGGCAGCCGTTGGTCGCGCCCTCGGCCAACTTGTCGACTCGTCTCAGCCCGACGACGGCTTTGCATGTTGCCAGCCAGTTCCATGGTCACGGTCTGGCGATTCTTGATGGCGGACCGTGCGCCGTGGGCTTGGAATCGACCATCGTCTCCGTGCTGCCCGGACGGCCTGTCGCGCTCCTGCGGCCGGGCACGCTGGGCGCGTCAGCCCTTGCCGCGGTGCTCGGCGAACCGGTGGCCGAGGGCGAGGTGACGGACTCGGGCGTTCGGGTGCCGGGCCAGATGCGGCTGCACTATGCTCCCCGGCAGCCCCTGACCTTGCTCCGGCAACCGCTTGGCGTCGACCTTGATGACCCGCGATGCGGATGGGTCACGCCCGGAATCCCGTTGCAGGCGGCGGGTCCGGTGCTGGATCTGGGCAGTGAGCCGGGGCCTTTTGCCCGGGATCTGTACGCCGCCCTGCACGACCTCGAGGATCGGGATGTGGCGGTCATTCGTGTCATCTTGCCGCCGGATGGGGCCGCGTGGCGCGCTGTCCACGATCGCCTCGGCCGGGCGTCAGCCGGCCGTGATCGGCCTGCCTGAGGGACCGCCTCGACCGAGCAGGGCCAGCAGGATCAGCATCGCGAGGATGCCCAGCAGGCCGCGCGGCGGGAAGCCGTTGCCGGTCCAGAGGAAGCCTTCGGGCAAGAAGACGAGGGGATTGTGTCGGGCCGAGGCCGTGATGGCGACGATCCAGCAGGCGTGGACGCCGACGGGAAACCAGAGGCCTCGCTTGCGAGCGGCAACGCCGAGGGTAATGCCTGTTGCCCACAGCCCGGCGAAGGTCGACACGACGTCGGAGATGCTCCGGCCGGCGGGCGCCAGGAAGTGCGTCGCCGCGAAGAGTGTTGCGCTGGCGAGCGTGGCCCACGGCCAAGCCATCGTGCGCCCCAGGATGCCCGGCACGACGCCTCGGAAGAAGGCCTCTTCCAAGATGGCGGTCGCGAGTGCCAGCAAGCCCAGCAGCAAGATTCCGGACGGCTCGGGCCATGTGAAGCCGGGGCGCGGGATGGACCAACCGGCAAGCCAGCCGATCCACGTGGTCAGGACCACGCCGCCCAGGCCGGCGCCCAGGCCGGGCAACAGGCCCTGGAACCTGGGGGGGAAGCCCAGGCCCGTCAGGTCGCGTCCCTCGATGCGGTGCCAATGATCCGCAACGACGCCGATCACAAGGGCCAGCAGGACGACCTCGGGCAGCTCGAGACGCAGCGGGTCCCGATCGAAGCCGGGCCAGGCTGCCTTCAGGCCAACGGCAGCGGCGGCGCCAAGCAGCAGCTTGCCCAGCAAGCGGACAAGGCTGGCCCAGCCGGATTGCGCGCGGACCGTCAGAGGTTCCGGGACCACTCCAGCGCCTGCTCCAGGCCCAGTCGGGTCAGGCGGGCCAACTTGGCGTCGTTGAAGACCTCGGTCTCGGCCTTCTGGAAGGTGTCCCGCTCCCGGACGGTGTCGGCGGGGTGGTGCAGGTACTTGTGGATGGGCTCGGCATAGAACAGCACGGCACGGACGCCGGCGCGGCGGAGCGACGCATGGTCGCTGGATGCGCCCGGGGGCAGTTCGTCGTTCACGTCATGGTTGTGGGGGATGTGCTCGACGAAGGTCCGGAAGATCGGCCGCATGGCCATCCGGCGGGCCGTGTCGATGACTTGCTGACGGATGGCCGCATCATCCCCGCCGGCCGTGTCGGTCGAGAAGTCGGCAGGCTTGCCGTTGGCAATCACATCGAGCTGCACCATGCCGCGGAACTGCTTGAGATCGAGCTTGACGGGCTTGCCGTCTGCACCCGGCGCGACCGGGTTCTGGGTGTAGTAGCGCGAGCCGATGAGGCCCTTCTCCTCGCCCGAGAACAGGATGAACAGGACGCTGACCGGAGGCAGGACACCCTGGTTGCGCTGGTTGGCAAGGGTACGGGCGATCTCGAGGACACCGGCGCAGCCGCCGGCATCGTCGTTGGCACCCGGGTAGAGGGCCCCGTTGAAGGCTTGGCCGATATGGTCCTTGTGCGCACCGAAGACCACGTACCGTGTGGGGTCGGCACCGGGCAGCAGGCCGACCAGATTCTCGGCCTGGCCGCGGATGCTGTAGTTCTTGAAGGGCTGGCGCAACGTGGCGATCCCCAGGCCCCGGAGCATGGACTCGGCGTAGCGGGTTGCCTCGTTGTCGCCTTCGGAAGCCGAATCCCGTCCGCGCCAGCGGATGTCGCTCAGCCAGGCGGCGTGGGCGTGGGCTGCCGCGGCGTCGATGGTCGTGTCGAGCGTCTTGCGGACGCCCAAGGCCGCAAAGGGAAGCGTCGCAGGCTCAGCGGTGCCCGTGGCCGGTCGCGTCGTGCCGCAGGCTGCAAGGGTCGGGGCGAGGGCCAGAGCCGAGACGAGCAAGGGAAGGATGCGCATAATATTCTCTTAAAAGAAGATTAATTTTAGCTAATGTAGCATGGTGTGGGCCGTGCTCCAAGCTCCTCGATGGAAATCCGATGGGGACCACCCGGAGCGGGGTGGCAAGCCGGACAATGGGAGGCGCTTGAACGTGAGCCCGTGGGATGCCCGCTATTCAGGCGAGACCTACTTCTATGGCAAGGAACCCAATACGTTCCTCGTGGAACAGGCCGGCGGCCTGCCTTCGGCCTCCCGGATCCTCTGCCTGGCCGAGGGCGAGGGCCGTAATGTCGTCTATCTGGCAGGCCTCGGGCACCGTGTGACAGCCGTGGACAGCTCGGCCGGGGGCCTGCGCTAGGCGGGACACCTTGCCGACGAACGGGGTGTCCGCATCGAGCTTGTCGAGGCGGACCTTGCGGCGTGGCCCATGGGGGATGCCGTCTGGGACGTCGTGGTCTCCATCTGGGCACATGTCCTTCCGGAGCTGCGCGCCACGGTGGATGCTGCCGTTCGCGAGGCCATCAGGCCAGGCGGCCTGCTCGTGCTTGAGCATTATCATCCGCGCCAGTTGTCCTACGGCACGGGCGGGCCGCCGGATGCCCGCATGATGGCGACCCTAGAGGCCTTGCGCCTGGCCTTTCCGGACTGGATCGAGCATCACGCGGCGGAGCGGGAGCGCGAGGTTCGCGAGGGCACGGGTCATCACGGTCCCAGCTTCGTGACCCGGGTGGTTCTGGAGCGTCCTTGAGGGGCGCACGCCACGCAAGTTTTCCTCTCTCCCCGTCCATAGGAGAAGTGGGTTCTCTCCCGACGGGAACCCATTCTGTCTTGGTCTGGATGCTCGCACGCGGCGGGCAGGAGGTTCGTCGTGGAAACCCGTGTCCCTCGAGAGGCGTCGCCCGTCAGCCGAGGGGTGCCTCCGGTTCGTGGTGCGGCACCGGCGGTCCGCCAACCCACGCCAGGTTCCATTCCTGCCGACGGCCTGCACCTGACGGGTGCCCGAATCGACGTGGCGCGTGCACGCAAGGCGTTCGAGACCGCCATTGGGGCGTCACAGGGCGAAGATCGGCACATTCAGTCCGCGATTGCTACGCTTGATCCGGCAGGTGTCTCCGGGGCCGGCGACCCGGTGGTCAGGGACTTGATGGTGGCCCGCGACCTGCTCGGACAGGTGCGTGCCAGTCTGGGGCAGGCCCGCGACAATCTGCACAAGCCGTTGTCGGCCATCGAGGCCGCGTCGCGCGCGCTGGACAAGCATGTCGCCATGTACGACACCCTCAAGGAAGCTCGACGGAACCTGCACGAGGGCTCCTACGGCCGTCTCTCGCCGTCCGAGGAGGCGACGCTCGAGGTAATTGACGACGCCATGCGTGCGGCCATCTTCACGCAAACACGCATCGTGCTTGCACAGGACGCCATCGAGAATCCTTAGCAGGCAAGACGACATGGTTTTCTAAGGTGGGGCAGTTCGCTTGATCTGCTCCACCTTCACTTCGTGATCGGCCCGACCCCGGCCGGCTTCTAGAATTCTTCGTAACGGAAAGCTCGGTCGGGTCAATCGTTGTGCCATGGAACAAGGGTGGGAACCTGCGCAGGGCCCCTTGACCTGGAGAATGCAAGTCATGCCTGGTTCCATCGACTCGGGAGTCGTCGGCCCCTTTGGTCCCAAGGCGGGTAAGGCCAAGGCTGTGGAAGCGGGCGCCGCCCCCGGGGCAGAAGGCCAGGAGGTCGGCGCGACCAAGGCGGGACCCTTTGCGGGTGGTGCCGGAAAGGTCGCCGAGCGGATCAATGCCGGAATCGGTGGCAAGCAGAGTGACATGGCCCTTGATGACAAGGCCTTTGCACGACGCGATACCAACGGTGATGGTGTCCTGAGCGGCAAGGAAATTCGCAAGAAGCAGGTCGCTTGGGATGCCAATGGCGACGGCAAGATCACCAAGGAGGAGTTCCGTCAGGGGCGTGGTGCCGACCGTGCCGACGGCCTGATGAAGCGGCGCGATCGCAACGGCGACGGCGTCCTGTCCGGCAAGGAACTGGGCAAGGACCTGGCCGGGGCCGACGAGAACGGCGATGGCCACGTGACCGCAGGCGAACTCAAGCGCTTCAAGACCAAGGACGTCGATCCGGGGCAGCAGTTCGATGCCTTCGATCAGAACAAGGACGGCTTCCTGACGGGCACCGAGGCCGAAAAGTTCAAGGCCGAAGGACTTGATGCCGACAACGACGGCCGTATCTCGAAGGCCGAGTTTGTCGGTGCCCGGGAGAAGAGCCAGCGCGAAGCCCAGTTCAAGGATTACGACGGCAATGCCGATGGCTTCCTGTCCGGAAACGAGATCAAGCCCGAGGTCCTTGCCGCCAAGGACACCAACAAGGATGGCCGCGTCAGCGCCGAGGAGTGGGGCGCACCGGCGCCCCAGCCTCCGGCAGCACCAGAGTCTGCTCCGGCGCCGGCAACGGTCACGCAGAGCGTGACGTCGCCGACAGCCAGCTGTGGCCCGTCGGCAGGCGCCATCGAGCGGGGGTTGCAGCGATGCGGCCCCCGTCCTGCTTGGGGTCAGTCCCGTTGGCGGATCTTGGCCAGCAGGTGCAGGACCTCGAGGTAAAGCCAGACCAGGGTCACGACCAACCCGAAGGCGGCGTACCACTCCATGTAGCGGGGCGCACGCGCCTGGACACCCTGCTCGATGAAGTCGAAGTCGAGCACGAGGTTCAATGAGGCGAGGACGACCACCAGCAGGCTGAAGCCGATGCCCAGCAGACCCGTTTCGTGGATGAGGGGCATCTGGATGCCGAAGTAGCCCCCGACGAAGCTGGCCAGGTAGTACAGGCCGATGCCGACGGTTCCCGAGAACACCATCAACTTGAAATTGTCCGAGGCCCGGACAAGGCGTGACCGATAGGCCACGAGCAGGGCGAGGAAGATGCCAAGCGTCAGCCCCAGAGCCTGGACCGCAATGCCGGGATGCATTTGCTCGGCACCCAACGTGACGCCCCCGAGCGTGATGCCTTCTGCAAGGGCGTAAATCGGCGCGAGGAACGGTGCGGCCTGCTTGCGGACGACGATCACGATGGCCAGCACGAACGCGGCCGCGGGTGCGCCAAGGAGGACGAGGCCTGTTGGTGGCTGGTAATACCAGATGCCCGCAGCCCCGCCCAGGACCAGTGCCAGGAGCCAAGCGGCGCAACTGACCACGCCGTCCAGCGTCATGGGCCGGCTGTTCGCCGTGCGACGGGCCTCCCGGAAGGTCGTGTCGCTGAGGGTCGGGTTGGCGGAACGCATCGGGCTACTCCGTGTGCATCGGGGCGCTGCAGGACATGCGTTGCATACCCACGGGCGCGTTGCCCGACAGGCATCGCGTGCAGTCCGCCCAAGGCCTGTTGCATGCAGATCCGATGCCTCGGATCGAACAGGGTGTCATGAATGCCTTGGCCCGAGGTGCAAAAGGGAGGGAACCATGCCGGAGAGGCCAACCGTCCCGCCTTCGGAGCCACCCGCCGGTGGTGCGCCCCGGATGCCCGGCTCTTCCGACGTCGTGATTAATCCTGCGGCCTTCCAGACACCATTGGGCAAGGCCAGCACCATCCTGCGGAACCTGTTCATCAAACCAACAGCAGAGGCCATTGCCGAGGCCGCCGAGGTGGTTGCCGATGCGGCGAGGGCCGTGGCCCAAGTGCCCGTTCCGCAGTCGCCTGACGTTGCCTCTACCTCAGCCGATGGCGCTCCGGTGCCGCCGGAACAGGGAACGCCTGTTCCGCGCCGGGCCATGCCGGCGCTCCGGCAGAAGCCGCAGACGCAGCCCTTGCATACGGACGAGTTGAGTCTGGGACTTCGCCTTGGAGTGGAACCGGCTGCCGCTGCGGACTCCGCCCCGGCCGCGCGCCCTCGGACCATGCCCGACCCTGAATGGCTCGCGCAGCAGGAGCAGGAATCACCCGGCCGGATGGATGCACTGCGGCGCACCGGTCAAGTCCCAACTCGTGGTGTAACTTCCGCAGTCCTTCCTTTGGGATGACGGGTTGGTTCAGGCCACGAGCATCATGGGTTCCTCCTTGGGGTTTCCTTCCAGCAACTCGAGGCTGACCAAGCTCAGGTACCGTTTGCCCACCAGCCACTCGTCCGACTGCTCGGCAAGGACCATCCC
>VGJW01000017.1 GCA_016867265.1 Candidatus Tanganyikabacteria bacterium
GTCCGGCACGAGCCCGAGGTCACGCCCGAGCGGCGTCAGGCGCAAGTCGGCGTTGTCCCCCCTGAGCACCAAACGGTATTCGGACCGAGCCGTCAGCATCCTGTAGGGTTCGGGAATGTCCATCGTCGTCAGGTCGTCGACGAGCGTACCGATGAACGATCCGCTCCGGGGCAGCACGACGCCCTCCTGCCCGCGCGCGTGGCGGGCAGCGTTCAGGCCGGCGAGCAGGCCCTGCGCCGCAGCCTCCTCATAGCCCGAGGTCCCGTTGATCTGGCCGGCCGTGAACAGGCCGGGCCAATCCTTGACCGCCAGCGTGGGCCGCAATTGGATGGCCGGCAACTGGTCATACTCCACGGCATAGCCCGGCCGCAGCAGCACGACGTCCGCGAAGCCCGGAAGCGTCCGCAGCATGGCCTCCTGGACGGCTGCCGGCAACGAGGTCGAGAACCCTTGGACATAGATCCAGTCCGTGTCGAGGCCCTCGGGTTCGATGAACAGGCCGTGCGCCGGCTTGTCCGCAAAGCGGTGGACCTTGTCCTCGAAACTGGGGCAGTAGCGGGGCCCGGGTCCCTCGATGCGCCCCTGAAACATGGGTGACAAATGCATATTGTCACGAACTACATCGTGTGTTTTGTTATTTGTGTAAACAAGATGACACATCACATTTTCTTGACTGCGTGCGAGGGGCAGGTAGGACAGCGTCAGGTCCCCGTCATCACCCGGCGCGGGCTGCATCTGGCTGAAATCGAGCGAACGCCTGTCCACGCGTGGCGGCGTGCCCGTCTTCATGCGTCGCGTCCGCAAGCCAAGGCGGCGCAGGGCTTCGGACAAGCCGGTCGAGGGCGCCTCGCCGATGCGTCCCCCCGGCGTCGCGGCCTCACCCGTGTGGCACAGGCCCGACATGAAGGTTCCGGTCGTCAGCACCAGGCTGCGCGCCCGGACACGACCCACATCCGTCGCGAGGGACCAGCCCTCCCGGTCGGGGGCGAAGCCCCGCGCCGAGGCCTCAAGGACCTGGACATACGTCGTCACGAGGCGGTTCATCCACGCCGCGTAGGCGTGCTTGTCGCATTGCAGGCGAAGGGCCTGCACGGCCGGCCCCTTGCTGGCATTGAGCACCTTGGCCTGGATGCGGCTGGCGTCGGCGGCGCGGGCCATCCAGCCCCCGAGCGCATCTACCTCGCGCACCAGCGTCGACTTGGCCGGCCCGCCGATGGCCGGGTTGCACGGCATCGCACCGAGCGTTGCCCGGTCCGACGTCACGAGCAGGACAGCCACGCCCAGGCGGTGGGCCGCCATGGCCGCCTCGATGCCCGCGTGGCCACCACCGACCACGACCACGTCCCAGACCCGATCCATATCCGCCATGCTATGCCATGCTCGAAGGCCACGGAGGAAGCCCCCTTGACCCACCCCTTGATGCGTATCGGCAGCGGCTATGACGTCCACGCCTTCGCCGAAGGACGCACCCTGGTCCTGGGCGGCGTCACCATTCCCGAGGCGACGGGCCTCGACGGGGATTCGGACGCCGACGCCGTGACCCACGCCCTGATGGATGCTCTGCTGGGCGCGCTGGCCCTCGGGGACCTGGGGACGCACTTCCCGCCCGGGGATATCCGGTTCAAGGGAGCCAGCAGCCTGGTCCTGCTGGACACCGTGATGGCCCTTGTCATCGAGGCGGGCTGGAGCCTGGGCAATGCGGACATGACCATCATCGCGCAGCAACCGCGCCTCAAGGCCTGGATACCCCGGATGCGCGAGGCACTGGCCGCCCGTCTGGGCGTCGACCTCGAGGCCGTGTCCGTCAAGGCCACGACACCCGACCACCTAGGCGCCATCGGCCGGGCAGAAGGCATCGCGGCGCAGGCCGTCGTGCTGCTGATCCGGAATTAGCATTAAATCTTCCTTCAATATCCGTTTCGAGCCACCGCAAACCGGGGCTCTTTGCTATCCTTTCGTTTACGTTAGCTTAACTACTGAGGAAAGAAACGATGGTCCGCAAGATTCTGGTCGCCGCTCTGGTGGCAGGCGTGATGGGCGTGGTGGGCACCGGCTCGATGGCCAGCGCCCACGACTGCGGTGGTGGCCAGGGCAGCTGCCCGGCCCCCAAGCCCACCAAGGAGCCCAAGTAGTCCCTATGTCCCGGCACCAAGGCCCCAGGGTTTCGCCCCTGCTGCTGCGGTTGCTCGAGGAACTGGGACATGGCCTCGATCAGGCGGACCGGCGCGGAGGCGCCGTCCCCGGTCGAGGCCTCGCTCCCTGGGAGCCGCCCGTGGACATCCACGAGCAGGCCGAGGCCTTCGTGGTGCAACTGGACGTGCCGGGCCTGAAGCAGGAAGACCTGGGCCTGCAAGTCGAGGGGCGCCACTTGCTGGTCACGGGGGAGCGTCTGCGCTTCGAGACCGAAGGCAGCCGGGTCCTGACAGGCGAGCGACCCCACGGTCGCTTCTCGCGGCAGGTGCCGTTGCCGGCCGATGTCGCCATCGAGCGCATCCGGGCCACGCTCAAGGACGGGGTGCTGTCCGTCTGGCTGCCGCGCGTCGAGGTCGCCCGGCCGCGCACCATCCCCATCGACACCAGCGAGGATTAAGCAGCATAATTTCCTTATTAAGGAATGCGCAAATCCCCGCAGCCTGACCTTACGTGAAGCACCCCCGCTTCACAAAGGAGTCGAGCCATGGGTCGTATCCTCTCCCTCGTCGCGTGCGCGCTGGTCGTGCTGGCCTCGTCGAACGTGGCCGTCGCCCACGACGGTCATGAGACCACCCCACCCCCAAGCCGAAGTCCACCAAGGACGTGCGCTGAACCGCGTCCCGCGTCGCAGGACCCCCTGGCCCCGGCCGGGGGGTCCTTGCTAATCGAGGTTCTCGACGACGAGCGCGATGCCTTGGCCCACGCCCACGCACATGGTGGCCATGCCATAGCGGCCGCCCGTGCGCCGCAGATGATGCACCAAGGTCGTCAGGATCCGCGCGCCGCTCATGCCGAGCGGATGGCCCAAGGCAATGGCCCCACCCAGCGGATTGACGCGATCGGGATTCAGGTCCAACTCCCGGATGCACGCCAGCGCCTGTGCGGCAAAGGCCTCATTGAGCTCGATGGCATCCAGATCACCGACAGAAAGGCCCGCCCGTGCAAGGGCCTTGCGCACGGCAGGCACGGGACCTACGCCCATCACCGCCGGATCGACACCCGCGACGGCCGACGAGACGACGCGGGCCAGCGGGCGGACGCCCTGCGGGACCTCGAGCGCACCCGAGGCGACAACCAAGGCGGCAGCGCCGTCATTGAGGCCACTGGCATTGCCTGCCGTCACGCTGCCGCCTTCGCGGAAGGCCGGCTTCAGGCGAGCCAAGCCCTCGAGGTTCGTCTCGGGGCGCGGATGTTCATCGACGGTAACCTCGACGACTTCCCCCTTCTTGCGTCCCGGAACGGAAACCGGAACCAGTTCGTCCGCGAAGAGGCCCTGCTGGCTTGCCCGCTCCCAGGCCTGCTGACTGCGAATGGCGAAGGCATCCTGGTCTTCACGTGAGATGGCGTGGCGCTCGGCGACATTCTCGGCCGTCTCGCCCATGGCGTAGGGGTGGTGGAGCGCCGCCAGCCGGGGATTGACGAAGCGCCAGCCCAGCGACGTGTCGTAGACCTGCAGGTCGCGGCTCCAGGCCTTGTCGGCCTTGGCCATCACGAAGGGGGCGCGCGTCATGGACTCGACGCCACCGGCGAGAAACATCCGCCCCTCGTCCGACCGGATGGCATGGCTGGCCGTGATGACGGCCTGAAGGCCCGACCCGCACAGGCGGTTGACGGTCTGTCCGCCCGAACCGATGGGCAACCCGGCGAGCAGAGACGCCATCCGGGCGACATTGCGGTTGTCCTCACCCGCCTGGTTGGCGCAACCCAGAATCACGTCCTCGAGGGCCCCGGGGTCAATTTGGCTGCGCCGCATGGCCTCTCCCAGGGCCAGGGCTGCCAGATCGTCAGGCCGAACGGCGGCGAGGGCTCCCCCAAGCCGCCCGATGGGCGTCCGTACCGCGCTGTAGATGAGGGCTTCGTGTGCGGCCAAGGATGCAAGCTCCGAAAGGGGAAAGGGTCAGTTGGAAAGGCGGCGCCGCAAGAGCGGGGCCAGCCGGAAACGCTCGCCCCCGAAGACCTGGGCGTTGGCCTCCAGGACGGCGGCCACTTGCCCCAATCCAAGGGCATCGCCCCAGGCGAGGGGGCCGTGGGGATAGTTCAGGCCCTGGCGAACGGCCCGGTCGATGAGCGGCGCTCCTGCGTCGGCCCCGGCCCAACCCTCGGCCCACGCGTGATGCGCCTCGTTGATGATGGCCGCGACCAAGCGACTGGCCACGGCATCGAGACCGGGCAGGACAGCATCGACATAGGGTCGCGTCCAGCCTGCCCCATCGGGAACCAGGGATTGCCCTGCGGCGTCCATCGCGTACCACCCTTGGCCATTCTTGCGGCCCAGTTGGTTGGCGTGGACCTGTTGCTGCTGGAGGACGTGCGGTCGGAATCTCGGCTCACCCGACATCCCGTCGAAAACGGCCCGCGAGACGGCGAGGTTGACGTCGATGCCGATGAGATCCATCAAGGTGAAAGGTCCCATCGGGAAGCCAGCGGCGCGCGCCGAGGCGTCGATGCCGGCCACGTCGCCCTCGCCGGCACCCAGCATGCGGACGGCCTCGAGGTAGTAGGGTCGTGCCACACGGTTGACCAGGAACCCCGGAGTGTCGGCCACCGTCACCGTCTGCTTGCCGAAAGCCGCCGCCAGGGCCTCGGCCTCGGCCAGCGACTCAGCGGACGATTGGCGCGCCCGGACGATCTCGCACAGGGCCATCCGCGGTACCGGATTGAAGAAATGCATGCCGACCACGCGCCCCGGGTCCGGTGCGACCGCAGCCAAGGCCGTCACGGGCAGGGCCGAGGTGTTCGAGGCCATCAGGGCGCCCGGCGCGAGGATGCTGCCCGCCTCGCGAAACAGCGCCTGCTTGACGGCGAGGTCTTCGTGGATGGCCTCGAGGAGCACGCGGGCACCGGCGAGACCGGGCAGTGCGTCCACCGCACGCAGGCGCCCGATGGTGCCTTCGGCCTCACCCTCGTCCACTTTGCCTTTGGCGGCAAGCTTGCGCAGATCCGCCGCAACGGCAGCGACGCCGCGTTCTGCCGCGCCCGGAAGCGCGTCGAAGACCACGACCTCGTGACCTGCCGCCGCCGCGACCTGGGCGATACCACGGCCCATGGTGCCCGCCCCGCATACCGCGAGGCGGCCACGCTCAGGCAGGTTGCTCAACGGACGGCTGCGACCTCGGTCTCCGAAGGAGCCGACCAAGCGGGCACCTTGAGACCCGCGGCCTCGATCAACGGATCGATCTCGGCCTTGAAGGCGCGACGCACCTCGTCGTTGTCCCGCTTCTTGAGGCCGTACTTGCGGTACATCGCGTTGCGGCGGGTATTGGGCCGACCGAAGATGTTCATGGTCCGCACGTACCACTTGTCGAGGGCTGCCTGGGCCTCGTCGTGGGTGGCCGGATCAGCTGCCAGTTTCTTGACCCAGAAGTTGCCGTGCCCGACGTGGGTGAGTTCTTCCTTGAAGATGAGCTCGATTTCCTTGGCCCACGGGGCATAGCTGCATTCGAGGACGTCTTCCAATTGGTGGCCGGCGCCCCGGTCCATGCAGAAGTTGAACATGATGAAATCCGACCAGGACTCGATCGGGTAGTAGAAGATGTTGACCCGCGTGTCGTCCTTGACGCGATCCGCGCCAATGTCCTGCTGCCCGTTCTCGAGCCGGAAGTTGTAGTCATGCTTGGCGATGTGGGCCTCGATGTCGACGCCCAGCTTCTCGAGCAACTTGTACATGGCCTTGGCATGGCGGATCTCGTCCTTGACGATCGAGGCCACGGCGAGCTTCTCGTCGATGGTCGGCGCCTTTTCGATCCACGGACCGTAGCCCAGCCCGCCCGCCAGTTCGGAATCAGCTTGCTGCAGCATCAAGTTGAGTAATTGCTCGTAGTAGTCGTCCGTCATCTCCTCGCGGCTGGTGATCTTTTCACCCCGCGCCAGACGATCCAACATCTCCTGCTCGGTGACCATGCGTACCTCCTCGTTCGACAGGCCTATAATCATTCTACCACCTGCCCTGCGGGTACCCTACGGGCAGGCTGGACAGCGAGGAACGAACGACAGGCAGGTCCGCCGCCACCCGACGAGGCCATCACGCCCCGGTGAAGGCCGGCGGTCGCTTCTCGCCGAAAGCCCTGACACCTTCTGCGAAGTCCGCAGTCCGTGCCGCCGTCTGTTGCATCTGGCTCTCGTAGAGCAGTTGCGCCGGGAAGTCGGCCTCGATGGCGTGGTCCAGCGCCTTCTTGAGCAGGCCGATGGCCCGGGTCGGTCCCGCCGCGAGGGCCTTGGCCCGGGTCATGGCCGCCTCGAGAACCTGAGCGCCGGGCACGACCTCGTTAACCGCTCCCCACGCCAAGGCCTTGTCGGCAAGCAGCTTGTCGCCCGTGGCCGCCAGCTCGAAGGCCCGGCCGGGGCCGAGCAGGCGAGTCAAGGTCCACGTGGCGCCGCAGTCGGGAATCAGACCGATCCGGATGAAGGCGACCGTCATGTAGGTATCCTGGGCCATGACGCGCATGTCGCATGCCAACGCCAGGCTGACACCCATGCCGGCGGCCACGCCCTGGATCGCGGCGATGACCGGTTTCGGCATCGCGCGCAGCTTCTCGAAGACGGGGTGGTACTTCTCACGCAGCATCCGCCCCACAGGAAGCGCGTTGGCCCGATCCGGGTCCATTTGCAAGTCCTGACCCGAGCAAAAGGCACGACCAGCCCCCGTCAGCACGACCGCTCGGACAGCCGGGTCACGCTCGACGACCTTCAGGGCCGCGAGCAGCTCGGCCTTCATCGCGTCATCGAAGGCGTTCATCTTGTCGGGACGACACAACGTAATGCAGGCGACAGCCCCATCCACGATCAGCGAGATGGTGGTGTAAGGCGCCGTGGGGGCGACAGCGGTTTCCGACACGGACAGTCCTCCCTAGCGGCCAATGAATCGGGCCGGACGCTTCTCGACGAAGGCCTTCATGCCTTCCTTCTGGTCCTCGGTGGCAAACAGGCCGTAGAAACGCTGACGCTCGGCATCGAGGCCCTCAGCCAAGCTGGTCTCGAAGGCCTTGTCGACGGACTCGGTCGCCATGCGCAAAGCCATCGGTGCCTTGGCCGCGATGGCGCGCGCCATCTCGCCCACTTCCTCCTCGAAGACCTCGAGGGGCCAGACCCGGCTGACCAGCCCGTGGGCCAAAGCCTCCTGCGCCGAAATCTGTCGTCCAGTCAGGATCATGTCCATCGCCAGGGCCTTGCCGACGGCCCGGGTCAAGCGCTGGGTGCCCCCTGCGCCCGGAATCACGCCCAGGTTGATCTCGGGTTGACCGAACACGGCATTGTCTGCCGCCACCAGCAAGTCACAAGCCATGGCAAGCTCGCAGCCCCCGCCCAGGCAAAAGCCCGAGACGGCTGCCAGCAGGGGCTTGCGCACCCGACGCAGGCGATCCCACAGGGCGATGGTATCCCGGGTCAGCATGTCGACGGGACTGGCCTCGGCCATCTCCTTGATGTCGGCACCGGCGGCAAACGCACGCTCAGACCCGATGAGGACCATGACCCGCACGTCCGGGTCGGCATCGAGCGCCAGCGCGGCATCCGTCAGGGCCGTCATCAACGACGGTGACAGAGCATTCAGGGCCTTGGGCCGGTTCAGACGCAGCCACGCGACGCCATCTGCACGGGTCACGATGAGTTCGTCCGTCGACAGGACGTCGGGAGACTGGGTGGTCATCGCGCCTCTGCCTCCATCCGCGCCAGTTCTTCGGGCCGCCCGAAAGTGTCGACCAATTCGGTGATGATCCGGTCCTCGTGTTCGGGCTGGAAGGCCACATGCAGGCGAGCGGCCAGATCGTCCCGCATGCGCCGGTAGACGAAGATGGCATACATCAGGGCCTGACCGATGGCCGCAGGCTCGGGCCCCGGGCAGGTCTGCGCCATCGACCAGGCAAGGTCCTCGGGGATGACGGCCTCGTCGCGGGCCTTGGGGTCCTCGGCCACCAGGCGACCGATCTCGAAGACCAGATCGCGCAGGTGCTGCATGTGCTTGATGGCCTTCCAGGGCTTGCCGCGCTGGACAAAGCCGAACGTCACCCACAAGTCGACCCAGAACTGATGGTTGATCTGCCCCAGGCGCTCCCACGGCTCGAGCATCACCTCGGGCTCGGGCACGCCGTCGATGTCGACCCGGACGACGATAAGGTCGGCCAGCAGGGCATCGAGTGAGCCCTCGGGACGATCGACCCGGTACAGGGGCCGTCCAAGCGTTTCGATGATCTGGTACCGATCCTGGGGCGGTACGGCTCCCTGGACCTCGATCTCGATGGCGATGGCGCCATCGGAACGTACCTGCCACCGACGGACCCGCGGATCATGCTCCAGCAAGCCCTGTGCCCGATGGACCAATGCATCGACGTCCCGCATCAGGCATTCCCCCCGGACATGGTGGCGCCGCAATGGCCGCAGAAGCGATGGCCAACCGGCAGGTCGGTCGCCCCGCAAGAAGCACACGTGGCGAAGGCAGGCCCGTCGGGCAGTTCGGCACCATGCCCGGTTGCGACGCGGTCACGCAGCATCGCGTAGTCGACGTGGCGCTTCTCGACGAACGCCCCCAGGCCCTCGGCCGTCTCGTGGACGCCGGCATGAAGCGTCAGCCAGTCCCGGGCGTGGCCGATGGTCTGGTAGTAACTGAAGTCCTTCCAGAAGTCGACTTGCTGCTTGGTGTAACGCGTACACTCTGGCAACTTGTTGACTAGCTTGTCCACAATCTCATCAACAACAGCATCCAGGTCAGCCCGAGGCACGACGCGGTTGACGAGGCCCCAGTCCAGTGCCTGCAGCGCCGGCACTTCCTCGCACAACATCAGCATCTCGCGGGCGCGCCTGTCCCCCATGATGATGGGCAGCCACTGCGTGGCGCCGGCCGCCGGCACCGAACCGCGCGCCGGCCCCACGTGCCGGATGTAGGCATCCTCGACCATCACGGCCAGGTCGCAGGCCATGTTGAACTCGTTGCCGCCGCCGACCACAAGACCATTGAGGCGTGCCACCGAGGGCTTGCCCACCCGACGCAACTGCTCGAGAGCCGCCGTGAAGGCCCCCATCCACTTCCAGTAGTCCTGAGGCCGCGCGAGGAAGGCAGTCTGCTCCTTGACGTCCGCGCCCGTGCAGAACGCCGTCTCGCCTGCACCCGTCAGGACCACGACGGCCGCGTCGTCGTCCATCGAGGCGTCCTCGAAGGCCTGGCGCAGTTCGAGCAGCGTCGGCAGATTCAGGCAGTTCAGGACACCGGGCCGGTTGATGGTGACGGTCGCCCTGCGTCCGCCCTTGGTGTAGAGGATGTTGCGGAAGCCGAAGCTGTCGGCAGGGCGACCGGCGAGTCGGAAATCCGGGGCCACGGCCGTCATGCGTCCGCTCCGGCCGCGACGGCGGGGTCCCACGCCTCGGACTCGGCAAGATGCGCGGTCCAGCCGGCGCCCGCGATGTCTTGGATGTTGGCACCGGCAGCGGCCCACTCGGGGGTCTTCGCGGCAGCCTTGAAGGCCGCGGCGTCGGCAAAGTTGACGAGGGCCACCATCCAAGTGTCGGCGCCCGTGCCGACGACCTGGCGCGAGGGCTTGAGCACCGTACATGAAGCCAGTCCCGGCACGCGCGCAAGCAACGGCAGATGCTCCTCGCGATAGCGGCGTTCGAACTCCTCGGGGTTCGCCGGCGTCGCATACGTGGCCATGAACGTGAACATCGTCACCCTCCCCATGGGCCGCCCCATCACGGCCGGCCTCCGTGATACGCCGGGCAGCCAGCAGCGTCAAGGCAAACATGACGGAGGCCGGCCATCCGATTGGCCGACGAACACCGCGTCGGGGGTACAATGGCATGAATGAAACCGTCTCCGCTTCGCGTCGGCCCGATGTTGCCCCACATCGACCTCGCCAACGCCATCACGCTGGCCGGGCTCGCAATGGGCCTTCTGGCGTCCTGGCTGGCCATCCAGGGGCAGCCAAACCTGGCCCTCGTCGCCCTGATCTGGGCGGGCATCGCCGACATGCTGGACGGACCGGTCGCGCGCAACCTGCCGCGCTCCGAGATGGCATCCGGGATGGGCAAGGAGCTGGATAGCCTCGCGGACATGTGCTCCTTCGGCTTCGCGCCGGCGATCATCTCGTTGCAACTGGGCCTCGGGCACTTCCCCCTTGCCGTCCTGTCCGTATTCGTCTACCTCGGAGCCCCGGCCATTCGCCTCGCCTACTTCAATCGCCAAGGCCTCGAGGTCACCGGGGGCCGCCCGATGTTCACCGGCCTCCCCGTGACCTCCGTGGCCGGCATCCTGCCCCTGGCCGGCCTGGCCCTGCCCGTGCTGCCCGAAGCGTGGCGCGTCCCGTTCCTGTGTGGCGTCCTGCTCCTGCTCGCCGCAGCCATGGTCTCCGGTCTGCGCATCCCCAAGCCGCGCAAGGCCGGCGTAGTCGTCGCAGGCCTGATGGCGCTGACCCTGACCTTCCTGCACGTCCAGGCCGCCTATCGGCAGCTGGCGCCCGCTACGGCCGAGGCTGCAAGGCTCGTCGATACTCCGTGACCGGCGACTGGGCGTCCCCGCCGGGACCCGGCCTCATCCGCAATCGGCACGACGGCACCTGGTTCCGTGAGATCGTCCACGGAGGGTGGGCTGTTCAGGCGCTCTACGGGCCACCTTTCACCCTGGGACTCAGATGGCTGCTGGCCCACGTGCCCGCCGTCAGTCGCGCCTACGGACGCCTTCAGGAACGCCCGGCAAGTCGGCTGGCCATCGCTCCCTTCATCCGGCGCTTCGGCCTGGACACCACGGAGTTTCTCGAGGCACCCGAGTCTTTTCCGCACTTCAATGCCTTCTTTGCACGTCGCCTGAGGTCCGAGGCCCGCCCCCTCGATCCCGACCCTGACCGGTTGCTGTCGCCGGGCGACGGCAAGATCCTCGTCTTTCCCAGCATCGGCACGCATCTCGAGATGCCTGTCAAGGGCGCGGCCGCACGGCTGGAAACCCTGCTCGGCAGCCCGGACCTAGCGGCGGCCTACCGGGGCGGCAGCGGCCTGGTCCTGCGCCTTGCCCCCTACGACTACCACCGGTTCCACTTTCCGGCGTCGGGTCAGGCAGGGCCCACCAAGACCCTCGCAGGCCCCTTGCACTCGGTTCATCCCCTGGCCTTGGCACGGGTACCAGGGATTCTCGAGGCCAACTTGAGAACCCTGACCTTCCTCGACACCCTGGCCTTCGGGCGCCTTGCCCTCATCGAAGTGGGTGCGCTCTGCGTGGGCTCCATCGTCCAGACGCATGAACCCGGCCCCATCACCCGAGGCCAGGAAAAGGGCCATTTCGCCTTCGGGGGATCCACCACCCTGCTGCTGGCCGAACCGGGCCGTGTCCGTTTCGACGAGGATCTCGTGGCGGCGAGCCTGCGTGGTGTCGAGGTGCAGGTCCGCATGGGCTCTGCCATCGCGACACGCGGCTGAATCGGGCACGTGACGGGCACCGTCCGCCGCGCGCAAGGTAGAATCAGGACATCGGGAGGGTTCCTGCATGTCCGTCTTCGCTGCACGCCGCCAGCGCTTCCTCGAGGCCCTCGGCCAAGGCGTCGCCATCCTGCCCACGCGTCCTCACGCTGTCCGCTCCCACGATGTCGAGCATCCCTACCGCTTCGACAGCGACTTCTGGTACCTGACGGGTTTCGGTGAGCCTGATGCAGTAGCCGTCTTCGTACCCGGCAGGGCTGAAGGCTCGTTCATCCTGTTCGTCTCGCCGCGGGACCCCGAACGAGAGGTCTGGACCGGACGCCGTGCCGGTGTCGAAGGCGCCGTGGCGCGCTTCGGCGCCGACGAGGCCCACTCCATCGAGGACCTCGACAAGGTCCTGCCAGACCTGATCCGGGGTCAGCAACGCGTCTGGTTCCCGTGGGGCCGGGACGCTGCTTGGGACCAGCGGGTCCGCAGTTGGGTCGATACGCTGCGTGGCAAGGCCCGGATGGGCATCACACCGCCCTCCGAGATGGTCGACCCGTTGCCGATCCTGCACGAGATGCGCCTGTTCAAGGAAGCGGCCGAGATCGGCCTGATGCGGCGTGCCGCAGACATCGCCGCCGAGGCACATCTGTCTGCGATGCGGGCCGCGGCACCGGGCGCCCACGAGTACCAGTTGCAGGCCACGCTCGAGTACGTCTTCCGCTTGCGGGGCAGCCAAGGTCCTTCCTACCACCCCATCTGCGGTTCAGGAGCCAATGCCTGCATCCTGCACTACAACGAGAACGACGCGGTACTGCGCGACGGTGACCTGGTCCTCATCGATGCCGGATGCGAGGTGGAGGGTTACGCTTCGGACATCACGCGCGCCTTCCCTGTCAACGGCAAATTCTCGCCAGCCCAGCGCGCGGCCTACGACGTCGTGCTCGCCGCGCAGCACGCGGCGATAGCTCGCTGCGTGCCCGGAATCGCCTTTGATGACGTGCACGGCGCAGCCCTTGACGTGCTGGTCGAAGGCCTCGTCGACTTGGGGATCCTTGCGGGCGATCCGGCCGAGCTCAAAGCCACTGGCGCGTTCAGGCCCTACTACATGCACCGCACGAGCCATTGGCTTGGGCTCGATGTCCACGACGTGGGCAGCTACAGGCAAGGCGGCGCCTCACGGACCCTGAAGCCCGGCATGGTGCTGACCGTTGAGCCGGGCCTGTACCTGGCTGCCGGAACACCTGGCCTCGATGCACGCTGGCACGACATCGGCATCCGCATCGAGGACGACATTCTGGTGACGGAAACGGGACCGGACAACCTTACGGCAGGTGTCACGACGGACCCCGATGCCATCGAGGCCTGGATGGCGGCAGGCCCTGAGCCGGCCCTGAGCCTGCGTTAGGCGCTAATCGACCAGGCCCCGCAGCGCCTTGGACACCAGACCATCCTGACCCACTGCTGCGGCGTGCCGCTCGGCACCGGTCGTCGCCCACTCATTCAGTGCCTTGCGCCACTCGGGCTTGGCCGCCCGGATCGCGGCACGATGCCGCACGACGCCCTCGTCCACAAGGGCACGCATCTTGCCGGCGATGCCCTTTTCCATCGATTTGAAGACCCGATTGTGCCGCTGGAGGCCCGAACCATAGATTTTGAGCACCTGTCGGCGCTGGGCTGAATCAAGCAACACCAAGGCGACATCCTGACGCTTGGCGCCAAGGTAGATGCGATTGTCGATCTGGTTGCGCGCCGCACTCAACACCAGTTGGACACCCTTGTCATGGGCGCGGACACCAACGCGCAAGCCCTTGTCGAGTGCCTTGGTGGCCATATCGAGCCCCTTGGACGCAGCCTTGGCGAGATCCGCCTTCCGGGCAGCCTGAGCCGCTGCGACGGCATCCTCGAGCCTTCCGGCCACACGCAGGTGACTGGCGACGCCGTTGCGGGCCAACTGCCGGCTGATTGCCACGGCGTCACGGCCGATGCGCGGAACGGATGCCGCCACGCGACCTGCTCCGGCAACGACTCCAGGTGCCACCTTGGGCGCCACCTGTGCTGCCTTGCCGACTGCCTGCCAAATGCCCACGCGTTCATCCCCCTGGCTTCCCCCCCGGAAGCCAAGAGGACTATCGCCCGGAAGTCGCCCGGGTTGCCCAAGGTCAGGTTAAGTCTTCGGAGCTAATGCGCCCTGAGCGCCTCTCGGGCTTGCGCCGCGATGTGCCAAGGCTGCTCGGCATAGATATCGTCGAACATCGTCCGCATTTCGGGCTGGGGCGTCTGCTCAGCCTCTTCAACCGCCCGTTCGATCTCTTTGCGAACATCGGCCAGGACCGCTGCGCGCTCGGCCTCGGACAACCCCAAGGCATCCGCCATCCGAGGCAGGGGGTCCTTCTTGCGCCAAGCTTCGAGTTCAGTTTCCGGCCGGTACTTCGTCGGATCGTCCGACGTGCTGTGAGCACCCAGCCTGTAGGTCATGGCCTCGACCAGCGTCGGCCCACCGCCCGTGCGCGCTCGGTGCAGGGCCTCGGCGACGACCTGGTGCACCGCCAGGGCATCATTGCCATCGACCCGTACGCCGTGCAGGCCGAGCGCCGGTGCACGACGGACGATCTCCCCTGCCGTCTGACGCGCCGTCGGAACGGAAATAGCCCAACCGTTGTTCTGACAGACGAAGACGACCGGGGCCCTGCGTCGGGCCGCAACCGTCATCCCGGTGTGAATGTCACCCTCCGAGGAGGTGCCATCGCCGAAGTAGGTAATGACGGCGCCGGGTTCCCCCTTGGCCTGCTTGGCCATGGCGGCACCCACCGCCTGCGGCACCTGATTCCCCACCGGCGCACTCACCGACACGAAGTTGACTTCGCGGAAGCTGTATTCGGGCGGCAGGTTGCGGCCGATGATGCTGTCTGCGGCGTTGGCATAGAGATGATGGAAGAGGCGGACGGTCGGGATACCGCGCACCAGCGCAAGCGCGTGCTCTCGATAGCTGGGAAAGGCCCAGTCATCGGCCTCGAGCGCGAAGGCGCTGCCGACGATGGCCCCTTCCTGGCCCTCGGAACCCAGCCAGGAGCCGATGCGGCCCTGGCGCTGCAACGCGATGGCCCGGTGGTGAATCTCGCGCATCAGCAACATCGTCCGGTACAGCCTGTGCTGTTCCGACAGGGCCAGCAAGGCGGGCGACGCGGTCGAGATCGTGGGCAGCATGCCGTCGATCATAGCGCGAACCGCCGGTGGACGGTCAGTGTCCGAGCGGGCAACCGCCGCCGGGGGGGTCCTCACGACGGGGTGCCGGGGCCGAAGCGGACCAACCCGCCACGCCGTCGCCGAGGCGCGAGCGAACCTGCCACAACATCGGGAAGGCGCGGCGCTCGAGCGTGGTCTTGAGGTAGGCGACACCCTCCGAGCCACCGGTGCCGGGCAACTCGCCGATAATCCGGGAAACCACCATCACATGGTGGTATCGCCATTGGGCGAGCAAGGCATCGAAGTCCACGAGCGACTCGGCCAACATGTAGAGATCGACGTTGGCCTCGTAGTTGCGGTACAGCAGTTCGAGCGCCTCTTCGTGGCCCACGCCGGGGAAGCGGTGGGTCAGGACGCCCAGGAATCCCTCCCAGAGCGTCTTCCGACTGCCGTAGTCCCGCAAGCCCTGCTGCATCTCGGGACGCTGCGCAAAGAAATTCATGTAGGCCTCGTCACGAAGGCCGGCAAGAAACTCGATCTCGCGGAACTGCAAGGACTGGAAGCCGCTGGCCGGCCGCAGGATGTCGCGGAACTCGGCAAACTCCTGCGGGGACATGGTCTCGAGCACGTGGATCTGGTGCAGAAGCAGGTCCTGTACCCGGGTGACCCGCCGCATGAAGTGGTGCGCACGCAGCACCTTGCGCTCGACCATGCAGGTCATCGCCACATCGAGCTCATGCAGCATCAGCTTGAACCAGAGTTCGTAGGCCTGATGGATGACAATGAAGAGCAGTTCGTCGTGGTGGGGCGGATCCGACTGGGGCTGCTGGAGCTCCAGCATCTCGCGGATCCTGAGGTAGTCCCCGTAGGTCATGGCCTCGGGTCCGGGAGCGTCCGGCAGTCGGGGGGCCGTCATGCGCCGATGGTACCATGGGCCCTGCGGCGCGGTCGCTGGGGACCGGACGCCGCTTCGACTGAGGAAGATCCCGATGTTCCCGCTCAACAAGGGTGGTGCGCCACCGCAGGCTCATGTCGGCCTGCCCGAAGGCACCGTCGAGGAAGAATTCGGCCGCAGCGGCTTCTTCGGACGTGCGACCCACCTTTACCATCGGCACGCACCGACCGGATGGACCCGAATCGAGGGCCCCACCCGCCCCCGGGCCATGCACGCGACAGCCCTCGTCCCGCCCGACCATCTTGATGCCCGCGGCCTGCCCCAGCCCTTTCTCCGAAATGCCGACGTCACGCTTTGCATGTCCCGGCGCCAAGACGCCATGCCGTTCTGGTTCCGTGACGCGGACCGCGACCTCGTCCATTTCGTCCACCGCGGCACGGGCCTGCTCGAGACGGACTTCGGCCCGTTGCGCTACGAACCGGGCGACTACCTCGTCATCCCCCGCGGCATCACCCATCGCTGGGTTCCGGACACCGGTTCGGAACAGGTCCAGCTCGTCATCGAATCCGCGACCGAGATCCGCCTGCCCGAACGCGGCATGCTGGGCCCTCATGCCCTCTTCGATCCGGGCATCATCCGCACGCCCGAGCCCGAGGCCCACGAGGCCACCGGTGAATTCGAGGTCCTGATTCGCCGTCGCGGCACCTTCACCTCGGTCTGGTATCCCTTCCATCCCCTCGACGTGGTGGCCTGGAAAGGTGACGCGACGGTCTGGCAACTCAACGTCCGAGACATACGACCCGTTGTCTCGCCGCGCTACCACCTACCGCCTTCCGTCCACACCACGTTCCTGGCACAGAACTTCGTCATCTGCTCGTTCCTGCCAAGGCCGCTCGAGACCGGAGACCCTACCGCACTGCGCGTGCCGTTCTTCCACCGCAACGCAGACTTCGACGAGGTCATCTTCTATCACGACGGGAACTTCTTCAGCCGCGACGGCATCCGCGCCGGTTGGGTCACGTACCATCCCTACGGCATCCATCACGGCCCTCATCCCCGGGCCCTCGCCAACCAGCACCTGAAGCACGAGACGGACGAGCAAGCCGTCATGGTGGACACCCGCAACCCGCTGGAAATCGTCCCGGAAGCCGCCCACGTCGACTGGGCCGAGTACCCCGATACGTGGAACCGGCAGGTCAATCCCGCGTAGCGGCTCGCTGGCGGTTGCGGATGGCCCGCACGGCGGCGCGATGCGCGGCATGCGTCCGGCTGAAGACGTGGCTGCCGTCCCCCCGGGCCACGAAGTAGCGCATGTCCGTCCCCACCGCATCACGCACGGCCAGAATGCTGGCGAGCCCCGGGTTGCAAATGGGCCCGGGCGGCAACCCGCGAACCCTGTAGGTATTCCACGGGCTGTCGATGGCAATGTCCCGACGCGTCAAAGGCCGGTCGACCGTCTGACGGAACCCCAGCACGTATTCGACCGTAGGATCGGAGCCGAGCGGCATCCCCGCCTCGAGGCGCCCCAGGAAGACACCGGCAATCAAGGGCCGCTCGCCGGCAAGCACGGCCTCGCGCTCGACAATGGACGCCAGCACCAGCCAGGCGCGCGGCGACAATCCGTGGGTTCCCTGGCGCAGCAACGGCAACGCGACCTGCCCGAACCGATCGAGCATCCGGCCGATGAGGGTCTCGGCACGCCCGGCAAGGTCGGGCAAGGCATAGGTATCGGGGAAGAGGTACCCCTCGAGTGTCGCGCCCTCGGGCAGGTCAGACAGCCACGGCCTTCCCTCGGCAAATCGGGCGGGCTCCCGGCAGAGGGCGTCCCACGTGGCGGCTTGCCCCACGCCCTCCTTGCTCACCAGCTGGGCGAGGCCAGCAAGGTCCGTTCCCTCGGGCACGGTCACGCGACGGGGCATCGGCCGGGCCTCGTCAAATACGGCCAGGACCTCACGCACGGCGAGGGCGCGTGACAGCCGATAACGACCGGCACGCCATCGCTGCGGCTGAGCCACGAGACGCGCCATGACGCGAAAGACCGCCGCATTCCGGATCAGGCCTTCCTCGGCGAGCCTTGCCCCCAAGGACGCCGGCCCTTCCCCAAGGCGCAGTTCGACATTGATGGCCTTGTCATCGTCGGCATCAACGGGGGCACAGGCCGAAGCGAACATGCCGATGACGACCGCCGCCACCGCTACGAGACCGGTCAAGCCTGCGACCCAAGGCAGCAAGGCCTCAAGTCCGCCTCCCTGCCGCTCATTGCGCCGCGTAGACCGGCCCTGCTTGCTTGCGCGCGGCAAGACCTAGCCCCGGATGATCCGGCCGAGGAAGATGTCGGCCGCCAGGGTCACCGTGCCCTCGGGATCGGTCCCGGGATCCTGGGCCGATGTCGGGGGCTGGCTCGTCGCCTCGCCCTCGGTCGCTGGACGGGGGACGAGCTCCTCGGGTCGCCCCTGCAGCGGAGTCTGGTCGCCCTCATCACCGGGAGGCGGCCCTTCCGGAAGCGGAGCATACCAAGCCTCGTCATCCACAGGTTCGAGCCCTGGTGTTGAGGGCAGTACGACTGGCGCCGGGGGTGTCGCGCCCGGGGGAGGGACAGCGGGAGCCACCGGCCCTGGTGGAGACGACGCTGGCGCCGGGGGGAAACCTGCAGGAGAAACCGGGGGAGAGGCGGGGCGGGGCGATGCGGCAGGGCGAGCCTGAGCCCCTTGGCCCCGCCCGAGCGACAGCATGTCCAGGCTCGTGTCGGGCCTGAAACAGCCCCGGATGACGCCCTCGAGCTCGTTGCGTCCTTCCAGGCCCTTCCTGTAGGTATCAATCTCCTTGTTGAGCGTCAGCACGACCCGATTGGCCGCGGCATCCCAGAACGCCGTGTGCAAGGACCCCAGCAGCATCTGGGCGCGCCGCGGGTGCATGCCCCGCCGAATCGCATCGCTGACGAGGGCCCTGACATCCTCTCCCCGGGGCTCCGGTGCGACCGGTGAAGCAGCCGTCCGGGCAAGCGCCGAGGGCGGCGGAGCAGGCGGCCTCGCAGGCACCGCCACGACCGCGGGAGATACGACAGGTGCCGGATTGCCTTGCGCCCGGTCCTGGCGCAGGGCTTCACCAAAGGCCCCGCCTTCGTCTCCCGGCAGCGGGGGTGGGGGCAAGGAGGGACCTGCAAACGGCGCGGGCACGGCCACAGGTGCTGGCCCAGCCGGCGGAGGCAGCACCGGCGTCGGGACAGGAACAAGCGAGGAGGCAGCGACACCCGGGGCAGAGGGCGTACCCAGCGCCGCGACACGCCGCTCCAAGGCGGCGAGACGGGACTCGAGCGTCGTCACGACCGCGGCAGGCACGCCCCGGTCCTCACCTGCGGCATGCGCGGTACCGGCGAGCGGCCGCGTCATCCGCAGCAGCGCGACCTCGAGCCAGACCTGCCACTGCGGTGTCCCGCGCATGATGCCGTCTGTCTCGCGCAAGATGCCCAGGTAGGCATCCGTGACGGCTTCCGGCGCACGTGCCGCCTGGGCACGCAGTCGCGCCACCACTTCGTCGCCTCGCACCGCGCCATCCAGGGCATCCCCGGCAACCCGCAACAGGACCAGATCCCGGGTCCAAGCCAGCAACTCGCGCAGGACGGCCCGATGGTCGTGACCGGCAGCCAGGATCTGCCTTGCGGCATCCATGGCCCCGACCGCATCCCCGTCCAGCAGGCATTCGCCCAGGGCCAACACGGTGTCCTCGGAGACCAGGCCGAGGGCCTCGGAGACAGCGCGAGCCGAGAGATGGCGCAAGCCTGCAGCGTCGGGCTCCACGGTGGCGGCGACCTGCTCCAGCAGCGAGAGTCCGTCGCGCAAGCCGCCATCAGCCCTACGGGCCAGCTCGGCCAGCGCGGGTGCATCCGGCACGATGCCCTCGCACGAAGCGACGTGCTTGAGCCGGTCCGTCAGGTCCTGGAGGGGGATGCGGCGGAAGTCGAAGCGCTGACAGCGCGACACGACCGTCGGCAGGACCTTGTGGACCTCGGTCGTCGCCAGGACGAACGTGCAGTGGGGCGGCGGCTCCTCGAGGGTCTTGAGCAGCGCGTTCCACGCCGCATCCGTCAGCATGTGGACCTCATCGATGATGAAGACCTTGGCCGCACCCTGCAAAGGTGCCAGGCGAGAGCGCTGCTGCAACTCCTGGATGTTCTCGATGCCGCGGTTGGAGGCGGCGTCGATCTCGATCACGTCGAGGTGGGCCTTGTCCTCGATGGCCCGGCAAGCGCTGCAGCGGCCGCACGGGTCCCGACCCTCGCGCGCTTCGGCGGCCCCACCCACGCAGTTCAGCGCCTTGGCAACCAACCTCGCCGTCGTCGTCTTGCCCGTGCCGCGAGGCCCGGTGAAGAGGTAGGCATGAGTCAGACGCCCCTGGCGGATCTCGTTTCGGAGCGTCCTGCTGATGGGGTCCTGGCCCTCCAGGTCCCCGAAGGTCTGGGGTCGGTACTTGCGATACAGCGCCTCGTGCCTGGCCATCAGGTCCATCGTACCACCCGAGGAAATTCACGGAATCTTCCGGAAATCGGCAAGTTCCCGAAGCCAAGGGACGATTAAGCAAGGGTAAAATCGGTTGTACCCCCTGCCGTCCCCGGAGACACCGTGAAAAAATCCTTTGGCGCCGTGCTCGCCATGATGGTTGCCGCCACCGCCGGTTGCGGACAGCCCACCGCAGAGGGCCGGTTGGGCACCCAGGGCACACGCAGCGTCCGCTCCTACGCGTCCTTCCAGCAGGGCGATCGCCAGATCGTCCGCATCCGCTTCAAGGACGAGCGACAGCTCGAGACCCTCTCCAAGCTGGGTCTCGACCTCTTCGAGAACGTCGACATGCAAGCCGGCACCGTCGATGGCTCCGTGACCGCCCGCGACGAGGCGTCACTGCGTCAGGCCGGCCTCACCTACCAGGTGCTGCAGCGTCCCGCTCAGGTCATGGAAGTCGCCGGGTCGTTCATGGCCGGCTACCACACCGTGGATTCGCTCTACGCCGACTATCGCAAGCTGGTCGAGGCCGCTCCGGGCATCGCCCGGATCCAGACCCTTGGCAAGTCGCTTCAGGGCAATGACATCATCCTCATCCGCATCACCTCGAAGCCCGAGGCTGACCTGCCCGGCATCCTGATCGACTCCGGGCACCACGCCCGCGAACTGCCTCCCGTCGAGGTCAGCTTCCGCCTCGTCAGCCACCTGCTGAGCAACTATGGCAAGGACGAGCGGATCACCCGCCTGATCGACACCCGCGACATCTGGGTGGTGCCCGTCGTGAATCCGGACGGCCGCAAGAACGTCGAATCTGGCGACGCCTGGTGGCGCAAGAACATGCGTCGCAATGCCGACGGCTCGCAGGGCGTGGACATCAACCGCAACTACGACGACCATTGGACCCAGGGCAACAATCGCGGTTCGGCCGATGATTTCCACGGCACGGCCCCGAACTCGGAACCCGAGACCCGGGTCATGGCCAAGGTCTTCGACATGAAGAAGTTCAACGTCTCGGTCGACATCCACAACTACGGCGGCATGGTCCTGTGGCCCTTAGGCTTCTCCAAGGAAAAGACGAAGGACGAAGTCACCTACCAGAAGCTCGCCGACAAGATGACCAAGCCCATCCGCTACCGCGCCGGCTCGATCTCGCGGACGCTCTACAACACCTACGGCGACTTCTCGACCTGGCAGTACGTCAAGCACGGCACGATTGCCTTCGGCATCGAGCTCAACGACTCGGGCTTCAGCCCCCCCTTCCGCGAGGTCGACGAGGACTGGAACGAGTGGCGTGACAACCTGCTGTACCTGATCGACATCTCGGCCGACCCGCGGGCCGCTGCCGCCAGGCTGTGAGGTAGACCGTCGTCCCCCCGCTGACGGCCCCGTTGCCGGAACCCGGCTCTCCTTCGAGGGAGCCGGGCCTCCTGCTGCTTGCCGCAGCCTGGCTGCTGCCCGTCCTGCCCGCCCTCTCGGCCCTGCTGCTCCTGGGTTCTTCGGGCCTGCTGTGGCTGCGACGGCGGCGCGTCCCCCTCGGACCTCACCCCGTAGGCCGGTCCTGGCTGTGGCTGATTGGAGCCACGCTTCTGGCCGTGGCCTGCTCCAGTCATCCGGAACGCTCGTGGTTGGCCCTGCCTGTCGCCATCACCTACCTGGCGATCACGTGGGGCGGCGGCCATCTGCTGCGGGTCGCGGAGTGGCGCCAGCGTTGGCTGATGGCGCTCTTCTGGGGCCTCGTGCCATGGGTCCTCGTCGGCATGGTGGTCGTCTTGACAGACTGGCACACCGTCATCCCGCTCGGGCCGGGAGAGGTGCGCCTCGGCACCGAGGACGGTCGGCTCAACTCCGTCTTCTTCCATCCCAATGTGCTCGCCGGCTACCTCCTGCTGGTGGGTCCTCTGGCCACCACGCTCTGGCCTCGGCGACCGTGGCGGACGGCAGCCGCGTTTGCCATCCTGGGCCTCGGGCTCCTGCTGACCCGATCCCGCTCCGCGTGGATTGGCGCGGCAGCCGTCGTCCCCGTCCTGCTCGTCCTGCGCCACGCGCTCGTGCCTCCGCTCGAGCGGCAGCAGGCTCGCAGGACGACCCTCGTGATCCTCGGGGTGCTCGCGGGCTGCCTTCTGTGCACGTTGCCGGTCTGGGCCCCCAGGCTCCATAGCCTGATCGAGCCGGACATCGTCAGCAACGAGGGGCACAAGCTGGTCTGGGCGGCCGCCATCGACATGGCACAGGCGCGTCCGTGGACCGGCTGGGGCCCGGGTACATGGACCCTGATCTACCCCCGGTTCCGCTATCCGGCAGAGTTCGAGCACCTGGTGCACGCGCACTCCGTCTATCTGCACCTCGCGGCCGAGTACGGGCTACCCGTGCTGGTCGCCTTCCTCGCCATGGTCCTGAGCGTGATACGTCGGGCCGTCGAGGCTGTCCGTCAGGGCCCCGACGGCGCCCAGGTCGCGGCGTTGGCCTCGGGCGTCGTGGGTTACATGGTGATGGGTGTCTTCGAGTTCACGCTCGCCGAGGGACGCAACAGCATCCTGTTCTTCAGCGAGCTGGGCCTGCTGCTGGCACTGACTCATGCTCCAGCCGAAGGGCGCGATCCGCCACAGCCAACCAAGCCGGTCGATGCGTTACGACCAGCAGCGTCGTCTCTCCCTTGAGCGCGGCGACCCGCTGGACGATGTCCTCCTCGAGGGCCTCGTCCACGGCACTGGTGGCCTCGTCGAGAATGAGCAGCCGCGGACGGCGGCACAACGCCCGCGCGAGCGCCAAACGCTGCCGCTGACCACCCGACAGCCCCCCGCCGCCATCCCCGAGCAGCGTATCAAGGCCCTGGGGCAACATCGCGACGAAACCCCAGGCGCCCGCACGCTCGAGGGCCTCGCGCAAGACATCTTCCGGAAGCTGGCCTGCATCCTCGACCAGATTGTCGCGCACGGTCCCTTGTCGCATCAGCGGGTCCTGCGGCACCCACGCAAGTTGGCGACGCCATGAAACTGGATCCAGATCACGCAAGTCCAGGCCGTTGACCTCGACGCGCCCGGATGCCGGCTCGCGCAGGCCCAGCAGCAGGGCAAGCAAGGTGCTCTTCCCCGCGCCGGAAGGACCAGTCAGGACCGTAAGGCCGCCAACGGGCACCTCGAGATCGAAGGGGCCAAGGGCGACGTCTCCCCCCGGATACCGATAGGTCACGGCACGGAGGGCCAGCCTGGCCAGTGGGGCATCCATGGGGAGGCCACCCACCGGTTCGGCCTCGTCCGGCGGGACATGGACCAGCGCCGTCAGACGTCCGAGTGCCCCGGCACCCTGCTGCAGGCGCGCCCACGCCTGCGTCACCTGAAGGACCGGATCCACGCACAGCCCGAGGGCTGCGCCGAAGGCCAGCAGGTCACCAAGCGTCAGGCGACCCTCGGCAACCTCACGCCCTCCCCACGCCAGGACGGCACAGATCGCGAGCATCTGCAGCAGCGCAACGGATGGCAGCTGGAAGGCCTGAACGCGCAGTGCACGCTGCCAGTGCGCCCACTGCCGAGCGCTGTCCGCGCGAAAGGTTTCGAGGGCCCGCTGTTCCTGCCCGTGGGCGCGGACAACGGGCATCTGCCGCAGGTGCTCGACGACCCGGGCCGTGAGCAGGCCGCCTTGATCCTGAGCGGCCACGGACCACCGACGCAGCGCACGGCTGAATATCGCGAGCAGGCCCGACACGAGGGGAAGCCCGACCAGGATCCCGAGGGCCAGGCTCCACGACGTCCATACCAGCCATGCCAGCGCTCCGCCCAGCACGAGGAAACCCGGACCTAGGTCAGCGAGGGCCTGCCCCAGCGCTTCCCGGACAACGCCCGCCTCGGCGACCAGGCGTGCGGCCAGATCACCCTGCCGCTGCCCGTCAAACCAGGCGAGACGACGACGTTGCAGGCCATCGAAGGCACGAAGACGCAGGTCCTGGGCGGCCCGCAGTGCCGTCTCGGCGGCCACGAGCTGGACGAGCGCCGTCAGCAGGCTCCGTCCGACGAACAGTCCGGCCAGGAGCAGCAGGAAAGACAGGAGCTGGCCGAGCGCCCCCTCGCGGGCATCCGCCAATGCGGAGAAGACATCGGTCATGCGGCGTGCCTGCGGCAGCAGGGCCAATTGCACGCCTGCCGACGCCAGCGTCAGCACCGCGAGCCCCGTCAGCCGGAGGGGAAATGGACGCAAGAGGGCCCACCAAGCCCCCGAAGTCGCCTCAGGCACCCGGTTCGAGGCCGGGACGCGCGACTTCACCCTCGACTGGCGCCTGACCGGTCCAGACGGCCTGGAGGACGTCTGCCACGGCCTGCGCAGCCCCACGATAGCCCATAGCCTGCAGGAGCTCGATCCGGATCAGGCGCCGCCGGTTGTGGTCGGCAAGCAGTTCGATGGCCTGGGTCGCCGCCATCTCGGGCGTGACGGCACCGACCAGTTCGGGCGTGACCATCCGGCCCATCCGCTGGTTGGGCAGGGCGGTGAACCGGAGATGGCGCAACAGCTGACGAATGGCGATACGTTTGATACGGGGGCCCAGCCAAGGCAATTGGCCGATACGTCCCGGCAGGCCCTCGAGCGGGATGTCCTCCGGACGCAGCAGGGGCAGCACCACCAATTGCGGCACGCCCAGCACGGCCAACTCTGCCGTGTTGGTCCCCGGTACCGTCAACGCCAGATCATCGACCTGCATCCCGTCGAACTGCATCCCGGGCGGCACGATGCGGATGCGGGCCCCACCTGGCGTCACCATCAGGGCACCATCCGGGGCTTTGAGTATGCGGGTGGCACGGACCGCCTCGGGTCCGTCGGCCAGCGCCGCCTCGAACATCTCAATTGGCGTGAAGGCCGACTGGTGCAGGATGAACTGGATGGAGCCGTCCACGGCGTGCAGCCGGTCGACGACCTCGACCATGTAAGGCGTCGCACTCTTGACCTTGAAGGGCTTGCTGCCCGGCAGCAGGCCGACCACGAGGGCACTCTGGAACAGGCCGAGGCGTTCGCGTGCGGCTGTCGGCGTCATGGTCGGGGCAACGGAATCCACCATCAGGTTCCCGACGAGCACCAGCTTGCCCGGGGGAACCTTGCTACCCCGCAGCGCCAGGTAGGGGTTGCGGTCCGAAAGCATGAACCGGGTCACGGCACCCGCCCAGCGCCCGACGGTCTCGGTGTAGACGAGCAGGGGCCAGCCAGTCCGCCGCGCGGCCAGAACACCGAAGAACTGGTCCCCGCCCAGGAACAGCACCGCGCCCGACTCGGCCGAACCACGCCTGTCGGGACGGCGGCCCGTCAGCAGGAAACGCAGCGTCTGTGCCGGGGTCCAGACGCCCAAGGGCATCTGCCATGCCCGGATGGTCGCCTCTTCCTGCCCGGAAGCATAAGGGCAGGGCACGAGCGCGATCGTGACGGACACGTCGGGAAACCGCTCGAGCAAGGCCCCCACGACGGGACGCACCCACGCGGCGAGTTCGCCGGGGGCGTTGGAAATGATCAGGATGTCGCGCGGCACGAGGGGGGCTCCATAAGGGTCGGGAGCCGTCTCATGGTACCTCAACGGCAACCTCGGCGGCCCAGTGGCGGGCAACCTCGGCGGGCAGGACCTCACGCGCCAGCAGTTGCCGCACCCAGTCGTCGTCAGGCCCAGGCATGAAGGCCAGGCCCCGGTAAAGCAGGTTCAGATGCGCCACGAACGCCTGCGCGTCCTCCGTCGAGAAGGGCGCGAGGCCCGAGCGCCATTGCCGCTCGAGGGACGACCGGACATCGTGAAGGTCCCGGGTGCCGGACACCAGGGCATCGACCAGGTTCTGGGCCGCAGGCCCATCCGCCTCGATCTGCCCGAGCATGTCGAAGAGCATCTGGTCCACCTGCGCCCGCATGGCCGCAACGGCATCACCACCCTCGGCGGACTCGCCCGCCGAAGCCTGCGTGACGAGGGCCTCGAGCAGCTGATCCGTAAGGACGAGCCCCGATGCAAGCATCTCGAGGGCTGCCTCGAGGGCCTTGCCAAGCCGCGCCGGATCCGTGCCGCCATGACGCTCGAGGATGGCCATCAGGCGTTCGAGCAGATCGACGAGCAGACGCTCGAGAACGGCCGGTCCCTCCGCCGTCATGCCACCGCCCGCAGCCTGAATCCACTGAGCCAGCACCTGGGCGAGGGCCGGCGGCACCGTGCCCAGAAAATCCGCCAGCAACTGCTCGAGACGCTTGCGGACCTGCCCCTCGCGCAAGCTGGAGAGGACCTCCTGCCTGCCCTGCTCGACCTGTCGCGCCTCGATGCGCCGGGCGTTGAAGTAGGCACCGGCCATCAGCGCCGCGAAGAAATCGTCGCCGTGGCGTGCCCGGAACAACGCCAGCGACTCCCTGAGTTCATCGGGACCCGGCAGAAAGGGCAGGATGGCCGCCGGGTCCTTGCGCAGCAAGGGATGCTCGGCCAGGAAACGCTGCCAAGCCTGGGTCCAGGCCTCGAGGAAGCCGGCCGCCTCACCCCTTGACCACGCCTCGGCCCAGAAGGCCTCCTCGGCTCCGGCAGCCGGGTCCCTGCCTATGGCACGGCGGAAAGAGACCCGCAGCGAGCGCGCGAGGAAGGCTTGGGAAGCCTTCGCGGCGTCGTAGGCCGAGTCAACGGCGAGCGACCGGGCAAGCGCGAGATCCTCCGGCGAGAGGCCCCGCAGGACGGGTTCACCGTCGGCGTCCCGCGTCAGGGTAACGAGATCGCCGCCAGCAAGTTGCACGATTCGGTCGGCCACGACGTGCCGGAACAGCAATTCCTGCTTGTTACGCGTGCCAGCCGCCGCCAGTCGGCCACGATAGGCCTCGAGCTCGCCGCCAGCAGGCACGCGCCCGAAGACGTTGCGGAAGGCATCCGCGACATCGGGGCGGGCCAGCTCGAGCGGTTGAGTCCGCTGGCCGAGTGGCGCCGTGCCGGGCGCGGATCGGGCAGATGTGCGCGAGGTCAACCCGAGCGCGTCGGTGGCCTTCAAGGCCCTGTCGACCTCCTCCGTCGTGACGAAGCCCATCTCGACAAGGATTTCCCCGATGCGCGCCTTGGAAAGCGCCTGGCTCTCCAGAGCCGAGGCCAACTGCTCCGATGTGATGCGCCCCTGAGCCAGCAGGCGCTCGCCCAACCGACGGCGCGCCGAAGCAGGGGCATCCGGGCTGCCACGCTCCTGAAGCGTCAACGCCTCCTCAAGCGTCTCGGCGTCGATCAGACCCTTCTGCAGCAGCAAATCACCCAGGCGGATGTTCAAGTCGCGCTGTTCGCGCAGCGCGGCCTCGAGGTTGCCGGGGTCCAGGCGCCGCAGACGCAGCAGCACCTCACCGAGCGGTGGCCGCCCGCTCGCCATCGGACCGTGGGCTTCTGTCGACAAGTTGCACCCCTAGTGCACCTGTACCCACCACACGGGGGCAACGGCACGCGTCAGGGCGCGTCAGAGACCTCGATCTGCTCCTCATCCATCCGCAACCGGCCGTGATGCGCCACGTACCGGAACTGCGGGTGCAGCAACTCGAGCCGGCGCTGGAATCGCCAGAGGCCCGGCGTGCGCGGGATGCGACGACCGTCAACCAGAATTTGCAGGGCCCGCGGGTCTGCACGGAAGACCAGCCGGGCAAAGGGCCATGCACGATCGCCCGCGACTCCCAGCACCGGCAGGCGCGAGACATCCAGTGTCCGATCACGACCCTCGAAGGCCAACGACATCAGGCCCTCCAGCAGCACCGTCCGGGGGGCGACCCGAAGCGGTGGACGCTGGACCGGGTTCCACGACAGGCCACCCTGCCGGGACTGCCCGCCGACGGGTGCCGGCAGTTCCAGGGCAATCGCGATGCCCGGCTGCATGTCGAATGCCGAGAGACGCTCCGCCCGGTCCATGCCGAGTTGCCCCACCTGCTCCTCGACATGCCGGCCGGACTCGGCCGGAACGCTTTCCATGCCCTCGTCGAAGCCCAGGGTTCGGGCCAACACCGCCGTCACCGAACCTGCCCGCAGCACGCGCTCGGGCCACTGGTCCCCAGCAAGTCGATCGAGCATCGTGGCTTGCACCAGAGCCGTGACGAGCAGGGTATCGCCCTCCTGCTCCTGACTGCCCGCCAGGCGCGTGCAGCGACTGCGCAACCAAGCCAGGTACTCGGCACCGGATGCATGGCGCCACGGCAAGGCTCCAGCTCCGGCCCGGGTCGCGCCGCGTGCGGCGACAGCCTGCCGGGTCATCGGCCAATGCCTGATGAGGGCCCGCAAGGCCTCCCGATGATCCTCGGCCTGCGCTTCACTGGCCGGGAGCGCGGCATGGCGTGCCTTACGGGCCACGAGGAAACCAACCAGCGCCGCCTTCTGGGCAGCAGGCTCTCGCGTCACGAGGGCCATCCCGAGCGCATCGAGTTCCCGAGCCAGCCCACGACCGCCCGGGACCGACGCCGACGACCGACCGCGAAGCTCCCGGGCCCAAGGGGCGCGGGCAAGCACATGCCGGTTGAGGCCAAGGACCAGCAGCGAGGAGGGAGACGGTCCCGTCGGGAAGAAGGTGGGCAGCAGGTCATATGGCGCCGAAACGAGGCGCTGTCCGGCAAGGTTGACTTCGAGACTGCCCGAATCGAGATCTGTCGTAGGGCCCTGTCGCCACTGGATCGCGCGACCCACAGCCGAGAGCGGCCTGAAGCCGGGCAGGGGAACGGGCACGTGGAAGGCCATGGCCATCCGGCCCGGATCCACCAACAGCAACGGCACCTTGTCAAAGGCAAAGCCCGCGAGGGGACGATCGGGGGGCCCCGCAAGGCGACTGGCCTCCGCAACCCACGACATCACGGAGCGGTCCCGCGGTCCGGGGGAGATCGGCGCAGCCGAAACATCGGTCCCGGCTACCAGAAGCAGCGTCGCCAGGGGCAAGCCGCGAAACGTCCGGGCCCGCCATCGGCTCGCGCCACGGGGGCCGTGGCGCCCCGGAACGCTAGCTGTCACCTGGACGCCGACCCGCACCCGACGAGGACGGCGCATCCGCCATCGCACCCGGGAGGGCTGAACGGCCACGGCCGGCAGGGGAAGCCACGGGCCTGACCCGACGCTTCTCGCCCAAGGGGCGACGGATGACCCTGATCTCGCTCGCCACGACCCGCTCGTCGATGCGTTCACGCCTGATGGCTTCGTCGACGGGATTGGGGTCGACCCGCCGCATCACCCAGCCGTAGACCGGCCGCACGGCCTGCTGATCGGGGTCCATCTCGACTCCCGTCTGCGCCCAGACCCGCTCCTCGACCGGTCGATTGACCTGTCTGTGCTCGATCCACGAGATCAGGCGCGTCTGGATGGTGTCGACGCGGACACGCTCCACGGACACGCTCCGCTCTATCTCGGCAAGGACCCGACGTCCACGCACCCGCTCTTCCCGTCGCTCGACGACCCGCTCCACCTGCTTGGACAACGGTGTCTGCACGACACGAAATGAGAGCGTTGCCTCTTCCTCGGCACGGACGGGTGCGCCGAACAGCAGCCAGATGAAGGCTGCGAGGCAAACGGAGGGGTATCTCAAGTCCCAGACACTCGGAAACTCGCCAAGGGCTCCGCCGCCTCTGTACCCTGAAGGCAAGACCTTGGCACACCGGTTCGGGAGGCCCGTCCATGTCGGCATTGACCCTGGGCAATCTGCAGGACCGTATCGATGACTGGGTACGGGCCCACGGCGGCTACTTTCCTCCCCTCGCACAGGTCGCGCGGCTGACGGAAGAGCTTGGCGAGATCGCGCGTGCCGCCAACGCCCGATGGGGGGGCAAGACCCCCAAACCCGGGGAAGCCCCCGTTGACCTCGGGACCGAGATCGGAGACCTGCTTTTCGTGCTTGCGTGCCTTGCCAACCAGGCAGGAGTTCGTCTCGACGCGGCTGCCGAAGAGGCACTCGCACGGACGGCCGGGCGTGACGGGAGCCGATTCAGGGATCTGGGCGGCTAACCAAGGTCGTCAGCCGCTCCCAGCATCTGGCTATCCCGTTCCGGGCCACGGCCGCTCACGCGGTCGAGCAGGACTTCGTCGGCTCCTGCGGCCACCAGCATGTCCCGCCCCGACTGCTCGTGGTGCGCGTAGACATGGCGCGCCCAGGCCAGCGTCCCCACTGGCCCGGCCGGCTGTTCCACCGGCGCCGGGGGCAACAGGACGCAGACGGTCCGCCAGAAGAGGCCATAGCCCGCCGGCTTGCCGACATCGTGGAGCAGGGCCGCACGCACCAGGTCCCGATCTCCGCCGGCAGCCTGGACCCGCCTTGCCACACGGAGTGCATGGCTGCGATCGGGCCGCGCCATGCCGGCGAAGAGGGCACCGAGACGGACATCCAGCAGGGACGAAGCCCAGCGGACGTCCTCGTCCCGCAGGGGTGCCCACAGGTACCACAACGCCTGCCGGACCCTGCGAAGGGCGACTGTCAGGGCGTCACCTGCAACAGCCACGCCATGGCCGAACGCATGACGACAGCCAGCAACGCCTGGCCCTGGGGCAGGAACACGAGCAGGACGAGCACCACGACGCCATAGGGCACCAACTGGTGCATGGCCGGACGCAGGCGCTCCGGCAGCAAGCCCCGGACCATGCCGGCACCGTCGAACGGCGGGATGGGCAACATGTTGAAGACCGCGAGGTTGACGTTCAGGAGCACGAGGGTCTTCAGGACCTCGCCGGTCGCCTCGGCCGTCCCCGGGGTGGGCATCTCGAGGTGCTTGAGGCCCAGCAGGGCCAGGAAGGCCAGCAACAGGTTGCTGGCCGGCCCGGCCGCCGAGACGAGCGTGGCACCCCAGCGCCGCAACTGGCCCTCGTCGACCGGCACAGGCCGGGCCCAGCCCACGGGCGCGAAGAGCAGCATCAGGGTCCCCAGGGGATCGAGGTGGGCAACCGGATTCAACGTCAGGCGACCCATACGGGCTGCCGTATCATCTCCCATCCGGAACGCAGCCCAAGCGTGCGCGGCCTCATGGAGGGTAATGGATACGATGAAGAGCGGCAACTGCAGTGTCAGGCGCTCGAGCAGGTCCTGGCCGCCCGAGGTGCCCGTCAGGAAGCCGAACATCTACGCCAGCTCCCCCGCCTCGGAGAGCAGGGAAAGCGCCAAGGCCTGCTGCTCGGAGGCCGAGACGGCCTTGCCGTCGATCAGGGCCGCACGCACGCGCCGCAAGATTTCGCCCGTACGGGGGCCCGGTTGCAGCCCTTGCCGGCGCAGCCAGTCACCATCGATCGCGACCGCAAGGCGCCGGTGCCCCAGATGTTCGTCGAGCACCGGCAGCACGTCGCCGGCCTCGGACAAGAGCGCAAGCAGCGATAGGCCAAGCCGCTCGAGATCCGCAAGGTGCTGGTAACGCTCGCTCGCCGAGCGGCGGGTCCAGCCCGGCTGCTCGCGTTCGAGTCGGGCATGGCGAGACAACGCACTGGTCAGCCGGTGCTGTTCGCTGCCCGGCAGGTGCAGGCGGGCGAGGGCGTCCGCGCGACCCGGCTCATCCAACTGGGCAACAAGCCCCCCGAGGACGAGCAGGAACGTGGCCTCGGCGGGCTCCTCTCCCTGCGCGACCAACCAACGGGTCACCGGCTCGAGGCGCTCCAGGAAGCGGTCCGTCGGATGCCAGCCCGCAAAGGCCCCGGCCACGAGGCGCCACGCGTCGAGGTCGGCCAGGGCCTCGACTCCGACCGCGCCGTGTCCGACCCCGAGCAGCTTGCGCAACTCGTTCTTGAGGCGCTCGCCACCGACACCGTCCAGGCGGCCGGATGACATGGCATAGCGGGCAAATCCCTCGGTCTCGGGATGGAATCGCAGGCCCGTGGCCAAAGCGAAGCGGACACCTCGGACCAGCCGGGTCGGGTCCTCGATGAAGCTGAGGTTGTGCAAGGTGCGCAGATGGCCCGACTCGAGGTCGTCCACCCCCCCGAAGAAGTCGACAACCTCTCCGAAGGCTTCTCCGTCGAGGCGCAGGGCCAGTGCATTCACCGTGAAGTCACGGCGGCCTAGATCATGCCGCAGGCCTGCGGCCTGGACCTCGGGCAGGGCACCCGGCTGCCTGTAGGTCTCGCGTCGGGCCATCGCCACGTCGATGCGCCGCCCGTCGGGCAGACGCAGCGTCGCGGTACCGAAGGCAGGATGCCGGATGACCTCGGCGCCCAGCACGTCGCCAAGGCGGGCAACCAAGGCATCGGCCGGCTGCTCGGTCATCAGGTCGAGATCGAAGCTCGGCCGCTCCAGCAACAGGTCGCGCACGGCGCCCCCGACCAGATAAAGCGCCTGTTCGCCGGCGATGGCGCGGATCTGTTCGAGCAGCGCCAGCTCGGCTGCAGGCCAGAGGCGACGCATCCGCTCGGCCAGGCTCGCCGGCCTGAGCGAGGGCGGCAGGCGATGGGCATAGAGCAGCCCAACCACGTCCGAACGCGACACGATCCCGACGACCCGGCCCTCGGCGACAACCACCGCCTTGCCGGGGCCGGGGCCCAGCACGACGGGCAGCAGCGCCTCGGCCCCGCTCGAGGGCGTGAGCAGCGCCGGACAGGGCGACATCACCTCGTGAATCGGGCGCTCGGCGAGGCCGTGCCGCACGGCGCGCGCGACGTCGGGCCGCAGGACCAAGCCCATCGGTGCACCTGCCGCATCAACCACGACGAGGCTGCCGTGGGGATGTTCCGTCAGGACGTCCCACGCCGAGGCCACGCTGGCCGAGACCTCGATCGTGCGGACGGGGTGACTCATCAGGGAACCGACCGTGACCGCCGAGTCGAGCGGTGCCCGCAAGACCGCCTCGGGCCCGAGATGACTCCAACGGGAGGCCAGCTCCCGGTCGGCACCGGCCTCGAGCAGGCGAGCCATCGCCTCGATTTCGACAGTGCCCGGGAAGCCCCGGCACCCATCCGTGACCGCCAGGAACAGCAGGGTGGCCTCCATCGGCGACAGGGCAATCCCCCGCTCGCGGAGGCGGGGCAGCAAGCCGGCTGTCAGCGACAAGGCCCCCGCAGGCAAGGTCACGGTACGGGTCTCGGCACGCCGCGAGAGGCTCGCGGGCATCTCGGGGGCAAGTCCCTCGGGATGCCAAACCACGAGGCTCCCGCCCTCGGACAGGATGCCGTCGGCCAGGCCCAGCACGTCCGCGTGCATCCGCACGAGGGGCAGGAGCGCGGCAGGCAAGTCATCCGGCGGCACGAGGACAGCCTCGGGCACGAGGCGGCGGATCACGAGGGCAGCCCCGAGTCCGTCGGGGGAAGCTGGGGCAATCAGGATGGCCTGGGTCGTCATGGGCGGGCTCCGGTCAATCGTGATGTTATCGTACCTCCGGCAGGCTCCAAGAAGCATCGCCGTCATGGCATGCTTGGGTCGTGGCCGGTATCCGGCGGACGATGGTCGCGGCAGGCCGACGTGGCCTAGTCCGCTCCCCGAGTCCACCCAGCATTGAGGTCTTCATGTCCATGGTCAATTCCGTCGTACTTGTCGGACGCGCCGGTGCCGATCCGGAGGTCCGCGTCTTCGAGCCCTCCGGCGATACCATCGTCAAGTTCAATCTGGCGGTCAACCGTCCCGTTCGCCGTCAGGAGGGGGTCGACTCCACCGACTGGTTCCGCATCGAGTTGCGCGGCCGCCAGACCGACGCCGCAGCCAAGTACATCCGAAAGGGCGGCCTCGTGGGCATCCAGGGTCGCCTCGAGCTCGACAAGTACAAGGATCGCGAGGGCCACATGCGGGAAATCTTCGTCATCCGGGCCAACAACTTCCAGTTGCTCGGCAGTCGCAACGACAGGCAGGACGGGCTGTCCTGATCGCCGGGGACCTTCCGGACCGTGCCGGTGCGGATTGTCGCCGATGACCTGACGGGGGCCGCTGAAGCCCTGCTTGCCTTTCATCAGGCAGGCTTCGGCACGCTCCTCGATCCTCAGGGGATGTCGGATGAGACCGGGGACTCCGTCGTCGCACGGACCTTGGACATCAGGGGCGCCGAGGATGCCCAGGTCGCCCGTGCCTTTGGCCAGCGCACGATGCCCCATCCCGCCTTTCTCGGCGTGGATGGCCTTGGCGGTTCCCCACTCGGGGCCTTCCTCCGTGAGGCGCTCGTCCGGGGACCGGCCCGCATGGCCCTGCTGGCAACGGCCCACCCGGACCGCGGCTGGTCCACCGTGGGCGGCTATGCCCTGCGCCTGGGCAAGCCCGTGGGCGCGGACCCCCACCAACCCTCGGCGCTTGCCATCGCGGGCCTGCGGGTCTGGACTTTGGAATGGCGGGAGTTGCGCCGCGGTCCCGAGGCCGTGGCCAGCCAATTCCTCTCTGCAGCAGCGGCCGGAGCTCAGGTTCTGGTTGCCGACGCCGCCAGCCATGAGGACCTCGCCCTGCTGGCGCACGTCGCGCTCGGCAGCCCTTTCCCCGTCCTCCCGGTCGGAACGGCAGGGCTCGCGGCGGCGTGGGCGGGCGCAATCGCGCGAAGACGCCACACGGGACCCGGGGTCCGCCTCGCCGACGGCGTTGCTCCGGGCAGCTTGGCCTCCGTACTCGATGCCACGGGCTTGCCTGACCCCCGACGGGTCCGGCGCCTGCTGCCCGGCCGCAAGCCTGTCCTCGTCATCTGCGGGTCGGACCACCCCGCCACCCTCGAGCAGGCGCGACGCGCGGCAGGAAAGGACGGCCCCTTGATCCTGGATGCGTCGGCCCTGTTGTTCGACGGGGCCCCTGCCGGCGTTTTCCCGACGGCGTGGGAAGACGCGTTGAACCATGCTCGCGGCCTGCTTGCCACGGGCCAAGATGTCATCCTTGCGACCGCGGGCAGCACCGAGGACAGGGAGCGGGTCCTCGCTTGGGGCCGCGCCGCAGGCCTGCCCGGAGAAGCCGTTCAGGATCGCCTTCAGCAGGCGCTCGGCCTGGTCGTGAGCCAACTGGTCGAGGCCCATGCCCTCTCCGGAATCGTGGTGATGGGCAGCAGGACGGCTGGGACCGTCTGGCGGGCCCTTGGGCGCAGTCAGGCCATCCTCGAAGGGGCTGCCGAGCCTTGGACGCCGCTGCTGAGGCTGCGTCCCTCCGGCCCCCGAATCGTGGCCCGGGGCGGCAGCGAGGGCCAGACCGAGTCCCTTGTTCGCACGCTCGATCTGCTGCGCCGCCTGGATGGCTTGGATGAGGTCTGAACCTGCTATGCTTTAGCGATGGTCGCCTGCCGGGCATGAGGCCGGAGCGCGCCCCCACCGGACAACGCCGTCCCGCTCCTGTCCCGCACTCCCGCAAGGAACCACGCCCATGCGCATCGGCATGCTCAGTTGGGAATATCCGCCCCGTATCGTGGGAGGCATCGCCCGCCATGTGGAGGAGCTGTCCCAGACCCTCGCGGCCCGCGGCCACGACGTCCATGTCTTCACGGCCGACCATCCGGGCACCGTGGCCCATGAGACCGTGGCCGGCGTGCACATCCATCGGGTCAAGGGTGACGAGGCGCCAACCCCGGATTTCCTGTCCGGCATCATGCATCTCAATTTCGGCATGGCACGCCTCGCGCTCGAGGAACATGCCCGCAAGCCCTTCGACCTGTTCCACGCTCATGACTGGCTGGTCGTCCAGGCCGGACACCTGCTCAAGCACGCGTTGTATGTCCCGCTTATCGGCACGGTCCACGCAACCGAGGCAGGGCGCAACCAGGGCATCCATCACGCGCTCTCGCGCTACATCGCCCAGCAGGAGTGGTTCCTGACCTACGAGTCGTACCGCGTCATCGTCTGCAGCCACGTGATGCATCGCGAGGTCATGAAGCAGTTCGCACCGCCGGCGGACAAGCTGGCCGTCATCCCCAATGGTATCAAGGCCGATAAGTTCCACTTCGACTTCCCCGACGGCCTCGGGTTCCGGCGCCAGATCGCGATGGACCACGAGCGCCTGATCCTTTTTGTGGGCCGGATGGTCCCCGAGAAGGGCGGTCAGGTCCTGATCGAGGCCCTGCCCAATGTGCTGGCCAAGTTCCCGGACGCCAAGGCCGTCATCGTCGGCAAGGGCGGCTTCGTGGACGAGCTCAAGGCCCTCGCCAAGCACTACAGGCTGGGTCACAAGGCCCTGTTCACGGGCTATGTGGACGACGACACCCTGCTGCGCCTCTACCGGGTCTCCGATGCCTTCGTCGTGCCCTCGCTCTACGAGCCCTTCGGAATCGTGGCCCTCGAGGGCATGGCGGCTGGCCTGCCGGTCGTTGCCTCGGACGCGGGCGGTCTCTGGGAAATCGTCGAGCATGACGTCACGGGCATCTCGACTTACGCGGGCGACGCGGACTCGCTGGCGTGGGGCTTGCTGCAGGTCCTGCAGCGTCCCGAGCACAGCCAATGGCTGGTACAAAACGCGGTTCAGCGCGTCCGGGACGTCTTCAACTGGGAGCGTATCGCCGAGCAGACCGAAGAGGTCTATCGCTCGGTGATGCCGGGTCGTTGACCGAAGCGCGGCAGGTGCCACGCGCCTGCGGACGGGAGGACTGATGGGCATGAAGGCCGTGCTGATGGCAGGCGGATCGGGCACCCGCCTGCGGCCCCTGACGTGCGACATTCCCAAGCCGATGGTGCCGATGCTGAACCGGCCCATGGCCGATCACATTGTCAGACTGCTGACAAAGCACGGCTTTCACGACATCACGATGACACTCTACTACCTGCCGCACGTGCTGCAGAACCACTTCGGCGACGGCAGCGAACTGGGCGCGCAGATCAGCTACTCGGTCGAGGAGCGGATCCCGCTCGGCACCGCCGGGTCCGTCAAGGCCGTCGGCGCAAAGCTGGACGACACCTTCATCGTCATCTCCGGCGACTCGCTGACGGACATCGACTTGACGGCGGCCGTGGCCTATCACAAAGCCAAGGGCGCCCTGGCGACGCTGGTCCTCAAGCGCGTCGACAACCCCCTCGAATTCGGCATCGTCATTTGCGAACCCGATGGCAAGGTCAGTCGCTTCCAGGAAAAGCCGAGCAGTTCCGAGGTCTTCTCCGACACCATCAACACCGGCACCTACATCCTCGAGCCCGAGGTCCTTGACTACCTCGAACCCGATGTCGAGGTCGACTTCTCGAAGGACCTGTTCCCGCGACTGCTGGCCGAAGATCGGCCGATGTACGGCTATGTTGCCGACGGCTACTGGGAAGACGTCGGCAACCTGGTGGCCTACCGGCAGGCGCACTATGACATCCTGGCCGGCAAGGTGAAGCTCGAGGTCCCCTATCCCGAGCGCGAGCCCGGCATCTGGATCGGCGAGGGCACCTCCATCCATCCGACGGCCAGCATCCAAGCCCCGGCCCTCATCGGCAACAACTGCCAGATTGGTCCGGGCGTCGAGATTTCGGCGGGAACCGTCATCGGTGACAACGTCGTGATTGCCGGCCAGGCCACGCTCAAGCGTCCGGTCATCTGGAACAACGTCTACCTGGGCGAGGAGGTCGCCCTGCGAGGCTGCGTCTTGGGCAAGAACACCAGTGTCCGGAGAGGCACCGAGGTCCTCGAGGGCAGCATCGTCGCCAACGACTGCGTGCTGGGCGAGAAGAGCACCCTGAAGCCCAACGTCAAGGTGTGGCCCAACAAGACCATCGAGACGGGCACCACTCTGACGAGCAGCCTCATCTGGGGTACGGCGGCGCAGAAGACGCTCTTCGGGACCGCAGGCGTCCGGGGCCTGGTCAACGTCGAGATGAGCCCCGAGTTCGCCGTTCGCCTCGGCGCGGCCTATGGCGCCTCGCTCAAGGCCGGCAGCATCGTCACCGTCAGTCGCGACGGCTCGCCCGCCTCGCGGATGATCAACCGCGGCATCATCTCGGGCCTGATGAGCGTGGGGGTCTCGGTCTACAACCTCGAGAACGTCGCCGTGCCCATCGCCCGCTACCAGATCCCCGCCATCACGGGCGCGGTGGGCGGGATCCACACCCGCATCCACCCCGACCAACCGGACGAGGTGCAGGTCGAGTTCTTCGACCAAGCCGGCCTTAACATCGACAAGTCCGTCGAGAAGAAGATCGAGTCCAACTACTTCAAAGAAGATTTTCGGCGCGTGCGGATGGCCGATATCGGCGACTTGCACTTCCCGAGCCGCGTCCTCGAGTACTACCGCGACGGCTTCTTCAAGGTCTTCGACTCCGAGGTCATCTCTCGACGTCGGCCCAAGATCGTCCTCGACTACGCTGCCAGCTTCGTGAACGTGCTGTTGCCCGCGTTGCTGGGCAAATTGGGCGCGGAGGCCATCGTGCTCAACGCGCATCTGGCCTCCCGTTACCCCACGGTCGACGAGAAGCGGGACCTCAGACACCAGTTGGCCAACGTCGTCACGGCGCTCAAGGCCGACTTCGGCGTCCAGATCGACGCCCACGGCGAGCGCCTGACGCTGGTCGACAACAAGGGCCGCATCATCTTCGACGAGCGCCTGCTCGCGACCGTGGCCGAACTGACACTCCGGGCGCGCCCGGGCAGCGCCATCGGCGTTCCCGTCACCGCGTCGAGCGTGCTCGAGCGCATCGCTGCCCGCCACGGCGGCCGCATCGTCCGGACCAAGGCACGGGCACGCGCCTTGATGGAAGTGGCCCGCGAGCGCCAGGTCCTGTGGGCCGGTACCGAGGGGCGCTTCATCCTGCCGGCGCTTCATCCGGGCTTCGACGCAATGATCGCCATTGCCAAGATCCTGGAAGCCCTTTGCACCGTTGACAAGCCACTCGACGAGGTCGTTGCCGAGGTCCCCGAGTTCTTCCACCTGCACGAGAAGGTCACGTGCCCCTGGGAGCACAAGGGCACGGTCATGCGCGTTCTCGTCGAGGGCTCCAAGGACCGCAAGGTCGACATGCTGGACGGCATCAAGATCTGGCATGGGGAGGACTGGGTGCTCGTGCTGCCCGACCCGGTCGAACCCACCGTGCACCTGTTCGCCGACAGCATGGAAATCCTGCGGGCAGAAGAATTGCTCGACGAATACCGCAGCCGCATCGCCGAGGTCGTGGCGGGTCGCCAAGCCAGCCTCGCGGGGGAGGGTCGCTGACATGGCCGAACTGACCTTCGGAACGGATGGCTGGCGTGCCGTCATCGCGGACGAATTCACCTTCGCGAATGTGAGGCGCGTGGCGGCCGCCATCGCGGGCCACGTCCTCAAGACCCATGGCGCCTCGCGTCCGGTTCTGGTCGGCCACGACACGCGCTTCCTCGCCCGGGACTTCGCCCGGACGGTCGTGGGTGTGCTCGAACACCATGGCATCGAGGCCAGGCTGGCCGTCCGTGACGTGCCCACGCCCGTCATCGCCCATGCCGCGCAAGCCGTGCCGACGGCGGGGGCCGTCATGCTGACGGCCAGCCACAATCCCCCGCAATATTGCGGAATCAAGTACATTCCCGAGTACGCCGGACCGGCGACCAAGGAGATTACGGATGCCATCGTGGCCGGCATCCGGCCGCTGACGGACGAGCTCGCGGCCGTACCCGCCTCGGACGGCATCGCCTTCGATCCCGAGCCGGCCTACAAGGTCGAGGTCCTCGAGCGCTTCGACATCGAGCGCATGCGCCGCGCTGGCCTCAAGGTGGGCTATGACGCACTGCACGCGACGGGCCGGGGCTATACGGACCAGTTGCTCGAGACCCTGGGCTGCAAGGTGACGGCGCTGCGCATGAATGTCGATCCGCTCTTCGGTGGCGGCATGCCCGAGCCGGCCCCGGCCTACCTCGGACAGCTCCGTGACACGATCCTGAAGGAAGGACTCGCGCTGGGTCTCGCCAATGACGGCGACAGTGACCGCTTCGGCGTCCTGGGCGAAGATGGCGCCTGGTACACGCCCAACCAGGTCATCGCCCTGCTGGCCAGGCACCTGCACGTTCGCCGCGGCTTGTCGGGAGCCATCGTACGCACCGTGGCCACCACCCACATGCTGGATCGGATGGCGGAGCGCTGGGGCTTGCCGCTGCGCGAGACGCCCGTCGGCTTCAAGTGGGTCGGTCAGGTCATGCGTGACGAGCCCGTGCTGATTGGCGGCGAGGAGTCCGGTGGTCTGTCCGTCCTCGGCCATATCCCCGAAAAGGACGGCATTCTGGCAGACCTGCTGGTCGCCGAGATGGTTGCCTGGGAAGGGAAACCGCTGTCGGCCATCTGGGCGGATCTGGTGGCGGAAGCCGGCGGGGCGCCCGCCAACCGACGACTCGACCTGCATCTCGACCAAGGGGCCAAGGAGGCCCTGATGGCGGCATTCCGGAATCATACGCCCGCACGGTTCGCCGGTCGGGCCGTACGGGGTACCTCGGTCGTGGACGGGATCAAGTGGCTGCTCGAGGGGGATGCGTGGGTCCTCGCCCGCCCTTCCGGTACGGAACCCGTGGTCCGTATCTACCTCGAGGCTCCGGATGCGGCAGCCCTCGGGGAACTCGAGGAAGCCTGCCGCGCCATGACCCACGCCCCGGCCCACGGATGAGCGCGAGGCAGGGCTGTTCAGGCCTGCCCCGGAGGGTATGCTGACAGCGTGGCGCCCAAGGACAAGCTCAAGAAGACGATCGCGGAAGACAGGAAACGCCTGTTGCTGCGGCTGCGCAAGTTGCCTTGGGCGCAGTACATGGCGATCGGCAGCGGCGTGGGCATGTCGCTCGTCATGCTCCTGATTGCGGATCTGGAGGCTGGCGTCCCTCTTCAGGCCGCGTTGCCGCTCGTCCTGGCTGGCGTCCCCAAGGCCTTCACGCCACTCGAGATCCGCGTGGTGCGCGCCATCCAGAAGCAGGCCGAGGCCATCGAGCTGAACGAGCAGGGCGACGTCAAGGACAAGTCCCCCAACCCCCTGCTGGATGAGTTCGGGGCGGAATACTGCGGTGGCCATCCCAACTGGCAGGTCACGAAACCGGAGTTCGGCCAGATCCAGCTCTACGAGCGGGCCCTTGTCTTCAAGAACCTCAAGAACCGCTTCCGCCTGCCGTTGAGCCGGGTCAACCGCATCACGCTCGAGAGCCAGTTGCAGATGAAGATGCGCAAGCTCGGGGAAGTCCTGTTGCCATCGACCCGCGTGCCGGCCAATCCGCTGCAGCGCCGCATCGTCGATGCTTACCGCAAGCGCCTTCGGATGGTGCTGATCGACTACACCGACGATCAGGGTCAGTCACGCCTGATTGCCATGTGGCCCAGCCGGGGCAACGTCCGGGCGGCTCGGCAGGTCAAGGAAGGCATCGACGCTGCCCTCGCAAGGCTGGGCAAGGAGCGCAACCCGTCCACGCCGACGGCCCGCAACCTTCAGCGTCCGCCCCTCGATCCGATCTCGAGCACCGTCGCTTCGAGCCGTCCTCTGCCACCCAGCATGCCGGCGCCCGTCCGAGAAGTCAGCAAGGACGCCATCGCCGCGGCGCAGCAGGCCTCGCAACCCCAGTCCAGTGGGCCTTCCGTCTCTACGGTCATGCAGGATGTCTCGACTGCCAAGACTTGTCCCTACTGCAAGTTCTCGCTCAAGGAGCCCGTCGTCCACTGTTCGGTGTGCGGCCTCGAACATCATGAGGGATGCTGGAAGGCCAACTACGGCTGTACCAAGGAATGCACCAAGGCCAAGGCCATCCCGGGCCCGAGGCAGGAGGTCCCTCCCGCTGCGGAAGGTCAGACTGTGGAAGTTCCGACTGCGGTGGCTCCGAAGACAGAACCTCCCGAGCCTGCGCCACCGCCTTCTGCTGCCCCGTCCCCTCCTCCTCCGGCGGCAACTCCAGCACGCTTTCAGGTCGTCCTTGCGGACGCCGGCAAGACTTCGGAGCAGCAAGATGCGGTCGCGCGCCAGATGGCGCAGGACTTCGGCATCGAACTCGACAAGGTCCGCATCGTCCTCGCTCGCCTGCCTGCCATTGCGAGGCGCAACCTCGACGAAGCCGAAGCCCGGACGCTGGCCGAGCGGTTCCGCAGCATGGGCGCCGACGCGTCGGTGCAGGTGATGGCCTGACCCGCGATTGACGGAGGGGCCCCTCGCCACGCACCATGGTGAACGTTGTTAACTTTCCCGTGCTGCGGAGGTGTTCCCTTGGCGACTCAAGAACAGGTCATGGCGGCGCTGGCAACGGTCGATGACCCTGAAATCCATAAGGACCTCGTGACGCTCGGCATGGTCCGCGATGTCAGCATCGCGGAAGATACGGTCGCGCTGACCGTCGTCCTGACGACCCCGGCGTGCCCGCTCAAGGCGACCATCCAGAAGGATGTCGAGAACGCCCTCCTCGCCCTCGAGGGCATCCGCAACGTCAAGCTGGCCTGGGATGCCAAGCCGCGTGTATCGGCCGAGCAGCAGGCCATCCCGGGCGTCGCGTCCGTGGTAGCCATCGGATCCGGCAAGGGCGGAGTCGGCAAGAGCACGGTCACCGTCAATCTCGCCCTCGCCCTCGCGGCCACGGGCGCCCGGGTCGGCATCCTGGATGCCGACATCTATGGCCCCAGCATCCCGCTGATGCTAGGCCTCGAGGGAGCCCGGCCGATGGGTCAGGGCAACACCATCCTGCCCATCGAAACCATGGGACTCAAGGTGATGAGCATGGGCTTCATGCTCGAGAAGGCCGATGATCCCGTCATCTGGCGCGGGCCCATCCTGGCCGGGGTCCTCAGGCAGTTCCTGCAACAGGTTGCCTGGGGTGAACTCGATTACCTGCTGGTCGACCTGCCCCCGGGCACCGGCGACATCCCGCTGACGCTGGTCCAGACCATCCCCCTCAGCGGGGCCGTGGTCGTGGTGACGCCCGAACGCGTGGCGACGGCCATCGGCACCAAGACGATGCGCATGTTCCAGGGGTCGAACACCAAGGCCCCCATTCTGGGCATCATCGAGAACATGGGCGCCTTCACCTGCCCGCACTGTCTGGAACCCACCGAGATCTTCGACGGCGGCGGCGGGGAGGCACTGGCCAACCGAGAGGATGTGCCCTTTCTGGGCTCGCTGCCCCTCGACGCGCGCATCCGACGTGGTTCCGACGCCGGTCGCCCGGTCGTGGCCGAGGATCCCGAATCGCCATTGGCCCGCACCTTTGCCGACTTGGCCGGTAGGCTGGCAGGTCGGGTCTCGCTTGAAGCGTATCGCAACCGCCGGGTCGAAGTGGCCCTGCCGATGGCCTGAGGCCCGACCGTGGACAAGCAGGATCGGGCGCTGCGCGAGGCCGAGAAGCTCATCGGCCGCTTCGCGTGGGTCATCGAGCAGTGGCTGCGTGAGGACCCCGTGGCCGAGGCGACTGACGGAGAGTTGACCCGTCCCCAGTGGGAGGCCCTGCGCTACGTCGGCCAGCACGATCCGGCCTATGTCGGCCAGTTGTCCTCGGGTCTGGGCATCAGTCCGCCCGCAGCCACCAAGGCCATCGATCGCCTTCACGCCAAGGGCCTGGTCGATCGCCGCGAAGACCCCCAGGATCGGCGCCAGCACCTGCTTACCGTCACGGAAGACGGCCTTCGCCACCTCGATGCGGTGTCCGGCCGGCAGGCCGAGCGCCTGTCCGGTGTGCTCGGACGCCTCGATCCCGGGGACCGACGCGCCCTGCTCAAGGGCCTTCGGGCCTTCCTGACTTCGGCTTATGGCCAGGATCACCCCCTGGTCGAGCGTTCTTGCGAGCGGTGCGGCGTTGGCTGCTTCGAGGCCTGTGTGGTCAATCAGGCCCACGTAGCCCTCTACGGCACCCCTGTCGCCCGGGTCTGACTCAGGCCTCGTCCCAAGTCATCAAGGCCCCCGCTTGGCGGGGGCCTTGATGACTTGGGTCAGGGCGTGAATACCCAGCTGGGGGCGTTGGATCGGGCAAAGGCCTTGGCGGTCTGGGCATTGCCCGTGTCCGTCCTGTAGGCCGTGACCGACCAAGTGTAGGGCACGCCGGGGACGAGGACCGTGGTCCAGAAGCCGGGCATCACGCCGGGATAGCTGTCCCCGGATTCGCCGTACTTGATCGTGATACCTTCCTGACCGGCTCGGAAACCGCGCCACTGCGGCAGGAAGGTCTTGCCCGCGAACACTTCGACGAAGTAGCCATCGGCGTTGTTGACGCGCTCCCACTGGAAGGCAGGCTGGATACCCACGCCCACAACGTTGTTGTCCGGTCCGACGAGCTTGGGGATATCGAGGGGATACAGGGGCGCGGTCTCGTCCTGACCGACGGCGATGACCTGGTCGCTGCTGTTGAAGGCCTCGATCTGGTAGCGGTACTTGACGCCCGGGGAGATGGGATTGACCGCGGGAATCGAGTATTCACGCCAGAAGAGGGGGAGCAGCTTGCCCAGGCGACTGGCCGACACGGTGGTCTTGGTGACGAACTCCTCGGAACCCTCGACCGCGCGGCTGATGCGGTAGTGCGAAGCGTTGGGCAGAAGCTGCCACTTGAGATCGATATGGATGTTGATGACGCGGGTGCCCAGGCCGAAGGGATTGAGCGGGTAGCTGCTGATGGAGTAGCTGGTCGCCTTGACCGAGACCTTGCCAGGCACGATCGGGGGATCGGGCGTGGGAATGGGTTGGGGCATGTTGGTGGGTACGTCGCCGGGATCGTTGATCTGCGGCCCGACGGGACGCGGCTCCTGCTGCTGCTGGACCGGCTTGGGGGCCGTCGAGGTGCGGCTGGTCGCGGGCGTCGTGCGCGACGGCACGTTGCTGCCGCAGCCGGAGAGCAGGCCGAGCGCCAGGAAGAGCGCCGCCACCTTGCGGTGGGTCAACTGGCTGCGCTGGATCACGGCGGGCTTCCTCACGAGACTAGAGGGTACTGATGGTTTATCGCGGCCGAAGGAGGTCAAGTTGCCTAATTCCGGGTTAAGCGGAGGTCAATTCGCGGCGCGGGAGAAAGGCCGGAGAAGCGCGTACGGAAGGACCCGAAGGCTCCCGGGGGACGCTACAGACGATCCGCGAAGCGTGGCGTCTGGGCCGACTGGTACCAGGTGATGTCCAGGCCGGGGCTGACCTCGATGACCCGATTGGCGTCGGTGTCGGCAATCAGGGTATTGCCACCGGGCAGGCGCTTGGCGGAGCCGGGGTTGAACAGGCCCGAGCCATCAGCGAGGCGCATCGCGCCACCGGCCATCCAGACCACGCGCTGGTTGCGGTCCAGCTCGAGGACACGGTTGTTGCCGGCGTCGCAGACCAGCCAGGTGTTGGTCGTCTTGAGAAACTGCACGTGGCTGGGCCGGTTCAGGACCGAGACAGAACCGTTGCCCAGGGTGAAGACCACGTCGCCCATCGGCGTGACCTCGATGACGCGGTTGTTGCCCGTGTCGGCGATGAGCGTGTTGCCGTTCTCGAGGCGCTCGGCCCAGCGCGGTGCACGCAAGCCCTGGCGGAACTCCCAGATGCGGCTGTCCTGAGCATCGACCTCAATGACCCGATCATTGCCCGTATCGGCGATGAGCGTCGAACCCAGACGCAGGCGCTGCGCGCCCCGGGCTGCCTTGGTACGACCGAAGAGCAAGAACTTTGAGGCATCGAACGTGAACGCCTTGCGCCCGCTGGGCTCGACCTCGACGACACCGCCGCCCAAGTGGCCGGCATCCGCAGCCAGAACGGTGTTGCGTCCCTGCACGAAGGCTGCGGACCAGAAGTCCGTGCCGGCCACCTTCATGATGGGGGCGTGAGTGGTATTGACCTCGATCAGCTGACCGGGAGTCGCGATGACGGTGTTGCCGGCTCGGGGACCCTTGGCCTGCGGATCGAGCGCGAGATCCAGCGTCTGCGAACCACCCGGCTTGAGGGCCAGGTCACGGGACAGGGGCAGGAAGCCCTGTGCCTCGACGCGAAGCGTCAGGGCACCTGGAACGAGACGATCGAGCTTGTAGGTGCCATCCGGACGGGACAGGGCCGAGACTGCGCCGGCCACGAGCCGGGCGCCCGCCACGGGGTTGCCGGCGACGCCGTCGGTGACCCGGCCCATCAGGACGGCATTACCCGCCTGGCCGAGCGAAAGCGAGACGCGGACGCGGACCGGCTCGGCCCCGCCCGAGAGCCTCAGGCCTTCGACGGCACCGGAAGCCCCTGCCTTCTCGGCACGGACGACATAGCCTTGCCCCGGGGCCAGGTTCTCGAGGATGCATTCGCCGCTCTCGTCGGTCTGGCCCTGCCCCACCGAGGCACCACGACCATCCGAGACCAGGACCAGCGCACCAGCGATGGCCGCGCCCTGCTGCGTCACGTAGACCGCAAGGGCACCAGCGGCCACTCCGGGATCCTCGGGGTCGATGCCATTCATGCCGCGGGCGCCGCAGCCTGCCGTCCAGAGTGCCACCAGCACGGCAACCAGCATCCGCCATGACGGGCGGACGACGGGGCGGGCGTCTGGGGGCATGAAGACCTCGGAGACGATGAGGGACCTGAAGGATTTATCCATGACCGGGCGCGAGGGCTTGCGGAGAACAGGTGAAGCTTTGGTAAAAGATGGGTGTACCATGGGGTCCCATGCGTGAAGAAGCCCCGCTGAACATCGTCATCATCGGCAACGGAGCCGCCGGCACCACGTGCGCCGAGCACGTCCGCAAGTTCTCCCCGGATGCGCGCATCACCCTCATCGGGGATGAGGCCTTCCCGCTCTACAACAGGGTCGCGCTGCCGCCGATGCTCAAGGAGCGGATCCCGGAGGCACGCGTGATGCTCCGGGACCTGGCTTGGCACGACAAGATGGCCATCCGGCTCGAGTTGTCGTGCCGCGTCACCACCATCGACCGGACGGCACGAACCGTCGTCGACGACAAAGGTCGCATCCATCCGTGGGATCGCCTGCTCATCGCGACGGGAGGCAGGCCGCTGCCTCTCGCGCTCGAGGGTGCCGAACGCGCGACGAATCTCCATCACTTCCAATACCTGCGGGACACGCGGGCCCTGATGGAGGCCAGCCAACCGGGTCGCACGGCCATGGTCTGCGGCGGGTCGTTCATCAGCTACGAGTTGGCCGAGGCGCTGATGGAACGGGGCTGCAGCGTTCATTGGCTGATTCGTGGCAGCCACTTCCTGCGGCGCGTGCTGCACGCCGAGGGTGGCGCCATCGTGGACGGGATTGCCCGCTCCCACGGCGTCCACATGCACTACGGCGTCGAAATCGCCCATCTGGACATGGATGGCGACCAGTGCCGCTCCGTGCGACTGACGAACGGTACGGCACTGACCTGCGACATGGTCGCGCTGGGCATTGGCCTGTCGCTCAACACCGACCTCGCCAAGGCCGCAGGCCTCGATGTCCGCAAGGGCATCGTCGTCGACCGTCACTTGCAGACGAGCGACCCCGACATCTTCGCAGCCGGGGACGTCGCCGAATTCGAGGACATCTGGATTGGTGGGCCCAACTTGATGGGGACGTGGAACAATGCCCTTGGCCATGGCAAGGTCGTCGCCCGCAGGATGCTGGGTGAGGACATCGCCTACGAGGAGATCCCCGAATACACCACGGGGATGTTCCACCAGAAGATGACCGCCTTCGGCGTCACGCCGGAATCGGTCGGAGGCGTGACCAGCACTTGGCGCGCGAACGCCGAGGCCGAGTCCTTCCGCCAGTTGTTCTTCCTCGAGGGGCGCCTCGTCGGCGGGGTCCTGATTGGCGCCGACACTTCGGAGCGCAAGGCTTACAAGGAAATCATCCGCAGCCGCGCGGTCCACGACGCCGCTGCCATGGAGGCGTTGCTGGATCCCAGACCCAAGTCGGCGGCCAATACCTAGGCCGCAGGCCTCCAGTCGCCCCCCTGAACGAACCTACTGCTCCGAGGCCGCAGCCTCGGCAGGACGCGCCACAGGCAACCCTGCGGCCTTCCAGGCCTCCATGCCGCCCTCGAGGTGGACCAACGCCTTGAAGCCCGCGGCACCCAGTTGTTCGGCCGCCTTGGTGGCCCGGCGGCCCGACTTGCAGACCAGCACGACGGGACGGTCCTTCGGATGCTGCGCGGCCCAGGCACCAAGCGTGCCCAACGGGGCCAGGACGGCACCTTCGACATGGCCCTCGGCGAACTCGGCTGGTTCGCGCACATCCACGAGGACGGCCTCGGGGTGCTGCACGCGCCACGCGGCAAGGTCACCGGGCACGACGCGCGTCACGGGCGCGACAGGTGCAGGATCGGTCTGCAAGGCCTGTCCGTGGGCCTTGGCGCCGTGGGGTGCTGCCGCCTCGTGACCCTCCGTGGCCGCGGCCACGGTGGCCGCCGCACCCTTCACCTTGGCGACGCAACAAGCCTTGCCTTCCGCAACGCCCTTGGCACAGCAGGCCTTGGCACCCTTGGCTTCTGCAGCCGGATCGCAAGCAAGGGCCGGATGCGCCCCCACGGCAAGCAGAGCGGTCGCCAGCATCAGGAAGAGGGTCAGGTTCTTCATGACCCGATTATATCAGCGGGCCAGCACCCTCGGCTGACGGACCTCGTGCAGCGCAAATCGCCGATGGGCGGCCTGAACGGCGGCCAAGCCGAGGTGACGCGGCACCACGCAGGAGACCTTGATTTCCGAGGTCGCGATCATGCGAATGGGAATCGCGGCCTGCTCGAGCGCCTCAAACAACCCCGCGGCCACCCCGGGATGGTGCACCATGCCCGCTCCAACGATGGAAACCTTGGCAACCGAGTCGTCGATCTCGAGCGTGGCCCCTTGATGGCTGGCGACCCAGCGGGTCGCGACCTCGGCGGCGGCTTTCCGGTCGCCGCTCGCCACGGTGAAGCCCAGATCAAGCTGGTCGCCACCCGGTCCCGTGCGCACGAGCATCGTGATGACATCGACATTTCGCCCGGCTTGAGCCAGGGCCATGAACAGCGAGGGCGGGATGTCGGGCCGATCGGGCAACCCGCGCAGGACCAGCCGGACCTGATCAAGGTCCACGGTCACACCCGTGACGGGATGCCTGATTTCCAGTTGGTCCACTCCCCTGACGATGGTTCCGGGATGGCTGCCGAAACTACTGCGCACCACGAGAGGCATGTTGGACCGTGCGGCCAGTTCGACCGACCTTGGATGCAGCACCTTGGCCCCGAGACTGGCCAATTCTAGCATCTCGTCGTAAGCCACCTCGGGCAGCAGACGCGCCTCGGGCACCACCCTCGGATCGGTGGTGTAGACGCCGTCCACATCCGTGCATATCTCGCATCGATCCGCCTTCAGGGCCACGGCAAGTGCCACGGCTGTCGTATCCGAACCACCGCGCCCGAGCGTCGTGACCTCGCCGTCCTCGGTGATCCCCTGAAAGCCGGCCACCACCGGCACGATGCCCTCGGCCAGCAGGGCCTCGAGGCGGCCGGTCTCGACGCGGGCGATGGCGGCGCGCGTATGGTCGGCCGCCGTCACCATACCTGCCTGGAAGCCCAGCATCGACCGCGCAGGGACACCCAGTCCCTCGAGGGCAGCCGCGACCAGAGCAATGGAAACCTGCTCGCCCGAGGCCAGCAACATGTCGACCTCGCGTCCCGGTGGCCGCTCCGAAACCTGAGCCATAAGGTCGACGAGATGATCGGTGGCGTGGCCCATGGCCGACACCACGACGGCGACCTCGTCACCTGCGGCACACCGCGCCGCGACCAGATCCGCGACGGCACGAACCCGGGCCGCCGTGCCGACGGACGTGCCACCATACTTGAGGACGATTCTGGCCATGACCGGGCGCATGGTAGCCCCCCGGGATCCCCGGGGGCAAGCGGCCCGCACCCACGGGGCGCTCTGCTAGGATAACCACCATGCCCAAGCCGCGACTTCATCTGCTGGTCTGTACCAATGCTCGGCCTCCCGACCACCCCAAGGGATCCTGCCAACCCCGTGGCGCCGAGGCCTTGCTCGCGGCCCTGAAGCGCGAGGTCGTCCAGCGCGGTCTCCAGAAGGAGGTCTTCGTGACGAAATCGGGCTGTCTCAAGAGTTGCCCCCACGGTCCGATCGTGGCCTGCTGGCCGGCAGGGGACTTTGTTGCAAGCTGCGACGAAGGCGAAGCCCCGATGCTGCTCGATGCCTTCCTCGCCGGATCCATCCCCTCGGGGCGCGCCGTCCCCGCGGACGAGATCGGCCTCTACTGACCCCGGACTACTTGATTCCGCGACCCGACAGGAGCAGGCCCGGCGTGGCCAGCAGGATGCGCACGTCGCGCAGCAGGCCTGGATCGCGCACGTAGTCCATGTCGTAGGCCAGCTTGGTCTCGAGCGGCAGGTCGTCCCGGCCGTGAATCTGTGCCCAACCCGAAAGTCCGGGTCGGACGGACAGGATGTCACGCTGAGCGACGGTCCACTCGGCCTCGAGGATGCCGGGCACCTCGGGCCTGGGACCGATGAAACTCATGTCGCCCTTCAGAATGTTGAGTAATTGCGGCAATTCATCGATGCTCGTCCGGCGCAACAGTCGCCCGAGGCGCGTGATGCGGGGATCTCCCGTCTGCGTCAGCTCGGGCCCCGCGACACCCGTCCGCATCGTACGCAGCTTGTAGATGACGAAGGGGCGACCGCCCCGGCCCACCCGCCACTGCCGGAACAACGCCGGGCCGGGGCTGTCCAGCCGGACCGCCACGACAACCACCAGCAATACGGGCACCACCAGCACGCCCAGAGCCAGGGCAGCAACGAGATCCGCAAGACGCTTGCCACCCAGGAGCCACGGTCCGCGAGGCGGCGTCACCAAGGCCGGCGGGGCGAAGTCCTGAGGTCTGGGCGGGATCACGCCCGGCACGCCTCCAAGGCCTCGAGGACGAGGCGCTGGTCGTCGTCACTCATGCGGGGGTAGAGCGGCAAGCTCAGCATCGTATCCGCTGCCGCATCGCAATGGGGGAACTCACCCGGCCTTACGCCAAGTTCGCGCTGGTAGAAGGAATGGTGGTGGATGGGGATGTAATGGACCGAAGTCCCGATGCCCCGGGCCTTGAGTTCCTCGATGAGACGATCCCGGCCGAAGGACCAGCCGCCGGCGACGAGGCGCACGACATAGAGGTGCCACGCGTGCGTGCCTTCCTGGACATCGGGGCGGGGTGGCGCCACGAGGCCCAGGGCCTCCATGGCCTCGTCGTAGACCCCGGCCAATGCCAGTCGACGCTCCTGCATGGCTTGGAAGCGACGCAACTGGGCCAGGCCCAGCGCAGCCGTCGGGTCCGTCATGTTGTACTTGTAGCCCAGCATCTCGACGTCATAGCGCCACGAGCCGTCGGCCGTGAAGCGTTTCCATGCGTCACGGCTCATGCCGTGCAGGGCAAGCTTGCGAAGCCGGGCCGCAAGTTCGTCGTCATCGGTCGTGACCATGCCGCCGTCACCTGTCGCGAGGTTCTTGGTCGCGTAGAAGCTGAAGCATGTGGCCAGCGTGCCGAGGCCCACCGGCACACCCGCGACGGCCGTCCCCAGGGCGTGGGCGGCATCATCCACCAGCGCCAGGCCATGTTTCGTGGCCAGGTCCCGAAAGGCCCCGAGTGGTGCAGGATAACCCGCGTAGTGGATCGGCAGCAGCGCGCGGGTCCGGGGCGTGATGGCCCGGGCTGCGGCCTCGGGGTCCATGCACAGCGTCCGGGGGTCGACGTCGACCAACACGGGCCGTGCCCCCGTCTCGAGGATGGTATTGACGGTCGCACAAAACGTCAGCGGCGTTGTCAGGACCTCGTCTCCGGGCCCCACGCCAGCACCGAGCAAGGCAAGGTGCAGGGCCGCCGTGCACGAACTGACGGCAATGGCGTGCCGCGCCCCGACGTGCTCCGCAAAGGCAGCCTCGAAGGCCTTGACTTTGGGCCCGGCCGTCAGCCAGCCGCTCTCGAGGCTCTCGAGCACCTCACGCTTCTCGTCCTCGCCAACCAGCGGCAGGTGAAAGGGAACCTTCAGGCTCACGCCGGACTCCTCGTCGCATCATCGGCCCCGCCGTCAAGCGGCGCCGTCTCCCGATCCGTCGCGCCCGAGCCTTCGCAGGCCTCCTGCAGCAAGGTGCGGACACGCGCGGCATCCTGCACGCCCGTTGCTTGCCTCAGGTCGGCCAACCAGCGATCCCAGACCTCGGCGCCGGGCGGATGGGCCGCCCTGAGGGCGAAGACCTGGGGATGGTCCGTGGGGCGTGCCGTCTCATCCGAGACGGACAGTTCCTCGAAAAGCTTCTCGCCCGGCCGGACGCCGGTGAAGCGAATGGGTACCGCGTCCTCATGCAGGCCGGACAACCGCACGAGCCTGCGGGCCAGGTCCAGGATGCGGACCGGGGCGCCCATCTCGAGCAGCAGGATCTCTCCGCCCTGGCCAAGGACGGCCGCCTGCAGAATGAGTGTCACGGCTTCCGGAATGGTCATGAAGTAGCGCCGCATCTCGGGATGGGTGACGGTGATGGGCCCACCATCCCGGATTTGCCTCTGGAAGAGCGGCACGACGCTGCCCCTGCTGCCCAGCACGTTGCCGAACCGCACGGCCAGGAAGACCGTCTTGCCGGCATCCCGCGCGGCAAGGTCTTGAATCAGCCGCTCCGCGGCCCGCTTGGTCATGCCCATCACACTGGTGGGCCGGACGGCCTTGTCCGTCGAGACCAGCACGAAGCGGGCCACGCCCATGTCCCGTGAAGCACGGGCCAGAACCCCGGTACCGAGCACGTTGTTGGCCGCTGCCTCGACGACATTGGCTTCCATCAGGGGCACGTGCTTGTGGGCAGCCGCATGAACCACCAGGTCGGGACGTGCACGGCCGAGGACGGCGCGGACGGCTGCGTCATCCCGGACATCCGCCACGACGGTCTCCAGTGCAAGCGCCGGGTAGCGGGCCCGCAGCTCCGACTCGACGTGATACAGGCTGTTCTCGCCATGACCGAGCAGCACCATCAGGCTGGGTGCACGGGCTGCCAGCTGGCGACAAAGCTCCGAACCAATGGAGCCACCGGCGCCCGTGACCAGCACACGCTTGCCCGTCAGCGTCGCCAGCAGGGCCTCATCCGTGACCGTGACCTCGCGACCGAGCAGGTCCTCGAGGGGGACTTCCCGGATGGCCTCGGTCGTGACGGCGCCATCCTGAAGCAAGTCGCCGAGTCCGGGCAGGGTCTTGACGTCGAGGCCCAGCTCGACGGCACGGCGGACGACGGACCGGCGCACGGCGGCCTCGGCACCCGGCATGGCGACGACGACGAGCGCCGCGCCGACACGACGGGCCACCTCGCCCATGTCGGCCCGCCCCCCCAGGACGGGCACGCCGTGAATGCTGCGCCCCAGTTTGGCCGGATCATCATCGAGGAAGGCGACGGGGGCAAAGCCACGGTCCGGGTGACGCCGCATGTCGCGAACGAGCAGTTCGCCCGCATCGCCCGCGCCGACGACGACGGTCCGCACGGCCTGTGCACCCGGTCGTGCCCGCCGCTCGGCCCAGGCCCGAGAGAGGAACCTGAGCCCCGCGAGGCCCCCGAGCGTGAGCAGGCCCTCGAGGGCCAGCACCGACCGCGGCAGGCGGTCGTCCAGCAGCAGGTCGACGAGTGCGAGGATCGCCGTCCCGGCAAGAACGGCTTGGACCATCGCGGCCACGTCGCCCAGGCCCACGTAGCGCCAGACCTGACGGTAGAGGCCAAATGCCCCGAACAGCGAAACCCGCAGCAGCGGCAACAGGGCCAGGTAACGGACGTACTGGCTGGCGTGCTCCGACGGGATGCGTTCCAGCGACTCGAAACGCAGCACGAAGGCGAGCGACCAAGCGAGCAACACGATCGCGAGGTCGGCCAGACCGGCACGCCACGTCCGCATGAAATTCATGATGCCACGTCCGGATCCGCGTCAGTCCCGGAGGCCACGGCGACGAAGTGCCGCGCGAGGGCCCCCCTGTCATAACGCGCGCGAATGAGCGCCTCGGCCCGCCCCCCGAGCGCTTGCCGCAGGGCCGGATCGAGCACCAGGCGCCGCCAGGCAGCCGCGAGCGATTCGGGATCCTCGGGCGGCACGACGACGCCACCACCGGCCTCCTCGAGCAATGCCGGGGCCTCGCCGCGCGCCGCCATGACGATAGGGCGGCCGGCGGCCATCGCCTCGTAGGTCTTGCTGGGGACGGCACCGTGGAAGAGCGGGATGTCCTTGAGCGAGATGAAGAGCATGTCGGCCGCCGCCAACCAGTCGGGCACGGCATCGCGCGGGACCGGCGGCAGAATCGTGACATTGGGCCCAGCCGTCGCAACCAGGGTCTCGCGCTCGGCACCATCGCCCATCAGCACAAGCCTGAATGCGGGCAGATCCTCGACCAAGCGTGCCGCAGCGAGGGCCTTGTCGAGGGCCTGCGACAAGCCCAAAGTCCCGGCGTACAGGCAGACGACGGCCCTCTCGTCCCAGCCCATGGCCGCACGCACCGCGGAGCCATCGGCGTCCCGGAACCGCGCGAGGTCCACACCATTGGGCAGGAAGCGCACCTTGTCCCAGCCCCGCTGCCGCAGGGTCCGCTCGATGCCCCGGGTGACGGCAAGGATGCGCCAGGCGCGCCTATAACACCACTGCTCCAGCCCCTCGGCAAGCGCGATGAGCCACCGGTTGCGCACGGCACCGAGCGCCACCACCGACTCGGGCCAGAGGTCAGCGACATTGAAGACCATGCGGGCGCCGCGCCGCCACGCCAGCCACGCCCCGGCCAAGCCATCAAAGAGCGGAGGGGACTCGACGACCACGACGTCGGCCGGCCCCATGCGCCCCCCCGTCACGACGGCGGCCACCGCAAAGGACAACTGGGCAAGTACCCGCTTCAGGAAACCCCTGTTGGGCGTGGCATACATCCAGGTCCGGAAGACCCGGACGCCCTCGCGGTCCTCCCACTTTAACAACTTGTCACGGTATCCGTCTTGCACAATGCCGCTTGGATAATTTGGCCAACTTGTAATCACCTCAACATTGTGACCATCGCGCACCAGACGGACGGCAAGTTCGTGCTGCCGGGTCTGCGGCGCACCGACCTCGGGCGGGTAATACGGCGTGACGAAGAGGATCCTCACGACGCCTCAGGTTTCCGTGCCCAGACCAGCTCATGCCCGAGCAGGAAGGGCAGGCGAGCCAGACCATCATGCAAGGCAGGCCATGCCGCAACCTTGCGGGCGAGCGGAGGCAGCAGGGACAACCGCTCCACGTTGACCTGGCAAGCTTCAGGCAAGCTGCTACGCAGCATACGTGAGGTCCAGGGACGAAGGGGACGGTCGGGCCGCACCCATCGCATGTCATAGGACAAGAGCCAGCCACCGGGCATCAGGACACGCCACGCTTCGGCCAGGATACGTGCGCGCAGGCGATCGTCGCGCACGCTGCTCAGCATGGTCCACTGGCCGACCAAGGCAAAGCTCCGGTCTGCCCACGGCAAGGCCGAAGCGTCGCCTTGGCGCAGGTCCGCGCCGGGAAGCGCCTGCCGTGCCTCGGCGACCCGGTCTGCCAGCAGGTCAAGCCCACAGAGATCCGCAGAGGCCCACCCCGCATCCCGTAATCGGGCGAGCTCCCGTCCTGTCCCGCACCCCATCTCGAGCACAGGCTGTCCCGGGGAGATACCCCGCACGAGCATGCCGGCCGTGACGCGCCGGGTCCGGTCGGCCGTGCGCAAGCGCTGGTCGGGAGCATCCTCGGCGTAGAGTCGTTCAAGGCCCGATCGGGCCGCATAAGCCCGGGCGATTCGCTCGGCCTCCGCCTCACGCATCCGGACTTCGGATGCCTCTTCGGCGTCGGCCATCACCCGAGGAACTCCACCAGCGCCTCGGCAAGGCGCTCGGCCGCTCGGCCGTCACCTGCCGCCATCGTAAACCGGGCCCAGGGCAGCGTGGCACGATCCGGAAGCATGGCGAGGGCCTCGGCAAGCCGCACGGCAAGGGTTTCGCCGTCCTCAGGCGAAATCAGCCGGTTCAGGCCGAGTTCCACCGTGTCGGTCCACTCGGTCTCCGTCCGCAGCGTCACGCAAGGCACCGCGAGGTACGCCGCCTCTTTCTGCAGCCCGCCGGAATCCGTCAGTACTGCGTCGGCACCCGCCACCAGGGCCTGCATCGCCATGTAGTCCACGGGTTCGCAACCCAGCCGGGCCAGGAGGGGCGCGAGGTCCGTACCCGCTGTCCGGGCAAGGACGCGGGGATGCAAGGGCCAGGCCACGGCCCAGCCGTCACCCGCAAGCTGGCCAATCGCCGAAACGATTCGGCCAAGGCGCTCCGGGTCGTCGACATTCTCAGCCCGGTGCAGCGTCACCACGAGCCGACGCCCCGGCCGATCGCGCCAAGCCGCGCCGGGGCCGAGTTCCGCCCGGACATGGCGCAGGGCATCCAGCATCACGTCGCCTATCCAGACGATGTGCCCACGGACCGCCTCGCTACGAAGTTGGGCCGTCGCCGCCAGATTGGGCACCAGCAACAGGTCGGCCATCCGGTCGACCAGCACCCGGTTCTGCTCCTCGGGCATCGCCCAGTTGAAACTGCGCACCCCGGCCTCGACGTGCACGACCGGAATCTGCATTCGGGTCGCCGCCAGCGCCCCGGCGAGCGTGCTGTTCGTATCGCCATAAACCAGGACGGCATCCGGCCGCTCCTGTTCGAGGACCTCCTCGATCGCCGCAAGCATGCGGCCGATCTGGCGTCCGTGCGGGGCAGAGCCAACGCCCAGGTGATGCTCCGGCCTGCCCAGCCCCAACTGGGCGAAGAACACGTCCGACATCGCGGCATCATGGTGCTGCCCGGTATGGACGAGGACCTCACGAACGCGACCGGCGAGAGCGCGCCGCACGGGTGCGGCCTTGATGAACTGGGGCCGCGCCCCGACGACCGTCAGGACCTTCTTCACCCGCGGCCGACCTCCGCCGGCCGGACCGAAGACAAGGCCCGACGCAGGGTATCCACGACCCGATCCACCTCGTCATCCCGCAATTCGGGAAACATCGGCAGCGACAGGACTTCATCGCATGCTCGCTCGGCCTCGGGCAGGCTGCCTGCGGCAAGCCCCAGAGACGCGTGGATGGGCAGCAAATGCAGGGGATAGGGGTAATACACCTGCGTCTCGATGCCCTCGGCCTTGAGGAAGGCCGCCACGGCATCGCGGGCAGGCACCCTTACGGTGTACTGGTGGAAGACCGGCGTGGTTCCCGGAACCCGACCGGGCAGGCCGACGCCAGGCACCTCGGCCAGCAGTTGGTCGTAGCGGGCCGCAAGTGCTTGCCGACGCAGGTTCCATCCCTCGAGACGCGGCAGCTTGAGCCGCAGGATGGCGGCGTGGACCTCATCCAGACGCGAGTTGATCCCCAGCAACTCCTGGTAGTACTTGCGCTTCCAGCCGTGGCTGCGCAACATCCGCAGGGTCTCGGCAAGCGCGAGATCGTCCGTCAGGCACATGCCGCCGTCACCAGGTGCCCCCAGGTTCTTGGTCGGGAAGAAGCTGAAGCAGCCAATCGTGCCGATCGTGCCCACGAACTGATCCCCGCAGCGCGCCCCGGTCGCCTGGGCACAATCCTCGACCACGAACAGGTCATGCGCGCGAGCCAACGCCATCAGGCCGTCCATGGGCACGGGCTGCCCATAGAGGTGCACCGGCAGCAGCACCCGCGTCCGAGGCCCGATGGCCCGCGCGACCTGCGCAAGGTCCATCGCGTAGGTCGCCGGATCGATGTCCACGAGCACGGGCGTCGCGCCCACGATGCCGATGGCCTCGCTGGTGGCGGCAAAGGTAAAGGCTGTCGTGATGACCTCATCTCCCGGTCCGATGCCCAGCGCCCGCAAGGCCAGATGCAGCGCATCCGTCCCCGAGTTGCAAGCAATGCCGTGGGCACTGCCCATGGCAGAAGCGAACTCTTGCTCGAAGGCCTTGACGTTAGGGCCCATGATGAAATAGCCGCTTGCAAGCACCTCGCGCACGGCCTCGGTCAAGGCCGGCTCGAGTGCGGCAACCTGCCGCTTCATGTCACAGATGGCCAAGGGGTTCATAGCTGCACCTCCTGCCGGACGAGCCCGCCCGGCCCCATCGCGTAGCACGCCGAACACTCCGGACAGGACCACGTTTCGGGTCCGCCAGCCACCAGCTTGGCGCCGCAAGCGCACGCCCAGCCGCGCTGGCGCGCCGGATTGCCCATCACGAGGGCGTGGTCGGGCACGTCACGCGTCACGACGGCACCGGCGGCGACGAACGCATATGCCCCGATCGCGTGCCCGCAGACGATCGTGCAATTCGCCCCGAGCGTCGCCCCCCTGCCCACGCGCGTCGGTGCATAGTCCTTGTCGGGATCGTTGCGCCGGACATGGGCCCGTGGCGTGACGACATTCGTGAAGACCATCGATGGCCCGCAGAACACGTCATCCTCGAGGGTGACGCCCGTGTAGACGGAGACGTTGTTCTGGATCTTGACGTTTCTTCCAATCCGCGCGCCGGGACTGATGACCACGTTCTGGCCGATGTTGCAGCCCTCGCCGATCTCGCAGTCCTTCATGACGTGGCTGAAGTGCCAGATGCGGGTGCCTGCACCAATCGTGCAAGGTTCGTCCACGTAGCTGGACGCGTGCACAAAGACATTGTCGCGTGTCACGGACGATGCTCCCCATGGGCAACCCGATGCAGCAGGCGGCCCGAGACCTCCTCGAGCACCCGCACGACGGCAAGGCCGGCCTCTCCGTCGGCCCGCACGGGCCGGCCGGTCCGGACGGCCTCGACAAAGGCGCGGCCCTGGGCTTCGAGCGGTGGCTCGGACACGAAGGAAAGGCGCTCTGCACCCTCGTCGCGAACCTCGGGCTGACCACCGATCCAGTGCACGGCGCGGCGTTGCAACCACAACTGGCCGCCATCCGGCCCGTCGACGAAGCGCAACATGCCGTCATACCCGATGACGAGGCACTCCTGAACCTTCTCGGGCTCAAGCCAGCCGACGTGGATGTGTGCCGTGCATCCCCCGGCGAAGTTCAGCCACGCGTGGACCTCGTCCGCCCGCGTGGTCCCAAGGTGATACAAGCCGTGGGCCGTGACCGACTCCGGCCCTTCTCCGAGGACCCCGATAACCATGGCCACGTCGTGCGGAGCCAGGCTCCACCAGGCGTCCTCGGCCGTCCGGACCTTGCCCAGGTTGAGCCGGCGGGCTCGGACGTGACGCACGGGGCCCACCACGCCATCCCTCACGGCCTGGCGCAACGCGGCGACACCCGGGTGATACTCGAGGACGTGACCGACGGCCAGTTGGAGGCCGCGGGCCCGGGCAGCCAGGACCAACCGTTCGGCGCCTACAGCATCGAGGGCAAGCGGCTTTTCGACAAGCACGTGCCTGCCAGCCTCGAGGACGGCCAGACCGTGCGCCACGTGCAGGGGCACGGGGGTCGCAAGGACCACGGCATCGACGTCGGGCCCGGCCAGCAGGTCCTCCAGGCCTCCGCCGCCCGGAACGCCCAAGGGCGCCGCCACCGCACGGGCGCGTTCGGCATCCTCGTCCCAGACACCCGCCAGCACGCCCATGCCGGCAAGCGTCCGCGCCCAGTTCCGGCCCCAATGGCCCGCGCCGACGAGCGCGATGCGCGGGGTCACGGCCGCGCCTCCGGACAGAGGACCGCGACACGATCCGGCAGTCCCCGGAGGGTCACGCCACCCACCAACGCCGCATCCGCCATCGGCCCCTCCACACTATTCATTATACTGGAGGAAAAACTCCCCGAAATGCCGCGCCAACGGACCTACTCCCCCTCCCGCCTCGCCGTCTTCCAGACGTGCCGGGCGCAGTACCGCTACCGCTACGTGCTGGGCATCCGCACGCCGCCCGGCCCGCGCGCGACCTTCGGGGCCAACCTGCACCGGACGCTCCACCAACTGCACCTCGGCGGCGGCGCCGCATCCGTCGATGCGGCCGCGGCCCGGCAGCACCTCGAGGCCACGTGGTCCAGCGCGGGCTTCGCCTCCGCGGCCGCCTCCGCCGAAGCACTCGGAGAGGCCCGCGACCTGCTCGACCGCTACCACGCGCGCTGGGGTGGCGAGGCCACGACCCCTGTCCTGCTGGAACGACGCCTGACAGCCCCGTATCGGGAACATACCTTCCTCGGCATCCTCGACCGGGTCGACCGACAGGCGGCAGGCCTCGTGATCCTCGATTACAAGTCGGGCAGGGCCCCGGAGCATCCCTCGGCGACCCTCGAGCAGCAGTTGGCGATCTACCATCACCTCGTGCGTGTGCATCTGGACGAGGTCCCGGTCGCCCACAGGGTGCATTACCTGACGGATGACGTACGCCGTGACGTCGACCTGTCCCCCGAACGCGTGACCGAACTGCTCGACCGCGCCCACGAGACGGCCGGAACCATCGAAGCGGAGACGGCCTACACCCCGCAACCGGGCCCGTCATGTTCGAACTGTGACTTCACCTGGCGCTGCCGCAGGGACCACCCCGGCGTCCTGCTGCCGTCCTGATCCCCTTCTGGAGCCACCCATGTCCACCATCGCCTTCGACGTCACCGGCATGACCTGCCAAGGCTGTGTCAATCGACTCACCAAGGTCCTTGCCGGAACGGATGGCGTGACCGAGGCAAGCGTGACGCTCGACCCAGCGATGGCCGTGCTGCATTTCGACCCGGCGACGACCACACCGGACAACCTGCAGGAACGGGTCGTGCGGGCGGGCTATGGCGCTACGCCGCGCCAGACGGCATGACCGAACGGACGGTCCGCCTCGGCATCGGCGGCATGACCTGCGCCTCGTGCGTGGCCGCGGTGACGCGGACCCTCGAGGGCACGGATGGCGTCCTCGATGCGCGGGTGGATCTCGTCAGCCATCAGGCCACCGTTCGTTACGATACCGACCGAACCTCACCCGAGGCCATGGCGGGCGTGGTCCGTGATGCCGGCTTCGATGGCTTTGCCCCTCCTCCCGGCAAGGACGCTCCGGCTCCGACGCAGGCCGACGGACACGACAACCCATTGGGCCGCCTGTGGCTGTCGGGCCTGTTGGCGCTCGCCCTGCTGCTGGGCGGGATGCCGGAGATGTTCGCATTCTGGCCGGCCTCCCTCACGGACGGGCGCCTGCTTGCCTCGCTGGGCCTCGTGGCCATCCTCGGTCCGGGTTGGCCCATCATGGCCAAAGCCTGGGCCGGACTGCGCCACGGGCGGACGTCGATGGAAACGCTCGTGGCCCTAGGCACCGTAGCGACGTGGGCCTACAGCACGGCCACCGTGATCGCCCCGCAGGCCTTCCATGCGGCCGGCGTGCATCCGCACGGCTTCTTCGACGCTGTCGGTCTGATTCTGTTCTTCGTGCTGCTCGGACGAGCGCTGGAAGGACGCGTTCGCCGGGATGCCACGGGTGCCGCTCGCGCCATCATGGCCATCCGGCCCGAGACGGCCCAACTCGTCACGCCCTCGGGCGACGAGCAGCGCGTCGCTGCGGCCTCACTTCAAGCGGGCCAGACCATCCGCATCCGTCCCGGCGACCTGGTCCCGGCCGACGGTGTGCTGCGGGAGGGTGAGGGCTGGTTTGACGAGGCCTTCCTCACCGGGGAGGCCCAGCCCATGCGTCGCGCGACAGGCGAAAGGGTCCACGCCGGCTCGATGAATCACCACGGGGCCAGCCTCGTCGAAGTGGTCAAAGCCGGCGACCAGACCCTGCTGGCCCGCATGGCCCGGACGCTGGAAGAAGTCATGGCGGGCAGGACCGATACCCAGCGTCTGGCGGATCGGGTCGTGGCACGATTCGTGCCGGCCGTGCTCCTGCTGGCCGCGCTGACGGGCGTCGCCTGGCTGCTCCTGCCCGGCGGCGGCATGGCCACCGCCCTTGTCTCCGCCGTGGCGGTCCTGACCGTCGCCTGCCCTTGTGCACTCGGGCTCGCCGTTCCGCTTGCCGTGGCCGCCGCCAGCGGTCGGGCGGCCCGCGCGGGCCTGCTGGTCCGGGATGCCGCAGCCCTCGAGCGGGTCCGGGACCTCGACATGGTGGTTTTCGACAAGACGGGGACGCTGACGGAAGGGACGCCTGAGGTCATCGGCCTGCACCCTGCACCTGGATTTTCGGACCATCCGTGGCTGGCGCTTGCCGCGGCTGCGGAGGAAGGCAGCGAGCACCCTCTGGCGCGCGCCGTGGTCGCCGCCTGCACCAAGCGTCCCCTGCCCGGTCCCGTGACGGACTTCCGAGGCTACCCTGGGGACGGCGTCGAGGCCGTGGTGGCGGGCCACAGGGTCATGGTGGGGCAACCGTCCTTCCTGGCCGCACGCGGGGTGGAGGGCGCGTCGACCGCGACCGGTCACGGCGAGGGCAGCCTGATCGGCGTGGCTGTCGAGGGCGTGTTCGCGGGCGTGCTGGTCGTCGCCGATCGGCCGCGGCAGCAGGCATCCGACGCCGTGCAGGCCTTGGCCGGCCTCGGCCTCGAAGTGGCGATGGTGACGGGTGATCGCCCGGAGGCCGCGCAGGCCGTTGCGTCGCGGCTGGACATCGCCACGGTGCGGGCGGGCATCCGGCCTGAAGGCAAGGTGGCGATCCTCGAGGCTTGGCAACGCGAGGGCCGCGTGGTCGCGATGGTCGGGGACGGGCTCAACGATGCCGCAGCCCTTGCGCAAGCCGATGTGGGCATCGCCATGGGGCAGGGCAGCGCCGGCAGCCGCGCAGTGGCCCCGGTCACCTTGCTGGAACCGGACCTGATGCGGCTTGCGGCCCTCGTCCGTCTCGGGCGCAGGACCCGAAGCGTGATGGTGCAGAACCTGGGCTGGACCTTGGGCTACAACGTCGTCATGCTGCCGCTGGCCGCCGGCATGCTGCGTCCGTGGGGCTGGTGGCTGGATCCGATGTGGGCCGCGGCCGCGATGGCGACCAGCTCACTTACGGTAGTGCTCAATGCTGCACGACTCACCCGGATGAACCTTAAGGCTTAAGCATCCCTCTGTCATGTTTTAACCCTAACTGAACCGAGCAGACCGGAGAATCGACGATAGAACCTTCAGGCACACCTCGCGGGTGCAGGAGGAGCAGTCGATGGGTCGCATCGCAGGGGATGGTTCGGACATCCTGATGGTCAACGGCCGGCAGATTGCCTACCAGGGCATCGGCCGCATCCGCCGCGACATCAACGTGTCGCAGGCTGTCGCCGCGACCGCCACCGACGGCTACAAGAAATATTTTCTCGAGTCCCTGGACCGCAAGGAGCGGATCGTGGTCTATGGCGACCGCCTCGACTTCAGCTTCGAGAAGCGGGACCGCGTCCCTCAGGTCATCGTCAACGGCGAGACCTACCTGATGGCGGCCTTCGACAACCAGCCGACCAGCCTGACCGAGGGCTTCATGGCCGGCGCCAAGGCCGGCCTGTCGGGTGCGGCCGGGGCGACCGTGGACGCATCCAAGACCATCATTGGCCAGGTAGGCGTGGGCACGGCCGTGACGCTGACGGCAGGCACGGGCTATGCCCTCTACAAGGGGGTCTCGACGGCCGCCGTGGGTCAGTCCGTGACCCGGATGGGGGGCCCCGCACTCAAGATCATCGGCACCGTGGTCGCGATCGGCGCCGTCGTCGCCGGCGTGGCTGGCGGCATCAAGGGTGCCTCGGATGCGGCCAACCGCCGCCATGACCTGAAGCAGATTGCCTCGATCCTCGAGTCTGCACAGGGCAGCGCCGCACCGGATGTCCCGCAGCAAGGTCCGGGCACGCCCATCAACGATCCGCGCCGGGAGGATCCCCCGGTCTGGGGCGGTCCCGTCTTCCCCCAGATGCGCGTGCCCCAGCCTGCCGGGGCCAGGTAGCTCCTCCCCCCTTCGCCCCCCGGACGTCTCCTCCGTCCGGGGGGTGTTGCCATGGGAAACGCTTGGTTAGCCCCTCGGGAACCCAAGCGGTTCGCCCCCCGGAACCGAGAGGCTCCGGGGGGCGAGAGGACGCTGCTACTGATTCGCAGGCAGGACGACCGGGGCATCGGCCTTGATGGCCGACCCATCGGGCCGGATGAACAGGTTGACGGCAGCCACCTTGGTCGCACCCGCGCCATCCGAGATCAGGCACTGCACGGTTGCGACACCGGCCTCGACCGTGCCGTCCGTCCGCAGCGGCATCCAGGTCACCGTCTGGCCGCGGGTCCCGGACAGCGTGCCCTTGGTCGCGGTCCAGGCGTATTCCATCGGCAGCCTGTTGGCGTTGTGGGCGACGACCGAGAAACTGATCCGGTCCATCGGGCTGGCGACGTTCGTCGGGTTGGCATCCAGGGCGTTGAGCGTGATGCCGGCGGGGCTGGTCACGCTGTTCGAGGCTGCGGGCTGGCTGGCCCGGACGGGGCTGTCGCTGACGAGGGTGGGCTCGGTGATCAGGACCGAGCGGTACTCGCAACCGGTGGCGGCAATCGCGGCGAGGGCGGCGGTGGCAAGCATGATCTTGCGCATGGTGCGGACTCCTTGGTTGAGGGAAGACAGGACCGGTACGGATGGCGGCTGGTGGCTCCCGGGTTGTCCGCCGGGCCGCTTCTCCGTTCCTGCCTTCCTGACGAAGCCCCCCTCGACCGGGTTCCGTGAATCGACCACTCCGCGAGAAATATTTTCGGCAGGTCCGGTCGACCGTCGCTCAGGAAAGCGCCTGAAGCAAGTCCCCGAGCAGGTCCGCGGGCTCCTCGACGCCGCAAGACAGACGCAGCAAGTTGTCCGTCACCCCTCTCGCCTCGCGATCGGCACGCGGGATCGAAGCGTGGGTCATGACTGCCGGATGGCAGCAAAGGGCCTCGACCCCGCCCAAGCTCTCGGCCAGCGAGAAGACCAGCAGCCGACGCGCCACCTCACGGGTTCGGTCGAGATCGCCCTTGATGCGGATGCTGACCATCCCCCCGAAGCCACGCATCTGGCGCACGGCCAAGGCATGCTGGGGATGCGAGACGAGACCGGGCCAGACCACCTCGGTGATGCCGGGATGGCCGACGAGGCCCTCGGCGACGACACGTGCCGACTCCTCGTGGGCCTTCATCCGCAGGGCAAGCGTCTTGACGCCGCGCAGCGTCAGCCAGGCATCGAAGGGGGAAGGCACCCCGCCGAGGGCGTTCTGGTGGAACTTGAGGTCCGTCCACGTGGCCTCGTCGGACGTCGCCACGAAGCCCCCGACCACGTCGGAATGACCGCCGATGTACTTCGTGGTGCTGTGCACGACGATGTCGGCACCCAGGTGCAGCGGGTTCTGCAGCGCCGGCGAGGCAAAGGTGTTGTCGACGACGAAGCGGCAACCGGCCTCATGGGCCACGGCCGCAAGCGCCTCGAGGTCCAGCACGCGCAGCAGGGGATTCGTCGGGCTCTCGGCCCAAACCATCCGCGTCTCGGGCCGGATCGCCGCCCGGACATTCTCCGGGTCCGTCGCGTCGACCCACGAGAACGACAGGCCATAACGGGTCAGCACGCGCTCGAAGAGGCGGTAGGTCCCCCCGTAGACATCGTCCGAGACCACCACGTGATCCCCAGCCGACAACAACTTGGTGACGGCGTCCGTCGCCGCCATGCCGGATGCGAAGCACAAGCCGTGGCGGGCGTCCTCGAGTGAGGCCAGGCAAGCCTCGAGGGCGCTTCGGGTCGGGTTGGCGGTGCGGGCGTAATCGAAGCCCTTGTGGACCCCCACATCCTCCTGCGTGAAGGTCGAGGTCTGGTAGATGGGGACGATCGTCGCACCCGTCGCCGGGTCGGCCGGCTGACCGACGTGCAGGGCCCGGGTCCGGAAGCCCATGCTGGAGAAGTCTGGCGTGGTCATCGACGGGCCGGTCCCAACTCCTCGCGGGTCGCGAGGCCATGCTGCACGAGGAATTCGGGGTTGTACACCGTGGACAGGTAGCCGCGGCCCTGGCTGGGCAGCAGGACGACGAGCACATCGTCCGGTCCCAGGGTGGCTGCGACCCGGGCCGCAGCCACGACGGCCATGCCCGAGGACCCTCCGACGAGCAGGCCCTCCTCGCGGGCCAGCCGATGGCACATCGCGAAGGCCTCGCGGTCGGAGACCCTTTCCATGCGGTCGATCAGCGTCAGGTCGATGGTGCCGGGAATGAAGTCCTCGCCCACGCCCTCGAGCTTGTAGGGACGGGGCGTGTCACCGGAATAGATCGAACCCTCGGGGTCGGCACCCACCACCAGGAGGTCCGGACGTTGCTCCTTGAGGTAGCGGGCCGTGCCCGAGATCGTGCCCCCCGTGCCCATGCCGGCCACGAAGGCCGTCACCTTGCCCTCCGTCTGTTGCCAGATTTCGGGGCCGGTCGAAGCGTGGTGCGCACCGGGGTTCCGGGGGTTCTGGAACTGGTTGGGCTGATAAGCCCCGGGCATCTCGGCCGTCAGGCGGTTGGCGACGGAGTAGTAGCTGTCGGGGTGATCGGGGGCCACAGCCGTCGGCGTGATGACGACATCCGCCCCATAGGCCCTGAGCACGTCCTGCTTCTCGCGGCTCATCTTGTCCGGCATCACGAAGACGCAGTTGTAGCCCTTGAGCGCGCAGGCGATGGCCAGACCCACGCCCGTATTGCCGCTCGTCGGCTCGACCACCGTGCCGCCCGGCAGCAGCAGGCCCTGTCGCTCGGCTTCCTCGAGCATCGCGAGCGCGGGCCGGTCCTTGACGCTGCCGCCCGGATTGAACATCTCGAGCTTGGCCAGGATCAGCGGCCCGTCCTGAGGGACTACCCGGTTGAGGCGCAGCAGCGGGGTCTGGCCTATGAGGTCGAAGAGGTTCCGGGCATAAGGCATGGGACCCATCGTAGCAAAGGTTAACTCCTGGCGAAATTAGGGCAGGGCAGGGAAAGGCCCTGCCGGCAACGGCCGATAGTCCAGGCAGGAAGGAGGAGACCGGCGTGCACGTTCGCCTGAAATTGGCCATCAAGCTGGCCGTCGTCTTCTCCGCAGTCTGTGCCAGCCTGCTTTTTCTGGTGGCGTCGATCGCCGCCGTGCTGACGACCCGTGGCATCCACAACGAGGCCTTCAAGCGCCTCGACAACGACACGGCCGTCATGCTGCACACCTTCGACTACTTCAAGGACAACGCGCTCGCCTCGGCGCAGATGTTCGCCAGCCACCCCCGGGTCGCGGCCTTTGCCCGTTCGGGAGGCAAGATGCGGACGGACGAGGTCAGGCGTCTACTCGAAATCCTTGACGAGCGCCAACTGCTCAAGGTTTACGACGCGCAGGGCACCTTGCTGCTGCAGCGCGGCTTCTGGCCGGGCAACCGGACGGACGTTCCCGAGATGCCCAGTCCCGGCCTGCAGCTGGCGCTGGTGGGCGAAACCGTCAAGGGTCTCGAGGCCATCGGCGACCTGGGCCTCGCCGTGCGGGGCATCGCCCCCATCCGCGAGGGCAACGAGGTCGTGGGCGCCGTCCTGGTGGGCTCCCGGCTCGATCAGGCCTTTGCCGACCAGCTCAAGCAGATCACGGGCCTCGAGGTCGGCGTTGCCGTGGGTGACTCCCGGCGCGCCACCTGGCTGGCGCAGAGCATCCGCGATGCCGGAGGACAACCGCTGACCGGTTCCATCGAGGCCCCCATCATCGCCTCGGTCCGTGACTCTGGAGCCGTTGCGAAGTCCACGCTGTCGCTCGGGGACCAGGAGCACCTTGCCGCCTTTGCGCCCCTCTTCGGGGACTACTCGCAGTTCGTCGGCATGCTGTTTATCGGCGAGCCGTCCGCCCCGCTCAACGCGCGGATTCATCAAGCCCAGTTGTTCATCGCCCTGCTCAGCCTGCTGGCGTGCGGCCTGGCCTTTCTGGCCGCCAACCTGGTGGCCAAGACCATCACGGACCCCATCCGCAAGCTGGCAGGTCACGCCACCACGGTCGCTAGCGGCCGGCTCGACACCCAGCTCGACCTGCGCACCGGCGACGAACTCGAGCAGCTTGCCGAGGCCTTCAACGTGATGACCGAGTCCCTGGCCATCATGAAGTTCAACGACCAGAACGCCAATCCGCTGACGAAGTTGCCGGGCAACCTCGTCATCGAGACCGAGGTCCAGCGGCGCCTCGAGTTGGGGGAGCAAGTCGCCGTCCTCTATGTCGACCTGGACAACTTCAAGGCGTTCAACGACAAGTTCGGCTTCGAGGCCGGGGATCGCATCATCCAATTCACGGCCGAGATCCTGAAGGATGCCGTGCAGTTCGTGGACCACGCCGGCGACTTCATCGGCCACATCGGGGGCGACGACTTCATCATCATGTCCCAGCCCAACGCCGCCGATGATCTGTGCCGCGAGATCATCCGGCGCTTCGACGCGCAGGTGCTGGGCTTCTACCCGCCCGACGACCGGGAACGCGGCTACATCGTGTCGGTGGACCGGCAGGGACAGGTGCAGCGCTTCGGCATCTGCTCGCTGTCGATTGCCGTCGTGACCAACGAGACGCGACAGATTCCGGACTTCCTTGCCTTGGCCAGTCTGGCCGCCGAGGTCAAGAAGGTGGCCAAGGCCAGCGAGGGCTCCTCGTTTGCGCGGGACCGCCGTACGGACAAGGCACCAGGCCGCACGGCGCGGTTGGCCGTTACGTCGACCGGCCTGCTTCAACGCCCCTGAGACGGGCGGGGTGTCTCAGCCCTCGCGGCTGGCACCGGCGGGCGGCAGGTCTACCGGGGCGCCCTGCGCGAACATGTAGCCTGTGCCACGCGCCGTCAGGATGAGCTCGGGTGCACCGGGATCGTCCTCGAGCTTGGCCCGCAGACGGGAGATATGAACATCCACCACGCGGGTGTCCGAGTACTGGTTCAGGCGATATCCCCAGACCTGATGCAGGATCTCGCTGCGCGAGTAGGGCCGGCCGGGGTTGTTGGCCAGCAGTTCGAGCAGGTTGAACTCCATCTCCGTCAGCTTGACCTTGCGGCCGTCCTTCAGGACCTGGCGCTTGCCGGTGTCGATGCTGATGCGATCGATCCGGATCAGGGCCTGCTTGCCCGTCTCGGGCTGCGTGCGGCGCAGGACAGCCTTGATGCGCGCCTCGAGCTCCCGGGGGGAAAAGGGCTTCACGACATAATCGTCGGCCCCCAGCTCGAGGGCGGCGATGCGATCCGTGATGTCACCCTTGGCCGTCAGCATGATGATGGGCGTCATCATGCTCTTGCGCAGCTCGCGACAGACCTCGAAGCCGTCGAACTTGGGCATCATGATGTCCAGCACGATGAGACTGGGATGGTGCTGCGCCGCGGCCTCGAGCGCCTCGGCACCATCGGCGGCCGTCAGCACGTCGTAACCCGCTAGCTTGAGACGGGTCTCCACAATGTGGCGGATGGTCGACTCGTCGTCGACGACGAGGATGCGTTCGCGTTCCACGGAAAAACCTCGAAGGGGTCGCGCCCTGACGGACACGACCCCAGACTAGCTCCTAGAGCGAGAGGCGTAAACCGGCAAGGGCCGCCGAGAACTGCTCCGGACCGGCCTGGTACTGGCGGACCTTGGCCGTGATGCCGATGGGCAAGAGGGGCAGCGGGAAGAAGTTGCCCGCCACGCCGTAGGTCGTGACGAGCCCGTCGGTCCTCATGCCGGCCCCGACCTCGGCGTCGATGCTGACGGGCAGCAAGGGAATCCCGACGTGGAGACCCAGGCCGGCATAGGCGGCAAGGCCGGAGGTGCCGACGATGTTTTGCTGCATGATGCCGATGCCGGGACGAAGACCAATCAGCGGCAGGGGCAAGGGCTCGAAGCGCGCGGTGGCCTCGATGGCACGCTGATTGCCGACCATGGTGGTGTGAAGGGCCGCCTTGGCCAGCAGGGGCAGGGCCACGTAGGCGTCTGCATCAATCGGCAGCGAGGTCGCGGTGCCCGAGGTCAGGAAACCACCAGCGACCGAGGCGTCCACATCGAAGCCGAGCAGGGCATGGGCAGGAGCAGCCTGGGCGAAGACGAGGCCGCCGGCCAGCAGGCCCGCGGCGAGACGTTCATTACGGAATACGGAAGTCAACGGCGAACTCCTTTGCCGCCTCGAGGACGGCTGCCATCAATCGGCCACGTGCCACGTGAGCCTGGGTCGACTGCTTGCCATTCTGCCCAATGTTGCTGCCGGATGGAAGGGCATCGCCCACGACGACGCCGGTCACGCGGCGGGACCAGACCCAATGGCCGCGCTGGTCCAGCAGGCCGCATGTCGCGGCAGCATAGGCCCTGTCCAGACGTTCGTCGTACCGCAGAGCGGTGACGGTGGCCGTGACGAATCCCTGGACACCCAGTTCCCGCGCCTGGCGCTCCCACCAGGATGCGGGCGGATGACTTTCGCCGGGACGGTCGATGACGCCGGGACGCAGGGGCCAGCCACGCTGTCCGACCTGCCGGGCGACGGTCTCGAGGAAACTGCCCGCCAAGGCCACACCCGAGCGGTTGAGCGGCGCGACCACGGCCAGGCGCTTCCAGCCGAGTCGCGCAAGGTCGGGTCTTCCGGGCACCGGCGCGTCGTCTCGTGCCGGATCGCGTGTCCGGCTACCCGGACAGCCCGCCAACATCACGACTGCGAGGCTCGCGACCACAACGGCCAAGGGCCTACGCACGCCTGAGCACCTCGATGGGATCGAGCCGGGCTGCACGCCGCGCCGGCAGCAGGCATGCCAGCCACGACACCAGAAGGGCAGCGGCCGTGACCATCACGAGGTCCGGCCAGGACACCGCGACCGGCAAGTGCTCGATCAGATAGACGTCAGCTGGCAATTGCAACGGGAATCGAGCCAGGAGGCTGCACAAGGCGAGTCCGGCAGCCAGCCCTGTCACGATACCCAGACCCGCGACAAACAGGCCCTGGCGGACCACCAGGCCCGCCACGCCGCGCCCCGTCGCCCCGACGGAGCGCAACAGGCCAAGGTCCCGCTGCTGCTCGAGCACCCACATGCCGAGCGTGTTGGCCACTCCCATCGTTGCCACCACCACGATGGCCAGGATGACAAGAAAGACCACCCACTTCTCGAGCGTCAGCGCGGCCAGCAAGGCATGGTTGGAAGTCGTCCAGGACCGCGCGGGCACCCTCAAGGTCGCCATGACGTCCGCCGCGACGGTCCGCGCCATGAAGGGGTCCCTGAGCTTGAGTTCGTAGCCCGTCAGGCGGGTTCCCATTCCTGCCACACGTTGGAGCGCGGACAGCTCGAGGTAAGCCACATGGGCGTCAAAGTCATACATCCCGGCCTCGTAGAGGCCGGTCACCTCGGCATCGAGCGTCCGTCCCCGGCCGGTGACGACGCGGACTCTGTCCCCCGGTGAGACGCCCAGATGCCGGGCGAGTTCGATGCCCAGCAGAACCTGCGCCTTGTCCGGATGGCGTGCCTTGCGTCGGACCTTGAGGCCGCGCGCCCACGAGGCCACGCGGCTTTGGCGCCCGAGGTCGACGCCCCGGATGAGTGCCCCCCGGGCAGTCTCGCCCCGGACAATCAGGCCCTGGACCGAGACATAGGGCAGGACGGCCTCGACGGACGGCCAGTCTTCGAGCGTGCGCTCCAGTCGGGCATCCGGTGCCACGCCCTCGCCAAGAGGGCCCTCGAGGGCCACGTGGGGCGTGGCCCCGAGGATGCGTCCCACGAGGTCCGCCTCGAAGCCGTTGACCAGCGACAAGGCCGTGACGAGCATGGCCACGCCGACGGCCACCGAGGCCACCAGCATGCCGGTCTGCCGGGCACGAGCCCGCAATTGGCGAAGCGCGAGGAAGGTCCACACGGGACCATGAAACCTCAGATCCGCTCGAGCGACACCGGCACCTTGCGGTTGGCGACCTGGACCGAGTCTACGAAACGGATGACACCGGAAGAGGCGGCCATGACGAGGGAATAGGTCCGGGAGCCGCTGCCGAAGTAGCGGACGCCACGGAACATGTCTCCCTCGGTGATGCCGGTCGCCGCAAAGACGATCTGCTTGCCGGGGGCCAATTCCTCGGTCATGTAGACCTTCTCGAGGTCAATCCCGGCCTGGATGCAGCGCTCGGCCTCCGAGGCATTGCGCGGACGGAAACGGCCCTGGATCTCCCCGCCCAGACAGCGCATCGCCGCGGCGGCCAGCACGCCCTCGGGCGCGCCCCCCGTACCCATGACGGCGTGGACGGCCGTACCCCGGACAGCTGCCGCGATGGCCGCCGTCACGTCGCCATCGCCAATCAGGCGGATGCGGGCACCGGCGGCGCGCACCTGCTCGATCAGCTCTTCGTGGCGGGGGCGATCCAGAATGATCACCGTCAGGTCCGGGATGTCGCGGTTCAGGCTCTGCGCGATGACGCCCAGATTCATCTTGACGGGGGCATTGAGGTCGACCTTGCCGGCAGCCGCGGGGCCGACGACCAGCTTCTCCATGTACGTGTCGGGGGCATGAACGAGGCCGCCCCGCTCGCTGACGGCAATGACGGCGATCGAGTTCGGCAGGCCGCGGGCGACTAGGTTCGTGCCCTCAAGCGGGTCAACGGCGATGTCGATCTCGGGACCGCCCTTGCCCAGCTCCTCACCGATGAAGAGCATCGGAGCCTCATCCCGCTCACCCTCGCCGATGACGACTCGGCCAGAAATCGACAGCGAGTTCAGGACCTCGCGCATGGCCTCGGTCGCGGCTTCGTCGGCCTTGTCGTTGTCGCCCTGGCCCATCCAGCGGCCGGCGGCAAGTGCCGCGGCCTCGACAACCCGGACGATCTCGTTGGAGAGGTCCCACTCGAGGCGATTATCGTCCTGGACTTCAGGGCGCTTCAGGGGGGCGGTGCCAGCCATGGTCGAACATCCTCCGGGACATGGCCGCCAACATCGGCGGCATCAGGAAAGCCGAGTCCACATCGACTCGGGGCCGGGCGCAGCAGGCCACCACGCGGGGCCGGAACGCGACCATGTTAGCAGATCACGGGCCACGACCCCGCGTCCCCCCATCGCGGCGGCGGCGGCATGGCCCCATTGCTGGTGCAACGCGACGGCGGTCGCAATCCTGTCGCTCCAATCGGTCCGACCGTGCTGGCCGGCGCGCGCCAGTTCAGCAAGGGCGGCACCGACGAGCCCTGCAAGGACGTCACCACTGCCCGCCGTCGCGAGCGCGGGCTCACCCCACGCCATGACGTGCCAAGGGCCAACCGGGCCGTGGACCACGGGCCGAGCGCCCTTGAGGACGATGTGCGACCGGGTGGCGGCCACGAGGCGCTCCGCGGCACCGAAACGATCTGCTTGGATGGCAACCGGTGTGGTTCCCAGGACCCGGGCGGCCTCCCCCGGATGGGGCGTCAGCACGCGGAAGCGGGCATCTTGGAGCGCTCCGCAAGGCGCATCAAGGGCCCCACCATCGAGCAGGACAGGTCCGGCAAAGGTCCGATGACACGCGCGGGCCAGCGTGGCCACGGGGTCCCTGGGCATGGTGCCCGGTCCCGCCACCACGGCATCGACCCGGCCCAGGGCCTCGAGAAGAAGAGGCGGCATCGCGGCATCCGGGGCAGTCGGGGGCAAGCCCCGAACCAAGGCCTCGGGGACCCATTCGGCAACAAGCGGCACCAGGTCCTCGGGGACCAATACCTCGACCAGGCCGGCACCGGCCCGCATCGCCGCCAAAGCCGCGAGGGCCGGTGCCCCGGGCATGCCGGGCCCGCCACCCAGGACGAGCAAGCGACCACGGGTCCCCTTGTGGCGCGCCCGATCCCCGGGTGTCGCGACGTCGGGATCGACCGGACGCGGGATGACGCGTCCCGGCAGCAAGGCGAGCGCATCGGGCGGCAGGCCGATATCCACCCAACCCAACGACCCCGTGGCCTCGATGCCGGCATCGGCGACCACCGCCTGCTTCACGATGCCGGTAGCGAGCGTCTCGTGCGCCTGGAAGACCGGCCCCCCCCAGGCGACGCCCGTCGCAGGCTGGAGACCCGTCGGCAGATCGAGGGCAAGCCGCCAGGCCGTCGATTCTTGGCTGCGCATCAAGGCCTCGGCCATGGCACCGACAGGAGCCCGGGAGGCCCCGAAGCCCAGCAAAGCGTCTACGAGAACGGCCTCGGTGCCCGGACGCCAATCGGTCAGACGCCCGAAGGCGACCCCGGCCCTGCGTGCCCAGTCGGCCTGCTGGCGCCACAGGGTCCCGGAGCCCTCCTCATCGGCATGGACCGTCACAGGCACGCCCTGGAGCGCCAGAAGCCTGGCAACCGCCATGCCGTCGGCCCCGTTGTGGCCAGGACCTGCAAGCACCACGACGCGAGCATCCGGACGGAGATGCGCCTGCACGCGATACACAGCCGCCAAGGCGACCCGCTCCATCAGCAACGCGGCAGGAAGTTGCCAACCCTCGATCAGGACGGCTTCGGCACGACGGGTCGCACGAGCGTCGCCCGCACCGATGGGCACGGTCCCGTCAGCCACGGGCCCGGCCTAGATGTGGATGTGGCCGGGGTAGACCACGCCACGGCCCGGATCCAGCGTGATGACTTGGCCCGTCGGAATCTGGTCCACCTCTTCGCAGGAGAGCAGGACAGGCACGCGCAGTTCGAGGCCGACGATGGCCGTATGGCTGGTGAGACCACCTGCCCGCACGATGACGGCACCGGCCCTGGCCATGACGGGGGTCCACGCCGCGTCCGTCGCCTCGGTCAGCAGGATGTCCCCGGGCTGCATGTCGCGAAGCGCCGTCTCCGGATCGTCGAACCAGCGGGCCACGCCCGCGACCGAACGCTGGCCGATGCCCATGCCGCTCGCGATGACCTTTGAGACGACCTCGACCTTGACCAAGTTGGTGGTGCCGGCCTGGCCCATCGGCACGCCCGCGACCAGCAGGACGATGTCGCCATGGTCGACCAGGCCCCGCTGCGTGACGGTCCGCAGCGTCTGCTTGAAGAGCTCGTCCGTCGTCTCGGTCTCGGGCACGACATAGGCCTCGACACCCCAGACGAGTGCCAGCTGGCGGGTCGTGGCCTCATAAGGAGTGGCGGCGATAATCGGACAGCTGGGCCGGTACTTGGAAACCATGCGTGCGGAAGATCCCGAGAAGGTCGCCGTCAGGATGGCCGCCGCCCCGAGCTGGGGCGCCATGTTGGTGACAGCGTGCGCAATCGCGTCCTGGACCGGACGCAGGTGGTCGCCCGGCGGTACGCGATGGGGCTCGCGGCTCATCGCCCTTTCCGTCTGGACGGCGATGCGGGCCATGACCTCCACGGCCTCGAGCGGATACTGGCCGGCCGCGGTCTCGTTCGAGAGCATCACGGCGTCCGTGCCGTCGAGGATGGCATTGGCAACGTCGGTCGCCTCGGCCCGCGTCGGGCGCGGATTCTGGATCATCGAGTCCAGCATCTGGGTGGCCGTGATGACGGGCTTGCCCTCGTCGTTGCACAGCCGGATGATCCGCTTCTGGACCAGGGGCACGTCCTCTACGGGAATCTCGACCCCGAGATCACCGCGCGCAATCATGATGCCCTCCGAGACCAGGACGATGTCCCTGAGGTTGGTCAGCGCCTGCGGCCGCTCGATCTTGGCGATGACGGGCGTCGTGGCACCCAGGCCCAGAAGGTGCTCCTTGACCTCGAGGACATCGGCCGCCGACTGCACGAAGCTGGCCGCGACGAAGTCGACACCCAATGCGACACCCAGCTCGAGGTCCCGTTTGTCCTTGTCCGTCAGGATCGAGATGCGCATCGTCGACCCGGGGAAGTTGACGCCCTTCTTGGGGCGCAGGGGACCGCCGATGATGACCTGGCAGACGATGTCCCGACCGCGGACCTCGGTCACGACCAGCTCGAGGCGGCCGTCGTCCACGAGCACCGAGTGACCGACGGGGATGTCCTCCGCGAGACGGTCGTAAGAGACGTGGGCCCGCTCGGCCGTGGCCTCGATGGGATCCGGCGTGAAGACGAAGGTCTGGCCGGCCACCAGTTGGACTTCGTCACCTACGACCTTGCCGATGCGGATCTTGGGGCCCTGGATATCTTGCAGAATGGCGATGGGACGACCGGCATCCCGGGAGACGCGGCGGATGCGCGCCACGTGCTCACGGTGCGTCTCGTGCTCGCCATGGCTGAAGTTCAGCCGGAAGACATCGACGCCGGCACGGATCAGGGCGCCGACCATCTCCTCGGAAGAGGAGCTGGGGCCGAGCGTGGCCACGATCTTGGTGCCCTTGCGGTGCGCGAGGCCCACCTTGGGAAGGCGTGCCGCGAGGGATTCGGGCTGAATGGTCACGAGGACTCCTGACACGGGTCGAGGGGGGCCTAGAAGAATGCGCTCAGGCCGGGATACCGGGCCGAGTCACCCAGCAGTTCCTCGATGCGGAGCAGCTGGTTGTACTTCGCGATGCGATCGCTGCGCGATGCGCTACCTGTCTTGATCTGGCCGCAGTTGAGGGCGACGGCGAGATCAGCGATGGTCGCGTCCTCGGTCTCGCCCGAGCGATGGGACATGACGCAACGATAGGCTGCCCCGCGCCCGGTGTCGATGGCCTCGATGGTTTCGGACAGCGTGCCGATCTGGTTGACCTTGATGAGCACCGCGTTGGCCACGCCTTCGCGGATGCCGCGCGAGATTCGCTCGGGGTTGGTCACGAACAGGTCGTCGCCGACCAGCTGGACCTGCCCGCCCAGGGCATCGGTCAGCTGCTTCCAGCCGGCCCAGTCGTCCTCGGCCATGCCATCCTCGATGGAGAGGATGGGATAGTTCTTGCAAAGCTGGGCGTAGTAGGCGACCAGCTCGTCGGCCGTGCGGACGACGCCCTCGCCCTCGAAGTGGTAGCGACCGTCCTTGTAGAATTCGGTCGAGGCGGAATCGAGCGCGAGCCGGATCTGGTCACCGGGGCGATAACCGGCCTTCTCGATGGCCGTCAGGATGAGTTCGATGGCCTGGGGCGCGCTGTCCAGGGCCGGTGCGAAGCCGCCCTCGTCACCGACGCCCGTCGCCAGGCCCTGGGCATTCAGGACCTTCTTGAGCGCATGGAAGGTCTCGGCCCCGGCCCTGAGGGCATCCGAGAAACGCTCGAAGCCCGTGGGGACAATCATGAACTCCTGAAAATCCAGCTTGTTGTCGGCGTGGGCGCCGCCGTTGATGATGTTCATCAACGGCACAGGCATGACCCGCGCGCCCGTCCCGCCGACGTAACGGAACAGCGGCAGGCCGACGGCCTCGGCAGCGGCGCGCGCGACGGAGAGGGAGACGCCGAGGATGGCGTTGGCGCCCAGCTTGGCCTTGGTCGGGGTGCCATCGAGGTCACGCATCAGCTGGTCAATCGCCAACTGATCGCGTGCATCCAGGCCGACGAGCTCGTCGGCGATTTCCTCGTTCACGTGCTTGACGGCGCGCAGGACGCCCTTGCCCAGGTAGCGCTCCTTGTGGTCCAGATCGCGCAGCTCGAGGGCCTCGTGGGCGCCGGTTGAGGCTCCGGACGGCACGGCAGCACGACCCGTGACGCCTCCCTCGAGAAAGACTTCGACCTCTACGGTCGGATTGCCGCGCGAATCCAGGATTTCGCGGGCGCTGACGGCATCGATGCGGGTACGCATGTCAGGCATTCTCCATGGGGACAACAGGGACGTCGTGCTCGGCCTCGCCCACTTCCGGGCTGACGCCGTCGATGATGCGGTAGAGGCGGCTGGCCTCGGCAGTGGGAACGGCTCCGGCGGGGACCTCGAGAATCTGGACTTCGGTCATCCTGTGGCCCCAGCGAACCAGCAGGCGCTGGCCCGGACGAACCGGAGTCGCGGACTTGGCGATGCGTCCGTCGACCATGACCCGGCCGAGGTCACACAAGGTGTCAGCCACGGTGCGGCGCTTGACGAGCCGCGAGACCTTGAGCCACTTGTCGAGCCGCACCCGCCTGTCTGCCCCCCGGGACCCCCGGTCCCACCTGCGGCATGGTGAAGGACGGGGGGCTGGCTGGCAAGGGTCGGGGTGGTCAGAGGGGCGATTGGATCGGGTTGCGCGTCAAGTCCCGCCGACGCGAATGACTGGGCACGTACCCAGTCATTCGATCAGAAGGCTCCGATGCCCGAACCCATGTGAAGGACGGCATCCGGCCGCTCGGAATCATATTTCGCTGCCGGGTGCCGGCCTTGGGCAGCGCCCAGACAGCCTCGATCCTGCCGGATCGCGAAGAAAGATGCCCCCAACGTGACCGACACGGCGCCAACCCTCGAATCGAGGCAGTCTCGGCCTGATGGTCGATGTCGCGCGGCGGCTTGTCCCGATGGCGATGCCAGGCCGTGTCCGTATCAATTTTGCCGGGCTGCCCACCGATTCAGCGGCAGGCTCCTGAACGCATCGGGTCCTTATGGCGCACCCTCCGGCCCACCGTTATGATGACCCCCATGGGCGAGACGCCACGGAAGAAGCTGCCGCTGGGGATCCAGACCTTCGCGAAGATCCGCGAGTAGGCCCATTACTACGTCG
>VGJW01000018.1 GCA_016867265.1 Candidatus Tanganyikabacteria bacterium
AGAAAGGCCACCAGGGCCCCCACCAGCGTGATCTGGGCCTGGCGGCGGTGCAGCAGGTTGCGTGTGCGCCACGCGCGGAGGGCGAGGCTGGCCAGCAGGGAGACGGTGGCGAGGAAGGCAAGTATGGCGGAGCCCTGCCATACCACCCATGTGTAGAGTCTATGGTCGGAGGGGACTCGGGTGGCTTGTTCCAGCGCGATGATGGTCAACAGCCCCAGGGCGATAGAACCAAAGCCCACGCAATTGCGGAGCACCACGGGGAAGCCGGCCCACCGGAGCACGGGCGTTGGAAAGGCCAAGGCCAGCATCAAGGCGGACCACGAGACAGCCTGGAAGGCCAACCATCCTAGCGGACCCAAGTGCCCGCCAAGGTCGAATTCCACTCCCGCAAGGACATAAAGGGCAAGGGCACCTTGGAAGACCAGCAAGGGCATGCTGGCCACGGCGCCCGGAGGTGCCTTGAGGTGCGTGACGGTAGCCATGGCCACGAGCACCAGCCACAGAAACAGGACAGGGATCGTCGTATCCCGCCAGTCACCCCACGTGAATGCCTGTACACGCAAGGACAGAGACTGGGTGGCGTCGCCGCGAAGGATCTCGAGGTTCATGGAATCGCCGGGAGCGCGGCTGCGGATGGCTGCTTCGAATTGCTCGTAGCTGTCCATCCTGACGCCGTCGAGTGCCTGAATCTGGTCTTCAGGCTGGATGCCGGCCTTGGGGCCCTCCCAGTGGGCAGAGTTAATAATCGAGACGAAGAGTGCAGGATCCAATCTGAATCCGTGAAAGCTTTGCCCGACCCAGCCGATGGAGGTCGTGAGCGTCAGGACGAGCGCTGCGAGTTGTAGGGAGAGGTGAAGGGCAGTCAGCTTACGAGGAGTCATGAAATTCGGTTCAGGTGGCGTTCGGCCAGGCGCAGGTCCAAGGCCACCGCGAAGGCCTCGTCCAGAGCCTCTCGGATAACTCGGGGTTCTTCGCCTGTCAGGGTCTCCAGCATGGCACCTCTAAGGTGGGCCACACGAAGGCGGACGGTAGCCAGCATCAGTCCGGGTGAGAACGGCGGTGTCAAGCCTAGACCTTGGAGCGTTCGGGCCAGCAGTTGCCAGCGGGGGCTGCCGGGACCCGCCTCGGCCGCGGCATCAAGGTCGCTTCGCCACTGCAGCGCGGCACCCACCATGTGGCCCAAGCGTCCGAGTGTACCCTGGGACAGCGTCGCCACGGGACTGAATAACCCGAGCATCTCCAGCATGCCGGCCATCGTGGCCCCGGAACGTCCCTCGAGACTGGTCACCAACCGGATACCCGTGGCCTCCTCAGGTCTCAGATCCCACGCCTGAGCCTGAACCAAGCCGTGCAGGGTGCGGGCGAGGATGTCCAGAACCTGGACAGGATTCGGTGTCTGGCCCGCGAGTGCCATACACCTAGCCAAACCCCTGACGGTCACCAAGGGGACCAGTACCTGCGCCTGCTCGGCTTCGAGGTCGCCGTCCTGCATGTCATCCAGGATGTCGGCCGAAAGGTAGACCTGACGCCATATCTCCTGATGGAACTCTTGCAAGTCTTCTGTTACTTCGAGAGCCTGCGCCAACCTTCGCGGCAGTCGGTAAAAAGGCCAAGCCCCTGTACCCGTAACCAAGGACCACTTCTGCTCCAACGCCAGGTCTAGGCGCGCCATATCGGGGTGCTCTTGCGGAGCTTCAACCACCTATCTGGGCTTCCATTCCCGCCTTCATGACCCCGAAATTGTCCTTGCGCAGGATCAAGTCGATGTTCTTCATGTGGCCATTGATTTCCTTCTGGTCGCCCCGCGCGAGCAGGTCGGACCAGGCCTGGAACTCGGCTTCGCCCAACTTGTCGATGGCGTTGTTGGCGCGCGCCACCATCTTGGGGTCGCCGTTGTCGTACTTGATAAGGCCGAACAGAGCTCTCTTGGGCCACATGTCTGCCATCATCCTGACAAAGGTCGGGTGGTTGCCCAGTGCGTACACGACACCCTTGCTGCCCTTGGCCAAATCGGCCTTGATGATCGCCTGCATCTCGGGACTCATCTTGGGCAGTGCCTTGTCCAGCTTCGCTCTGATGTAATTGAAGCGTGCCTGAGGGCTCTGCTTGAGCCAGCCTGCACCCAGGATGGTCTTGGGACTGTCGTTGACGATCGCCCGAAACATCTCCTGCAGGGCCTTGACGTCGTTCGTCTTGATGGGGTCCTTGGGGGCCGTGGCTACCCCCCGGACATCGGCCACCAGCTGGGCGCGCAGGGCCGGGTCGGCCAAGATTTTCATCTCGCCGGCCGACAGGCCCTTCAAGGCGTTACCCAGTACCTCAGGATTGTTCTTGAAAGCCTCGAGTGCCTCGGGATTATTCGCCATGCCCCTCAGGCCTTTGATGACCCCCGCCATGCCCGCCGTGTTCGGCAGGCTGCCGGCGGGGAACTGGGCACGGATCTTGTCCAGTGTCTCGGGATTGAGCCGGGAACCGGCCAACTGGTCGACGGTGGCTTCGAGGCGCTCCCGGGCCATGTCGGCATCCGGGCCTTGCATGCGCAGCATGTCTTCCACCGAGTAGGCCTTGCGCGTCGCGTTGATATAGAGAAACTTCTCGGGGGCAACGGCCAGTAACTGGGCCGGATTGCTGAGGTAGGTGCGGTAGCTTTCTGCAAAGTCCTCATGGGGTGCCGACTTCGCGTAGTCGGAGACGAAATTGTCCGTGCGTCCCGGCTTGTCGTCTCCGTGGGAGGGGATCGCATTCATGTACTTGTCGTAGCCGTTCGCGATGCTGCCGTCCGGGCGCGTCCATAGGGACAGCTTGCCGAACTCGCGAATTTCGCTGGCGTCCCAGCGCCCCTGGCCTTGGACGATGTGACCGATCTCGTGAAGCACCACCGACTTGAGGTCATCGGGTGTGTCTCGTCCGGGCAGGCTCGAGACAGCATCGCCTATCCGGATGCGCGTGACGCCGTTGACGTTGTTGGAGTAGAAGCTGGCGTCCCCGAAGACCTCACCCAGGTTCGCTGTTCCCGGCGGGAAGTTCTCGAAGACCGTGTTGCGCAACGCTGCCCGGTCAGCGGCGGGTACCATCCGCAGGGCATCACGGACGGCGATGGCCTCCTGCGAGCTCCACGTCGCCGGCGGGGCCGTGATGAAGCGGGACCCGGTTTCCGGGGGGCCGCCCAGCATGCGATCGATGTCCGCCATGATCTCGGCGGGCGTGGGCTCGCTGGTTCCGCTGCGGACCTCTTGGGCCAAAGGGCCCGTGCGGACCAGGGCGTCCTTCTTGAGGAGCTTGAACTTGTCATCGGAAGCAGAAGGGGCGGCCGATCCCGGTGCCATCTGGCCCGTACCCTTCAGGGGTGCCGTGTTGCGGCTACCGCCAGGTCCCTGGATATTCATAGTCACCCGTACGCCTTCCTTTCCGGCACGCCCTCAGATTGTCCTTACCCGTGCCCCGGAACCTTCCCCTCGAAGCAAGAATTTCACGAAGGGCCAATGCTTGACGCTCTTGCCCAACCTCCGGCATGATGGAAGAGCCTTCAGCGCATGCGCTCATAGCTCAGCCGGATAGAGCGTCTGACTACGAATCAGAAGGTCGGGGGTTCGAATCCCTCTGAGCGCGCTAGACGGGAAGCGGGTTTCGGCGATTTCGCCGGGACCCGCTTTTTCGTTGGGGGGCAATCCCCACGGCCGCAGCCTTCGTAGACAACTGCCGCCGGACGGGCATGCTGGGCTCGTGAGCCTTCCTGGCCGTCGACTTCCCGCCACGACCGCCCTCTTCGCCTAGTCCTGCTTGGCCCTCTCGCGTCCCGTTCGTCTGGCGGCGTCTGTATTGGGTCTCTTATTGGTCCTTTCGGGGTGCACCTCGTCGAGCCTGCAGCCCCTCAAGGACTTGGGCAGCCCGGGAGCAGCCACGGCTTCGGGGCCAGCGTCCGCGGGAACAGCCGCGTCCCTGACGGGGCGCATCCTCGATGAAGCGGGCACGCCGGTTGCAGGCGTGCGCATCGACCTGTTTGCCCATGGCGCCGACGTTTCGGCACTGGTCGCGATCGGGGCCGGCGGACTCGTCGGGAATGCGGCTGCAGGTCTCGCGCCAGGTTCGATCGGTACGACGACATCCGGGCTTGCCGCGCCTGCCTTGGCTGTTCGCCGGGTCCACGCCCTGCCACCCTCGGCCACCACCGATGCCGCAGGGGTGTTCCGTCTGGCCGCGCCCGGAACAGGGTCTTACAACGTCGCGGCCGTCGATGGCGCGCGCGGCACGCGTGCGTGGCGCAGCAAGGTCGTGGTGACTTCGGGCGATACGTCGGCTCTGGTCGGGGATCTCGTGCTTCGGCCACCCGGAACCATCGTCGGGCGGGTAACCTTGCCTGCCGCTCCCGAGGTCACGAACATCGAGGGAGTCGAGGTCTTCGTGCCGGGCTTGTCGTACACGGCCCGCTGTGACCGCACGGGCAGCTTCACAATCTCGAACGTCGCGGCGGGAGCTTTCGACTTGGTGGCCCGCCAGCTAGGGCTCGGCCGGGGCGAACGCCATGGTCTGGAGGTCACCCCTTCCCAAGCGAAACAGGTCGGGGACCTGCCGATGGTCTCGAGCCCACCCGTGCTGGCGGGCCTGTCGCCGGCTGTCGCTGCCGTCGGCGAAACCGTCACGCTCTCGGGCCGCAACCTCGGGGCCAGCGAGGGCTTGCCCGTGACCGTCACCGTAGGGGGACTGGATGCCGTCCGGACCCAGCGCCTCTCCGACACCATGCTGCAGTTCACCGTCCCCCGGGGAGCCATCTCGGGCGAGGTTCAGGTACAGGTCGGAGGCCTGCGGTCGGCGGTTGTCGACTTGCCCCTGTACGACACCCTCGCCAATGATTTCGAGCTGTCTGACCTGACGCTGCTGCCCGAAGCCACGCTCTCGCTCAGGGCCTTCGGGATGCTGGGCGACACCCTGACGGTGCCGGAGCTCGAGCAGGCCTGGTCCGTCGAGGGCGATGCCGCGGCGATCTCCGGCCGTACGCTCGTGGCGCGGAACCCCGGCCGCGTGACCCTCACGGTCAGGGCAGGCACGCTATCGGCCAGCCTCAGCGTCCTTGTCGTCAGCAGCGACGCCGTCATGACCACCCCGGTGGGCCTGGGCATGCCGGGCTATCGCGACGGCGCCCTCAAGGAAGCGCAGTTCAGCGAAGCCTATGGCCTGGCCACCATGGCGGATGGCCGTATCATCTTGGCCGACGGCGGCAACAACCGCGTCCGGGGCATCAATCTCCTGACTGGTTTCGTCACGACGCTTGCCGGGAGCAACTACGTCGCGAGGCCCCTCGAAGGCACGGTGCAGTTCCATCAACCCCGGGGCGTGGCGGTCGATGCCAACGGCAGGGTCTACGTCGCTGACTACTACGCCTGCTCGATCCGGGTGGTCGAGGGCGGGTGGGACGGAGGCACAGTCTCCACCATCGGCACCCTTGCCGGACGGCCGGACGTGTCCGGGATGGCCGACGGCAAGCGGGACCAGGCCCTGTTCGCAGGACCCAACGCCCTCTTCTGGATGCCCGACGGCAGCCTGCTCGTCACCGACAAGCTCAACAACAGTCTGCGTCGTGTCACGCTGGCCGGGGAGGTCACGACTCTGGTGGGGGATGGCCGGCCGGGGCGCAGGGACGGCCCACGAGAACTTGCCCGCCTCGAACTGCCCCGCGATGCCGTGGCCCTCGACGATGGCAGCCTCTGGATCGTCGACCGTCAGGGCACCTGCACAAGGCGCCTTGCGGACGGCAGGCTGCGCACCCTCCTCGAACTGGATCGGCCCCTCGAGACTCCCTACACCACCGTGGCCGGGATCGGCCACGCCAGGGACCTAAGGGCCATCGCCGCCATCTGCCGGGGACCTGACGGCAGCCTGAACGCGCTCGCGGGCGGAACGCGCGGCGAAAGCGATGGCGCGGGCGCACAGGGCCGATTCTTCGACCCTGCGGCCACGACCGTGCTCCCCGACGGCGACCTGCTCGTCTCGGACACGGGCTCGGGCACGATGCGCCGCATCCGGCTGCCTGCTGAACTCAGGCCCTGAGGGAGTCCCCGGAAACAGCAACCAGGGGCGCAATCGATCGGGTGCTCGCGTTAATCTGGGCCTGCATGCGGGTACGACAAGATAATGACGCAGCGAATCGATCCCCACGGCCGGCACCCTGCTCCCTTGGCGCCCCAGCCACCTTCCGCGGGGGCTTCCGGTGTTTCCCCTGCCGTGCTTGGCCCGAAGACGGGCCCCTTGCATCTGGAACGGGACAGTGCCCGGTTGGAGCGAGGTCGGGGCATCGCCACGGGCCTGGGCCTCGAGGATCCGACCACAGCCCTGCCGTGGGCGCGTGAGGCAAGCACGGTCCAGCGGCGTGGCATCGGCAGGGGCCTTTACGACGTCAGCCTCGCGCCGGGCACGCGTCAGCAACGATTCTTTGGGGAGAATGATACCCCGTTCTCGGCCATGGTGCTGAATTCGGAGACGCTCAAGCAGGATGGTCTCGATCCGGCGTTCATCGCCAAGGCCGCCATCAAGGCCAATCCGGACATCCAGTTCGTCGTGCCCACCCGCCAGCCCTTCGATGGCCCTTTGGACAGCCGGTTTCAGGCGGAACGCGGTCGCTTGGCCGAGCGTCTGGGTGTTCCCGAGGCCAACATCCTGCCCGTCCGATCCGACATGGCCGCCTTCCCGCAGGACGAGTTCCTGGCAGGCATTCTGGACGGCAAGCCGACGCTCTTCACCCCGAATGACCGTGCCGAGCGACCGGACCATTGGCAGCTGGGCAAGGATGGCATGCATGACCGCAGCCACTGGGCTGGCAAGACCACGCGGGATGGTGCGGCGATGCTCGCCCACGAGCTTGGGGTCCAGAATGGCGTGAGCGACATCATCTCCGAGGGTGGGGACACCCAGTTCCTGACGCGTTCGGATGGCACGCAGGCTGCCGTATTCAGCCGATACACGGTCGACCGCGTGGCCAAGACGCGAGGCATCGACGTAGCGACGCCGGGTGGCTTCATGAAAGCCCTCGACGTGACCATGCGGGGCATGCGGGACGCCGGAGTCCCCATCGATGCGATGGCTCCGGTGGGCTACGGTAACGTCACGTACCGCGAGGCCCTCGAGTCGATGCCCCCGGCGGACCGTGCCGCACTCGACCCGGAGGTCAGGGCCAGGTTCGAGGCGCTTGGTGACCTGAAGCTTCCCCAGCGCTCCTACGTGTACCACTCTGACCTGACGGTCCTCTCCCCGGACGGCAAGACGGCCTTCGTCAGCGAATACCTGGCGCAGGCTGACCCCTCCCTCGACAGACAACTGCGTGTTGCGGGATTCGAACCGAAGCACCTTCCGGGCTTCCAGCAGGGCTTCCCCGTCAAGGGGCAGGCTGACCAGCAGATTGAGGGTTGGACGCAAAGCGACTACAGCCGTGGCGGTCCCGCGCTGGGTTACATGAACACCATCATGGGACGTCTGCCGGACGGACGGCAGGTCATCCTGATGCCGACGGAGGCTGCTGACCCCGACAGGCTCACGGCGCGGGATCAGCAGGCGATGGCGGCATTCCGGCAGGTGCAACCGGAGGCGGTGATCGTGCCTGTGGGTGGTCGCAGCGCGGTGACGGTGGGTCGCGGTGCGCTGGGCCGCTTCGAGGATGGCACGTTGCTCGAGAGGGATTGGGGCATCCATTGCATGACCAATGTGCTGCCCTTCAAGATCGAGGTGGCCGGTGAGGCCCCCCCCCAGCCCTGACGCCTATCTCGCCATTCAGGATACGGTTTTGGCCAGCATCGCGACGATGATGCCGGGCTTGGCTTGCTGTTCCCCGACCTGCTCGAAGCCCAGTCGGGCGTGAAAGCGCAGGGAGCCCTCGTTTCGCGGCTGCAGGTTGACCTCGCAGGTGAAGCGGCTGGTGCGTCCCTCGGATCGCATCCGGCGCTCGACTTCGCGGTACAGGGCCTCTCCAAGGCCCCTGGAACGATGTGCGGCGTCGATGACGACGCGGTCCAGATACAGGAAATCGTCGTAGCGATCCGAAAACCACTTGTAATTGGTCCCCAGGTCGACATCGAGCCCGCTTGGGAACGTGACGCAGAAGCCCAGCACCTCATCGGCAACGATGACCAATGCGTGTTCGGCGACCTCGAGGTCCGATTCAAGTTCGTCGAGGTCCAACAAGGAGACGGCAGGCAGGTTGGCATTGTTCAGCTTCAGGATTGTCGGCAGGTCATCTTGTCGGATGGAGCGGATGATCGGCATTTCGGGCTCTCCTGGCCTGGACGCTGCCTGTGAAGTGTCCCATCTGCCTTGGCTTGTCCGTCGGGTCGGCAAGATGCACCTGCAAGTATGATGGCGCCGTGAATGGAAAATCGTGGCCTGCGCCGAAGAGGCGCAAGTACCGGGCAGCAAATGCCTTCACCCGGACACAAGGGCGCTCGGCTTGGCGCCATCTTGCCTATGCCTTGGCTGGCATTGGGGTCGCCTGCTCGCCAGCAGTCACGGTCGAGCCTGCAGCCCCCGTCTCGGCGGTCGGACCGACAGGAGCCCCCTCTGCTGCGCCAAACCCTGCCCTGTCTGCGATCCCCTCGCCCGTACCCGTGCCGACTGCCGGTGTCGTACCGAAACCGTCAGCGACGCTGCGCTTCATCCGTCCCGGCAGATTGGCACCCGACGACAAGGGACCGGTGGACCGTCACCACGACTATTTTTTCGGCCACGACGGCACCTTCAGCCAGTTTGTCTGGATCCCGCGATTCACGGCCTACCAACTGCTGGAGCCGGCGCGTGCAGGTCATCCTGGCAAGCCTGTCGGCTACTGGGTCGAGGGCAAACCGGTCGGGGAGGCCGGTGTGGTCTGGTCCAGCGAGGAGTTCGGAGGTTTCTACGCAGCAAAGTTCGAGGCCAGCCGGCTCGACGCCGTGCCGGGCGAAGTCGGCTCCGGGGCCGGGGCCACGGCAGGGACGAGCTCGCGTGCCAAGGTCGCACGTCGCTGCGTGCCCTGGGCCACCGTTGATTACGATGAATCGATGGCCGCCTGCGCGTTAATGGGGCTCCACGCCCACATGATGCACGACGAAGAGTGGACGGCACTAGCGGTCTGGGCTCTGATCCACGGCGTCGAGGTCCGAGGCAACAACCGCCTTGGCGTTGATGCCGATGAACCCGGCATCGCGTTCCTCACGGATCCGACCAACGAACTTCGCACCCTCACGGGTACGGGACGCAACCCGGACTGGCCGACCGAGGTCAACACCACGAGCCATACCGGATTGGAGGATGGCGTTCTTGACCTCAATGGCAACGTCAACGAATGGACGCAGGAGTTGCACGTCGACGAGGCCTACCAGATGTTGATTCTGGACGTCCCGACCGGGCTTGAGGCGCCTGGGAAGGGTTACGTTGTGGGCCTTGCAACGGATCCGAGGTTTCGCCGGTATGGCCTGCCCATCACCGCCAATGGCTCCAGTACCTGGTTTTCGGGTGATTTCTTCAATCGTCAGAAGGTGGATACCCGTGCCATGCGCGGCGGTACGTGGGGCGATGAGGATCGGTCCGGCCTTTGGAACACCTACCTGAACTGCCTCCGGACCTTCAGATTGCCCAACGGCGGATTTCGTCCCTGCCTGACCTACGACTGACGGCCCCGGGGCGTACCGATCGCGGGTCGTTGCGGGGCGCTGTCCCGGCTCAGGTTTCGCCGCGGACCATGGCTACGAATGCCTCGGTCGGCACCAGACCGTGGGGATCCTGGGCGAATTCGGGCTTCAGGCCCATGACGAAGGCCATCTCGAGATCGCCCTTGTTCTTCGCCGCAACCAGACCTCGCTGCTGGAGGACGAAATAGGGCTCGATCAAGGTGGCGACCGTCGAGGATACGTTGATGTGGTCCGGCTGGCCGCTGGACTCCATGCGTGCCGCCGTGTTGACGCTGTCCCCCCAGATGTCGTAGGCCAGCTTGTCCTTGCCGATGATGCCGGCAAGGACCGAGCCCGAGTGGAGGCCGATTCGGATGCCCCACTCCGGACGGCTGGCGTCCGCGGCGCGACCGGTAGCCCGCACGACTTCGCGCATCTCGAGGGCGGCCATGGTTGCGGCCAGTGCGTGGTGCGCCAGAGGGACGGGAACACCGGCGCACGCCATGTAGGCATCTCCGATGGTCTTGATCTTCTCGACGCCCCAGCGTGCCGAGATGGCATCGAATGAACCGAACAGTTCGTCGAGGGAATCGACGAGCACTTCGGGACCGAACTTCTCGGCCACGCGGGTAAACCCTACCAGGTCCGTGAAGAGCACCGTCGTAGCCTCGTGCACGACCGGCCGCACTCGCCCGTGCCGTTTCAGTTCATCCACGATGGCGGCAGGCAGGGTCCCTTCCAGAATCCGGCTGGAGATCTCGAGCTCCCGTTCCGTTGCCGAGGTCTTCACGGCCAACGCCACCCTGCGGGCCACATCGGCTTCATCCCTTTCCTTCTGCGTTCGCTCGAGCAGCACGCTGTGCTTCAGGTTCTCGAGGGCCTCCGTCAGATCCCCCCGGCTCTCGCGCACGGCAGCAAGCTCGCGCAGGCTCGCGACCGCTATCGGCAAGCTGTGGTCCGTCCCGCACAAGGCAATCACTTCCTCCAGTGCCTTGCAGCCGGCCTCGATCTGATGGGCCTGAATGTAGGCACGACCCAGTTGGTGCGCGGCGTCGGCCAGCAGCTGCACCAAGCCATACTGGCGTGCAACGCGGCTTGCTCTTTCGAGGGCTTCGATGGCCTCTCCAGCTTTGCCCGCCGTCATCAGGACCTTGCCGAGGGATACTGCGGAGTCGACCATGCCCGCACTGGCCTGCGTCCGCGTGGCAATGGCTTCGGCACGCGTGAACCTTGCGGCGGCACACTCAAGGTCCCCCTCGGCCTGGGCCAGCCTGCCGAGAACGACCAGCGCCCGGCCTACCGGCCCCTGATCGTCAAGCTCTTCCGCGTGGTCAATGGCCTCATTGGCGAGACTTCGCGCTTCGTCCGTCCGACCTGCCTGCAGGTAGAAGCGTGCGAGTTCCGTCATCGCCATGGCGATCCCGCGAACCTCACCGGATTGTCGCGACAGGACCAGGGCCTTGGCCGCGTGACCGATGGCCCGGTCCGGCAGCCCGACCAGGCCTAGGACCCGGCACAGCGTCAGCTCCGCCGAAGACGCCCCTTTGGCGTCGCCGGCGCCGTGCAAGAGGTCCGAGGCCTGCAGGGCCTGTTCAATCGCCTCGCCCGTGCGGCCGGCAATGTTGTCGAGGACGGCTTGGTTCCTGAGGGCCAACCCGCGATAGCGAGGGGGCGCATCCGCCGGCAGCGCGTCCAGGATTTCCTGGTTGAGGCTTCTGGCGCGCTGGGGGTCGGAGAGGACCTGATCCCACGCCTCCTCGATGCGGGCATCCAGGTCCGCGTAGATGACGGCATCCATATGGCATCCACTCATTTCCGGCACCGGACGCTTCAGGATCCTGCCGCCGGACAGCCGTAACCATGTTGCCGTATGTTGGGCGGATCGGGGAGGGCCCTGCTCGCTCGGGGCCTCAGGGCCTGAATGTCCTTACCTTGCGCGTTGCAGCGCCAGCGTCGGCGCCGGGTCCGCCCGGCTCGCCCGGCAGTGGCAACCGCGAAGTCTGGCCGCACTGCCGTCGGTGACCCGACATCCGGGCAGGAAGGGCTCGCGCCAACTGTCCTTGCCTGCCAGGAGCCGAGGGTCTTCAGCCGCTTGCTGATGACCTCGGTCTGATCGTCGCTGCGGCGGCGGACCTGGTCGGTCTCGCGGCGGATGGGGTCGGCGTCGCGTGCAAAGCGCTCGGCCTGATCCAGAGTGGTTGCCTCAGCTCCTTGCTGGCTTGCCTCCCAGGCCCGAGCCGCCAAGGTGGCCAATACATCCAGACGTGCGCTCGGGTTGGCGGCCTTGAGCGTCGCGAGGTCGCGCTCGATGTCCTTGATTCGACCATTCAGGGTGCCTTTGCGGATCAGGCCCACCAGCAGGACCTTCTGCCACGTGGGAATAGCCGCCGCATCCTGCCGGATGGCGCGAACCTTGTCAGCCGCGCGCGCCTCGACGCCCGTGGTGGCAGGATCCGAAACGGCTCCCTCGAGTCCGCCGATGGCCTGACGCGCACGACTGACGACTTCACCCAGCGCCCTCTGGGTCCCAGCGGGCTGCGCGGGTGTGACGCTGGTCTGGGCAATGTTGTGCACCGTGGCGAACAGCGCGGCGTAGCGGCTCTGGGCCGTGCCGTTATCCATGGCGTGGTCCCAATTGTTCTGGCGAAGCGCCGTTTCTGCCAGGCGGGCGATGGTGCGGCTCTGGAAGTCGTCATAGGAGGCTGCGAGGGACCGGACGGCCTCGAGCCGGACGCGCAGGTCCTGAATGGCCTGACCAAACAGGTAGCGTGTCGGATATTGCCTTGGCTGTCGCGGTACGACTGCTGGTATAGGGGACCGGGGTACTGGGCATGGCCCGTGCCAAAGAAGCCCACGGCATCCTCGGCGAGCTTGTTGATGGCACGAAGGGCCTTGATTTCAGGAAGCTGCCCGGCAACGGGGGCCTTCCCGGGGATGATGGCCCCCTGGCTGAGCCTTACCTGATCCGCAGCAAGTGCCTGCGCCGGGCGATCGACCGACACTGGATCGTCGAGCAGTCCTGGTGCCGCGATGCGGACGGTGTCGTGGACGAACCCATCCCGATTCCGGCCCAATGCCTATGCAACAAGCTTGGGCTCAAGGTTGATGTCGGGCATCGGGGGGCCCCTGATGGTTGCAGGGCCGCGTCGCGGCCCGACCGTGCTGTCGCCCTGATGAACGGGCCCCTGACTTATGTCCGGGTAAAGCTTTGATGGATTTTGTCTATCAGCTATTGGTGATGATGGTCGTGGGCACCCGCGGTCGCAGCCGTCAGCGTGTAGCTGACGGTGACGGTGCGGATGGATTCCGGCAGATCCATGTCGAGTGCGTAGACCAGGTCGAAGGTCTTGGCCTGTCGGGCCTTCAGGGTCTGGACCCGATGGCAGAAGCAGGCCAGTTTGCTGAAGTGGGCATCGGCTGCGAGCGGGGCCACGTGAGGAATGGCCTCGAAGGATACGTCACGCTCGTCGTGGTTAGTGACCTTGAAAGAAATCGTGCCCTTGGTGCCGAGGCGCAGCGTTGACTCGGTTTCCAGCGGAATGATGGTCACGGGGACCACCTTGCTCGCTTCGCCCGACCAACGCAACCGGATTCGACGCGCGACGGGCCGGGCCACCGCCGGCTTCGCGAACAGGTTACCCATATCGAGGTCCGGCCGCTGGCGCGCGACACCGATGTCCACGGCCAAAGCTCCGAAGAGCAGCAATAGGTAAGCAATCGAATAGGTGAACAACCTCGTGCAGTTCCGCACATTGGCCTCACGCAGAACCTGCCACGCCATCCAGATGAAGCCGGCCCCCAGCAGGATGGCAGCCGCGGCATACCCTGTGCCGCCTCCGCCCAGCAAAGGCAGGGCAAGGGAAGTCAGCACCATGACGACGCTGTAACCGAGTATCTGGCGCTTGGTCACGTCCTCACCGGCGACCACCGGCAACATGGGCACGCCCGCCGCTGCGTAGTCATCCTTGCGGAAGAGCGCCAAGGCCCAGAAATGGGGCGGTGTCCAAAGGAAGATGATGGCGAACATGACGACGGGTGCCCAAGCCAGATCCCCCGTGACGGCGGACCAGCAGATGAGCGGTGCCGAGGCACCGGCGGCCCCTCCTATGACGATGTTCTGGGGCGTACGCCGCTTGAGCCAGCCCGTATAGAACACTGTGTAGTAGAGGATGCTGCCGATGGCGAGTGCCGTGGCCAAGGGGGTTGTCCAGTATCCGAGGACCAAGGCAGACAGGGCCGACAGGAACAGGCCGAAGCGCAGGGCTGCCGCAGGGCCGAGCACGCCCGCGGGCAGGGGTCTGGCTCGCGTCCGGTACATCACGGCGTCGATGTCCCGGTCCATGTAGTGATTGATGGCGGCCGCGCCCGCCGAGGCCAATGAGGTTCCGACCAGCGTGGCCAGCGCCAGAATGGGATTGACCGGTTTGTCCCCAATGGCAAGCAGTAGGCCGGGCAGGCCCGTAGCCAGCACAGTCAGCAGGATGGTGGGCTTTGTCAGCGTCAGGTAGGCCCGTAGGACTGCTGGGAGACCGGCTGTTGGCGCCACCGCCCCAGGTTCGTTTGGTCTGGTTGCGCCGTCGGTAGTCGGCGAGGGCGCGTCCGCCCCGCCGTCGCGCCCCTCGGGGGCATTCGTCGAAAGCATGCTCATCAAACCGTGTCGAACCCTGAAGACAACGTTGCCATGATGCTAGCATCCTGCTATGCGGGAGGCGAGTCTTAACAGAGATTCACGATTGTCTGCGCTCCCCTTTGACACACGCTCGCCTGCAGGGAGTAAAGTAATAGTGCAACTGTCGGCCCGGGCCAGATTGCACCGAAGAAATTCCAGATGAACTACACCACCATCACCAAGTTTGACCGCGGGCCTCTTGCGCGCCTGCTGACCGGGGCCGGCCTGGCGGCTGCCCTGCTGACGGGATGCCATCCGGACCAGCGTATGAGCGCGTCTTCGGATCGGCAGAAGCAACTCTATGCTTACTGCATGCAGTGTCATCAAATTGACGGAGGTGGCCACAAGCTTGCCGCGGCCCCGAACATCGGCGGGCTTGATTCGGCATATGTCGAGAACCAGCTCAACAAGTGGCGCGACGGTGTTCGGGGCGCGCATCCCGACGACGCCGAGGGATTGCGGATGCGGCCGATGCTGCGAACGCTTGCCGGCACCGACGACATCAAGGTCGTCGCGGCCTACGTGGCCTCAATGTCGACGGTTTATTCACCGCCGTCTCTTTATGGCGATCAGGAAAAGGGTGGCAAGGTCTATCAGGCCTCGTGTGCCTCATGCCACGGTACCGAGGGCCTTGGCAACCAGGCGATGATGTCGCCGCGCCTTGCGGGACGCAACGATTGGTACCTCGTCACCCAGTTACACAAGTTCCGGAGCGGCGTCCGTGGTGCCGACCCTCGTGACGCCCAGGGCGCCATGATGCGGCCGATGGCCCTTGGTCTGGCGGATGAGCAGACCATCCGTGACGTCGCTGTCTATCTGTCCCAGTTGAAGCCGAAGGAGATATAGCCGTGGCTGAACAGCATCCATCGCACGAGAGCGGAGGAATTGGCTGGCAACCCCTCGCGCGGTCCGTCTTCCTTACGACCTTCCTTGGTGCCGTGATTGTCGTCGGTACCGTCCTGTTCTACATCTTCGCCGGGGGCGAGGACCTGATTGCCCGGCTGATTCCCGCGAACTCGAGCTTCGCCGGCGACATCGACTTTGTCATCTTGGTCATCGCGGGCATTGTCGGCTTCTGGTTCTTCGCGTCGTTGTTTGCTTTCTTCGTGCTGCTGTATCAGTCCCGACGCAGACCTGGTCACAAGCCCGAGTATCTTGCCAAGCATGACCATCAACTGCACACGTGGGTCTCGTGGCCGCACTGGCTCGTCATCGCCTGCGACCTCATCATCATCATCGTGGCTGTAAAGGTCTGGCATCAGGTCAAGCAGGTGGCGCCACCTGCGGATACGGTAATCCGTGTCGTCGCTCAGCAGTGGGGCTGGACGTTCCGGCATCCCGGCACAGACAACAAACTCGATACGGTAGATGACATCGTCACTATTGACCGCTTGCACGTGCCGCTCGACCAAGTTGTGCACTTCGAACTACAGTCCAAGGACGTCATGCATGACTTTTCCGTCCCGGTATTCCGGCTAAAGCAGGATGCTGTCCCGGGCCGCACGATCAAGGGGTGGTTCAAGCCTGTGAAGGCTGGTGCGTTCGATATCCAGTGCGCGGAGATGTGCGGCATTGGTCACGGCCTGATGCCTGCCCGCATCTTCGTCGAGACGCCTGAGCAACACGCCGCATTCCTCGAGGACAGCGCCAGGAACGCCAGTGTTCCTGGTGGCCAATCCATTTACTAGAGGTTCCGTCAATGGCTTTGCATTCCATCACGGCACACGGCATGCCCGAGTTGCAGGGGCACCACGATGTCCATCATGAGGAGCACTGGTTCCTCAAGTATTGCTGGTCCACCGACCACAAGATGATTGCCAAGCAATACCTGGTGACAGGTTTGCTCATGGCGCTCATCGGCGGTTTCTTCGCCTATGTCTTCCGTTGGCAGTTGGCTTTCCCCAACCAGCCGGTGCCTTTCTTCGGCGTCGTGACGCCGGCCAGTTACAACATGATGATCACCCAGCACGGGACCATCATGATTTTTTACGTGGCGATGCCCGTGTTGCTGGCGGCGTTCGGTAACTACCTGATTCCGCTAATGGTCGGGGCCGACGACATGGTCTTCCCGCGTCTCAATCGCGCCTCGTACCAGGTCTTCCTCATCTCGTCGGTCATTCTCATCTGGTCGTTCTTTGTTCCCGGCGGCGGCTTCGGTGGTGCGTGGACGGCCTACCCGCCGTTGTCGGCAGGGTCCCAGTACAATTTGACGCCTAGCGGCTCTACTCTGTGGGTTGTGGCGGTTGCCGTCGAGTTCGTGGCCTTCCTGATGGGCGGCATCAACTTTATCGTGACGGCCATGAACGCTCGTGCGCCCGGCATGAAGTTCGTAGATGTGCCTTTGGCGGTGTGGATGATTGTCATTGCCAGCGTCATGTTCATGATGTCGGTCGGCCCCCTCATTGCCGGCTCCGTGATGTTGGTCATGGACCAGAACTTCGGGACCCATTTCTTCGATCCCCGAACGGGCGGCGACCCTGTCCTCTGGCAGCATCTTTTCTGGTTCTTCGGGCACCCCGAGGTTTACGTTGTGCTGTTGCCGGCGCTGGGTTTTTTGGCTGAGATCCTGCCTGTATTCTCCCGCAAGAAGCTCTTCGGGTATCGGACCCTGCTGTATTCGTCCATTGGCACGGCTTGCCTCTCGTTCTTCGTCTGGGCACACCACCAGTTCATCTCGGGCATCGACCCCCGGATGGCCAATGTCTTCGCGGCGACTACGGTGCTAATCTCGATTCCTATTGCCGAAATCATGTTCGTGTTCATTGCCACGCTGTACCGCAGTTCCATCCAGTTCACCGTGCCAATGCTCTGGGCTCTTTCATTCGTGGCCGAATTTCTTGTCGGGGGTGTCACGGGTATCTTCCTGGGCGCGAGTGGTGCGGACATTCACTTCCATGACACTTACTTCGTCCTGGCGCACTTCCACTACACGTTCTTCCCGATCGCGATCATCGGTAGCTTCGCGGGCCTGACTTACTGGTTCCCGAAGATGTTCGGTCGTCATCTGAATGAGGGCCTTGGGCGTGTCCACTTCTGGATCACGATCATCTCGTTCAACTTCATCTGGATGCCGCTGTTCTTCACGGGCATCATGGGCGACCATCGCCGTATCTACAGCTTCGCGAACTTTCCCGATCTGATGACTCCGGACAGGATCCTGCTGCGCGAGATCTCGTCGGTAGCCACGGCGGTGATGGGTATCGCGCAGGTTCTGTTCTTCGCCAACTTCTTCTGGTCGATGTACAAGGGGCGCAAGGCCGAGGACAATCCCTACAACGCGAACACGTTGGAGTGGCGGTGCCCTTCCCCGCCGCCGCATGGCAATTTTGCCGTCATGCCGACGGTCTACCGCAGCCCCTATGAGTACAATCATCCCGATCGTGAGGTCGACTTCTGGCCCCAGGACGAGCCTCCTGCCGGTCAGGGCGAGCTGAGGCCGGAGGGTGCACATTGAGCGGTCAAATCATTGCTACCGGCCGTAGTGCTGCGGGCATGCCTACGGGCAAACTTGCGGTCTGGATGGTCATCGCCTCGGAAATCCCGATCTTCGGGGGGATCCTCGCGCCCTACCTGATGCATCGTATCGGTCATCCTGACTGGGGTCAGATGGCTGCCAGCCTGAATGTATGGATTGGAACGTTCAATACCGGTCTGCTGGTGACGTCCAGCCTGTTCGCGATGCTGGCTCACGCCGCAGCCGAACGCGGGGACGGTCCGTTGGCTGCGGCGCGTTTGCGTCTTGCAGCATACGGCGGTCTCGTCTTCCTGTGCATCAAGGCGTACGAGTGGTACGCCAAGATTTCGCACGATCACGTTCCGCAGACCGGGACGTTCTATGGCTATTATTTCTCGGCTACAGGTCTGCATGGCATCCATATCCTTGCCGGCGTGGCCATCCTGCTTGCCATTGCCGCTCAGGCGGAGAAGGGCAAAAACCTTCAGCGCGTCGAGCTGATCGGGATCTACTGGCACTTCGTCGACGTGGTGTGGTTTTTCCTCTTCCACATCTTCTACATCATCAGGTAAGCCACGATGAGCACCGAAGCAGCGACGCGCGAAGAGCGCAAGTATTGGCGCATCTGGGCGATCTTGATTTCCCTACCCCTTCTGAGCCTGGCGGCACAGCAGACGGGTATGGGTTGGCTCGCAATCTTGGTTTCCGTGGTTGTCATGCTGACCAGCACTTGGTTCGCTGTGACGACTTGGATGCACGTGCACCTCGAGCCTCGTTTTGTTCCGTATCTTTGCCTTCTGGGTATTGCCGCAATGTTCCTGTTATTTTTCATGGTAGCCCCGGACGTGATGAGCCACGAAGGCAACAACTGGCAGAATCGCTCCGCCGACACCCCTGCGCACATCGAGCGTCCCGTAGATCCTTTGGCGCCGCCGGGTGCGGCGGCCGAAACCCACCACTAGAGGTGAACGTCATGGCAGTCGAAGGTACACGTCCCGGCAGCATCCCCTTACGTTCAGGTCGTCCCGAGCCTGTCATCCCCCATGCCGTTTTCGGCATGGTGCTGGTCATCATGTGCGAAGCCCTGTTCTTCTCGGGTTTGATGGCCGCTTTCATCGTCGGTGAGAGCGCCAATCCGGGTGCGTGGCCCCCGCCCGGGCAGCCGCGGTTTCCCGTCGAGGTCACTGGGGTCAATACACTGGTCCTTTTGGCCAGCGGCGGATTTGCCTTGCTCGCCAACAGGGCCCATTCAGCTGGCAAGGCCAGCTATCCGAGCTGGCTGACGGCCTCCGCCGTCCTTGGTGCCGTCTTCCTGCTAGTCCAGGGATACGAGTGGCAGGGTTTGATTCGAGAGGGCCTGACGCTGGCCTACAGTACCCACGCTTCCTTCTTCTATCTGCTGGTCGGGATGCATGCGGCGCACGCCGCCGTTGCGATGGGTGGCTTGGTCTGGGCGGTCGGGCGTGCTCGCCGGGGATTGCTCGGCAAGGGGGCGCTCGCCGCCTCGACCTTGTTCTGGGGCTTTGTCGTCTTGGTCTGGCCTGTCCTATACGTGCTGGTGTATCTGCTATGAAGCACTTCTTGCTTGCTGTTGTTGCGGTGCTCGTCGTGCTTTTGCCCGAGATTGCCGAGGCGTGCACCGTTTGTCCGCTGGGTAGCGAGCGCAACGGTCATGCCTACTTGATTGCAGGGGTTCTTGTTTCTTCCGTGCAACTCGTGGCCGGGATTTCACTTGTGCTCTGGGTCCGTCGGAAGAACCGCACGGCAGTCTGATGTTTGGTTCGATGTTGGCTGCCGTCTTTCTGGCGCCTGTGCAGCTGCCGGTCTTGAGGCAGGCTCCGGACTTTCGTGCCACGGCGCAGGATGGTCGGTTGATGCAGCGCTCGGGACTGGCCGGCAAGGTCTGGGTTGCGAACTTCATCTTCACGAGCTGCCCGGATGTGTGTCCCGCGATGACGGCGGTGATGCGCCGAGCTCAGAAGGCGCTCGCTGCCGATGGCGCTGTCCGGTTCGTGTCTTTCTCGGTCGATCCCGTGCAGGATACGCCGTCCCGTCTCAGGACTTTCGGCCTGCAGCACGGGGCGGATTTTCGGACATGGTCCTTCCTGACCACGGGTGATGTCGCGAGCATGGAGCGCGTGGCCCGTGGCTTCAAGATCTTTGCCGGTCACGCTGCGCGGCCAGCGTCGCAAACGCACGGCGCGCACGCCCATCATCATGCTGCCCCACCGCCTGTCACCCATGGCCGTTACTTTGTGTTGGTCGACCAGAAGGGGGCCATTCGCGGCTACTATCGCCCTGAGAACGAAGGCTTGGCAAAGCTTGTGGCTGACGCGGGCCTTCTGATAGGGCGGTAGTTACATTCAGGGCGTACGCAAACGTGAGGCCTGCTGGCGCTGAGCGTCGGAGGGCCGTACTGAATGGCTTTCTCCAGTTCTAGCGCAGCTTCTTGACGTCGGACGCCGTAACCGCACCACCTGAGTTACCCCAGCTGGTTCGCTCGTGGGTGATGATTGCCGCAATCTGATCGTCGGTCAGGCGATCGGCGAAGGCCATCATCTGACCGTTGTAGGTGACACCCTTGACCTTGATGGGACCGGAGAGACCCTTCAGGACGATCTTGATCTGCGTGTCAGCGGGTCCATTGGCATATTCGCTGCCCGCGATAGGGGGAAAGGCACCGGGCACGCCCTGGCCCGTCGGCTGGTGACATGCGGCGCAATGGGTCTCGTAAAGCGCCTTGCCGTCGAGGGCAGCAGCGGCCGGTTCGGCAGCAGCGACCGCCTCCGTCGCTGCCTTGTCCCCGGTTTCGCCCTCGGCAGGAGCGACTTCGGTAGCGGCAGCTTCGGCGGCAGGTGCATCAGCCTCGGCAGTGGATTCTTCGGCATGCGGCGCAGTTGCCTTGTCATCGCCGTGGTCAGCCGCCTCGTGGCCGTGTTCGGCCGGTGCCTCGAAACGCTTGGGTTCGCGGGCCATCTCTTCGTGACGGATGACCGCCCCAGCGCCCAGGGCCAAGGCCAGGGGCACGATGATCCAGGCTTTGAGATCATTGTCGACCGCAGACTCGGCGGGCAGGTCGCGGAGCTTGGCGAAGCCCAAAACCACGAGTGGAACGGTCGACAGGAACGTAATGAGCGCTAGGACCTCGGTGAGGGTCATCGGCTTCTCCAAGGAACGGGCTGCAAATTGGGGTGGATACCTCTTATTCTACCGCTTGGGTGGCTGATGTGCACCGATGTCGACGCGCGCCCACGGAACCTTGGCCTTCCTCTTGTTATTGGGCCCGAGGGGGCGACAGCCCGGCGTTGTCGCCCTTGCGATCCTGAGCCGCACCGATGTCGGGGCGAGCGTCCCCGGTCAGCCCCCCGCCGGGACGGCAAGCCACGCCTCAAGGAGGGACGCCGTGCTGGCTTCGAGCAGGTCGTATACGTCGTCGAAGGCTGCATCCGGTTCCCCATAGGGATCAGGGACATCCCTCCGGTGGTCCGCGGGGGCGAGGTCGAGCAACCTTGCCAAGCACGATGTGGCAGCCCGTCCTGCTGCCAGCGCCTGCATGTCCTGCAGGTTCTGGCTGTCCATCACGGCAATCAAATCGAACGTGACGAGATCCCTTGCCGTGACCTGACGTGCACGTTGGCTCGAGATGTCCTTGCCCCGCCTGCGGGCCACAGCCCGGGAGCCGACGTGGGGTGGTTCACCCGCGTGCCAGCCGCCTGTTCCCGCCGAATCGATGAAAAACCTCGCTTCGAGACCAGCCTCGGTCACGTGGTGTCGGAACAGGCCTTCCGCCAAGGGCGATCGGCAGATGTTCCCGAGGCACACGAACAGCACGCGGGCAGGACGATCCACGGGCACTGGCGGCAGCTTGGGGGACATGACTTGAGCTCCTTGCCAGTATTTCACCATCTGTTTACGTCATCTTGGGCATGCGTCACTGCTGGCTCGGCGATAATCCAAGCAGCCATGTCCCGCATCAACGACAGACTCGAGCGCTGGGTTCTCGGACGGACCCGTGTTCCGGCTCGTGCTGAGGTCGTTCGCAAACTCGAGGATCGTGCCGCGGACGGTCTGGCCATGCAGACCCTTCGGGCGGCAGCGGTTCGCCTGACCCGAGATGCCTTTCATCGTGCCGGGCGCACGCCCGATGCCGAGCGAATCGCCTTCGAGGTCAACCTTGCCTTGGCAGCCGTTTCGCTCAGGAAACCCTTCGTGACACCCGAACTTCCGGGCGGTACGGACCGGACGACGCATGCTTTCCTAAGTGGCGCGCTCGCAGCCTGGCTTGCCGATCGCCTGGAGCGTCTGCCCCTGATGCCTGCCCAGGTGGCTCGGGGTGTCGGGTCCGGGCTCTCGGCCGCAGCAGGAGTCGTCAAGGAGCTGCTGGATCTTGGTGGCAGTGGCTTTTCTCGCTCGGACCTGCAGGCCAACTTGGTGGGCATCCGCAACGCCTTTCGCGGTGTCTGAGGCCGCCGGCCTGTTTCCCGGGCGTTAAAGCTTGCAGAGGCGCCTTCCCCATTCCGGATGAAGCCCATGTGCGTCATTCGTGAAATCGGAAGTGGGTCGCTGGCCATGGCGGGTATCGACAAGGCGGCGCTCGCATTGGCGAAGATCGGGGCGGCAGCCCGTGCCGTCCGTGAGGGCGCAGCCGTGCTGCCCGTTGTCCGAGAGGTCGCTTTGGTCGTGCTCAAGCCAGCGACTGACGTGCTGCGATTGCTCGCCAGAGGCCTTGTGGCGTCAGAGGGCATGACGGCGGCCCGGCTCATCGGGGCGGCCGTGCGTGGCCTCCTGGTCCGAGGTGGTTGGCTGAAGCCTACGGTCGATGGGGCGCCGCCCTTGACTCGGCGTTTGCTGGCTTCCTACCCGCGCTTCGCCAACTTTCGTCCTGTCGCCGACCTGAAGGTCGGCAAGGTCTCCGGGGACGTCGTGTCTTTCTCGGTACCCGCTCGGGAGACAGTCTCTGCCCTAGGGCAGTTCACGACGGAAAGGGCCGTGAATCTCGAGGCCGAGTTCAACCTGGCGGATCGGACACTGCGTTTCATGAAGGCAGGTGAGCGTGCTGCTCTGCCGGTGGACGCAGCGCCTTGGTTCTCGTCGGATCCCGTCAGGCACTGGAACAACTTTCGCCGGTTGTAGTGAGAATCGCCCGCGCCCCGGCCGGTCAACCCGGCAGCTAGATCGGTCGGGTCGCGATCCTGAGAACGTGGGGCGGCGTGGCATTTGCCGGATAGATGAACCGGACTGACACGGGCGCAGTAGCTCCGGGAGGCAAGTCCAACTCGAAAAGCGGAACAGAGGCATCTTCCCCGGCGCGTTGGTTGACATTGGCATAGTGGGTGCGTGTCGTGCCTTCCGGCGTCTTCCAAGAGAACGCCAAGGTGCCTCTGAAAGCCCGGGACAGGCCCGGTGCCGGTGTCGGTGTGTCAAAGAGGAATGCCAAGCGTTGCGTCCTGGTCGAGGCATTGACGAACGGCACCTCGAGCTCGTGGAGCACGCCATAGTTGCCATGGGCTTTGTAGGCTGCGTCAGCATAGCGATGGGGCAAGGGCGCCGCCTGGTCCTGTCCCGTGCCCAGCGTGTTGCTGGCCTTGCCCACCAAAAGGAACGCCTTTTCGGTTGACGGACCGGCCAACGTGTAGCCGGACCCGGGTTCCAGCTCAAGCTTGCCCAGCCACGACCGGCCTTCCTGGATGCCGGCGACGCGACCGAAAATGACAGGTCCCGGTGCCCCGGGCTCCGTTGGCGTCTTGTCTCCCGGATTGGGGGGCAGGCGGCGTCCGTCCCGCAGACGGTCCACCATCCGTTCGACCTCGGCATCGGCTTCATCGAAGACCACGGCTGTATGGACGAGGCCGTCGGTCTCGAGGTCCAACCTTGACGTGATTTCTGCGCCCTGGGGCACCCCCTTGAGCGAGAGTGGCAGCCATCCGCCCGCGGGAACAGTCAAGGTCCGCGACTCATCCTCGAGCAACTGGCGCAAGGTGAGGCTGGCCGTCGCGTCGCCCGGTCCGCTGGCGAGGGTGCCCAACGGGTCCGCGACGACATCGGTTCGCCTGTCCCGGTAGGGGGCCTCGGTGGTGGTCCGGACGGCCGTACTGCGCACCGTCACCGTCACAGGCTTGTCCGAAGGGTTGTGCAGCAGGATGCCTTGGGCAAGGGTCCTGCCGCTCCGGTTGTTATGGTGGGCGAAGATGCCGAAGCTGCCGGTCTGTGGCTGCTTCAGGTGGACCGATCCGGGCCAGGGCAGGGTCGACAACGCGATGCCCGCGTCACGCAGGATTTCGGGGTGGTTGCTGTTGACCAGGGGCACCCTGTCCAGCTGGCCGGGCAAAGGATACACCGGTCGCACCTGTGCCGTTCGATCCGCAAGGCCCAGAGTCTCGACCCGCCTTCCGAGGCCATCCCACCAAGTCTTCAGGGCCTGCAGCGGTGTCCGTGGCGTACGGGGTGCCGGGGGCTCCGGCGGGCGAGTCGTGCCGATGCCCGCCGCCGGTGCCGACCCCGGGCGCGGACGGACGACCGGAGCGACGACGCCTGCAAGAGGAAGAATCGGACGCATGGGCTGGTTGGCTCCCGGGTAAGTTATCGGTATCGGAAGCGTCGGACTTGCCCTCGTGGACGCAAGACCCGGCGGCAATGCGACGACAGCATGCGTGGCATCCCCGTGAGAAGCGAACCCTCCAAGGCACGCGTTCAGGTCCGTGACCTGGAGGTGGCCCTCGGGCCTGTGCAGGCCCGCATTCTCCAAGGCGACGTTGACCTTGTCGGCAGGGCCGGCGAGGACCGGCTGGTGCTCGACGAGCGGGTGGTTCCCCGCGTCCTGGCCGCCGAGGCCGCTATAGAGGCCGCGGAACTGGTGGATGCCGTCAGGGCCAGCCTCGGTGCCAAGGCCAAGGGCATGCTCCACGGCCTCGAGGTCGTCTTGACCGGCAAGGATCGCTTTGCGGTGCGAGGCAAGGGACCCGGCGGCGAGCCCTTCCTCCTGGAGGGACTCGTCCGCAGCAGGGACGGTCGCATCCTGCTGGTACCCACCAAGGGTGAGGCCAGGGTGGATGGCCTGCAGGTCGATCTTGACCTGCGCGCGGCTGAGGGCACGGTGCGGGTCGGGCCGGAGGATGTGACGGCGCGGTTGGGCGCGATGCGCGATGCCTCTGGCAGGCAGCATCTCCTGAATCCGGTGGTCCGCAACGCCGGGGGCGGTGTGCTGCAGTTCAGCGCGACCGTCCGCAAGGACGGACAACTGGTGCCCCTGTCTGCGCGCGTCCGACCGGAAGTGCTGCCCTCAGGAAACCTAGGGCTCAGGCTGTCGGACCTTAGGGTCGAAGCTGCAGGGCACGCGGCCAAGGTCGATCTCGCCCGGGGCAAGGCTCGGGTCGACGCTGGCTGGACCGAAATGAACCGGGTAGTCGGGGAGATTCTGGGCTCCATGATTCCGGACGCTGCCGTGGCCTTCGACGGCAAGGGCGGCCTGCGCGTTTCCGGAAACGCGACCACGGGCACTTTCGTCGACCTGCCGGACCGCAAGGGCAAGCTGGGGAGGACACCTATTCGCGTCGAGTGCGACGTGGCCCTCTCGGCAACGGCCGATGGCCGTATGCAGGCTCATCTGAAGCGATTTGAGGCCAAGGGCGAGTTCGTCAACCTCAAGTTGGACGGTGAGCAGGACAAAGTCGCGGTGCAGTTGCCCCGCAAGGGGCTGGTGGCCCTGCTGGGTGAGGTGATGGGCCCTGCGATTGCAATCGGGGATATCAAGCCGCTTGGCGAGCGTACCTTCCGCGCACGTATCGGCACTCCCGGGCAGGAGCTGGAGTTGGATGGCCGTGTCGAGACTCGGGATGGAGACCTGGAGGTGCGCCTCGAAGCCCTTCATTTGCCCGGTGGCTGGGGCAGGGCAGTCCTGTCCGGACGGGGCAGCAACCTTGAGGCGCGTCTGGACTGGCAGGAACTGGCGCGATCGGTCGAGCGACAGTTGCCGCTGCGTGGTGTGACGGCCCGAACGATGCCCGACGGCGGCGTCCGGCTGGAGGGGCGCTTGTCGTTGCTGGGCCTGCCCCTGCTGCCTGTCTCCCTTGATGTCCGCCCGGGCCTCGACGCCACGGGGACGCTCGGCGCTGAAATCCGTTCCTTCAAGTTGGCGGGTGCCGGCTTGCTGGGTGCCCTGGGCGGGGCAGGCCTGTCGTTGGAGCGTCTCGCGGGGAAGGGCCTGTTCGCCGGCAACCGCCTTAAGCTCGGGGATCTGCCCCTGCCTCCCGGACTGGCCCCGATCGCCATCGCTGCCGGGGAACGTGGCCTGCAGCTTTCCTTGCGGGCGGATTCCCGTGCCCTCGGCATCGGCCCCACGGTCAGCCTGGACGGTCCGACGCTCAGGCTGTCTGCCCAGAAGACCCTTGGCTTGCCGGGCGGGATCTCCGCCGTCCGCCTCGACAAAGGCAATCTGGAACTGGAGGCCGCCATCTCGGACCGGGGCTTGCTGCCCATGCTGCCGCCTATGCCCGGTGTCGATGTCTCCCGTTCACGCCTGGTCCTGCCGTTGGGTCTGGGTGTGGGCGATGCCCGGAGCACCCGCCTCCAGTCGGTGACCGTAGGCCCTGAGGGTGCGGTGCTGACCGTCGACGCGCGGCCTCTGGTTGCGGGAACCATGGCCGACCTGCCTCAGGGCATGGCCCTGAAGGGCGATTTGCTCGAGGTCGAGATCCCCAAGCCGGCCGGCCTGCCCGTGCGGGCCAGCCGGGCAGAGGTTCGGGGTGACGGCCTCGACGTCGTCGTGGCCTTGCCCAGGGACCCGTCGGGCGAGGTCGTGCCGGGCCTGGGCCAGGGCCTGCGCTGGGTCGATGACGGCATCGAAATCGACCTCGAGGCCTGGGCTCCCGGTGCCCGCGTCCGGGAGGCGCGGGTCGAGGAGGGTGCCTTGAGGTTGGGCCTTGGCAGGGAGGCGGATGCCCCCCGGGGCATGCAGGGCAGTCCGCTGCGTGTCCGGACGGAGGGCAGGGTCGAAGTCCACGGGTTCGTGCTCGAAGGTGCCGAAGTCCTCGTGCGACCGCCGGCCAACGGCCCGCTGCAACTGGACAAGCTCGGACCCAAGGACGTGAAACTTCGCCACGGACAGGTCCTCGTGTCCCCTGCCAAGCTTGATGCGCTGTTGCGCGACGCCATGGGCAAGGACTATGCCCGCATGGCGCCGCGTCTCGACGGTGATCGTCTGGTCATCCAGGACGGACCGGTCGGGCTCCCTGTCTCACTCGCCGTAGAAGCGTCCCGGGACGGCAGTCTCAAGTTGACGCCGACGTCCATCCTGGGGCGCTCGGCCTTCCTCGAGATTCCACAGGTGCTTGTCGGTACGCTGCTCAAGCCGTTGACCGCGCTCATACCGGATGATCCCCGCCAGTCCGTGAACCTGGCCAAGGTATCCGGAGCCGACCTTCCCCCCTTGCAGGGCGCCCGAATCGACGGGGAGGGCCTTTGGCTGGATTTCGGCAACCCTTGGCAGCAGCAGGTGCGGAGGTAGGCACGGGTGACGCGTCCCGTACAGGGTGACGGCAAGGCGGCAGTTCCGGGGTCGAGGAACCGCTCACGCGACGCTGAGGCTGCCGGGGATCGTCCGGAAGAGGCCCTGCCCAATCGCATGGCGGGAGACCGACTGACGCCGGGTCGGGCCTTCCGCGCCTTGGACAGCGATGCCTCCGGGACGCTCGATGCTGGCGAACTGGGAGTTGGCGCCTTGCCTCGCAAGGTCGGTGCCTACGACGCCAATCGCGACGGCAAGGTGACACGAGACGAGTTCGTAGCCGCGAGGCGCGAGGATATGGCCCTTGCTCACGAGTCCCGCTTGAAGGCGGAGTTCCGTCAGTTGTTCCCGGATGCGTCGCGAAGCCGCAAGGCGGCCGACCCGATGGCCGAAGCCGCCTACGTGGCGATGCGTCGCGATGTCGTGCGGGAGCGTCGTGCTGTCCACGAGGAGCTGGCTTGGACGCGTGCGGGCGGTGGCCCGGATGGCCTCGCCGTGGCCGGCACGTCCTACGAGGGCTACGATGCCGACGGCAACGGCCGTGTCTCGAGGCTCGAGTTCTCGGCGGCCTTCCAGGCGGATCGTGCTGCCGCCTATGTGCAGCGGATCGTCGAAGGCGCGGTCGTCGATGAGGCCTTGCAGGCGCGTCTGCGCATCCACGCAGACGGTCGTCGCCTGGACCGACAGGAAATCTTGGCCCGGGTGCCGCTCCCGGACTTGCCTGGAAGGCTTGAGGAAACCATTGCCCCGACCGAGATCGACCCAGAAGAGGACGCATTGCGTCCCGTGCCGGGCGGCGAACCGCACGCGCGCCGCCGGGATTGGTTCATCACGCAGTACCGGGGGTTGGGCAACAGCCATGAGGACACGCCTGGCTGGGACAATTCAAACTGCGGCCCGACGTCCCTGACGATGGTGGCCAAGGCCTTCGGCGTGATCGATCCGTCCCCTCGCGAGGCCGACGCGGCCATCGAGAAGACGCGCAAGCTCATGGGCGTGGTCGTCAACGACCGGGAGGGTTCGTCCTTCCCGAACATTCATCTCGGTGCCGAGCGCTATGGCCTGCATGCCCGGACTCGCCGGGACGCAAGTGCCAAGACCATTGCCGAGGAACTGGACAAGGGGCGTCTTGTCATCGTGAATGTCATCCCCAGCTACATCACGGGCAATGGCCGGGGTAGCGGCCACTACGGGGTCGTGACGGCCATCGAGGGGGACAAGGTCTACATGAACGATCCGATGAGCAAGGACGGCCCCATCGTGATCACGCGCAAGCAACTCGAGACGGCCATCGCTCAGAAGGGTACGCGGGCCATGGTCAGCATCTCGCCCCGGGATTAGCGCATGGCCCGTCTGCGCTCGTGTCGCGCGACGACCGTGCTGCCGAAGGCATCGAACTCGGCCTGCACCAGCCCGCAGCCGGGCGCGAACCACCATCGCGTCGCCTTTGAACCCGGTTCGTCGAAGCGGACGCGCCAGCATTGCTTCGCCGGGCCACTGGGCAGGACCAGATCCTCGCGTTCCTCCAGCGTGGCCGTGCCTGACTGAGAGGGCCACTGCTGGCCCGGTGCGGCCTGCCACGGCAGGAAAGGACGGCCGTCCACATGGGTCCCCGCTGCGTCCTGACGGACAGACCAGATCTTGCGTTCCGAACCCAGCAATCCTGTCCGCTCGAGGGAAACCTGGATCAGATGGGCGTTGGTGCCTTGTTGCAGATTCAGGACCTCTAGGCTCAACTGGCCTTCGGTAAGGCCGAGCGGACCCCCCTCGACCCGGAACTCGTCTCGCTGGCCGACGGAAAGGGGCATAGGGGCATCGAGAGGCACGCTGAAAGGTTTTACCCGGTTCGATCGTGATGTTGGCGCCTGTCGGGTCAGACGCGTGGCAACCCGCCCCCTGAGACAGGCAAACTGCCATGAGGAGGCGGGTTACGCACAAGGTTTGCGTCGGTGGCGCCAACGATGCCTAGGGGGAGGGGGACGGGTAGTAGCTGGCGTAAGGCTCTGGCCAGGGCGACTCGCCGTAGTAGGGCGGATAGCTGACGTAAGGGTCCGGCGAGGGCGACTCGCCGTAGTAGGGCGGATAGGATTCATACGGAGCAGGCGTCGCCGGGGGCGCGCAATCGTAGCAGGGTGTCCTCGCGGGCTGGGGATAAGGCGGAAGGATGTACTGGGTATAAGGGAAGGGGTAATTGATGCCGTCGAGCGGATTCATCCAGCCGAGGGCAGTCCAGTTGTGCCGCAGCACCCGCTCTAGCGGATTGAGGTAGCTCACGGCGCGCACCTCGTGGCCAACCAGTTTGAGCATCATGCCTGTTGTGCTGTAGTACATTTCCGCGATGTCGCCCAATCGCTGGTGACGAATACGCGGCTGGCTCAGGTAGACGATGCCCGGCCGGTCGATTCCGAAGCCCATGACGCTCAGGCGTCCGAACGGCAAGGCATAGCCGGGCGCCTTGTCCATCATGCCTCCCTCGAGGCCGCTGGTTCCTGGTGCATCGGGCGGATGGAAGGCGATGTCTCCTGAGATCGGGAACTCGAGGCCCAGCTTGGTGTCCACCATCCGTGCGGCGAGCCGGGCCCCGATGGCGGTGGTTCGTCCGGAGCTCTCCCCAGTCCGGAAGGTCAAGGTGCCGTCGTAGTCGAGGCCGGCGAGCTTGCCGTCCCAGATCATGCGGCGTTCCCCAGGCTCCAGTCGGGCCGAGAACTGGCCGGCTGCGCCGCCTGGGAAGGTGGCGGCAAGGCGAAGCATCCGCGGAATGGCCACGGGCAGGGCGTCGGTGCCCCCGAAGCGCAGGTAGAGCGGCCGATTGAAGTCCGTGAAGCTATAGCAGCGTTCGACGGGTTTGGTATAATTGGGTCCAGCCCCCCAGTCGCTGTAGCAGTGCTGACGCGTGCCGTAGCCTCTCGCGAAGAGGTCGTCGAGGAAGGTCAGTTCGGCGTTGACGGCCGGGCCGTCGCCTTCGGCTTCGAGGACCACCCGGTTGGCCGTCAGGGCGTCAGGGGTGAGTTCGAGGCGAGCCTTGATGGCTTCGATCTTCGACTAGTCCGGCATCGCCATCGGGATCAGCCGGTTGCCCCCGCCGATATCCAAGGACGAGGGTGTTTCCCAAGCCGACGCACGGATCTCGAGGCGCGCCTCGGCAGAGGCCCCGTTGGGTGCCTTCGGCACGCGAATCACGAAGGCTAGGGTATTGGCCGAGAGCGTCTTCTGGTCGAATTCGATGAATACCGTCTGGGCTTGGCCGAGGTTGTTGGTCGTCAGGGTGAAACGATTGACGTAGCCGGCGGCGTTCTTGCCGAAGGTCCGGCTCGCGCCGCTCTGAAACATGCTGTTCAAGGCCGGGGCGAGGTCGTTGAAAGCCTTCATGCACCGGAGGAGGTCGGGATTGCGGAGAAGATCGACGACGCCCATGTGGTCGTACAAGTAGCCTTCGAAATCATCGAGCAGCTTCTGCACGGCCCGGACGTCCGGATTGTCCAGCGGGGCCATTCGCAGGTCCAGTGAGCCAGGGCCCAACAGGAAGCGCAGTTGGAGCGGCAAACGTTCGCCGGCCTTGATGAAGCCTTCCGTCTCGGCGACACTCAGCAGGCGACCGCCTGCATCACGCACCTCGGCGCGTACCCGCACGAGACCGTCCGGCAAGCCTTCGAAAACTTGGGACTGGGCTTCGCCGCCCATCGCCGAGACCGGGATCGTTCGCGTCTGGTCGCCATCTGCCGTATTGATGGTGATGACGATGTCCCTCGCGCCGCTGGGCAGCGTCTGTCCGAGAAGCGCCACGCTCAGGAAGCCGGCCGACAGCGGGTTGGCTGCACCCGCCGCCGAGGCTCCCGAAGCGGGGGCCGCAGCCGCGGGTGCGTTCGTGGAGGGGGGGCGACAGCAGGCTGTCGAGGGCTGCCGGGCTGCAACCACTGAGCGTCATTGTGGCCGCGGTGGTCAGGGCGAGTCGTCTCGGGCGTGACGTCTTCCTGACCACGGGCTTCCTCAATGGATGAAGGGGCACCGTCTCCACTCAACCCAACTGCCTGCAAGGCCAAACGGGGTGTTAGCCCGAGGCCTCGGTGGGGGTATGGTACCCATGGACGAGGTTGCCAAGTCAGGGTCAGGGACCCTATCACGGAGGCTCACCGGGATGATCGGCAGGATATCTGGAACGGGGCCCCTGATTGACGGTCAGTACCGTCCGGGTTTGCCGCAGGCTGCAGGGCCCAAGCCGGTGTCCCCGCCGGCAGCTGCGGTCAGGGTAACCGCTGACAGGCTCGAACGGGAGCACAAGGCTGCCCCGTGGGCGTTCTGGTCAAAGGGATCGCCAACCGCTGACAGGCTCGAACGGGAGCACAAGGCTGCCGCCGGCCACAAGCACGAATCGAAGGATGCTGCCCTAGAGGCGCTCGGTCAGGGCCAGCGTGACAAACTCAAAACCGTCGAGCGCTACTTGAGGGACCTCGGGGCCTCCGGTCATCCCGAGGCCGTCAAACATGCCCAGCAGATGCAGGGCATGCTGGACAAGTTGCTGATGCAGGGAAAACTCGAGGACCTGTCGGCCGAGGGCACGACGGTGCTGGACGAGATGGCCAAGGTCTTGTCCGGCTCGGCCCGGACCCTGCAAGGCAACATCGGGGATTGGCGCGCGCTTTACGATGAAACGGGCATGACGCCCAAGGCGCTGGTCCTGCAGGCGGTTCTCGAGCATCTTGTGGACCCCCGCAGCATCTACCAGGGCGACCGCACGTCGACCTGCGGGGCAACGACCGTGCAGAGCATGCTCGCCGAGGCCAAGCCGGCCGAGTATGCCAGGCTCGTCTGCCAACTGCTGAACGAAGGCAGCGTCGAGACCGCGGCCGGAGACCTGATGAGTGCCGACGTTGCCGGACTGGGCGATGGGGCGGATCGGCGAAGCCATGTTGAGGACCTGTTGCAGGAGTCGTTCATGGGACTCGCGAGGGACCTGCCTGAGCCGCGAATGTCCGGTGATGTCGATCTGACTCAGTTCGGCGATGGCCGCAGTGGTCGGACATCGCGTGGACGTGTCGGTGCCGCCGAGGGGGCCACGGTGGATGAGGGTCTGAGCGCCGCTCAGATGATTGGTCTTGCAAACTCCGTGATGCACGGTCGATCGGAAGCGGTCTCATTTGAAGGCTTGAACCCGAAGCGGGCCTTGGATGTCCTGCAGGCAGCGCTCAAGGCGGGTCCGGTTCCCGTGGGTGTCAAGGGGGACCCCATCGGGCACGCCCTGTTGCTCGAGTCCATCCAGGGATCGAATGCCTACCTGCGTGATCCGGCGAATCCTGATGGCACACCCTTGATTGTCCCGACTGCGGACTTGATCAAGGAAACCGTGTTCGCCAGCGTGCCGGGCGTGGAGCAGTCGCGATCGGGTACAACCCGCTAAATGATGGGCAAGGCCCCTAGCAAAGGGGCATACGGCAATTCGAGCCGTCTGGACTTCTTCAAAACCAAGAAGTAGCTTCGGGCAGTTGCGAACACAGGGGTTGCCCTATTGGTCCTCGGGCATCATCCTGGGCGCCACCTTGCCTTCCCTCGCGCAGATTTGTCGTACGACCCGTATGGCAGACCAGGCGGCACCATCCGAATGACTGCTCTCCGTGAAGTCCCCGGCAAGATAGAGCCGGCCCTGCGGTTCTCTGACGGCTCGTGACATCGCGTCGTAGCGCGAGCGGCCGACGGGCCAGGCCGGGATGGCCCGGGGATGGTAACGGACGAAGTTCATATAGCGCGTTTCCTTGCCGATGCCTGGCCAAAGCTTGTCCAGGGCGGCGGCAATCTCCCGGCGCACGTCGTCGAGTGAACCTGTCCGCGCATTGAATCGCTCTGCATCATCTCCCGTGACCAGCAGGTTCAAGAGGGTGTGCCCGGGTTCCTCCACAAGGTCATGGCCCCCGTAGATGACGCCCAGGGGGCCACCGGTCAGGATGGGCAAGACCGGGTCGCCGTCGCGTGTCCAGAACCTGCTGGCCTTGCGGTCCAGCACGATGTGGGCCGTGAAGTAGGCGCCCCAGGACTGGGTACCGATGGCTTGCTGGATCACTGGGGAGAGGGGGGGGACGACCTGGACCTCGTGCAGGCGGAACAGGGGCATGGTCGTGACGACATGCCGCGCCCGAAAATGCTGCATCGCGTAGTCACGCGTCCGAAGGGCCATGACCTCGACGGTTCCGGACGCGACATCCTGGGCGATCCGCGTGACCTGATGCCCGGTCCGGACAGCCGTCTCGCCGATACGGGCCGCAAGGGCTTCAGCCAACTTCTGGTTGCCGCCGACGATGTGTCGGGAACCGACCCCTGCGCCCGAGAAGATATGCCACTCGGCGATGCCGTCGAGCGCCGAGATTCGATCGGCTCCAGTGCCGTACTCGGGCTCGGTCTCTGCCCTGATGAGCGCGATCGCGAGGGGTGACAAGCCACTCTTGCGCTGCAACCAGTCGGCGAAAGAGAGTTCCTGCAGCCGGGCGAGATCCGCGGGCACGGGCGCGTTCCGGCGCCAGGCATCCTCTAGCCGCGCGTAATGGCCTTGCATGCGCTTGTCCCAAGCCTTGAACCGGGCATGCTCCCGCGGGCCGAGCGTCGCGGCCACGAAGGCCTCATTGGTGTCTTGGACGGCAGGGTAGAATCTGCCCTTGTGAATGAAGCTGGAGAAGGCCGTCGCGGCCCCCTCGGTCTGCAATCCCAACTCTTCGATCAGGCCTATGGTCGGATTGTTGTTCCAGAACTCCTCGAGGCCGGCTTCGGCACCTACACCCTCGGGATAGCTCGCGGAGCGCATGCGGCCTCCCAGATGATCGCTGGCTTCGAGGACCACCACCGAGAGGCCCGCTTGTCGCAACCTGTAGGCCGCCGTCATGCCGGCGAGGCCTGCGCCCACGATGACGACATCCGTCTCTTCGGGCGCGTGGGAAGCCGTGCCGGGGCCTGCGTGGGCCGGCAACATGATGGCGCAGGCGACGAGCCAAGGCGCAAGGAAGCGAAGGACAGTTTTCATCGGTGCACGTCCTCGGGAGCGGCAGACCGGGGCAAGGCCCCATCTTCCCGCATCTGGTCCAAGCCGACCAGCAGCAGCGCGCCTGCGATCCCGAGGAACAACCGTTCGGTGCCTGCGGCCGTACTGAGCGCGACGGCGCCGACGACCAGCACCGCATGGATCAACCGGCGGATCACCCGGGGCCCCGGGCTCCAGCCGTGGAATCGGATGGCGAGGATGCCCGAGGCGAGGGCATGCGCCACCGCGCCCGCGAGCACGGCCGGACCCAGCAGGTGAAGGACAGGCTGGGTTTTCGGCACCAAGAGGAACGGCAACACCATCGCGAGGCCTGCCAGCAACTCGACGCTCACCATGGGCCGCAGGTGGGCCCGGGCCGAGAGGGGCATGGCGAGGACCCAGCCAATCGACCGGCAGAGTGCAGCGGGCAGCAGCCACCGGAGAAGGTCGCCTGCAGGCTGGAAGGTCGGTGCGAACAACAGGGCGAGGACCCAATCACGCGCCCCGATGCCCAGGGTCGCGAGCGGGGCGACCCAGCGTCCGACGGTGCCGAGGGCCTGGTCGACGAGCGGACCTCTCTCGTCAGGCTCGCGGGCCGAGGCCAGCAGGGGCAGCAGGTGTCCGGCGAAGGTCGACAGGACCGTAAGCAGGTAGCCGTTGGCCACCATCCAGGCCGCGTGGAATAGGCCGGCAGCCTCCAGGCCATCCCTGCCCGTCAAGCCAGCACGGACGCACACGAGGGCGACGGGGGCGATGATGCCGGCTGCCATGGCGGCCAGGGCCACGGCCGGGTAGGGACGACCGTGCTTGGCTTGATTCGGCCCTGACGGGAAGGTCGTGCCAGGGCCAAGGCGGCGGAGAGCCCATTCGCCGACAACGATGGACACGACGAGGTTGGCTCCGACCATCAAGGCGAAGGGCCAACCTGCCCCCGTGCGCAGCCAAGTCAGCGTGGCCGCGGTCACCAGCAGCGTGGCGGCTGCCCCGATCGCATAGGCAAGTCCCTGCAGGCTGACCGCCATACGGGCGCCCATGCGCCCGACCATCAGGGCCTGCCAGGTGCCCAGGACCACGAGTGGCGCAAGGCTGAGCGCCAGGGGTGCGGGCAGCGCCGCCCGGATCGGGTCGGGTGCCAGCACCCAGAGCCAGCCGGCCGTCATGGTGATGGCCAGGGTCATCGAGACAAGGTGGGTGCGCAGGACCGACTTCAGGAAGGGGCCGTGCTGGGCCACCGGTCTCGAGGAAAGGCCTTGCATCAGGGCGGCCGCGCCGCCCAGGCTGGCGACCATCAGGGCGGCTTGCATGACCTGGATGAACAGGCCGTAGCGACCCATGCCCGATGGACCCGCCGCGAGGGCGAGCAGTTTGGTGCCCGCGACATTCAGCAGCAGCGTCAGGCCGGACCAAAGGCCGCTCGACAGGAAGGCCCGGCCCATCCGCGCACCGGATTCGGTCGGGGGGACGGGGGCATGGTCGTCGGGCACCCGGCCATTCTAGCGCGGCGTGGTCCTGCGCCGAGAGGGGTCCGGCGGGTATACCTTGGTGCATCCCCTCCGCCGGACCCGTTGTCCGACGGCTGCCAGGAGACTTCATGGCGCAAGTGCTGGTGACCGGCGGTCACGGCTTCATCGGCTCCGCAACGGTGCCACTCCTGCAGACCGCAGGTCACCGTGTCACGGTGCTCGATCGCAGCCCCCCGCGCTTTGGCTGGTCGGGTGGGGACCGCTGGGTCCAGGGGGAGTTCGGCAACATCGGGGCCTTGGCCGAAGCCCTCGATGGCGCCCGGATCGTGGTGCATCTGGTCTGCACCACCTTGCCCAAGACCTCCAATGACGATCCCGTCCATGACGTGCGCACCAATGTCGCCGATACGCTCGCGCTTCTGGACCAAGCATCCCGCGCCGGTGTGCGGCGGGTCGTGTTCGTCTCGAGCGGTGGCACGGTATATGGGCCGCCTATCCACGACCCCATTCCCGAGACCCATCCGACCGAGCCCTCATGTTCATACGGTGTCACGAGATTGATGACTGAGAAGTATCTTCAAGTATACAAGTCAGTAAAGGGACTTGATTATACAATTTTGAGGGTGAGCAATCCCTACGGCCCCTTCCAGCGCCTCGACGGCATCCAGGGTGCGGTGGGCGTCTTCCTTGGGCGGGTGCTGCGCAACGAGCCCATCGAGATATGGGGGGACGGCTCGGTCGTGCGTGATTTCCCCTACGTGGGGGATGTGGCCGATGCCATCTTGCGAGCCGTGGAGACGCCCGAGGAAGCCGTGCGTGTCAACATCGGCAGGGGCAAGGGAACCAGCCTGAATGAACTGATCGACGTGCTGGCCCGTGTCACCGACCGCGTGCCCGAGGTACGCTACCTGCCCGGACGCGCGTTCGACGTCCCGCGCAACGTGCTCGACGTGACGCTGGCAGCCCGGAAATTGGGGTGGGTCCCCGTGACGGACCTGGAGGAGGGGTTGCGCCTGACGCTCGATTGGTGGGCCCGCGCAGCGGGGGGGCCATGATTTAGGTCCGGGCGCCAAGCCTTGCCAGCAAGGCCTGGGTCACGCTGCCGATTTCATAGGTCGCCCGGACGCGTTCGTGGCCGCTCCGGGCCAAGGCGCGCGCCGCTTCGGGGTGCCGGGCCAGATCCGCGATGGCCTTGGCGAGCGCCTCCGGCTGGCTGTGAGGGACGAGGACCCCGCAGCCGCCCTCGAGCAGCTCGGGAATGCCGCCGATGGCACTTGCGATGACGGGCAGGCCATGGGCCAGTGCCTCGACCAGCGAGACGGGCGTACCCTCCGTCTCGCCATCGGGCGTCACGATGCTGGGCAGCACCACGGCGTCGTACCTGCCGCTGGCCATCTCGGCATGCAGGCGCTCCAGCGGCCACATGCCCGCCAGCGTGACGCGTCCGCCCAAGCCGGATTCTTGAAGGCCGCGTTCTATTTCTTGCCTCAAGGGACCGTCTCCGGCGCACGTCACGTGCAGGTCGAGGCCTTCGAGGATGGGGTGGCGAAGGGCTTCGAGGAGGATGGCATGACCCTTCTTGGGCACCATGTTGGCCGGCACGAGGATACGCATGCGCCCGGCCGGCGGCAGCGGACGGTCTGGCGGGACGGCGGGAAGATCGACCCCGAGGTGCAGCAGCCAGGGCTTCTTGCCCGAGCCCCGCGCGCGCTCCGCCATTTCGATGGCGCCGGCACCGTCGCTGGTTCTGGCAAAGGCGGCTTGCCGTACCTTGAAGCCCAGCATGTTGTCCTCGCCGATGTCCCAGCGATGGGCCGTGAAGCTGAAAGGCAGGTCCAGCAGGGTAGCCGCGATCCAGGCGGCGGTGGTCGTGGTGCCCGCCCATTGGGCATGGACGTGCGTTGCCCCGAATGCACGGGCACGGGTGGCGATCCAGCATGCCTTGGGCAGGATCAGCACGTTCTTGGCGAGGATACGCGGGCTGCGGGCTTCGAGGACGAGGCTGCCGAGGATACGCAGCAGCACGTGGGGCCGTCGGGCCAGCCAGGCAAGGAGGGCCAGGACGCCTGCCGGATGCAGCAGGGGCAATAGCTCTGCATCCGCGGCCAGTGCAGGGGCGCGACCGTGGTACAAGGGCCCGCCCGGTCGGAGGGGCAGGATGCGCATCTCGGTACCCGCGTCGCGCAGGGCAGCGAACTCGCGGACGACGAATGCCTCCTGCAGGCCCCAGGGTGCGGAGACGGGGATGAGGACGAGCCTCAGGACGCCACCTTCCCGTCGACCACGCGAATCTCGCGCCCGGCCCTGTCGGCGACGCTGCCCTCATGCGTCACGACCAGCACCGTTTGGTTCATCGTGCGGTTCAGGGTCAGCAGCAGGTCGACGATCCTCTCGGTGTTAGCGGTGTCGAGATTGCCCGTCGGTTCGTCGGCACAAAGCAGGAGCGGCTTGTTGGCCAGGGCTCTCGCGATGGACACCCGTTGTTGCTGGCCGCCCGAAAGCTGCCGGGGAAGATGGTCCAGCCGGTCTGCCAGGCCGACCTCCCCCAGGAGGTCGCGTGCCCGCGCCATGGCTTCCTTGCGGGTCGTCCGACCGCCCGCCAGGATGGGCATCATGACGTTCTCGAGGGCCGTGAACTCCGGCAGCAGGAAGTGGAACTGATAAACGAAACCAATGGCCTCATTGCGCAGCAGCGTCAGCGCCTCATCATCCATCGCGGCCAGATTCCGGCCATCGAGCAGGATCTCGCCGGCAGTCGGATGGTCGAGACCTCCCAGAAGGTAGAGCAGCGTCGACTTGCCGGACCCGCTGGGGCCGGTGATGGCGACGAACTCGCCCCGCGCGACCGACAGCGAGACGCCGTCGAGGATACGCGCAGGGGGAGCCCCGGCGACGGCCAGTTCCTTGGTGACGCCCCGTGCCTCGAGCAGGCTCATGTGGTTTCTCCCCTCAGCACGTCGACCGGGGCCAGGCCGGCAGCGCGGCGCGCCGGTCCGACGCTCGCGACGAGGCAGACCAGCAGGGCCAGCACCATCGTCCCGGCATAGGTGGTGGCATCCTGCGCCATGACGAGCGTCTTCTGGTCCCCGAACTCGTTGTCGCCGCCAGCAGGGATGTAGCCCATCAAGGTGCAGGCGACGAAGCCGAGCAACGCGCCGGCAAGGGCTCCCCCCAACCCGAGGAGCAGGCCCTCGATCAGGAACAGGCCCAAGATCCGGTCGCGGGTGAAGCCGATGGAACGGAGCAGGCTGATGTCCTTCTGCTTGCCCAGCACGACGGTCACGAGCACGTTGGCCACACCGAAGCCCGCGACGAGGATCGTGAACACGACGAGCATGCGCGTGATGGTGCCGATGATGCGGAACAGCGTGAAGATGCTGGCGTTGGTCTGCTCCCATGTCTCGACCACGAGGCCGGTACGTGCCTCGAGGGTCGACCGCAGGGCGTCGACCTGATCGAGCCTTTGCGCCCTGAGTTCAAGCCCCGTGACGTGGTCGGGAGGCAGTTCCTCGAGACGCTGGGCAACCTTGAGATGGATAAAGGCCTGTTCGTCGAGCGCCTTGATGCCTGTCGCGAAGACCGCCGCCACGCGACCGTCCAAGACCTGGCCGCCGGAGGCGATCAGCCGCAGGCGCTCCCCCGGGCCGACGTCCAAAGTTTTGGCGGCCTCGCGCCCCAGCGCAACGGTGCCCGGATCGGCGGCGAATGCGGCCCATGAGCCCTCGCGAATGCGCCGGCTGAGGCCGACGACGCGGTCGGCCAGCGCAGGCGTGACGCCTCGTGCGAAGACCGGAGCCGTTTCCGCGGCCGTCGCCCCGATGACCTGGGTCGCGACGTAGGGGCTGACGACCGACAGGCCGTCGAGCCGCGAGACGGCCTCCACCACCTGGGGATGATGGGCGATGTCCGTGCGGCCGGAGGGCTCGCCGCGATCGGCCAGTTGGACGACCGCGCCGGGCAGGCCCTCGGGCAGCAGCATCCGCGGCGCAGTGCGCGTGCCGCCCTCGCGCCCCGTGATGACGAGGTGCGGGGCGGCTTCGACGATGGTGTCCCGGAAACTGACGAGCAAGCCGTTCATCAGGGCCGAAATCACGAGCAGGACCATCACGCCGAGGGCCACGCCGGCCATCGTGAGCAAGCTTTGCCGACGCTGGCCGGCGAGGTGCCGCCAGGCCAGCCCGAGCAGCATCCGCGGGGCCATGTCAATAGCCCCTGAAGACGGCAACGGGGATTAGCCGTGCCGCCTTCCGGACAGGACCCACGCTGGCCAGGACGGACAACAGGATCGAGAAGCCCATCACCAGGCCGTAGAACCACGGGTGCTGCGTCATCAGGATGCGGTCCGTCTGCACGAAGGCAGCGTCTCCGTAACTGAAGGGCAGGGCACCGATCAGGGTCGAGAGCCCGTACCCGAGCAGGGCACCTGCGACTGCCCCCACGACCCCGAGGGCCAGGCCCTCGATCAGAAAAACGCGCGTCACCGCGCGCGCGGACATCCCCATGCCCTTCAAGACTGCGATGTCCTTGACCTTCTCGAGAACGACGGTGTTGAGGACGTTGGTGATCCCGAATCCCGAGACAATGAAGGTGAAGACAACCAGAATCAGCGTCGTCATGTTGTTGCGCCTGAAACTGGCGATGATCGTGCGATTCCGCTCTTCCCACGTATCGACGGCGTGTCCGGTCCGGGCCACGATGGCGGAGGCCACCTCGGCCACCTTTCGCGGGCTTTCCACCCGGGCCGCGAGACCGGAGGCCGTGCCCGGTCCCCAGCCCTTGAGATCCCGCGCAACGTCGATGCCCACGTAGGCCTGGGCCTCGTCGATGTTCTTGATGCCCGACTTGAAGACCCCGACGACACGGAATGGCCAGACACGGCCCTCAGCATCCGTCATCCGGATACGGTCACCCGTACCGACGCCCAAGGCCTTGGCCAGCAGCCGACCCAGCACGATGCCCTCGCGCCGCTCGGACAAGGCCTCGAATCGGCCCGCCTGCATCTGCCCGGCAACCCGCGTCACCCGGGCTTCATCGGCAGGCACCACGCCGCTGGCCACGATGGGTCTGAACCGGTTGCCCCGACGGAGGATGCCCCGGACCTCGACGAACGGGGCCACGGCGACGACGCCTGGTTCGGCCGCGACCAACCGGCGCAGGCCCTCCTCGCCCTTGAGCCGATCGGCCTTGGCCCGCTTCCCGCGGCGAAGCAGCGAGACGACGTCCCCCTCGACGAGGCGTTCGGGCTTGCCTGCCACCTCCTCGGCCATCACGACCAAGTGGGGCGAGGCCTCGATGATGGTGTCTTCGATGTCCGTGATGAGGCCATCGGTCAGCGACAACGTCGTGACCATGATCATGGCCCCGAGAGCCACCCCGAGGATGGTCAACAGGCTCTGCCGCCGACGCGTCAGCAGGTGACGGACGGCGATGGTTCCGGCGAGGTCCAAGGTGTCAGACCCGGACCTTGCGGCCGACCTTCAGGCGGTTGTCGGCGCGGGCCACGATGCGGGTGCCGGCCCGGGCGCCCGCCGTGATCTCGACGGTCTCGCCACTGGTCGCACCCGGCTTGACGCTTGCGGTGGCGAGGAGACCGTCGGCAGCGACGGTCCATACCCAAGTTGCCCGTTCCTGGCGGACCAGTGCCGCGGCCGGGACGACGAGGCCCTCGCGCTTCGCCGTGACGAGGTTGACCGAGGCCGTCAGGCCCTCCATGAGCCGGCCGGGTGGAGCATCGAGACGCAAGGCGACCTCGGCCGTCTTGGCGACGGGGTCGGTCCGGGGTGCCACGCGGGCCACATGGGCCGACCATGTGGCGTCGGGAAGGGCATCCAGCGCCACGACCGCCTCCTGGCCAGCCGTTACCTTGAGGATGTCCGCCTCGTCGATGGCCGTCCGGATCTCGAAATCCGTGGTGTCCACAAGCTGGGCCACGCGGCTGCCCGCCGTGACCATGTCGCCCTCACGGACCTCGAGTGCGGCCACCACGCCGCCGAAGGGCGCCGCCAGAACATAGTCCCCGACGCCGGCACGAGCCCGCTCGACCTGGACCCGCCGCTGCTTCACGACAGCCTCGGCGGCCCTGACGACCGCACGTGCACCCTGCACCTGCTCGGCCCGCGTACCCTTGCGCAGCAGGTCGAGTTGCGCCTCAGCGGAGCGGACCCGGGCCGTTGCGGCCTCGCGGCGTTGCTGCGCCTGTTCGAGAGCGACCGGGGTGGTGGCACCCGAACCGGACAAGCGCTCGGCACGGTCGAGATCGAGCTGAGCTCCCCTGAGGTCGACGCTGGCCTGATTCAGGGCGGCCTGGGCCTGAGTCAATTCCTCGGGGCGGGCACCCCTCACGAGCACCTCGAGTTGACGTGCGGCCTGCTGCGCTGCCGCCTCGGCCTGCGCAAGCGCGGCCTCTGCCTCGGCCACGGCCCGACGCGGCTCGGCCGCCTCGAGCGCGACCACCGTGGCCCCCGCCGCGATGCGGCTGCCGACCGCCACGGGCAAATGCCGGACGGTCCCGGCGACCCGCACGCGCATGCCGGAGGAACGGCGGGCCGTGACGGTCCCTGTCGCGTAGATGGCCTCGACGACCGAGCCCTTGCGGACTTCGGTGACCTCGGCCTCGAGCGATCTCGGCCAGACGGTGGCGATGGTCCCTGCGGCCAGCACGACGGCCAGGCCTGCACCCCAAATCCTGCGTCGTGTCATGGCTGCTCCTTAGCGCTTGTCCGGGGCGAGCAATAGTTGCTCGGGTGTAAGGTCGAGGGCCCGTGCCAGCGCGAGTTCGGCCCGCAGCAGATCCCGTTCGGTTCTCTCCAGGTTCACCTGGGCCGACACCACGGCCTCTTCGCGTTCGAGGCTTTCGATTGCGTCGGCCGTGCCGTTCTCGCGACGGGCCTCGGTCTGCTCGCGTGACCGGAAGGCGAGTTGCAGCAGGCCGCGCGCACGGTCGACGGCAGCCTGGCCGCGTGTACGGCGCTCGAGGCTTTCCTGCAGGCTTCGCTGATGGTCGAGACGAGCAGCCTCCGCCTCGGCCAAGGCCTGGTCCAGCTGGGCCCTCGCTTCCTCCTCGGCAGCCCCTTGCCTGCCGAAGTCGAGGGGTTGCCAGGACAGGTTCGCGCCCCCCAGTGTAGTCGCGATGGCCAGGTCCTTCCCGGCCGCCGTCGCCGTGACGAAGGCGCTTGCCTGGGGCCAGCGCCCGGCCTCACGGGCGCGCAACCGGGCCTCTGCTGCCCGGGCAGCGGCCTCGGCCGCGAGAACGGTACGGCTCTCGGGCATGGCCGTGCCCATCAGATCCCGGGGCACTGCCACACGCAGCGTCGAGAGCTTGCCTGTGCCCGGAACCAGGCCGTAGCGGCGCCTGATGTCCTGCAGGCCAAGCGCCTGAGCCATGGCGTTCTGCCGGCGATCGGCCTCGACCCTCGCAAGCTCGGTCTCTGCCTCGAGGACGGCCAGTTCCCGGCCCGAACCCGCCTGCTGCTCCGACCGGCTTCGTTGCAACCGCTCGCGTGCAGTCGCGACCCGGGCATCGAGAACCAAGGACTCCCCCTCTCGATCGAGGGCCTCGAGCCAGGCCAGCCAAGCCGTATGAACGGCCATCCGGCGGACGTCCTCGGCCTGCAACGCCGCCCCCAGACGTGCGTGGGCGGCCGCCTCCCCGAAGGCCCAGGCACGACCTCCGTCAAAGATGGGCTGGCTCAGGCTCACGGCTGCCGTGGGCCAGACCTGGTCCGGGGACAGGGGCAGGCCTCCAAGCCCACCGGCAAGTCCGCCGGCAGCACCGCCCGCGAATGCCCCGAACACCTGGCCCTGAAGCACGGAGGCGCCGGTGGACAGGCCAAGGACCGGCCACAGACCCCGGCTGGCCGTGGTTTCGCGGGCCTCGGCCGCTGTCGCGGAGGCGCGGGCTCCCCGGACGGAGGGCTGCCGGGTGGCTGCCTCCTTGAGCCACGAGGCGATGTCTTCCCCTTCGGCTGGCCGGGCCAGCGCCACGGGACAGCCCAGGAGGACGATCAGCAGGCCTGCAGCCATCACGTCGACGTTCCGACCCATCATCAGGGGTGTCCTCCCGAGGACGATTGACCCGTCATGATGGGCCTGTGCGCTGTGGATTGACAAGGTCTGGACAGGGCGTACCCTGAGAGCCTTACGGGGAGATCCGTCGATGGCGACACGCACCTTCGAAAGCACACTCGAGGCTCCGGCCTCGGCGGTGTGGGACTGGCACGTCCGTCCGGGTGCATTCCTGCGTCTGAACCCGCCGTTCGACCCGGCCCGGATCGTCGAGGGAGGCCTGGTTGCCGAGGGCTCGCGGGCACGCCTCCGTATCCAGGCCGGTCCCGTGCCGGTCGAATGGGTGGCCGAGCATCGTCGCGTCGTGGCTGGCGTGGGTTTCGATGATGTCCAGGTCCGCGGCCCCTTTGCCAGCTGGGAACACCAGCACCGCATCCTGCCCATCGATGCCGGACACAGCCGCCTCGTGGATCATCTGGCCTACGAGCTGCCGCTCGGGGGACTCGGGGAGCTGGGCGGCGGAGCCGTCATCGCCCGGAAGATCGAGCGGGCCTTCGCCTATCGCCATCGTCTGCTCATGGAAGATCTGGCCGCGCACGCACGCCTTGCCCACACGGGTCCCCTGACCATTGCGGTAACCGGTGCCTCCGGCCAGGTGGGTAGTGCGCTCGTTCCCTACCTGACGACCGGTGGCCATCGGGTGGTCGTCCTGCGTCGGCCGGAGTCGGGCGCGCAGGGTCCGTGGTCGTCGCTGACGCCCCCGCCGGGCATGTTTCCCGGTGCGCTCGAGGGCACTTGGGACGCCGGCAGGGGTGAAATCCACCTGCCCGAGGATGTCACGCTCGACGCCGTGGTCCACTTGGCTGGCGAACCCGTGGGCGACAAGCTCTGGACCGATGTGCAGCGGATGCGCATCCGTACGAGCCGCGTCGAGGCGACGCGCAGTCTTGCCGAGGCCTTGGCCGCGCTTCCTGTTCGACCCAAGGTGCTCGTATCCGCCTCGGCCATCGGCTACTACGGGGATCGCGGAGATGTCAGCCTGGATGAGGCGATGCCCGCGGGTCGCGGCTTTCTTGCCGATATCTGCCAAGGCTGGGAGGCCGCGGCGGATCCGGCACGCGAGGCCGGCATTCGCGTGGTACACACGCGCCTCGGCATCATCCTGACGCCGGAGGGGGGTGCCCTTGGGCGCATGCTGCCTGTCTTCCGGTCAGGCTTGGGTGGCAACCTGGGATCGGGCAGGCAGTATTGGAGCTGGGTCTCGCTCGAGGACGTAGTGGGGGCGATTCACCATGCCATCGCGACCGAGGCCCTGTCCGGACCTGTCAACGTGGTGGCTCCGGCGCCCGTCACCAATGCCGCGTTCTCGGAAATTCTGGCCCGCGTCCTGGGGCGGCCCCGACCTTTGGCGCATGTACCCGTCATCGTGCTGCGCGCGGCGCTGGGGGCTTTTGCGGACGAGATGCTACTCGCAAGCGCCCGTGTCGTGCCCGATCGCCTGATTGCCTCTGGCTACCGCTACAGGTTGGTCGAGTTGGAGCGGGCGCTGGCCGTCGCCTTGGGACAGTTCGACTGGGCCAGGCTGGCCCGCGAGTATCCGGGCAAGGTCAGGCCCGAGCTGGCAGCCTGAGGGCGGCTGCCACGGCAGAGGCGCCGCCAAGACCGGCCAGGACCTGATCCAAGCCGGTCAGTCAGGCTCGACGCCGGAGGGCGCGTCTCCCCCTTGCTCCAGTCGCACCAGACATCGGGCACCCTCCTTGCGGTCCAGCTTGCCGCTGGCCAGCACGGGCAGTTCCCGAACCAGATGGATGGCTTTCGGGTGCTTGAATCGGCCGAGGCGGGCCGTGAGCGCCTCGAAAAGGGCCGCGTGCACGGTCGCTTCCGGGATGCCGGCCACGGGCACGACCAGAGCAGCAGGCCTCATGCCCCAGTGGGGATCGGGGACGCCAGCCACGAGCGCGCGCGCGACCTCGGGCAGTTTCTCGAGCACGGCCTCGATCTCGACGGGTGAGATGTTTTCCCCCCCGGACAGAATGAGCGACTCCGGTCTGGGGTGCAGGATCAGCCTGCCGTCATCCGCCAGATGGCCGAAATCCCTTGTCAGCAAGGGTAAGCCGGGCTGCTGCGGCTGCCACGATCCGTGCTCGTCCAACCATCCCCGGCATAGGGTCGGCCCCGTGATGGCAATCCGGCCCGGCCTTCCCGGGCCGAGCGGCGTTCCGTCCTCGCCCAGCACCGCGACACGGGTCCCGGGTTGCATGTGCACTCCTTGCGTCGCAGCCGCGCCGGCCTCCCCGAAGGCCACATGGCCGCACGTCTCCGTCATGCCGTAGCTGCCCCGAATGACGGCCATGGCCCGGCCGACTTCTTCGGGCAGCGCTTCGCCGCCTGCGAGCAGGTAGCGCATGCCGGGACCGGGATGCACCCCCTCGGTCAGCAGGGTGCGAAGCATGGTGCCTGTCATCGAGGCCATCGTAGGGGCGTGGTCGCGGTAGGCCGCTGTCACCCCCGCGACCTCGAACCGCGGGAGCAGGATGAGCGTGCTGCCCGTGGCGAGGGCCCGCCACCACGCGTTCAGGCCGCCGATATGAAACAAGGGCAGGACGACGAGGACACGGTCTTCTCGCCCGAGACCGGTCTCCGACAAATGGGCGCGGATGTGCGCGGCGTGGGCCTCCGGCCGGAGGCCGATCCCGAGAGGGCTGCCCGTCGAACCGGAAGTCGCCATCAGCGTCATAAGGTCCCGGGCCCAGTGCACGTCTCCCGCGTTTGTCCCGGCAGGGGCAAGGTCCTGCCACTCCGGCGTGGCGTTGCGATCATCCGTGTCGACGTGAAGGATGCCCCGGGCACCGGACCGTGCCAGCCATGCGTCGCGTTCGGTCTGGGCCCAGCGGATGTTCAGCGGCACGGAAACGGCGTCCCTCGCCGCGATGGCCGTGGCGGCCACCAGCCATGACGGTCCGTTCAGCCCGTTGATGGCCACGCGGGTGCCCGAGCCGACTCCTTGTCCGGCAAGCCCTTCGCCGCAGGCCGTCGCGTGGCGGTGCAGCTCGCGCCACGTCCAGCTTCGGGACGGTCCGATGACGGCGATGCCCTGGCTGTCGGTCCGGGCAAGGTCCTCGAGGAGCAACCCCGGATTGAACGCAGCTAGGTCACGCACGGCGTTACCGTGGGCAAGCCCCGGGGAGGAGTGATTCGAGGACCGACCGAGCGGGGGCCGTCGAGCAGGCCGTGGGCCATCCCCGGACGGCCTGCGGCAGCGGCGAAGGCCGCCACCACCGCCAGGCCTGCCGGTCCTTCGTAGGCCGAGGAGGCCGCGACGGGAAGGCCATGGTGCAAGGCCAGCCGTGCAAGCTCGAGCGCGCGCGTGGGGCCCCAGAGGCCGGGCTTGATGACGAGGGCGGCGGTACGCGGATGCACGAGCCACGCGTCGAGCGCGTCGGGGTCCTGGCATCGTTCGTCGGGTGCGAGGTCGATGGGGCTTGCGTCCAGCATGGCCTGTCCGGACGTCCCGGGCACGCAAGGGTCTTCGAGCCACGCGATCCGGTCTTGCCAAGGCATCAGGGCCCGGGTGACGGCTGCCATCTGCTCGAGTGTCCAGGCCTGGTTGGCATCCAGGCGGAGGCGTCCGTCCTTCGGCAGCACCTCGAGAACTGCTCCTACCCGGGCGACGGTGTCGGCGACGATCGCAGCCGAAGACCGGCTCGCGTCGCCCGACGCCCCAACCTTGACCTTGAAGGTTCCATACCCGGCCATTCGGGCCGCACGGGCGGCCCTCACCACGGTTGCGTCGTCCGCACCGCCGAGCAGGGCCGAGGTCTCGATAGCGTCCTGCCCGTTTGCTCGCCCGAGGAGGGCAGCGAGGTGCGCGGCCAAGGAGCGGTCCTGCCTGCGGGCTTCGAGGTCAAGCGCGGCCCAGCCGACCGCGTGGGCCAGCGCCGCCTTGCGGTCTGTCCCGAAGGCCTCGAGGGCCACGGCCTCGGCCTGAACGGCACATCGGCCATCCGAGACCGTGACGAGGGCCCGCCACGGAAGACCTGCCGGACCATGCGCCGTCGGGACACCTGCCGACGGCAAGTGGGTCACGCTCAGGACGTCGATCGGCACCGGGCAGCCTCTTCAGCCCCGGAAAGGGGGCGCCTTGGCCATCAGAATCATGATCACGGCCATGTAGAAGGCCACCCGGAACAGAAGGCGACCGGTCATTGCCAGCGCCACATTCAGGCCGGGTGCCTGAGTGTCGGTACGGACCGACATGGCCAGCCGCGTCGCGGAGGGCAGCATCAGCAGCGGCAACGCCAGCCAAGGGCGTGCGAGGCCCGCAGCAAGGATGGCCGGAACGGCGAAGGGCACCAGCATCATGGTGCGGATCCATCGGACGGCCCGGTCGGCCCCGAGGCGCACGGCCAGCGTCCGCTTGCCCGAGGCGGCATCGCCTTCCCGGTCGCGCAGGTTGTTGATGGCAAGCACGGCAGCCCCGAGGCCGGCCGGCACCAAGGACAGCCATCCGCCCCAACCCGACACGCTGCCGGTCAGGGCATACTCCGTGCCCAGCACGGCGACGGGCCCGAAGAAAAGGGCTGCCGTGACCTCGCCCAGCCCGTGGTAGGCCAGCGGGAACGGGCCGCTGGTGTAGGCCACGGCTGCCACGACGGACGCGATGCCGATGGCAGCAATCGGCCAGCCACGGCTCGCCAGCAGCCAGGCCCCGCAGAGGCTTGCCGCGGTGAAGCACAGCGCCGCCGCCATCCAGAGGGCACGCGGGGTGGCCAGGCCAGAGGCCGCGAGTCGCAGCGGGCCCACCCGGTCGGGCCCGTCCGTCCCGCGCTGAAAGTCGGCCACGTCATTTACATAATTGCATCCCACCTGAAGCAACAAGGCGCCAAGTAAACATGCCAGGAACAGATCGGGTCGGATGCCCTTGCCCGTCGGTGCCTCGGCCGCGAGGCGCGTGACGGACACCCCCAGACCCAGCAGCACGGGCGCCGCACCGACGCCCAGCGTCCGGGGCCGTGCCCCCGCCCACCACAAGCGCCAGCCTCGGGGAGGTTCGGCCTGAATCGCCACAGCCACGCTCAGGGTTGCCTCGGGAAGCGGTCGAAGTCGGGTACCCGACGATCCAGGTAGGCGTTGCGTCCTTCCTGAGCTTCCTCGCTCATGTAATAGAGCATCGTGGCGTTGCCGGCCAGTTCCTGAACGCCTGCCTGGCCATCACTGACGGCATTGAAGCCCGACTTCAGGCAGCGCAGGGCCAACGGTGAATGCTCCAGCATCCGGCGGGCCCACGCCACGGTTTCGGATTCGAGTTCCGAAACGGGGACAACGGTGTTGACGAGGCCCATCGCGAGGGCCTCCCGGGCATCGTAGAGCCGACAGAGGAACCAGATCTCGCGTGCCTTCTTGGGGCCCACGAGATCCATCAGGATGCTGCTCCCGAAGCCTCCGTCAAAGCTGCCGACCCTGGGGCCGGACTGCCCGAACCGGGCATTGTCGGCGGCGATCGTGATGTCGCAGACGACATGCAGGACGTGCCCGCCCCCCACGGCATAGCCTGCAACCATGGCGATGACGGGCTTGGGCAAGGACCGGATGATCTTCTGCAGATCCAGGACATTCAGGCGGTGCACACCGCCTTCGTCCTTGTAGCCGGAATCGCCGCGGACGCGCTGGTCGCCGCCGGAGCAGAACGCCTCAGTCCCCTCGCCAGTGAAGATGACGACCCCTACGTCGGGCATCTCGCGCACCCGGTTGAAGGCCTCGATGAGCTCGGTCACGGTCCGCGGCCGGAACGCATTGCGGGACTCGGGCCGGCAGATGGTGATCTTGGCCATGCCCTCCGCCTTCTCGAGGCGGATGTCCTCATACGTGCCCGCGGACTGCCATTCCGGCAGGCGGCGATCTCCGGTCTCGGGGGTCCAGAACAGGCCCTGGTTTTCTCGGGTCGCGGGTGTCATCCGTTCACTCCTCCTCGCTGTGTGTCCATGATTCCATGCTTGCCGTGACCTGCCGGACGCCGTCGTCGAGCAGCGCCTGCCACGCCGCCATGCCCGACTCGCGCTCGGCCACGATGCGCAGCACGTGGGGGCGGTCGTCCCGCACGGCCTCTTCGAGTGCCCGGATCAGGCCTTCGTCGTCCCGCGGATGGTGGGTCACGACGCCGAGGCCTTCGAGGCCTTGGGTCGGGTCCAGTCCGTGGGGAGTCGAGCACCACGGGGTGCAGGCTTCGGGATGTTCGCCGATGGGCAGCGTATGGAAGATGCCGCCGCCATCATTGTCGAGAAGCAGGACGGCGAAGGGTGCCCCGCCCGGCCGGATGCCCGACCACGCGCCAAGGTCGTGGAGGAACGAGACGTCCCCCGTGACCAAGAGCGTGGGCAGGCCAGAGGCCATCCGAGTCCCCAGGGCCGTCGCGATCTGACCATCGATGCCGGCGGCACCCCGATTGGCCACTATCCGGGTGCGCGGGCTGCCGACGAAGTCCGCATAACGGATCGGCATGCTGTTGCCGATCATCACGAGACCGTCGGCCGGCCAATGGGCGAGGGCGGTACGCACGGCATCCGGCTCAGGCGGCAGGCTGGCCTGCCGAGCGTGGGCCACGGCGCATGCGCGCAGTACTTGCCATCGCCGTGACCACGCGGTCCGGTCGTGAGGGGAACCGACGGCGGCGAGGCGTTTAAGCAGGGGACCGGGAGCACCTGTCAGGACATGCGTTGCCCGGGCATCGGCATCCCAGCGATCCCGGTCGGGTTGGACGTGGACGACGGGCGCGGTGCAGACCGCAAGCCACTTGAGCGTCGTCCCGGAGACGGGTCCTCCTCCGGCGCGGATGATCAGGTCGGGCATCAGGTCGTGGGCCCACGCGGTGCGCGCCATGACCTCGAGGTGACCGCCCCGGATGCCGGTACCGGCATCCCACGCGGCCGGGTCCCGCAGCACGGCCCAGCCCGAGGCTTCAAGGTCGCCCGCGTCCCCGTCCCACGGGGCGAGCAGGGACCCGAGAACGAGCAACGGTCGGCGGGCCTCGCGCACCAGACCCTCGACGGCAGCCCAGGATTCCGGGGCCGGTTCGGGGACACTCGGCCACCAGCGCGTGGCGGGTGCCAAATCCGCGATCAGCTTTTCGAGCATCCCGGAGGCATGGGCGGGCTCCTCGGCCGGATGGAGCCAGTCTCCGAAGGGCACGTCGAGATGGACTGGTCCACGCGGCCATCCCAAGGTCGCTGCCACGGCCTGGACGACCGTGGCCTGGAGATGCCGCAGTGCCTGGTCCTCGGCGCGTGGCAGGCCCAACTCCCGCCACAGCAGCACCGTAGGGCCAAAGAGTCCGCGTTGGTCGATGGTCTGGTGGGCGTGGGCGTGGCGGACATCCGGGGGGCGGTCCGCCGTGAGCAGCACAAGCGGGATGCCGCTGGCGCGCGCTTCCGCGGCCGCGGCGTGGAAGTGGGTTCCGGCCGTTCCCGACGTGCACAGCAGCGCCACGGGCTGTCCCGTCCACCGGGCTGCGCCCAGACCATGGAAGGCCGCGGTACGCTCGTCGTGGTGCAGGTGGACCTGCATCTCGCCTTGACCGGCCGCTTCGGCCAGGGCGAGCGCCAGCGGCGCCGACCGTGACCCGGGAGCCACCATCGCATGGCGCACACCCCCCGCAACGAGGGCACGCACGATGACCTGCGCCCACGCCGCGTTCAGGCTGATTCCGCTCAAGCGTCGCTTCCGAGCAGGCCCACGATGGCGGATAGCTTGGCCTCGGTCTCCGCCCACTCGCCCTCGGGCGTGCTGCCCCTGACCAGTCCTGCCCCGACCGTGACCCGCGCCTCCTCGCCCTCGATACAGGCACCGCGGAGCCAGACGGCGAGGACGCCGCCCCCCGCGCCAAGGCAGCCGAAGGGTGCGCCGTAACGCTGTCTTGGTCGGCCCTCGAGAAACGTGATCCAGGCCTGGGCCTCGTGAGACGGTGCACCCGCCACAGCAGCCGTGGGGTTCAGGACAGCGACCAGATCGGCCGCGGTCCGACCGGGCGCGAGTTGGCCGGTCAAGGTGGCCTTGAGGTGAACCAGGCCTTGCCAAGCCGTCGGGACGGGGTGTCCTTCGACGAGGTCCGTGGCCACGCCCGCAAGCGCCTGCCTGACGCCGCTTTGCACGATGGCCTGCTCGCTCACGGCAGCTGGCCGGTCCAGCGTTCCCAAATGTGGCTCGTCGGCCCTCGTCTTCGCCGTTCCTGCCAGCGCCTCGGTCACGAACCGGTTGCCCTGCCAGGCGCACAAGCGCTCTGGAGACGCGGCCACCCATACGGGCCCGCCCGCATCCTGCCAGGCCATGCGGTGGCTGTCCTGCGCGCGGCGCGCCATCCCCCGGAAGACGGCCCACGGGTCCGCCCTGCCCGTCGTGCGGAGCGTGACGTCCCGCGAGAGCACCACCTTGGCGAGGCCGTCCCCGGTCATTTCGCCGATGACGCGGCGCGCCCCGGCCAGAAAACGGTCCTTGCCTTGGACAAGGTGTGGCCGGGTCCAGCGCGGCCCGTCGGCAGGCGTCGCAACGTCCCCTGCCCCGAGGAAACGGTCGACCGAGGCGTTGCACGCCGCTTGCCAGTCCGGTTCGCCGTCGCCAACCAGAGCCCGGCCCTGCCACTGCCACGTGCCCACACCGCCCTCCGGCGATCCCTGCCAGACCCATTCCGGCACGATCCACCCGCCCTCTTGCCGAGCGTCGCCGGGCCAGCCGGGACCTCCGAGCGCCACGAGGCCGGGGTGGCTGTCCAGCAGGGCGAGCAGGGACGGAAGCTCGGAGGGGCCCCCGCGCCAGACTTCGCCCAGCCCCAGCACCAGATGGTCCTTGCCGGCTTCCTGCCAGCCGAGTCGCGTGGCCTCCGGGTGCTGCGGCCAAACCCTCCACGGCGAGGGTCCGCCTTCTACCCGGGCTGTGGCCCACAACCACGCCGGGCCCGGCCGGCCCGTGTCGAATGTTGCGTGCCCGGCAAGCGTCCGGTCGGCAATCTGTGCGGGCATCGGACCTGGGCCTTTCCAAGGGAGGCTGGATTCTGCTAGGATACTATCATAGTCTTCAAGATTTTCAAGAAAACTTGAAAGAACAGTCGGAGGGGCGCATGAACGCGAGGCGGTATCGTCCCGAGGTCGCGGAAGCTGATGCCGGCGGCCCGGATCGGCTGCGCTCCGCTGCCGCCCACCTCGAGGGAGAGGGCAAGGCCGTGCGCCGCCAGTGCGTCCGCCTGGTGGGCGAGGCGCTCGGGGCAGGGGCCTCGCTGGAGCCTTCGCTTGAGACGCTTGCCGACGCCGTCGAATGGGTTCACCTCGGTTCGCTCATCCACGACGACCTGCTCGATGATGCCGCGACGCGGCGAGGCAAGCCCTCGGTTCACGTCCGGTGGGATCACAAGGTGGCGGTTTTGGCCGGGGATCTGGTGATCAGCCGGGCGGCGCGGGCGATGGCCGGGCTGGGCCTGCCGATACTCACGGTGCGCCTCGCCGAGGTCCTCGGGGATCTGTGTGAGGGGGAGCTGGTGCAGGACGACCAGCGCTGGGATGCCGGCGTGGACCGGGATGCGTACCTGGAGCGGATTCGTCTGAAGACCTCCGGACCCTTCGAACTGGCCTGCGAAGGCGCGGCCATCCTGTCGGGAGCGCCGACCGAGATCACGGCTGCGTGCCGACGGCTGGGGTTCCACCTTGGCCGCCTCTTCCAGATGGTGGATGACGTGCTCGATTACGGTGTCACGTCGGAGGCCCTTGCCAAGCCTGCGGGACGGGACCTGGCGGACGGTTTGCTTACCTTGCCTGCGTTGGCCGTCATCGAGGACGAGGTGCTCGGTGCCTCGCTGCGGCGCAAGATGGAGGAAGGCCGGTTTCCGGAAATGGCCGACGTGGTGTCCGCGCTCGTGCACCCGCGGGTCGTGGCGCGGGTCGAGGCCGCCCTTGCCGTCGAGGCCGAGGGCGTCCACCAGGCGCTGCACGGTCTGCCCGACGGAGCGGCGCGCGATGCGCTGGTCCGTCTCGTGAGCGACCTCGGCCAACGGGCCGAGCGGGCTTGCCGGGCCTTGGCCGCATGACCGCCGTGCCTGATTTGGCTGAGTCCCGGACGCCCGATGGTGTCTCCCGGATGTTCGACGGGATCGCCGCCCGGTATGACCGGATCAACGACCTGATGACCGGAGGGATGCACCGCCTCTGGAAGCGCAAGCTGGTAGCGGTGCTCGGCCTGCGGCAAGGCGACAGGGTTCTGGACCTGTGCTCCGGCACGGGCGATCTGGCCCTTCTCGAGGCGACGGTGACAGGTGCGGGCGGGGAGGTTGTCGGCCTCGACTTCTCGGACCGGATGCTCGGCGTCGCGCGGACCCGGTCCGTCCCGGCCGGAGCGCCCGTCTCGTGGGTTCTCGGCGACGCCACGCGGCTGAACTGGCCGGATGCCTCGTTCCGCGCAGTCTCGGTTGGCTTCGGCCTGCGCAACGTCGAGGATCTTGGTGCGGCGCTTGCAGAGGCCTACAGGGTGCTCGAGCCAGGGGGGTGCTTCGCCTCGCTGGATCTGGGCAAGCCCCGCTCCCGTATCCTGCGCCTGTTGACCGCGATTCACGCGTCCTTCATCGCCCCTTGGCTCGCGTGGCTGGCCGGTGGGGACAGGGCCGCCTATGCCTATCTGCCCCGGTCCAATCGCCACTTCCCGGATCAGCGAGAATTGGCCCGCCGGCTGGAAATCAGCGGCTTTGCCGAAGTCACGGTGCAGGACCTTGGCTTGGGAGCCGTGGCCCTCGTCAGCGGCCGGAAGCCGGTGGCTGGTTCTTCCGCCTGAGAATGCGGCTGAAACCCATGCCCAGCTGAATCTGGCGCAGCCGGCTGATGTCAAGCGTGCCCAAGTCCAGGAAACGGTCAAGCAGGTCGGAACCTACCTCGCCCAGCGAGACCAGTTCGTCCAGGCGTTCCCGTGCACGGCGCGTGCGCTCGTCCGTGGTACCCGCAGCGAGCAACCCCCGCGCGTCGCGCAGGTCGTCGAGGGCCATCTGCAGGCAGAACAGTTCGCGCTCCCGCAGTACCTTGGCGACGGCACGCCAGATGTCCGGTTCCGCCTTGTAATGCTCTCGTCGGGTTCGCGGCTGGGTCACCCGCGTGACGACGCCCCAGCGGATGAGCTCGTGGAGGGTCATGCTGACGAGTCCGCTGCTGATGCCCATGCGGGCCCGGATTTCCTGGGCATCGAGCGGGGCATCGGCCAGATACAGGACGGTCCACATCACGCCGTGGACCCGCTTGAAGCCCCAGAGCTCCATCAGGGAACCGATGGCCTGCCCTGCCTGCAGGGTTGCGTCGCCGGCCTCGGGAGGCAGCCTCGGGTCGTCGTTCATCGCTCCGCAGCGTAGCATGGGGCCATGTGGGTTCTCGCTTCCTCATCCCCGCGCCGTCAGGCCCTGTTGCAACAGATCGGCGCGCCCTTCGCGGTGGATGTGCCCCGCGACGTCGACGAGACGGTGCATCCGCTCGAGTCGGGTGCACTGGCCGCCGAGCGGCTGGCGCGCGCCAAGGCCGAGGAGGTGGCCACCCGACATCCGGGGGCATGGGTCATCGCGGCCGACACGCTGGTCTGCCTAGGGGAGCGCATCCTCGGCAAGCCTGCCGATGCCGCTGAGGCCGTCCGGATGCTCGAGGCGATGTCCGGACGCGCCCACGTGGTGGTCACGGGCGTCGCCGTGATTCATCCCGGCGGCATCGACGTCGAGGTCGACACGACGGAGGTCCAGTTCCGCCCGCTGGACCGTACCGAGATCGAGGCCTACGTCGCCACCGGCGAGCCTCTCGACAAGGCCGGGTCCTACGGCCTTCAGGGTCGTGGCGTCCTGTTCGTCGAGGGTATCCGGGGCGACCATACCAATGTCATCGGCTTGCCGCTAGGGCGGCTGGGCCTTATGCTTCAGCGATTAGGACGACCGCTCTGAGGGGGGGCGGTAGGCCGTCCCGAAGCCCCCTCCTGTCAGGAACCGACCTTGTTCAACCAGCTTTTCAGCCGTTTCAGCCGCGACATGGGCATTGACCTTGGCACGGCCAACACCCTCGTCTTCGTGCGCGGCAAGGGCATCGTCCTGCGCGAGCCCAGCGTCGTCACCGTTTCGCACAACCAGCGCAACTTCGTCCACGCCGTGGGCGAGGAGGCCAAGCAGATGCTGGGTCGTACGCCCGGCAACATCGTGCCCATCCGCCCCCTGATGGACGGCGTCATCGCCGACTTTGACGCGGCCGAGACGATGCTCAAGCACTTCATCCGCAAGGCATCTGATCGCCAGGCCTTCTCGCGGCCCCGCATGGTCATCGGCATTCCGTCCGGCGTCACGGGCGTCGAACGTCGCGCGGTGCAGGACGCGGCCTACCAGGCCGGCGCCCGCGAGGTCTACCTGATCGAGGAGCCTATGGCCGCTGCCATCGGGGCCGGCTTGCCGGTCGAGGAGCCCACGGGTTCGATGATCGTCGACATCGGCGGCGGCACCACCGAGGTCGCCGTGATTTCGCTGGGCGGCATCGTTGTCTCGAAGTCCGTGCGCGTAGCCGGTGACGAGTTGACGGACTCCATCGCGACCTATCTGCGCAAGGTCCACAACCTGTCCATCGGCGAGCGCACCGCCGAGGAAATCAAGATTCGCCTCGGGTCTGCCTACCCCACGGGTGAAGACCAGGAGATGGAAGTCCGTGGCCTCTACAACCTGACGGGCCTGCCTCGCACTGTCACCATCACGACCTCCGAGGTGCGCGAGGCCATCCAGGAGCCCGTGTCGGCCATCGTCGACGCCGTTCGCTTCACGCTCGAGAAGACGCCGCCCGAGCTGGCTGCGGACATCATCGATCGCGGCATCGTGCTCGCGGGTGGCGGTGCCCTGCTGCAGGGCCTCGACCAGCTGATCAGCAGCCGCACGGAGATGCCGGTCCACATTGCGGACGACCCGTTGTCCTGCGTGGTCATGGGCACCGGTCGCGTGCTCGAGCAGTTCCCGAAGCTGAAGCGCGTGGTCGGCACGGCCTGATCGACCGGGTTCCGCCGGCGTTTCCACATCCGTGTTCTCCTTCCTGCGTCGCCTGCCTTGGCTCGAGGTCCTGCTCGTGGCCGGCCTCATGCTGGGCGCCGGACTGACCAGTTGGGCCGGCGGACGCAGCACCTTGCTGCCCGAGGCCTTCAAGCCTCTCCTTGCCGGTGCGACTTCGGTAGCGGGCGGCGTGCGCGGCGGAGCGGGCTTCGTACGGGATCTCGAAGTCCTGCGTACGGAGAACGCGTCCTTGTCCGTCGAGAACGTTCGCCTGCGGTCCGAGCTGGCGCGGTTGGCGGATGTCGAGCATGAGCTGGAGCGACTGCGGCGCCTGCTGAGCCTGGAGGGCCAGATGCAAGGCGTTGGCCGGGCTGCACGGGTCATCGGCCGTTCCCCGGACAACTGGCACGCGCGCGTCTACCTCGACCGGGGCGCGCGGGACGGCGTGGCCCTCGATGCCATCGTGATGGCCTCGGGTGGCGTCGTGGGGCGCATCATGGCTGTCGGCCCCGGCACCAGCGAGGTCTCCCTCGTCACCGATCCGGGGAACCAGGTCGGTTGCCTCGATCAGCGTTCTCGCTCGGCCGCCATCCTGGTCGGTACCGGTGAACAGGTGCTCGAGCTGCGCTACATGCAACAACAGGTGGACTTCCGCATGGGGGACCTGTTGCTGACCAGCGGCTATGGTGGCGTCTACCCCAAGGGTCTGCCTCTGGGCCGGGTTGCGCGGGTCATCCGCCAGCCCAATGCCATCGTGCCGCAAGTCCAGGTCGTGCCGGAGGTCGCCTTGGACGAGGTCGAGGAGGTTCTGGTCCTCGACCCGCTGGCGGGACCCCTCTGATGGCAGCCCGCATCCCCCCGGCCACGCGTGACCCGCTGGTGCGCGAGGGCGGTGTCTGGGCCTGGATGACGGGCATCGGCCTGCTGGTGGTCGCCGGTATCATCCAGTCCTCGGACCTCGCGGTCTGGGGTGGGGTGCGGGTCGACCTGACGCTGGTACTCGCGGTCTCGTGGGGCCTGGTCTCGGGTCCGCGGGGCGGGTTTGCCTATGGAGTCGTGTCCGGACTCGTCGCGGACCTGCTCGTGGGCCAGTCGATCATGTACACCCTGTTGCGGGCCTTGCTGGGCGTCGTGGCCGGCTTGGCGAGGCCCATGCTCAATGTGCATCAGCCCATGGTCATCCTGCCCCTGTTGCTGCTGGCCTCCATGATTCAGGATTTGGCTGTCGTCGCCTGGCTCGGGTCGTGGACGCGCTGGGCGGCGCTGTGGCCGTGGCGCATTGCTGCCGACCTGCTCGTCGCGGTCCCGGTCTTCCTGGTCGTCCGGCGCCTTTGGGCGCCCGCCGGCAACTGGGCCATGGGGGGACGGCGGGGATGATGGACGCCGGGCAGAGCCCTAGTCGCGCGCGTACGCTGATGCTGGGTGCGGCGCTTGCCTTGGGTTGGCTGGCCGTGCTGGGTCGCCTCGGCCAGTTGCAGATCGTCGGCGGGGCCGACTTTCGCGAGCGAGCGGAGGGCAATCGCCTGCGGGTCATCCTCGAGCCTGCTCCGAGGGGCCTCGTGCGGGACCGCAACGGCGAGGTGTTGGCGACCAACCGCCTCTCCTACTCGGTGACGCTCTACCCCATCAAGCTGACGCGCCAGACCACCGAGGAAGTCATCCGACGTCTCGGCAAGCTGCTGGGAGTGCCTGCCGACGAGATTCGCCAGAAGTGGCGCCGTGCCGTCAGCCTGCCGGTCCGCGTGAAGACCGACGTGGACGATAGGACGATGGCCATCGTGGCCGAGAACCAGGCACGCCTGCCGGGGGTCTCGATCGATCCCATCACCGTGCGCCACTATCCCCGGGGCCAGATGGCCAGCCACTTGCTGGGCCATACGGGTGAAGTCACGGACCGCGAGCTCGAGGTCCTGGGCGAGGGGTACCGCCAAGGGGACATCATCGGCAAGACGGGTCTCGAGCGGGTCTTCGACGGCACGCTCAGGGGTGAGCCCGGCAAGCAGCAGGTCGAGGTCGACGCCCGGGGCCGGGCCATCCGCACGCTTGCCGAGGTCAGCCCGATACCCGGCAAGGATGTCACGCTGGCCCTCGACGGCAACCTGCAGGCGCTGGCCGAGCGCGAGCTGCAGGGCAAGCTGGGTGCCATCGTCTGCCTGGATCCCCGCAACGGCGAGATTCTGGCGCTCGCCAGCGCGCCGGCCTTCAACCCCAATATCTTTGCCGGCCGTCTGCGTCCCGAGGACTGGAAGGCCGTCAATGCGCCCACCCGGCCCTTGTTGAACCGGGCCATATCCTCAGCCTATCCACCAGGAAGCACTTTCAAGATCGTGACTTCCGTGGCGGCCCTCGAGGCCGGCATTGTCAAGGCTACGACCCGGTTCTGGAGCTCGGGCGAGTTCGTGCTGGGCAATCGGGTCTTCAGGGACTGGAAGGCCGGTGGCTTTGGCGACGTCAACTTCACGGACGCGATGATCCACTCCATCGACACGGTCTACTACGAGTTGGGCCTGAAGCTGGGCGTGGATCGCATTGCCGCGCGCGCCCGCCAGATGGGCCTCGGACAGCGCACCGGCATCCTGCTTCCGGGCGAGGCCACGGGTATCGTTCCCGACGGGGCGTGGAAGCGGGCCAACTTCGGCCAGCGCTGGAGCAAGGGCGACTCCGTCAACATGTCCATCGGTCAGGGCTTTCTCACCACGACGCCTTTGCAATTGGCCGTGATGCTCTCGACCGTCGCCAACGGGGGCCGGGTGGTGCGGCCCAAGCTGCTGCGGCCCGCCGCACCCGAGGAGTCGGAAGACCCCGGGCAGGTGCCGGCGTGGCGTCCCGAGACATGGCAGTACCTGCGCCACAGCCTGCGTCGCGTGGTCGAAGCGGGTACCGGGGCTGCGGCCTTCATTCCCGGCAAGACCAGCGCGGGCAAGACGGGCTCGGCCGAGGCCGTGAAGGGCCAGAAGACCCACTCCTGGTTCGTGGGCTACACGCCGGCCGATCAGCCGCGCCTCGTCGTGGTGGTCTTTGCCGAGAAGGCCGGGCACGGCGGGTCGGTCTCGGCTCCGATTGCCGGCAAGTTGTTCCGGCAATTCCATGGCCTGCCCGTGGATCCTCAGGCCTCGGGCTCCGCGACCGCTTCCGTGCCGGCCTCGGGGTCTCTGGTGGCGGGGGCGCAGCCCGGTGCTGCGGCCCTTCGCAAGGTACCGATCGAGGTTCCCCCTCCCCCTCCCCCTCTCCCTTCTCCTCCGCCGACCCAACCCGGCGGCGATGCACGGTAGAATGGCGCCATGTTCAAGCGTCAGAGGAAGGCCCCCCGTTCCGTAACGGTCGAGCACGCGCCGGATGAAGCGTTGTCCGTGCCGGCCCTGTCCGAGCCTGCCGTCGAATCCGGTCCTGCGGTCGGTGCCGAGCCTGCCGTAGAGCCCGTGGTCGTGGCTGCCGTGGCCGAGGTTGTCGCTGCCGCCGAGCAGGCGACCTCCCTGTTGCGCCTCAAGGGGTGGCGGGGTGGCTTGCTGCTGCACCTGGATGCCGATGCGCCCTGGGACGACGTGCTGGCCGCCCTCTACGACAAGCTGGACGCCGTTCGGGACTTCTGGGCGGGGGCGACGTGCACCCTCGACCTTGGAATGCGTGCTGGCTGCCCGGATGGCTTGGGTCTCCTGCCGGCCCAACTCGAGGAACGCTACGGCCTGACGGTCGTGGCTGTCGCGGCTGCGCACCCCGAGGTGCGTGAGGCGATTGGCGTCGCGGGGCTCGAAGCCCTCGCCGAATTGGAGCCCGCCGTCGTCCGGTCCGAGCCCGAGGTCCCGTCGCCCCCGGTCCCCAAGTACGTCAAGGGCACGGTACGGTCCGGCCAGGTGCTGGAGGCAGACGGCCACTTGATCATCATGGGCGATGTGAACGCCGGGGCCGAGTTGCGCGCGGGCGGCGACATCATGGTCTTCGGGACGCTGCGCGGGATGGCCCACGCCGGGGCTGCGGGCGAGCGGGGTGCCGTCATCGTGGCGCTCAACCTGCGCCCGACGCAGTTGCGTATCGCCGACCTGATCGCGCGGGCGCCTGACGGTGGCCAGCCGCCCCTGTCCAAGCATCCCGAGCGGGCCGAGGTGCGCGGCCAGGAAATCCATATCCTCTCCATGTAGCGCCCACCGCGCCCCGGAGGGGCCTCCGTGCTGCTAACATGGCCATGTCTGTTCGGGCGGGAGTCCGCCCTTTCTGGAGGCGTACAGGATGGCCACGGGACGTGTAATCGTCGTGACCTCGGGCAAGGGTGGCGTGGGCAAGACCACGACCACGGCGAACCTGGGCATGGCGCTGGCAACGATGGGCGAGAAGGTTGCCCTTATCGACGCCGACATCGGCCTTCGCAATCTGGACCTGATCCTGGGTCTCGAGAACCGCATCGTCTATGACATCGTCGATGTCGTCGAGAAGCGCTGCAAGCTGCGCCAGGCGCTCATCAAGGACAAGCGGATGCCCAATCTGGTGCTGCTGCCTGCCGCACAGACGCGCGACAAGTCAGCCGTGACGCCCGAGCAGATGAAGGAACTCATCGCCGACCTGCAGTCGGATGGTTTCGGGTTCATCCTGATCGACTGCCCCGCAGGTATCGAGCAGGGATTCCGCAACGCGACGGCTGGGGCTACCGAGGCCGTCATCGTGACCAATCCCGAGGTCTCGGCCGTGCGCGATGCCGATCGCATCGTGGGTCTGCTCGAGGCCGCCGAGCTGCGCAACCCGTCGCTTATCGTCAATCGTCTTCGGCCGCATCTGGTCAAGAACGAGACGATGATGTCCGTCGAGGACGTGCAGGAAATCCTCAACATCAAGTTGCTGGGCATCGTGCCCGACGACGAGGCCATCATCAACTCGTCGAACCGCGGCGAACCCGTCAGCCTGCACGAGGCGGCCAAGTCCGGCCAGGCTTACCGCAACATCGCGCGGCGGCTGCGGGGCGAGGATGTCCCGTTCCTGCAGTTCGACGAAGGCGGCCTGATGGGTCGCCTCCGCCGTTTCCTGACGGGCGTCCGGTAACCAAGGAGAAGCATCGCCATGTTCGCATTCCTCGATCGCTTCCTCAGTCGTTCGGAAGCCAGCAGGGACACAGCCAAGAATCGCCTGAAGCTGGTTCTGATGCAGGATCGGTCCGTCATTCCGCCTGCAGTGCTCGAGCGCATTCGCACCGAAGTCCTCGCCGTCCTGCATCGGTACGTCGAGATCGATCAAGGTGCCCTCGAACTCAACCTCGACCGCAGCGAGGGCTCCGTGGCCCTGCTGGCGAGCGTGCCCATCGTCCGGGTCCGTGAGGATGCGACGCAGTTGCTTGCCGACGCCGTCGCTGCCGATGCAGCGGCAGCGACGGCCGTGCCTTCGGAGGGCGCGCCTGCCGAGGCTGCTTCCGCCGGCGCGGACGCCGATTCGGTCATCGAGGCTGTGGCCACCGGTCTGGCCGGGGCGTTGTCGGAGACTGCTGCCGATGCCCAAGTCGGAACTGAGGCCACGGCTGGCGAAGCCGAGGCCGACGATGCATCGCTTGCCCGCCCCGCCGGCGAAGCAGCCCTGACCTGACGGGGCTGCCGTGGCCCTCGGCATGCCGGCGCGCCACTGGCGCCAGTTCGATCCCTGGCTGCTGCTGGCGGTCTTCGGCATTGTCGGCATCTCGCTGGCCTGCATCCACAGTGTGACGCATGGCGGCCACAAGGCCGACTTCGGGGCCCAGGCCGCCTTGTTCGGACCGGCGTTCGGTCTCGCGATGCTGCTGGCCGTCAGTGGCTACCATTGGTTGCGGTCGGCCGCGCCTTTCATCTACGGGCTCAACATCCTGGGCCTGCTGTCGGTCATGCTGTTCGGGCACACGGCACTCGGGGCCCAGCGCTGGATTGCCATCGCGGGTGTCAAGTTCCAGCCTTCCGAGTTCGCGAAGTTGGCGCTCATCGTCACGCTGTCGCGCGTGCTTTCCGAGAAGAGCATTCATGCAACGGACGGGCTGCTGACGGTGCTGGGCACCGTGCTGGTGCCGGCCCTGCTGATCTTCAAGCAGCCCGATCTCGGGACCTCGCTCGTCTACGGTGCCATTGCCGTCGGCATGACATTCTGGGCGGGCCTGCCGGTCTCCGTCCTGTTCAAGATGGCCTCACCCCTGCTCGGGGCCGTTTGCTACCACGTGGGCCCCTGGGTCTTCGGGGCTTATCTGGCCGGACTAGCTGGCTGGCTGGCCTGGAGCCGCAAGGGCCACAAGGTGCTGCCGCTCGCTGTCTGGCTGGCCAACCTGCTGGCTGGTGTGGGTGCCGACAAGGTCTGGAACCTGCTCAAGGACTATCAGAAGCAGCGCATCCTGACCTTCCTCGACCCCGAGGCCGATCCGCTCGGGGCCGGTTACCACGTCATCCAGTCCAAAATCGCCATCGGCAGCGGGGGCTGGCTGGGCAAGGGCTTCATGCAGGGGACGCAGACCCAGCTTCACTTCATTCCCGAGCAGCACACGGACTTCATCTTCTCTGTCCTGGGTGAGGAACTGGGCTTTGCCGGCGGGCTCGTGCTGATGTTGCTCTATGCCGTGGTGCTCGGGCGTGGCCTGCTTGTCGCGATGCAGGCGCAGGATCGCTTCGGGGCCTTGCTCTGCATCGGCGTGGTGACGATGCTTGGTTTCCACGTCGTGGTCAACCTGGGCATGGCCATGGGCCTGCTGCCCGTCGTTGGCATTCCCTTGCCCATGATGAGCTTCGGGCGTACGGCCTTGGTGACCAACATGCTCGCGATCGGGCTCATCGAAGCCGTCGCCATGCGGCGACGAAAGCTGATGTTCTGAGCGCTTCTACCAGAGCCAGTCGATGGACGTCAGGGTGCGCTGCTGTTCGAGGACCAGGTTGCCCAAGAGTTCGCGCCGGTCGCTGAACTCGGCGCGCCAGTAGGTCCCGGGTGCCAGGCGGTTGCGCAGGCCCACGGTCCAGGTCCTGCCGGCATAGGGGCCCATCGGGGTCGCCGGATGATGGGCCTCGGCCCACTGGGCGTACGTCGCCTCGCCTTGTTGTCCCGGCAGGCTGAACTCGAGGGCCCAGCCCTGGCGGGCAGCCGGGTTGTCCGTATCGAGGTCCGCCCGGCTGCACCATTCGCCGCGTAGCAACGCGGGGCCGAAGCCGAGGCTCATGTGGACCCCGTACATGCGCCTGGGCGTCACGTTACCCCAGATGGGCGCCGCCGGGGATCCGGGAAGCAGGGGACGCCCCTCGCCGGCGAGGTAGGAGATGCCGAAGGTGTCGTTGTTTCCTGCGGTCCATGTCGTCCGCAGCAGCAGGTCCTTGGCCGGGTCGTCGTCGAGGCGCTGCGGACCGGTGCCGTTGAAGAGCCCCACCGTCGAGACGTTGCTGCCGGACCGGATTTCGAGCGCCGTGCCGATGTCCAGGCGTCGGACCATCGCAAAGGGTTGGACCGTCCCCCAGCCGGCGCCTGCGAGCACGTCGGTCGCGGCGGTCTCGGCCGCGCTCAGGCCCATCGGGGGTTCGACGGTATGCCACGACGGCAGCCCGAAGGGCACGGCGAACTGGCCGAACTGCCATTGGCCACGCCCCTCGACATCGATCAGGTGGAGGGAGGCCTCGCGCAGCAGGCTGACGGGACGCGGGTCCTGCGCGGTCTTGGGCTCGAGGCGCGCCTGCTGGCGCTGGGCTGCCGTCGCAAGCAGGTCGAGGTTCGTGAGCGGCTCGCGCAACTGTTGGGTGTTTTCCCAGACGATGCTCCAGCGCGTGCCGGGATCAGCCTGCCATGTCACGCCGGCCTGCATGTCGGTGGGCCGGCCCCCGATGGGACCGGCAGGCAGCCTCAGCACGGCGTCTTTCAGGAAGTCGGGCACGCCGCCCGGGACGAGGTTGCCGATGCCGCCCTGGTTGAGGGCCTCGAGGCGTGCCGCGAGATGGAGGCGAGGCTGGCGTTCGGCCGCTGCGGGTCCTCCCGTCAGGGCCGGGCTCAGGGGCCCGCCGAGGCCTTGGGGCAGGGCTGCCGGGGGCAGGAATTGCGGGTTGGTCCCGGTTGGAGGACCGGGGATGCGCACGTTCTGGGTATCTCCGCCATCGTCCTCGATCTGGGCCTGGGTCGGCAGGGCCAGCAGCAGGCTGGCGAGGGCAGGCAGCGAAAGGCTGAGGCGGTGCACCCCTTCATCCTGTGGCGGGCCGCGCACCGGGGTCGGTATGCAGCATCACGGGGCGGACGTCCTCGGCCTGGATGCTCCAGGCACCGTCCCTGCGCTGCATGCGGCCCGTAACCTGCAGGATCCGATGTTCCAGCAGCATGGCCCGGTGCGCCTTGGCGCGCTCGGGTGCGAGCACGATGTTGCTGTGGCCTGTCTCATCCTCGAGCGTCAGGAAGACGGCGCCCTTGGCCGTCGGGGGTTGGTGGCGGACGATCAGGCAGCCGGCGGTGCTGACGGGCCGGCCATGACGGAACGTGGCCGCGACGGCTGCCGTCACGACACCCTGTCGGGAGAGGCGTTCCCGGACATGACGCATCGGATGGTCCGTCACGGACAGGCCCGTGACGGCCAGATCGCGCGCGAGGTGCTCGAGGGGGTCCATGTCGGGCAGGGGGGCGTCGTCATCCATGTCGGGCCACGCCTGGGCGAGCAGGGCCGTCCGGAGCGCGGGGGGCAGGCCATGCAATTGCCACAGGGCTTGTCGGCGACCCGTGCCGCTGCCCTCGAGGCCATCGAGGGCCCCGGCCTCGGCGAGGCGTTCCGCGGTGCGTGCGGACAGGCCCGTGCGTGCCAGCATGTCGCCCAGGCTGCGGAAGGGGTGTATGGCTCGTGCGCGCTCGATGCGGCGTCCTTCTTCCGTCGTCAGGCCCAGGATGTAGCGCAGGCCCAATCTGACGGCAGGTTTGTCATTTTGATGACTTTCCTCAAGTGTGCAAAGGTAGTTGCTGTGATTAATGCTTATTGAGCGTACTGTGACTTTGTGTCTTTGCGCATCCGTGACAAGCGTATAGGGATGGTAGAAGCCCATCGGCCAGTGGTTGAGCAGGCAGGCCAGGAAGGCCTCGGGATGGTGCTGCCTGAGCCAGGCCGTGGCCCAGGCGATGAGCGCGAAGGATTGGCTGTGGGCCTCGGGGAAGCCGTACTGCGCAAAGGCCGTGATCTGCCCGACGACTTCCTCGATGGTCTCCGGGGCGATGCCCCGCGCCGTCATGCCCTTGCGGAGCTGGTCGGCCATGGCGCGCATGCGCCCCTCGCCTTCCTTGAAGCCCATGGCCCGCCGCAGGCGCTCGGCCTGGGCGCCCGTGAAACCGGCCATCACCATCGCCATGCGCATCACCTGTTCCTGAAAGATGGGGATGCCCAGCGTGCGTCCCAGCACGGGCTCGAGGTCCGGATGCGCCAAGGTGACGGGTGCGCGCCCGGCCCGTCGCTCGAGGTAGGGCTGCACCATCCGTCCCACGATGGGGCCCGGACGGATCAGGCCGATGGACACGACCAGGTCATAGAAGCAGCGCGGTCGCAGGCGGGGCAGGATGGCCATCTGGGCCCGGCTTTCCAGCTGGAAGACGCCCACGGTGTCGCCTCGCCCGAGCATGTCCCAGATGCCGGGGTCGTCCTCGGGCAGGCGGGCATAGTCGACCGTGACGCCCTGATGCGCCCGGATCATGGGCACGGCGTCCTGGAGCACGCCCAGCATCCCGAGGCCCAGCAGATCGATCTTGAGCAGCCCCAGTTCGGCGCAATCGTCCTTGTCCCAAGCGATGACGGTTCGTCCGGGCATGCTGGCGGGCAGGACCGGCACGATCGCATCGAGGCGGCCGGCTGAAAGTACCATGCCGCCGGAATGTTGCCCGAGATGCCGGGGCAGACGCAGCAGTTGCCGGGCCAGCCGGAACAGCCAAGGCAGGCGCGGGTCTTCCGGATCGAAGCCCAGGTCTTGCAGTTGGTCTGCGGGCGGCATGTCCAGGGGTTCGCCATGCCGCAGGCCACCGCGCCGGAACAGCTTGCGGCTGGTGCGCTCCATCTGGTCGGCCTCGAAGCCCAGCACCCGGCCGACGTCCCGCAGCGCGCTGGGGGGCCGGTAGGTGATGACGTTGGCGGTCATCGCGGCATGCTCGCGGCCGTGGCGCCGGTACACGTACTGGATGACGGCTTCCCGCAGCGGCCCTGAGGGCAGGTCGAGGTCGATGTCGGGCCATTCTTCACGATCGGCCGAGAGGAAGCGCTCGAAGAGCAGGCCCCGGGCCACCGGGTCGACCGCCGTGATGCCCAGGACATAGCAGACGGCGCTGTTGGCGGCCGAGCCCCGGCCCTGGACCATGATCCCCTGCTCCCGGCAGAACCGCACGATGTCCGCGACGATGAGGAAGTAGCCGCACAGGCCCAATTGGGCGATGAGGGCGACTTCGTGCCGCAATTGCCGGACCACGGCCTTGGGCGAGCCATCCGGGTAACGCAGAGGTAGCCCTGCGCGGACGAGATCACGCAGGGCTGCCTCGGGCGTCACGCCTTCAGGCAGGTCGATGTCCGGGAAGCGGTAGCCCAGGTTGCCCGGGCGGAAGGCGCAGGCCTTGGCCACATGCCAGGTCTCCCGCACCGCCTCGGGCAGGTCCCGGAAGCGATGAGCCAGCTCGGCCGGCGTGATCAGGCCCTGGTGACCCCGCGCCGCAGGGGCGAGGGCCTCGAGCGTCCGGCCCAGGCGGATGGCTTCCAGGACGTCGAGCAGCGGGGCCTCGTCGGGATGCGCATGCCGCACGTCCGCGCCGACGACCGTGCGGATGCCCAGCCGTTGCCCTTGAGCGAGCGTCTCGCGGATGTCCCGTTCATCCCGGCGCAGGCCGGGGCGCATGAGCTCGAGCCGCAGGGCCTCGGGGCCCCATCGTTCCCGCATCCGCAGGACCAGTGCCTCGGGAGTACCGGGGGGCAGCAGCACCAGGCCGCCTGTCGTGGGCCAGTCGGCCTCCGGCAACCATGCCCCGCCCAGCAGCGTCTCTTCCTTGGGGCGTGCCCCCCAGGCGAGGGTCAGTGCCCCGCAGAGGGCGTGCCAGCCGCTGCTGTCCCGGACCAGCCAGGTGCCCCGGGCCATGCGGGTCTCACCTTGCGCGTCCTGCCAGCTCCAGGTCAGGTCGGCCCCGGTGAGAGGGATGAGACCGGCGGCCTCGGCCGCGCGCCAGAAGCGCGGTTGCCCGAAGACCCCGTCCCGATCGGCCAGGCCCAGGAAGCGGTGCCCCTGGCGGACGGCCGCGTCCACCAGGGCTTCGGGCAGGCTGGCCCCCTCGAGGAACGAGAAGGCGCTGCGGGTACGCAGCAGGACGGCTTCAGTCGTAGCTGCCATCCCAGAACCATGCTCCGCTGGTCCGCTCCCGGAAGATCCGGATGAGGCCCCCATATCCCAGTTCGAGATCCCACTCCTCGCGCAGCACGGGATCGGGCGTCCACCAGGCGGCCTCACGCGGCCATGGGCCTGCGGCCTGCCGGACGGTCCATGCGTGCTGCCGCCAATGGATCGTCCGGGGTCGGCCCTGCTCGAGGACGACCTCGAGGGGGCGCGGGGGACGCCAAAGGGCCAGCGCCAGACGGGGAGACGCGGGCAGTCCCGCAGGGTTCATGGCCGAGGGCCCCGCGGCTGGCGTTGCGGTGGCTGCGGCTGGGCCGGTTGCGGTCGGCATGAGGCCGGGCACGGGCTGACCGTTGCGGCGAAAAGGTGCCAGCAGCCACTGGCCGGGACGACGGACCGGGTCGGGGCGCGGGCTGCCGGCCTGCTGGGTGCCCAAGAGGCCACCCAGTCGTGCCAGCGTGGCCCCGAAGGCTGCCGGTGCCGGCTGGTAGCGGGTGAACAGGTGCCCCTGTGCCCAGGGGCGCGGAGCTTCCTCGGCCACGATGCGCACGTCGGTCACGCCACCGGGAGGCGGGTGGCGTTCCAGAACCGGGCTCATGGCGGCCAGCAGCGCCCGGGCATCCGAGAGAGGCTCGGGGAAGTGCCAATGTTCCAGATGCTCGCCACGCGGCTCGAGGCCGAGCGTCAGCGTGAGGCCGCAAAGGGCCCGGTCGTCCCGGGTCATGTCCTGCACCATGTCGGTCAACAGCGGGGCCAGGATGGCTTGCAACTCGTCGAGGCGCGTGACGACCCAGCCGTCCTCGCAGCGGAAGCGACGCTCCCGGGCGTGGGGCACGGGGTCCGCGGCCCACGGGGGGGAGGGTGTGTCGTGTTGCAGGAAGGACGCGATGCGCGTGGCTTCGGGGCCCAGGCGGACGGCGAGGGCCTCCGGGGGCAAGGCTGCGACCTCGCCCAGGGTCACGAACCCCCAGGAAGCCAGGCGTGCCTGGGCCTCGGGGGCCAGCGGCAAGCGGGCCAAGGGCATGGCCATGGCCCAGCGGGTCTCCTCGCCGGGCGGGATCACCTGCACGCCCGGTCCCGCCAGGCTGGCCAGCAGGGCCATGGGCCGGTTGCGCGAGACGCCCACGCGGTTCGCGAGGCCGCGGACCCGAAGGGCCTCGTGCAGTCGGGTGGCCCAGTGCCCCTCGTCCATGAAGGGTGTCGCGAGACGGCCGATGGAAAGCCACAGGCCATCCGGTATCTCGAGGGCGACATGGGGCGAGAACCCGAAGCCCGTCTGGCGCAGGACCTCGCGGGCGTCGTGCTCGGCTTCCGGGCTACGGACGAGCATGGACAGGCCGGGCAGGCGCTGGCGGGCCTGGGCCACGGTCATGCCGGCACGGATGCCGGCTTCGTGGGCGTCGTCGTCGCACTCGAGGACGAGGGCCTGCCCCCGGGGATGCGCCGCGAGCACCGCGGGACCGCCGGCCTCGGGCAGCAGGCGGCGGCAGGCCGACAGCCCGAAGGGCGTCACGCGCACGAAGGCGATGCGTCCGGTGCCCCGATCGACAGGAGGGCTCATGCGTCCAGATCCAGGTGCACGTGTCCAGGAAGCCCCGGCGCCTGGCCATGACGGCGACGCGTCACGTGCATGCCGAGGTCGGCTCCCTCGAGCGTGCGGGGGGTCCGGCCCTGCCCTTGCCAGCATGGGCGCGGGGGGTCGAGCAGCAGGCTGGTATGGGCGGCGGCGCCGGCCATGGGCTGGCGTGTCCCGGCTACCAGCAGGACCCGGTGACTTTCCGCGCGGCGTGCCAGGCGAATCCAGGCAGGCAGGCCCTGCGGCACGTCGCTGTTGCGGGGGGCATGGGCCAGGTCGAGCAGGATCAGGGGGACGAGGCTGCTGCCGAGCAGCATGTCGACCAGCGCCGGAAGTGCGCGCACCTGACCTGCGGGGATCCAGAGCAGTCGGGCCAGATCCGTGCCCGCCGCCTCGAGGCCGGCGATGTCGAGGCAGCATCCGGGATCCAGCCAGGCGGCGTCCTCGCCGGCACGGGTACGGGTCGCGGCCAGGCGGTGCATGAACGAACTGAGGCCGCCACGGGGTGCCACGACTTCGACGAGGCCGGCTTCAGGGAGGCCTCCGTCCAGGGCCCGGTCCAGGGGCGCGAAGCCCGTCGGATGCGTCCCGCCTGCCTGCCGGTGCAGGCGCGAACCCTGCCGCAGGCCATGGTGGGCGGTCACGGCAGCAAGGGTTCGGACGTTCTCCATCGAACATATATTCTATCCCCGGGGTCCGGAATGCAAGCCCCGGAGAGGGCCGCCCGTTTGCCTTGACAGGGTGACACGCAATGGGGACAATCATGTGCCGTTTCTTTGCTGAAGCGGCCTCGCAGCCGTCCCCCAAGGGCGTCTGACGGGGGGATTCCCGAGCGGTCAAAGGGGCCTGACTGTAAATCAGGTGGCTCTGCCTTCGAAGGTTCGAATCCTTCTCCCCCCACTGTTCCCCCACGCCCTCGTAGCTCAGTCGGTAGAGCGTATCCTTGGTAAGGATAAGGTCACCGGTTCAATCCCGGTCGAGGGCTCCATATTCCAGGCACCCACTCAAGGAGGCACCACCAACCCCATGGCCAGGCAGAAGTTCGAGCGCAACAAGGCGCACGTCAACATCGGCACCATCGGTCACGTCGACCATGGCAAGACCACGTTGACGGCCGCCATCACCATGTCTCTGGCCGCGACCGGCCAGGCGCAGGCCAAGCGCTATGACGAGATCGACGCGGCTCCCGAAGAGAAGGCCCGCGGCATCACCATCAACACCGCGCACGTCGAGTACGAGACGGCTGGCCGTCACTACGCGCACGTCGACTGCCCCGGCCACGCCGACTACGTCAAGAACATGATCACCGGCGCCGCCCAGATGGACGGTGGCATCCTGGTCGTCTCGGCTGCCGACGGTCCGATGCCCCAGACCCGCGAGCACATCCTGCTTGCCCGTCAGGTCGGCGTTCCCCACATCGTGGTGTTCCTGAACAAGGAAGACATGGTCGATGACCCCGAGCTGCTCGAACTCGTCGAGATGGAAGTCCGCGAACTGCTGTCCGCCTACGGCTTCCCCGGCGATGACATCCCCATCATTCGTGGTTCCGGCCTGAAGGCCCTCGAGGCGATGATTGCCAACGGCAAGACCCAGCGCGGCGAGAATCCCTGGGTCGACAAGATCTGGGACCTCATGGACGCTGTCGACAGCTACATCCCCGAGCCCACCCGCGAAGTGGACAAGCCCTTCCTGATGCCCGTCGAGGACGTCTTCTCGATCACCGGTCGCGGCACCGTCGCCACCGGCCGTATCGAGCGCGGCAAGATCAAGGTCCAGGAAGAAATCGAGATCATCGGTTTCAGCGATACCCGCAAGGCGGTCGTCACCGGCGTCGAGATGTTCCGCAAGACCCTCGACGAGGGCTTCGCGGGCGACAACGTCGGCATCCTGCTCCGCGGCGTGGACAAGGAAGACATCGAGCGCGGTCAGGTCCTGGCCAAGCCCGGTTCCATCAAGCCCCACACCAAGTTCAAGGCTGAGGTGTACGTCCTGAAGAAGGAAGAGGGCGGTCGTCACACCCCGTTCTTCAAGGGCTACAAGCCGCAGTTCTACGTCCGCACCACGGACGTGACCGGTTCCATCACGCTGCCCGATGGCGTCGAGATGGTCATGCCCGGCGACAACATCCAGATGGAGATCGAGCTGATCCAGCCCGTCGCCATCGAGCAGGGGATGCGCTTCGCCATCCGTGAGGGCGGCCGGACTGTCGGTTCGGGCGTCGTCGCGACGGTCGTCGAGTAAACCCTCGGGTTCGTCTCCTTCGGGGGGTGGTGCCTGGCTTCGGCCGGCGCCGCCCCCCGAGGGCTATCATGGGTCCTGTCGCCGCCGTGTCCTGAAGGAGTCGCCGATGCCGATCGATCCCGAAGAGGTTCGTCACGTCGCCCGCCTCGCCCGGCTGGTGCTGGACGAGGACGAGGTCACGCGCATGAGCCGGGACCTGGGTGTGATCCTGGACCACATGGCCGTGCTGGCCGAGGTGCCGGTCGATGACGTCGAGGCGCCGGTGCATGCCAGCCCGCTGCCGACCCGCCTGCGGCCTGACATCCCGGAGCCGTCGCTCGATCGGGATGCGCTGCTGGCCGGAGCCCCGCGGGTCGAGGACGGGATGTTCCGGGTGCCTCGGATTCTGTAGGGGGCCAGCGGCAGCCGGTTGGCAGGGAATCTGGCTGGCTCGGGCATTGAGCCCGGGTGCGGCATGTTGGCTACGTTGCCACCAAGGTGGGCTCGCTGCTCTCCCGCACGACGAGATAGGCTTCGAGAATTTCTCGCCGGAACGTCTCGGAAAGACGTGCCCAGTCGACGACATCGACGCGAATGGGCAGGGCGCTGGCAGCCTTGTCGGCACGCAGGCGACCGAGGCCTGGGCAGACCTGCTCGAGCGCCGTCGGGTTGCGTACCACGAGGTCGAGATCGCTGGCTTCGGAGGCGGTACCCTTGACCCTGCTGCCAAACGCCCACACCTCGCGCATCGGCACATACCGGACAAGGATCGCCTGAACCTCGTCGCGCCAGCGGGGAGAGAGGTCAAGGCCAGTTGCCGCGTTCAATTTGGCGTTCCCGAGTCTGGCGATTCCGGGTGAAGGCGCGCTTCGAAGGCCATGACATCCCGGATGAAATCCGGGATGAGCAAAAGCGTCTCTTGGGCGAAGCCATCCCCATAGTCATGCGCGGTGTCGATGCGGTTGTTGCAGTAGCCATCGTCAAGGGGCAGCAGGCCACGCTGGGCTCCCACGCGAAGCAAGTCCTTGATGGGGGTCGCATCGAGGCCCCGGGCTACTTGGCCGAAGTCCCTGAGCCTTCGCCGAAGCAGCTTGAAGCAGACCTTCTGCTGGATGGCCTGGCGTTCCTCAAAGGCACGCCGGTGGAGGGTCACCGAAGCTTCCAAGGCGCGAACGGTGGTCTGGGGATGCTGGGTATCGAGAGGCACCAGAGGTTCCGGTCAGGGGGGGCTTGTCCCTACAGGATATGGTCCGCGAGGCCTTATGGAAGGCGACAGGGGGCAGCTCATCCCGGATGAGCGGGGGCCATTTTCTCGAGATGCAAGCGTATGGTCTTCGGAGATTGCCCTTCGTCATGGGGACACAGGACAGCCTCCCTGATCTGCTCGGGCAGGGCGCCAAGATCGTCTGCTTCGGTAGAGATGGCCGCACCGAGCGCTCGGGCTGTGAAACCGCCCTCAGGCGACTCTTCAGCCAGGAAGGTGAGTTCGTTAACCGCATGCTTTCTCGTGCTGACGCGGCCACCTCATCCGTCGCGGCACGACATGTGGCCATCGCCCGTCCGCCATCCGGTCATCTCGGACGAGAGCAAGGCCGATATTCCAGCCTACCCACCGTAGCGGCATGTCATGGGCAAGGACAACGGACAAGATGGAACACGAGTCGGCACCTGCCCGGTTGCCTCATCGGGTTCCTTGCCCGTTGCTTCGCGAGTCAGGCCGAAGCTGTCGGGGCCTTTGGCAGACGATGGGCAGCGGTCACGATTTCCGGACCGCCCTCACCTCGAGAGAATACCGCGCGACTGCCTTGCTGTTGCGGCTTCACCCCGGGACGTTGGTCGGGTGGTGTCGGACCTTCATGGGTCGTCGGCATGACCTGAGCCTTTGATGTTGTGTCAGGTCATGTCTGACCGGGGCTGTCCGGCTGTGTTCTCCGCTCATGGTGTCGTCAGGTGACACCATGAATCCCCGGAAACCTGCAATTATGGGGTCCTGTTCTCGGCTAGGGCCGTGATCAACGCTTGATCGTGGTCGACCATCACTGTCACAACACAAAATCATTGATGCGCAGCCGAAGCAAATCGCAGGACATCTGTTCATCCATCGAGGCGGGGCCCCTCGGACGTCTTTGACCTGCGTGAACATGTCGTTCGCCAGTACGCCGGATTCACCCGGTCCTTCACGACCATCCGGGCCGTGGATCTCAAGGCACGGGTCGACGGGCTCACTCGGTTCCAGAATAGACCGTAGATTCCGGACCCGGCGGCGGTGATGGGCGCGGACTATCTCACCGAGACCTTCCGGGGGCTCAAGCGCAATGAGCTGGCGCGGTCTGGCGAATACCGGACGGAACGGCTGGTGCTTGAGGCCAGGGATCGCATGTTCGGCCGGTGGCAGGAGGCCATGGTGCCCACGGGTTTTCCGGGTGGGGTGCAGGCCTGATGGATGCCGTCCTCTTGCGAATGCAGATCGTCGATGCGGGCTTCGACATCGAACTGCCACCTGAGGGTGATTGGGTGGCCCGATGGCGTCCGGGCTGGCCTGGTGGTGCGCTACGGGGACAGTTTGCCGGCATTCTGCACGCCTTGCGGCGGGCTGCCGGGTTTGCGCCGGAGCGCAGCCTGGCGCAGCTCAACCGCACCATCGACTACACCGAGGCCGAAGCACTGGTCCGCCAACGTCGGGGTCAGGACCTCTTCCGTGCACGGCTGATCCAGCTCTGGAGCGGGCGCTGTGCCGTGGCGGGACTGGCCATGCCCGAACTTCTGCGGGCCAGCCACGCCAAGCCGTGGAAGGACGCCACCGATGCCGAACGGCTGGACCCTTGCAACGGCCTGCTGCTTGCGGCGCACCTCGATGCGGCCTTCGATCAGAGGCTCATGGCCGTGGCCGGGGACGGCCGGCTGTTGTGGTCTTCGCTGCTGGGCCACGAGGATCGGTTTCGGCTGGGTGTGACGGACGGGCTACGGATGGACGGCCTGACGCGCGGGCATCTGCCGTTCCTGGCCAATCACCGGGAGCGGTGCTTCAGGGGGACTTAAGGGACAGCGGGCTCCGGTACTAGGTTTGCTGGGCTCGAACACATTGGAAGTCCAGCAATCAGCGCCTACGCCTCAGCCACCTCGAATCTCGTGATGTTCTGTTCCTCTCGGCTAACGGTAATCCCGACGAGCGTCACGGTTACGCCGGGTACCCGGTACTTCTCGGCGTAGCCGCGTGCCTGCAACTGTTCCAGCGCCCGTCCGCCGGGCACCTGCTCGACGACCTCGAATTCAAAGACATACACGCGTTCGTCCATGCGCAGGGCCAGGTCGATTCGCCCCTTGTTGGTCGCCTCTTCCACCCGGGCATCGAGGCCGAGCGCCGCGATGTGACTGTAGAAGACGCTTGCGTAGTAGCCCTCGAAGCGGGCGAGGGTGTTGATGCGGTGCCAGTCATGGGGAATGGCCGCAAACGGCCAGGGAAGGCCGCTTCCACGCCTGCCATGTCTCCGGCATACAGGGCGCGTTCGAGGCGCTGCCGGGCTTGCGCTGCAGGCCGGGCCTCGGGACCATAGCGGGGCAGCAGGGCTTCGTTGAGCGCAGCCTCGACCTCGGAGTTGGGGTAGCTCAGGTGGTAGAACTGCCTGCCCGAGCGCTCGGTCTCGACGCCCCGCAGCGTCAGGTAGCCGGCCTGCCACAGCAGCGCCTCGGGTTCGATGTGGTCGACGTCAAAGCTGGAAAGCAGAGCCTCGGTCGTCTGCAGGCGGGACAAATCCGGCGTGAAGAACCGGTGCTTGGCCAGGTGGTCGACCAGGAAGGTGGGCGTGCCCGTCTCGAACCAGAAGGACCGGAATTCCCGCTTGTCGAACAGGAGCAGCAGGTCGAAGGGGTTGTAGACGGCTTCCCCCAGCCAGTTGTAACCGTTGTACCAGCGGCGAATCTGTTCCTGGTCCAAGCCGTCCAGTTCGGGCGCAAAGACCGAGTCGACGTCGTCGTCGGTGTAGCCGCAGATG